>JAKJEM010000100.1 GCA_022705425.1 Planctomycetota bacterium
CCGCACCTCGATCTCCCCGCCGACCTTTCCCCCCGAATCCGCGCCCTGGCGCAGACGCTCTGCCCCCCGCGGACCGTCCGCACCGACGCCGCCCGTGCCGAACGCATCGCCGACTACCTCACCGATTCCTCCCTCTTCCGGTACTCCCTCACCTGGACCCCCACCCCCGGCGTCGAACCCGTCGAGGACTTCCTCTTCAACCGCCGCGAAGGCTCCTGCGAGTACTTCGCCGCCGCCATGGTCCTGCTCCTGCGCGGCGCGGGCGTTCCCGCCCGTCTCGTCAACGGCTATCGCATGGAAGAGTGGAACGAACTCGGCGGCTACTACATCGTGCGACAGAACGACGCCCACGCCTGGGCCGAAGCCTACCTCCGACCCTTCGGCTGGCGCGTCTATGACCCCACCGCCGCCCGCGCCGTCGGCCTCAACCGGCCTCCCGCCGCCCGCCGATGGTGGAATATGCTCTACGACACCGGCGAAAGCTTCTGGGTCAATCGCGTCCTCAACTACACCCCCGAGGACCAGGCCGACCTCTACAAGGGCGTCGCCCGGGCCGCCGACACCGTTCAATCGCTGTGGCTCTATGCCATGGTCCTCGCCGGCGGGCAGTCCCTTTCCCTCTCCCCCGGGCAGTTCGCGCGCGTCTTCGACACCCTCAAGGAACCCGTCGGACGTGTGGCCGAGTGGGCCATCGCCCTGGCCGGCGTCGGCATCGGCGTCTGGCTCGTCGTCTGGCTGATGGTCCTGGCCTTCCGCTGGCTGCGGCGGGGACCGAGCGACTACTACCGGAAGATGGAGCGGCTCCTGGCGCGGCGCGGACGCATTCGGGCACGGGCCGAAACGCCCCTCGAATTCCAGCGACGCCTGGCCGGCGACGGCTGGCCGCAAATGGAGCCCGTGGCGCGCATCACCGCCGCCCTCTGCCGCGAGCGCTACGCCGAACGCCCCCTGACCGCTGAGGACCGGCGCGACATCGAGTCCGCCCTCGCGCAACTGCGCCGTCCCCCGCGCGCCTGAGCGAAGTCCTCCCCCCAACCCGTCCCGCTCATCCCACGTCCCGTTGATAGACCCACTCCGACGGCCCCTTCGTCTCCGCGCGAACGAAGCCCATGTCCGTAAAAAACTTCGCCTCGCGACCGAAGGCCACATGCACCCGAACCGCTGTCGGCGCCTCCGCCAGCGGCCCCTGCGTGAAGAACTTGTGCAGCGCCGCGCGCACGAACTTGGCGAAGTTCACCGTCCCCGCCGGCGCCAGCGCAAAGCTCACCGTCTTGTCCGCAGGGGAGTACTTCACGTACCCGATCACCGCACCCGCCCCCTCCGCCACCCAGAAGTTCTCCCCCTCGCGCGCGAAAAAGTCCCCCGGAATACTCAGCGGAACCTTGTGCGCCCGGTCGCTGAAACTCTTGGCCGCCGCCACCAGCCCCGGATCATCCCCCGCCTTCCGCGCGCGGAAGACCACCGGGTCCGTCGCCGTCCGCACCTCGCGCCACTGGCCCAACTGCCGCTCCAAGCCGCCGCGCATGTCCTTGATCTGCGCCAGCAGCCCGGGAATCACCGTCTTGTGTTCCGGCGCAAAGACCCGCCCGAACTGCTTCATGCAGTCCTCGTAGAACGCCAGCAGCTCCTGCAAGTCGTTCAACTCCCGCTCCACCTCCTCCAGCGCCGGCAGGGGGTGGAACTTGCGCGCATCCCGGTCGAATCGCTTGTGCAACTCCGTGAACCGCGCCGTCAGCGCCGCCGGAGTGTCCTCCTTCAACCGCTTGCCCAGCGCCTGCTCGTTGCGCTCGCGCTCCAGCCGGCGCTCCGTCTCGCGCCGCTTCTCCATCTCCACGACCTGTTCGCGGACCTTCGACAACTGGCTCAGCCAGCCCAGACCTTCATCTTTCGCCATAAGACAGCATCGCTCCGGTCAGTGAATCGGGAAATAGGGGGGCATGGCGCCTCCCGGCGTGTTCGGGCCGATTCTAGCAGCGCCGCCCGCCACCGTCAAGGCGGCGTTAGACGCCCCCGTAATCGGTCACTCTCGGGGATGTGGCACAGCCGCCCGCGGCTGTGGGGGCGGCTCTATAAGGCCGGCACAGGCGAGGGCGCCACAGGCGCTGCGCCGCAGCGCAGCCGGTGTGCCACACATGGTCCAGTTGCCGAGTCCCCCCAAGACGGACCGGATACACGCCCCCGAAACCCCGCCCGCCTCCCCCGCGCCGCCGGCGGGGGAGGTTCGCCGGGCGACTCAGGCGTACTTCGCCTTCATCACCTTTCCCGTCGCGGCCGAACGGCTCGCGTAATCCAGCACCTGGATCACCCGCCGGCCCAGCTCCGGCGGAATGATCAGCTTCTTGCCGTCGAGCAGATGGTCGCGAATGTTCGCGTAGTACGCCGCATGGCCCGCCGCCTCGAGCGGCACCGTCGCCGCCAGGTTCGTCCCGTCCTTCTCGATCGTATGCACCGTCACGGCCCGGTGGTCCGCCGTGATCGCCCCCCGCGTGCCGCAAATCCGGATCATCGGCTTCCCCGTCGCCGCCACGAAGGACTCCGTGTGCGACGCGATCGCCCCGCCCTTGAAACGCACGATCGCCTCCACCTCGTCCTCATTCGTGCACGTGTCCCACACCTCCTTGATCCCGAACCCGCTGATCGTCTCGATCTCGTAAGGCATCACCTGGAACATCCACTCCGTGAAGTGCGCCCCCCAGTCAAAGATCGTCCCGCCGGAGGTCGCCTTGTCGCTGCGCCACCACGCGCGCGGCTGACGGAACCCCCCCGTAAAGGACTCCCACCGGAAGGGGCGACCGATCTTCGGCAGATGCTTCAGGATCGTCAGGATGTTCGCGTCCCAGTGCCGGTTGTGGTACACCGAAAGCATCCGCTTGTGGCGGCGCGCCGCCGCGATCATCCGGTCGCACTCCTCCACCGTGCACGCCATCGGCTTCTCCACCACCACGTGCCGTCCCGCGTTCAGACAGCGCACCACCGCCTCCGCGTGCGCATTGTGCGGCAGAATCACCGCCACCAGCTCCACCGCCGACTTGCGCAGCATCTCGCGCGCGTCGGTGTACGTTTCGATCCCCGGAAACTCCTGCCGCGCCGCCGCCAGGCGCTCCTCGCTCAGGTCGCACACCGCCCACGGCTTGAACCCCGCGTGGTCCCGCATCGCCGTCAGGTGGTGCTTGCCCATGCCGAACGCCGGCCCGTACCCGATAACGCCCGCTTTCACCTCGCGCTGTCTGCTCGCCATAGCATCGCTCCTTTGCTGAAGATAGCGGACTCGCCGCTATTTCTGTATCAGACCACTCCCCAAAGCGCAAGCCTGCCCCGCACGTGCAACCACCACCCATTCGCGATACAACACGCCTGTCAACCGTTGTCGTTCGTCGTCCGCCGCACCCTCCCCCTCGGTCCGGCGGGGCGCATCCGCCGCCGACAGCCGATCCGGCGTGACACAGCCGCCCCGGCTGTGCGGACACCTCGTGAATCCGGTGTGGCACAGCCGTCCCGGCGATGCGAAGTTACCGGGAGACGATACCGTCCGCGTCCGTTCACACGCGCCGCGCCGCGTGCATCCATCACCCATCTGCGCTACAATACCCTCATGCCGTCCGCCGTCTGTCATCTGCCGTCCGCCGTCCCCCACAGCCCGGCCATGACCGAAGAATACGACTACGACGCCGCCTACGATCCTCCCCCCCTCGCCGACGACGTTGCCGCCCTCGATCGTCGCGCCCTTGCAGCCCGCAAGGCTGGCCGCGCCGACGAGGCGCTTGCCCTGGCCGAGGAAGCCGTCCGCCTCGCCGACAGCGGGGGAGTGAGCCTCTTCTGGAAGATGCGTCCCCACGCCCGCCTGGCCACCTGGCTTATCCAGGACGGCCAGACCCAGCGCGCCCGCGAACTCTGCCACGTCTGGCTGCGCGAACGCCGACACCCCGCCGACCGCTGCAAAATCTTCGACGCGCTTCGCCGCGCCGCTCTCAAGGAGCGCCGGACCCGCGAAGCCCTTGTCCTGGCCCTTTGCGCCGCGCTGTCATGGTTCGACGCCCTCCGCCATCGCGAGGAACTCCTCACCCCGCTCCTTCACGACGGCCCCCTCGCGGCCACGGTGCGCGCCGCCCTCAAACGCGCGCGCCTCGAAGACTCCACCGATGCCGTCGTCGCCCTCGTCCTGCGCCTGCACGAGCAGGGGGGGGAGGTCTCCCCGGAGCGCGTCGAGCAAGCCCTGGCCGCCATCGGCCTGACGGCGCCTCCCGCCGACCGACCCGCTCCCTGATCGCCCCGTCCGCCGCGGCGCGTAATCGGATAGCCCTTCGGGGATGTGGCACAGCCGCCCGCGGCTGCAGGAGCGGCTTCATCAGGCCGGCACAGGCGAGGGTGCCACCGGCGCTGCGCCGCCGCGCAGCCGTTGCGCAGCCGGTGTGACACACGCGGTCCAGTTGCCGAGTCCTCCCGAGACTGACCGGATACCCGCGGCGCTTGCCGAAATTGACACCCTCGCCGCATGGAGTCTATAATCCTGCCGTCAGCGGCGCGCCGCACGGGCGCGACGCGTCTGCGTACGCGAGGACTGATGCCCAGATTGCCGATGTCGAAGACGGTGTGGGGGTTGGATATTTCCGCCTCCGCCATCAAAGGGGTTCGCATGCGCCTCGACGGCGAGCGCATCCAGATCCTCGATGCCGACATCGTGCCCTTCGAAGGCGAAGCCGCCCCCGCCGAAGCCCCCGGACGCGACCGCCGCATCTGGCAGGCCCTCCACCGCTTCGTCGGCCGCCATCCCCTCGGGCGCGACAGAGTCGTCGTCGGCCTTCCCGGCTCCATCTTCCTCGTCCGCCCCGTCAACGTCATCCAGGTCGGCGAACGCACCGAAGCCGAACTCGTCCGCTTCGAACTCGAACAGCACATCCCCTTCGGTCTCGACGCCGTCCTCTGGGACTATGAACTCTTCGATAACCCCGACGCCGTCTCGCGCGAACGCGAGGGCCTCGTCTTCGCCATGAAGAAGGAGGTCCTCAACAACTACTTCCTCAGCCTCTCCACCGTCAAGATCGAACCGACCATGGCCCAGGCCGCCCCCCTGGCCCTCTACAACTTCGTGCGCCATGAACTCGACCTCTCCCAGCCCACCCTCGTGGCCGACATCGGCGCCGGAAACACCAACCTCCTCGCCATTCACGGGCCGCGTTACTGGATGCGCACCCTCAACGTCGGCGGCGACACCATGACCGCCGCTCTCCGCACCGCCTTCCGCCCGCGCGAACTCACCCCCGAAGAGGCCGAAAGCATCAAAATCCATCTCGGAAGCCTCACCCGGCGCGGCGAAGTCATCGAGCGCATCACCCCCGCCCTGCGCGCCTTCGTCGGCGAAATCCGCAACGGCTGCCGCCACATGGCCCAGGAGCACAAGCAATCCTTCGACCGCATGTTCCTCCTCGGCGGCGGCGCCGGCATGTACGGCCTCGCCCGCCTGCTCAGCGAGGAACTCAAGATGCGCGTCATCATCCCCGCCGGCCTCGGACACATCGAACCCGTCGGCACGGTGGACCCCGCCTACGTCAGCGCCCACCTGCCCCTGCTTGCCACCGCCATCGGGCTCGGACTCCAGGGCCTCGGCAAGTCCGCCACCCGCGTCAACATGGTCGGCGCCACCCTCGTCGAGCGACGCAGCCAGACCGTCGTCCGCCGCAGCCTGGCCGCCGGCCTCGCCGCCGCCCTGGCCGTCACCGTCGCCTCCGGCCTCTACGCCTCCTGGCGCAAGAGCGCCTGCACCGCCGCCGCCGACAAGCTCGAGGCCCTCATCGAACCGATCCGCAACCGCGACGCCGTCTATCGCCGGCAGAAGCTCCCCGGCAACGCCGAGGCCGTCCTGGCCCGCTATGAGGAACTTGCCGCCGATCGCGGAATATGGCTCACCGTCCTCGACAAGATCGCCGGCATCCTGCCCCCGGAGAACCGTCGCCCGACCGCTCCCCAGAACCGGAAGCTCTGGCTCCTGCGCCTTTCCCTCAAGCGAAAGGCCGGCGTCCCCGGCGTCTTCGAAGGCGAAATCGAGGCCGGAACTCCCGTCCACGCCCAGTCGTGGAAATACGCCAACGACACCATCAAGGTCGCCCTCGACGGCGACGAACGCAAGCTCTTCCGAAACGTCACCGAGGCCGGCTCGCTGCGCGCCGCCGCGCTTTCCTGGCCCGCCGGAGACCGCGCCGCCGCCGCCGGACAGGAGCGCTACTACCTCGTCCGCTATCGCTTCGACGTCGTCCTCCCCGGACGGGAGGACGCGCCATGAACCGACTCGCATCTCTCGCGGGGGGCGCACGGAATTTCTGGATTCTCATCGCCATCGGCCTCGTCCTGCTGCTGGCCCTTCTCTTCGCCTGGGTGCTCCCGGCGCGCGCGGCGGCGCGCAATGCCGAAAAACGCTGGCGCGACGCCGCCGACACCGTCGGCAAGCTCCAAAGCGCCGCCGACCGAATCCCCTCCGAACGCTCCAAGAACGACTGGCTCGACTACCGCAAGTGGCTCGACGACGAAGCCCAGATCGTCGAGAACTACTTCGCCGAACGCGCCCAGGCCCTCACCGAGTCCATCTCCGGACAGGGTGAGGTCAAGCCCATCGCCTTCAAGGAATTCTACCGCCAGGAGGTGGACAAGCGCCGCCGCTGGCTCAACGAAAACAAGCACAAGATGACCCTCGCCAACCCCGACGCCGCCTTCCCCACCTACCCCTGGGTCCAGGGCAGCGGCTATCCCCGCCCCGAGGACTTCCCCGAAATCCTCCGCCAGTACTGGGCGCGCGTCAAGCTCTACCAGATCCTGCTCGCCTGCGACGTGCGCTTCGTCAAGAGACTCGAAGTCGGCAAGCTCGTCTCGACCGGCGACGACTCCTCCGGCCTCCCCTTGCAGGCCGACCTCGCCCTTGCGCCCGAGAAGATCAACGCCTTGATCGAAGCCCTCCTCCGCGTCTCCTCCGCCTCCCGCGACCGCGACCGCCCCGTCATCACCCTCAACCGCCTGCTCATTCAGCCCGATGCCGCCCTCAAGGGCCTCGTCGGCGTCCAGGTTGAGGGCATGATTCTCCTGTGGAAGACCGCCCAACCCGCGGAGGGAAGACCATGATGCGCAGCCCCGACAGAATCGTCCTCGCCGCCGGCG
>JAKJEM010000101.1 GCA_022705425.1 Planctomycetota bacterium
CCCCCGCGCGCCGCCCTTGACGCGCCCGCACCCTCAGCCCGCCTCATCCTGAAATCCGCTCTCTGCATTCTGCGCTCGGCAATCTACCAGTTGTTGATGTCGTCCTTGTCCTTGTCCGTATTGCGGCTCTCCGGGTAGTTCGAGTTCCCGTTCTTCTCCACGTCATTCCCGTCCGACGGCGTCCCCCAGACGTACTGCCAGTCGGCCGGCACCGCCGGCGCAGCCCACTCCGTCCCCGAACCGTCCGTCTTCTCCGGTCCCGGACGCCGCGCGCTCCGCGTCAGCCCATTCGGACCCAGACTGTAAAGATCACACTCCTCCGGGTTATGCAGCAGGAACTGCGCCCGCGCCGTCGCCCCGGCCGGACTCTCCGCCGCGCCCACCGCGTTCGTCACGTCGAACGTCGTCGCCGTCGTCCCCTGAATGTCGAAGGTCCCGTTGTTCCCCGCATTCGCGCAGCCGGTGATCCGCACCCGCCCCACATTCGGCGACAACGGCGACAGCATCGCATCCGAAAGCGTAATCGTCACCGTCGAACCGCTCTTCGCGATAACCGAAATCACGTTCGGACGCGGATACGCCCGGTACATGTACGGCCGCCCCCACGGGTCCACAAACTCCCGGAAATCGTTGCGATCATAGTCCCGCAACTGCTTCTGCGACCACGTCGAATACGGCCCCCCGCTGACGCGCGAAAAGACCGCCAGCGCCGACCGCGGGTTCCACGGCGCGCTCGGCCACGGGCACCCCGCCGACGCGGAAGCATCCTTCGTGAACATCCGCGTCATGAACCACCCCAGCGTCTCATTCGGCGAAAGATTCGACGGCCACGAGTTCGCCGCCGTCCCATCCGTCGGCTCAAGGTTCTCCGCCCGGTCCGGCGGATACGCCCCGTAGTCCTGCGAATACGCCATCAGGCTTGTCCGGATGTTCGCAAGGTCGTTCCGCGCCTGCGCGATAGCCGCCCGGCGTCGCGCCATCGAAAGCGCCGGCAGCAGAATCGCCGCCAGAATCCCGATGATGGCGATCACCGTCAGCATCTCGATCAGCGTGAACCCCCTGCTTCGACCCGAAAAACACATGGCCGACTCCTTAGAACTCACCGCCGGACGCGGACACAATCCGCCCGCCCTTGAACCGACCTGAAACACGCCGATCGAGCGCCACCCGCCCCCTGCCGCCCCCAGTCGAGAGCAGACGCCCGCGCGTCCTCTCCCCGTGCAGTGGAACGGGCTGCAACCCTTTTCCTATTCTATTCTTAGGGCGCGCGAGCGCGTTGTCAATCCGAGGCTCTCCGTAACCCGTCAGCTTTCCGCAGATGTAGCACAACCGCCCTCGGCTGCGGGAACGTCCTCCCGCGACAACCACGGGCGAGGGCGCCCGTGCCACACACTCCTCCGCAGATGTAGCACAACCGCCCTCGGCTGCGGGAACGTCCTCCCGCGACAACCACGGGCGAGGGCGCCCGCGCCACACACTCCTCCGCAGATGTAGCACAACCGCCCTCGGCTGTGGGAACGTCCTCCCGCGACAACCACGGGCGAGGGCGCCCGTACCACACACGACACTCCCGGTGCATCCCCTGGAAACTGACCGGATACGGCTCTCCCCACCGTCCGAAGAGCCCGTCCATCGCATCCAGACCGCACACCAATCTCCCGCCGCAACCGCCCGCGCCCGGCAGCCCGATCAACGTCTTCACCGCAGCAGGAAGACATAAGTCCTTCCACACCCGCACGTTGCGCTTTCCGCGCCGACGCGCCCGCCGCCACTTCCGCCGCAACGCCTATCCGCCCAGACTGTTCATCAGCTTGATCAGAGGCAGGAACAACGCAATCACAATGAACCCGACCGCGCCTCCCAGGAAGATAATCATGATCGGCTCGATCAGGCTCGTCATACCCGCCACCGCCACGTCCACGTCTTCATCGTACTGATCCGCGATCTTCAACAACATCTTGTCCAGGTCGCCCGTCTCCTCGCCCACGTCAATCATGTTCACCACCATGTCGTCGCAAATCTTCGACTGCGCCAGCGGCTCCGCGATGCTTTCGCCCTCGCGGATGCTGTCATGCACCCGCGCAATGGCGTTCGCGATCACCTGGTTCCCCGCCGTGTCCTTGGTGATGTTCAGCGCCTCCAGAATCGGCACCCCCGAGGCCACCAGCGTCCCCAGCGTCCGCGTGAACCGCGCGATCGTCGCCTTGCTGATGATGGTGCCGAAGACCGGTAACTTCAGCTTCACCCGGTCCAGAATGAACTTGCCCCCCGACGTCGCCGACACCACCTTCGCGAAGATGATCGTGCCGAAGATGATCGCCAGACCCCAGTACCACTTATTCGCAATGAAGTCCGACAACGCAATCAGAATCTGCGTCATCGGCGGCAGCTCGACGTTCAGTTCATCGAACATCTTCTTGAACTTCGGAACGATGAACGTCATGATCCCCGCCAGGATGCCCCCCGCCACGGTGATAACCGCCGCCGGGTAGATCATCGCCCCGATGATCTGCTTCTTCAGGCGCTGCGCCTTCTCACGGAAGTCCGCCAGCCGCTGCAAAATCGCGTCGAGCACACCGCCGATCTCCCCGGCCCGCACCATGTTCACGTACAGCTTGTCAAAGGCCCGCGGGTGCTTCGAGAGCGCCTCGCTGAACGTCATGCCCCCCTCGACGTCCTCCGTAACCTCCACCAGAATGTTCTTCAGCGCCCCCGGCTTCTGCTGCCCCTCCAGAATCTTCAGACTCCGCACAATCGGCAAACCCGCATCCTGCAGCGTCGAAAGCTGCCGCGTGAACAGCGTCAGCGCCTTGTTGCTCACCCCGCCCAGCGCCAGGGACTTCTTCCGCTTCCCGCCGGCGGCCGTAGCCGAGGCCCCCCGCTTCGCTGCGCCCGCCTTCTCCTTGATGCTCGTCGGGAACAGCTTCATCGCGCGGATCTTCTGGATGGCCTCCTCTTCGGAGTTGGCGTCCACCTCCTGCTTCACCGACTGCCCCTGCGCATTCATCGCCTCATAGCGATAGGTCGGCATCGCCCGCCCTCCTCCTCTTTCCGGCGCGGCGTCGCCGCCGCGCCCTCCGCGCTACACCTCCGCCTGGATCGTCTCCCGCACCACTTCCTCAATCGTCGTATCCCCGTCGTAAATCGCCAGCAACCCGCTGTCGCGCAGACAGCGCATCCCCTTGCGCACCGCCGCCTCGCGGATCGCCTGCGTCGAGCCCTGGCCCATGACGATCTCCCGAATCTCATCATCGAGCGACAGAATCTCGAATATCGCCATCCGGCCCTTGTATCCCGTGTTGTTGCAGTAGTCGCAGCCCGGACCGTAATGGAACCGCTTCCCCCGCACATCCGCCGGCCGCAGGTTCAGCTCCATCAGCATGTCCTCCGTCGGCGTAAACTCCTTCCGGCAACGCTCGCAGATCTTCCGCACCAGCCGCTGCGCCACAACCGCCTCCAGCGTCGCCGTCAACATGTACGGCTCCACCCCCATGTCAATCAACCGCGTCACCGTGCTCGGCGCGTCGTTCGTGTGCAGCGTGCTGAACACCACGTGCCCCGTCAGCGACGACTGAATCGCGATCTGCGCCGTCTCCACGTCGCGAATCTCCCCCACGAGAATCTTGTCCGGGTCCTGCCGAAGAATGCTCCGCAGGCACGCCCCGAAGGTCAGACCGATCTCCGTGTTGATGTTGACCTGCACGACGCCCTCGAGATCGTACTCGACCGGGTCCTCCGTCGTGATGATCTTCACGTCAATCGTGTTCACCTGGTTCAGCGCCGCGTACAGCGTCGTCGTCTTCCCGCACCCGGTCGGCCCCGTGACCAGAATGATCCCGTTCGGCATCTGCAACAGGTTCTCGAACACCTTCAGGTCGTCGTCGCGCAGCCCCAGGTTGCGCAAGTCCAGCTTCACCACCGACCGGTCCAGCACGCGCAGCACGCAACTCTCCCCGAACATCGTCGGCAGAATCGAAACGCGCAACTCGACCGGCGCGCCGCTGATGTTCAACTCCACGCGCCCGTCCTGCGGCAGCCGCCGCTCCGCAATGTCCAGGTCCGCCATGACCTTGATGCGCGACGAAATCGCCAGCGCCAGCTGCTTCGGCGGCGGCACCATCTCGTAAAGCACCCCGTCAATACGATACCGGATCTTGTACTCGTCCTCGAACGGCTCAAAGTGAATGTCCGCCGCCTTGTCGCGGATCGCCACCAGCAACACGTAATTCAGCAGCTTGCGCACCGGCGCCGCGTCCGCCATCTCCTCCAGCGTCTGAAGGTCAATGGACTCGCTCGCCCCGATATTCTCCATGCTCGCCATCGTGCCGTCGTCGAGCTGCGCCAGCAGGCTCTCCACCGACTCCTGCACCCCCGCGTAGTACCGGTCCAGCGCACGCGCCACCGCCGGCTCGTTGCTCACCGCCCCCTTCACCTCGCAGTCCAGCAGGAACCGCAGGTCGTCCAGCGTCTTCACGTTCAGCGGGTCCGCCATCGCCACCGTCAGCGCGTTGTTCTCAAAGCGAATCGGCACGATCCGGTACACCGACGCAATGGACGGCGACACCCGCGCAATGTTCTCCTCCGATATCTCCGTCGCGTCCAGGTCCACCACCTCCATCCCCGCCTGCACCCCCAGCGCCGTCAGCACTTCCTGCTCCGTCACGTAGTTCAGGCTGACCAGAATCGCCCCCAGCGCCCCGCCGCTCTGCTTCTGGATCGCCAGCGCCTCCTGAATCTGGCTCTCCGTAACAAGACGCATCTCCTTCAGAATCTGCCCGATCGGCTTGCGCACCCCCGTGTCCTGCGAGTCCGGCAGGTCCGCCAGCGAAATGGCCGCCTTCCCACCCGGCGCCGGCGCCTTCTTCTCCGCCCCCTCCGCCGCCACTTTCACCTCCGCCGCCCCGCCCTCCGGCCCTTTCGCCGCCGGAGGTCCCTTCGCTGCAGGAGTTGCCGCGCCCCTCTCCGTCCCCTTCGCCACAGCCGCCCCCTTCGCTCCCGGTACCCCCTTCGCCGCAGGAGTCGCCGCGCCCTCCGGAGCCTTCGCCGCGGGGGCGGCCTTCGCGGCGCCCGAGCCGGGCTTCGGCGCAACAGCCTTGGCTGCCGGCTTCGCACCCTCCTTGGCGCTCACGTCCTTCTTCGCGTCCTCGGCCATCGGCCGTTCAACCTCTCATTCAAAGTCCCGCAGGACTACTTCTTCGCCGCCTCCGCCGCACGACGCGCCGCGTCAATCTGGATCAACGGACGCCCCCCCGCCGGAGGAGCACCCGCTGCCGGAGCCCCTGCCGGGGCCGCCGCCGGCGCCGGGCCGCCGCCGGGCTTCTTCTCGTCGCCCTCGTTCAGGAACGCCCGCGGCGGCATCCGCAGCTTCTGCTCCATGTCCGCTGGAGCGCGGCAACGGTTCATCGCCTCGTCCTCCGTAATCTTCCCCGCGTGGTACAACCGCGCCAGCGAGTCGTCCAGCAGCATCATCCCGTGCTTCGACCCCGTCTGAATCTCCGACGCAATCTGGTAAACCTTCTGCGTCCGGATCAGGTTGCTGATCGCCGGCGTCTGGAGCATGATCTCGAACGCCGCCACACGTCCCTTCCCCGTCGTGTCCGGCAGCAGCGCCTGGCACACCACCGCAATCAGGTTGCTCGCCAACTGAATCCGCACCTGCTCCTGCGACGCCTGCGGAAAGGCGTCCACAATGCGGTTGATCGTCCCCTCCGCCGAGTTCGTGTGCAGCGTGCCGAAGACCAGGTGACCCGTCTCCGCCGCTGAGATCGCCGTCTCCATCGTCTCCAGATCCCGCATTTCCCCCACCAGAATCACGTCCGGGTTCTGCCGCAGCGCGCGCCGCAGTCCCTCCGAAAAGCTCGGCACGTCCACCCCAAGCTCCCGCTGCGTCAGCACCGACCGCTTGTGCGGATGGTAGTACTCGATCGGATCTTCCACCGTAATGATGTGCGTGTCCCGGTTCTGGTTGATGAAGTCAATCATCGTCGCCAGCGTCGTGCTCTTCCCCGAACCGGTCGGCCCCGTCACCAGAAACAGACCGCGCGGACGCCACAGCAGCCGCTTCACGTGCTCGCTCAGCCCGATGTCCTCGAAGGACAGCAACTTGTTCGGGATGAGCCGCAGCACCAGCCCCGTGTATCCCCGCTGACGAAAAACCGACACGCGAAAACGCGCCTGATCCCCGAAGGAAAAACCGAAGTCCGTCGAGCCTACCTCCGTCAACTCCTGCTGGTTCCGCTCCGACGTGATGCTCTTCATCAGACTGATGGTGTCCTCCGCCTCCAGCACCTTCGTCTGAAGCGGCACCAGCCGCCCGTGCAGCCGCAACATCGGCTTGCACCCCACCGTCAGAATCATGTCCGACGCCTTCTGGTTCACCACCGTCTGCAACAGCTTGTTGATCTGCATCGCGCACCCGTCTCCTTACCTGCGCCCGATCTCTCCGGTCAGCCCCCCGCCGCCGCCGGCATCTCCTCTTCCTCCATCTCCTTCGCGCTGATCTCCAGCACCTCCGGAATGGTCGTCATCCCCGCAATCACCTTGCGCACCCCGTCCTCCCGCAGCGTCGCCATCCCGATGCTCCGCGCGTGCTTCCGAATCTCCGACACCGACCCCCGACGGAACGCCATCTCCCGCAACGTCGTGTCCATCTCCATCAACTCGAACACCGCCACACGCCCCCGGAAACCCC
>JAKJEM010000102.1 GCA_022705425.1 Planctomycetota bacterium
GCGTTCGTCGTGCTGCGGTTCACCCCCCCGTGTGGGGGGAAGACTGTTGCCTTGCTTCGTCGCGGCGATCTGCTCCGGTTCACCCCCCCGTGTGGGGGGAAGACGCCGCCATGAGGAACTTTGCCTGCACGAGAGCCGGTTCACCCCCCCGTGTGGGGGGAAGACGGCGTCCAGGCGCGGGTTGGCGACGACCTGGAGCGGTTCACCCCCCCGTGTGGGGGGAAGACGGCAGGAGCGGAGGGGGCAAGGGGGGGGCCGTTCGGTTCACCCCCCCGTGTGGGGGGAAGACTCCAAGATGTTGGAGTCGAGTGGCCGAGAATCTACCACAGATACTGGGTTCGCGCAAAGTTCGTAGAACAGGCTCTCAGCCGGGCGAGGACGCAGGCCGGCCGCGCCCCCCGCCGGAATCCTCGACCAGACGCAGCGCAAGCGTGATCCCGTCGAAATCCGTGAAGCAACGGCTGCCGTCGCCGTGCATCCGGCAGGAGTACCCCTGCGGAGAGCGGTCGCTCCAGATCTGGGCGACGGCGCCGTCCTTACACTTGTTCACCGCCAGCGCCCACAGTTCGTCCCGCACCCGGGCACTGACGTTCCCGAGGAAGACCCCCGACCGGGGTTCCATCAGCCAGCGAGACAATTCGCCCCTCAGACTCCTCGGCGTCCGCTCCAAGATCATCACCAGCATCGAGAACCTCCGCGATGTCGGGAAGACAGCGCTGCATGACGGCCTTCTCGTGGAACAGCTCGCGACAGGCCAGGCGCACACGCGCCTCGACCTCGGACACGGCCTGGGCGGCCTGGAACGCGGCAGGAATGGACGTCTCCGTCTTGTAGAAGTCCGCTATATCGTAAACAAAACTCAGCATCTTGCCGGTGTGGATGAAGCCGATGGCCGGCGAGTACCCCGCAGCCAGGATGGCCGCGTGGCAGAGGCCGTAGAGAAGCGCGTTCGCGGTCGAAAGCGCGCGGTTGACCGGATCCGCGTGATCCCACTGGCCCGGATCGTAGGCGCGCCGCTCCCAGGCAATGCCGTAGCGGCGCGCAGCCTCCTGGTAGGCCGCGCGCACACGCGCGCCCTCCATCCCCCGCACCTGATCGAGTGTGACCGATTCCGGGAGCGGGTCGGGAAAACGCTTCTGATACATGCGGCGGATGACCTGGATACGCGTCTCCTCGTTGCAGAAGAGCGCCGCCTGGCGGAGAAGGCGGCGGCTCGATCGGTTCCCCGAAGCGCCGTGCGCATAAAGGCGCGCCCCGCCCTCCCCGGTCCAACAGACCAGGCTCCCGTTGTCCATGAGCGCCTTCATCGCAGCATGAGTGACACTCGTCCCGGGGCCGAGCTGCAAGAGGCCGACCTGATTGAGCGGGAGTTGCGCCACGCCCTCCTTGCCGCAGAACGCCAGAGAGGCCGCCTCCTGCTCCATGCGACCGTGCTCCAGGTAGAGGAAACTCCAGCGGTCGTCGAAGCGCGGCATCACGTGAAGCCCGGGCTTCATGGCTCCGCCCTCGCCAGGCTGAGCAACCCGAATCCGAAGGCCTTCGCCGGACCGATGCCGGAGATCAGGGCGCGCCGAAAGCGCACGGGATCCTCCACGCGAAGGATGCCGGTGAAGTCAACGCCGAAGTGCTTCTGGCCGTTGCCGGCCGTGTCGCCGCTCCGCCGCGCCTGACGCCAGCGCGCGACAGGCGCGCGCGCCTCTTCCAGCATAAAACCGTGTTCAACGCCCTTGCGCGCGAGCCACGCCCGTTGCTCTTCCTCTCGATGCAGACCAAAGCGCCGCTTGTTGGCCGGCGCAGTCCCGTCCTTCCGGGCCACCGCCCGCTTCGCGGCAACGTTGGCCCTGAGGAAGAACCGATACCGCCGCCCGCAGGCAGGATCGGGGTTGAACTCCTTGACCTGTGGTTCGGCGCGGAGCAGATGAAGAGCACTTGCGAAGGCCTTCCGCCAGTCCGGCGCCTCGGCGGACTGAACGAGGATGCGCGGCTGGCCGGGGAAGTCGCCCTCGATGCGGAACAGGACGCCGGCGCGTTCATCGCGAGCGGCATGCGCCGCGCCCCCTTCCCCGACGTGCGGAATGTCCGGAAAGGCCATACAGAGGCGCTGGTGGACTCGGTAGGGATTGGCGATCCAACCGCGTCCGGGACGGGGCCGGTCGGGGTTTGCGCCGACGTCAACCAGGAGAAGAGAGAGGTACATGGCGTCACACCTCCTCGGGCTGCAAGCGCCGCCGACGCGCGGCCAGCGACCGGAAGCGGACGATCTCATCGCGCTTTCGGACAATCGCGTCGCGCCATCGGGGCTCTTCGGGGTTGATGCGATCCAGACCCATGCCGAGTCCGTACTCGATCATGGTGACGGCGTCATGGCAGAGACGACAGAGCGAACGAAGGTCATCGAGGCGTTCGTCCCCACCCGCACGCCGATAGGTGATGTGCTGAACGGTAGCGTTAGCCCCTTCCACGGGCGACCGGCAGAATACACAGCAATGCCCGTCGCGCACGAGGCGCTCGGCGCGACGGTTGCGGTACTCCGTGTGTCGGTAGTTCGCCCGAGGATACGCGGGCGGGGCCGCCCGGCCCGTCCCAGCGGCCGGCATCACGACAACGCCCCCCGCACCGACGCGGAGTTCCTGCCGGATGACGAAGCGCGGCTCGTGCGCGGGAGGGTCCAAGGATACGGGCACGTCGTAGAACACCTGCGCGTCCGGGGGAGCGACCGACCCCGAAACCCCGGGCCGCCACTCGATCAGGCACCGAAGCGTCTCGGGTATGTCGTCCCCCTTCAGCCGTTGCCGCCACGGCACGAAGCCAAGCGCGTCCACCACGTCGGCGAACTCGCCCGGAGGCGTATCGAGCAACGGACGCGCCGGGGGACAGGACTTCCGGCCCAGGTACACCGTCCACTGCGGTTTCCGAAGCGCCTCGCAGAGCGCTTGAACGAGGGCCGGTTCTCCTTGCAGGACGACAAGAAAACTGGCATCGCAAAGATACTCGCGCCGTGTCAAGAGCGCGCCCGGCTTTGTCCGGCCCTCGCCTTCGGCGATGCGCATCTCCATCCCGGCCCCCACCGTGTGGTAATCCCACCAATGCACGCCGGGCATGTCCACCCGAACGCCCATGCGCATGGCCGCCAACCTCGAAAGCCACACGTCGGGCGCTTCGGCCCGCGAAACGCCCAACGCCGCGCAGAGCATTCCAATAACGCCCGACTTCGTCGGCGCCTCCGCCGTACGGCGCACGACGAACTTCGAGTCCTGGAGTCCCCACGCCTGCATCGGGCCCTCCAGGCGAAGAAAGAGGGTGTTGGCATTCATGCGGCCGCCTCCGGATTGACGATAGCCTTCTGCACCTGTTCCCAGTCGTGACCGAGAGCGCCAATGACGCCCGAGACGAGTTCATCCAGACTCCTGCAGTTGACGTCGGCCAGGGGCGCCTCGCCCTTGTCCTGCTGGACGACCAGACGGTGCCGCAGGTTGGGGGAGAACCAGAAGCGGCGCTGCGGCCGCCCGAAACCGACATCGAGGTCGTTGACGTATGCGGCCAACTGCGCGATGCTCTCCGCGATGATGTCGCGGTCACCGGCGGCCACGGGACGAACGAAGGCGTTCGCGTAGCTGACCGGGCATGACTTGATTTCGACCAGCACGCCTTCCGGAAGATTGTGGGCGGCGCAACTGTTCTGCTTGCCCGTCGGGTTCGTCAACGCCGCACCGCGAAGAAACGCGCCCACCGTGTGCGCCGCCAGCGCGTCGTTGGACCGAAGGTTCGCAAGCAGTTGCTCCCAGTGAATCGAGAAGTACTTGTAGAAACACGCGGAGGCGAACATTGCCTCGTCCACGTACCCGGCCCCGGCGTCTTCGCCCGGTACGTCGTCGGCGGCCACGTAGTAGTCCACTTCCGGACGGGCTTCATGGGTCGAGAGCGCGTGCGCAACCTGCAGTGCGGCCTCGACGGTCGTATCGGTCAGCACGCCGGTTTCCAGCATCCGCCCGCTGAGCGCCATGTCCGGCGCGCACGTGCGCGACGCAATCAGCTTGCCGAACTCCTTGGCCAGATCGTCCTCGGACTGTGTGATGCCTGTCTTGAGCAGCGCGGCCATCTCGCGCACCGCTTCGCGGGTGGTATAAACCAGCATCTTGCTCTTGTCCGACTCGGCGGCGTCCTCGGCGTCGCGCTTCTTGCCCTTCTTCGGTTCCAGACCGCAAATGCCCAGAATCTTCTCGGCGCGCTTCTGCGCGTCCTTCAGGTCGGGACACTCGCGCGCGATGAGCACGGCCAACTGGCGGGTGCGGATGCCTCCGAGCAGCCTCGCGAACTGCGGACTCATGCGGATGCTGCGCTTGAGGCACTGACTCGAAATCCTCGAACGCAGAACGCCTCCGAAGTAGCAGGTCTTCGGCGCGCCCAGGTCGTCACGATTCAGGTTGGCCGGGCTGTGGTTCTGAACGGCATGAATCTCGATCAACATGACTCTTCCCTTTCCTCAATACCGGTGAACTGCTTCACCCACACCATGCGGGTTTCCTCACGATTCCAGCGGGAGAGGTCATCCGTCAGCCTCACCCAGTCGAGCCCACGGCTTCCGGGGGCCACTCGGTCCAGAGCTAGGCGCAGCGCAGGCTCCATCTTCCTGACCGGCAACGCCACGAGCGCGTCGAAGCGTTGCACATACCGCTTGCGTTCGGGATCTCGCGCCGGGCAACGGACGCGCATCAGCCGCGCCAGCGTGGCGCCCTGACTCTGCGGCATCGGACGACCGGCATAGAGCTTGGCGATAAGCCAGGCGACCTCCCGACGCGGCGCCCGCGGCGAGGCTTGGCGCAGCGGCCACCACAGCCCGGAGAAGAGATCGAAGGCTTCGACGCTCTCGTCAATCCCCTGTCCCGTATGGGCGCGCAGCAGGCCCAATTCGCCGAGCTTCAGGCGCGTCAGTTCCCGGATGTATTCCTCGGTGGGTGTCACTTCCTTCCTCCCTTCTTGCGCTCACCGGCGTTCTGCTCCCCTCCGGACATGTCGGGCAGGGTGCGTCCGATGGCGTACCGGCGTTCCGCTGCCGCTGCCGTCAGGCCGGGCGCGAGCGCGACGGCGGCGACGCGCATCATGGGTGCGTACAGCCGCGCGGCCCTCACCCAAGCCTCATCCCCCCCGCCAGCCAACTCGGGGACAGTGCCTGAGACCCGGCGCTCCACGTGCGGCCGCACGTTCGAGAGCACGGCGCGAATCTCGACGGGTTCTTCGCGGTCGGCCTTCTTCGTCGGCGGTCTTATCCTCCGTGACACAAGCCCCACCTCCTTGCGCCATCGGTCGAGCCGCTGAAGCGTTGCCGCCGACTCCTCTGCGGAACTGCTAAATGGGAAGTTGAACTCCAGCGCTTCGAGATACTTGTCGTTCTGCACCGTGGAGAAACCGACCAGCCAGATGCGCTCCGCCGGAGTTCCCCGGCCGCCCGTGGCCGCCTGGCGCTCCACGGCGCGCACACCTTCTTGCGCCCGCAGCACGGCGGCGAGCAACTTCGACCACTGCCCGGCAGCCGCATCGCCGGCGCCTAGCGCGTCAGACGCATGAACGGAGAGCATTCGCCCCTTTCGATCGGTCTCATAGATGACGTGCGGATCGCGCCAATCGCGCGGCGCGGCGTCCTCCTCCGTCTTCATGCTCCCGACACCGGCGAAGATGCATCGGCGAACCAGCGGTTCCTTTCGTCCGCAAGACATGCAAGCCGTAACGGGCGCGGCGGGCGCATCCAACCACACACGCCGGGGAACCCAAGTGAGGCCGGTCAGAAGGGGAATCCTTCCCTCCTGCGGCAGCATCATGTCAGGTTGCTCCCAGAATGGGACTCCCACGTCCTCGACATGACACCACAAGTGACGCAGTGTCGCCCCCAGCGAACTCCCAATGCACAGGGCATAGACCGGCGGCTTGGCGTTGATCCCTGGCGGTTTGCCCTGACCACCCGACGTAGCGAACAGCGGAAGCCGCAACAGGCCCATCGCACAACAGGCCGGGCACAGACCGTCCGCCATGTCCGTGGCGTGGCGGAAGTGCCACTTGTTTGTTCCCGTCGGGACTTCATGAATGAGGTAGGTGGCCGGGAGCCTGCCCGCTCTTCCGTCGTCCGATGCCAGCCGTCGTTGAAGAAACCTTGGTCCCGGACCGAAAAGATTGAAGCAGTCCCTCCTCTCCTCCGCTCTTCGGAACCACCCCTCGGGGAAGTCCCCTGCCGCATCGCCATAGCCCTCCGGCGGTCCTCCCTTGCACCAGTACAGGAGGGCCAGCAGGAACCTGATCAAGGCGAGCCGGTCCATCGGGTTCGAGGCCGCGATGTCCCTGATCTTCGTCGCCTCCGTCAGAGCCCGGACGACGCCGACCCTCTCCACAACCCCGTTGTGGCGAAGGACCGGCAGCCAGTTCTCCGTCAGCAGGTTGAACCTCTCGTCCATCACTTGCCCTTTCCTCAGAACCCAATGGCAGCCCTGCCGCCGCCCCGGCAGCATACCACACCCCACTGACAGCCGGAAGAGGGAATTCGCGCATGTGCCATAATTGCTCAGGCGGCGCCGTCGGTTGAGAATGGGGCGAGTACCCCCCACGCCGAACACCGGAGCCCCGGACAGCCCGCCCCAATCACCGCAGATGACACACAGCACAAGCCCCCCCGTGCTGTCCCTC
>JAKJEM010000103.1 GCA_022705425.1 Planctomycetota bacterium
AAAGGGGTCTCGGTCTTGATGCGGCGCACCAGCTCGGCGAGCCAAGCCGCAGGGATGCCGTAGTCCTCGCCCGACTGCATGACCACCGTGCCGTACCCGTACTCCGCCGCCTCCCGCGCGCAACCCAGAATCTCCTCCGCCGTCATCCGATACCGCCCCAGACCCTCATGCTCCCGCCGAAGCCCGCAGTAGCCGCAGCTCCGCGCGCAATGATTCGATATCTCGATCAACCCCCGCAGATGCACCGCCTCCCCCACCGTTCGGCGGCGCACCTCATCCGCCCGACGATACAACGCCTCCAGCGCCTCCGCACGCTCCTCGCGCAACCACCCGACCACCTCCGCGCGCTTCATGACGGCGCCTCCGCCGTCGTCCGTCCCTGCCGCGCAAAGAACGCCACCTTCTCCAGACACACCGCCATGTCCATATTCTCCACGTACACGTCCGGCGGCACACGCAGCCGCACCGGCGCAAAGTTCAACACACCCTTCACCCCCGCACGAACCAGCATGTCCGCCACCTGCTGCGCCTCCGACGCAGGCACCGTCAGAATCGCCACCCGGATATTCCGCTGCTCCACAATCGGCCCAAGGTCATTGATGTGGAAGCACTCCACCTCGTTGATCACCCGCCCCACCTTGTATGGATCGTTGTCGAACGCCGCCACGATCGCCAGCTTCGGGCGTCGCCCCGCAAAGTACGCCGTAATCGCACGCCCCAGATTCCCAAGACCCGCCAGCGCCGCCGACTGCGCCTGCGCCGAGTCCAGCAGATTCCCGATGCTCTCGATCAGGTCCGGAACGCTGTACCCGCGCACCGGCGTCCCCGAGTAACCCACCGCCATCATGTCCCGCCGCACCTGGGCCGCCGTGACCCCCGCCGCAGAGGCCAGTTGGTGAGAATACACGTTCCGAATCCCCTGGTTCAGCAGGTCGCTCAGCAGCCGCCGATAAAGGCTCAGCCGCGCCACCGTCTTGTCAGACACCGACCCTTCCGACATGGCTTCCCTTCCTCACAAGGCGAGGAACAACATCGTTACAGATTTCACAATATCGAGTGTAGGCCCTTTCCACGGTGTTGTCAAGTCGCCGTAGAAACAGCCGAAGAAACAGCGATCACCCTGCCGTGGAACACACCCGCAGGGGCCGCCGGGCAACACCGCAACCCACCGCCCCCCGCGCTGCGCCTCCGGCCACGCCCCTCACACCGTCACAATCACGTCCTCCAGCCTGCGCTTCGGAACATGGTGAACCCCCTCCGCATCGCGCCAGTACTTTGTGTCGCCCCCCTTCACCTCCTCAAGCACCACCCGCTCCCCAGGACGCCCCAGCGCCACCACCAGAAGAATGTCGTACCGCGTCGGCAACTTCAGCGCCGCCGCAAGCTCCGCCCGCTTGATGCTCCCGATCATACATCCCCCCAAACCCTTCTCCGCCGCCCCCAGCAGAATACTCTGCGCCGCAATCCCGTGGTCCACACCGAACCCCGTACTCACCTCCTTGTCCCCCAGAATCACAATATACGCCGACGGACGCTCCCCCTCCGCCGGACCCGCCCAGTCCTTCAGCCACGCCGCCCACGCCAGATGCGGAAAAATCCGCGCGTTCGTCGCCGCATCGCACGAAAGCAGAAACTTCAGCGGCTGCTTGTTCCCCCCCGTCGCGCTCAGCCGGCCCAGATCCGCCAACTCGCGCAACGTCTCCATACCCACCCCGTCCTTCTCCACGAACCGCCGGTAACTCCGGTTCTTCCTCACCAGATCCGCCAGCATGGCCATCCTCCCGTTCGACAAAGACCCTGCCCCCGTCCGACCCCATGTTATCCACTTTGCCCCTCCGCCGCCAGAAGAACCCGGCGATTCTTCTCCTTGACTTACCGCCCCATCGCTGCTTCAATCTACTCAGGTACCTTCCGCGTCCGACCGCACTTGGAGAACGGAGTGAATCTCCTTCGCGCCATACCCACCGCCCTCACACTCTTCCGCCTCTTGCTCGGACCGGCCTTCGTCCTGCTGCACGACCCCGCGCACCCGCATACCGAAGCCCTCCTGGTCATCGTCGGACTCGCCCTCCTGACGGACTGGCTCGACGGCTGGCTCGCCCGGCGCTGGAAAGTCGTCTCCACCTTCGGCAAGTTGATGGACCCCTTCGCCGACGCCCTCTTCTGCATGTTCGTCTTTGTGGACTTCGCCCGCTTCGACATCATGCCCTGGTGGCTTGTCGCCCTCCTCATCGCGCGCGAAGCCCTCGTCACCTTCCTCCTCCGACCCCTCGCCCTCTCGCGCGGCATCGTCGTCGCCGCAGGAATGCCCGGAAAGGTCAAGACCGTCATCCAGTTCGTCGTCATCATTCTTGCCACAGTCCGCCTGGCGCCCCTCTTCCACGGCCCATTCTGGACGGCCGTCCTCTGGGCGGGTTTCATCGGCATGCTGACGTTCAGCCTGGCCTCGGCCGCCCTCTACGCGCGCGACATCGCCCGCGCCCTCCGCGCGAACCCCAGGGCACCCGCCGACCCCCACACCCCCACGCCACAGGAACCGCCGGCGCCCCCTCCGCCGGAAACGGAGAAACAACCATGACCATCCGAATCGGACTCATCGGCGCCGGACGCATGGGCCGCCTCCACCTCCAGAGCCTCAGCGCTCTCCCCGAAGCCCGCATCGTCGCCGTCTGCGACAGCGACCGCGCCAAGGCCCAAGCCGCCGCGCAACCCTACGCCGCCACCGCACACATCAACCCCAGAACGCTCATCGAAGCCGAACGTCTCGACGCCGTCTTCCTCTGCCTGCCCCCCTTCGCCCGCGGCGAACCCGAAGAACTCGCCGCCCGCGCAGGCGTACACCTCTTCGCCGAACCCCCCGTCGGACTCACCCCCGAAAAGGCCCGAAACACCCAGAAAGAAATCGAAAAGTCCGGCATCGTCGCCTCCGTCGGCTTCTACTGGCGCTACCTCTCAGGCGTCGAGCGCGCTCGCGATCTGCTCAACGGACGCAAAATCGCCATGTTCCGCGCCGTCAACCTCGCCCCCGCCGTCCCCGCAGGATGGCGTCGCCGACGCGACTCCTGCGGCGGACAAATGGTCATGGACGCCACCGACCTCATTGACCTCGCCCGCCTCTTCGGCGGCGAAATGCACTCCCTCTTCGCCCGCCAGTCCCAGGGCATCGTCGCCGCGCGCGTGCCCGACTACGATATCGAGGACGTCCTCACCGCCGTCGTCCGCTTCCAGAGCGGCGTCGTCGGCCAGTTCCTCTGCTCGAACGTCTCCCCCCGCCGCGAACGGTCCCTCACCGTCGTCGCCGAAGACCTCGAACTCCGCCTCACCGAAGAAACCCTCGAAGTTTACGAACCCGGCAAGCGCACCCTCATCGAACACGACGCCCCCGCCCTCCCCACCGCCGAACGCGCCTTCCTCGAAGCCGTCGCCTCCGGAAACGACAAACCCGTCCGCGCGCGATACGCCGACGCCGTTCGCAGCCTGGAGATCGCCGCCGCCGCCGCCCTGTCGGCCGAGACCGGAAAGCCCGTGAACCTCTGACCCGACCCTACCGCAGCTCCATGATGATCCGCGCCAGCTTCTCCGGATCGTGCCGCAGGAGATCCTCCTTCTCCCACAGCACGCGCGTCGGGTCCACGCTCTCGCAAAGATCCGCCTCGATGATCTGCGGCCCCAAATCCCGCAGGTCGTTGTCCGCCAGCAGAAGCTCCGCCCCGGACGCCTCATACCGCAGCAGCGTCGCCGCGCCCGGAACCCGATTGTTCACCAGCACGTAATCCAGCGCCCCGTCCCCCAGGTAACGCAGCACCGCCCGCACGTGGTCCGCCGCCGTGTAGTTGTCCGTCTCGCCCGGCTGCGTGACGATGTTGCAGATATAGACCACCCGCGCGTTGCTCTGCCGGATCGCCCGCGAAATCCCGCGCACCAGAAGATTCGTGATCACACTGGTGTAAAGACTCCCCGGACCGATCACGATCGTGTCCGCGCGCTCGATCTCGCTCAACGCCTCCGCCGTCGCCTCTGCCCCCTCCGGCTCCAGGAACACCTGCCGGATCGGCGCCTTGTTCGTCGCGTGAACGTTCACCTCCTCGCGCACCACCGTCCCGTCCTCCAGCACCGCGCACAGGTGCGTATCCGTCAGCGTGGACGGAATCACCTTCCCGTCCACCGCCAGAATCTCGCTCGCCGCCGCCAGCGCCAGCTCGAACGACCCGTGAATCTTCTCCAGCGCCGCCAGGAACAGATTCCCGAAACTCGTCCCCTTCAGCGTCCCCTCCTCGAACCGGTACTGGAACAACTGGTGCAGCCCCCGCCCCGTCCGCTCGCTGCTCGAAAGCGCCACCAGGCAGTTCCGCGCGTCCCCCGGCGGCAAAACCCCCAGCTCCCGCCGCAGCGCCCCCGAATGACGCCCCGAGTCCGTCACCGTCACGATCGCCGCCAGATTCGACGTATACGCCTTCAGCCCCTGCAGCACCATCGGAAGTCCCGTCCCCCCGCCGATCGCCAGCACACGCAACTGCTCCCGGTGACGCCGCTTGTTCGCCGTCGCCAGAATGTGCTGCATCTCCCCCAGGCCCGTAATCCGGAAGTCCGGCTCCTCGAACTCGTTCTTCGGCGTCAGCGCCGCGTACCGCCCGTGACGCATCTGCACCGTCGTCATCCGCAAATGGTTCGCCACGCGGATCTCCGCGTCAATCCGGTCCCCCACCACCATCGTCTCCTGCGGCGTCAGCCCGTGGCGCGTCATCAACTCGATGTAGCTGTCCTCCAGGTCCGCCCCGATCTCCACGTCGTTGATGACCACCTCGTCAAAGAACTGCGCCAGCCCCAGCATCTGCACCTTCCGCTCCTGCCGCCGATGCACCCCCGAACTCACCAGAAACAGCATATACCCCTGGCTCCGGAGATTCCGCAGCAGCGATACCGCCTCCGGGAACGGCTTGATATCCTCCACCTCGTCGCGGTTGTAGGCCCGAAGCGCCGCCTCCACGAACTCCGCACCCTTCCCGTGCCGCGCCGCAATCTCGTCGAACACCTTGTGCCGAGGACCGTGCCGCGCCGAAAGCTGCACCTGCATGTCGTACGCCTCCCCCTCCGTGCACGGCAACCCCTTCTCGATCATCACCCGCGCCGCCCGCCGCCGCGCCGCCTCCACCAGCAACCCCGAACAATCGTACAGCGTGTCGTCCAGATCGAATATCACCGCCTTAATGCGCGCCATGTCCCGCTCCGTTAGAACGCAAAAAGACCCCCCGACCGTGTGCCGCGCCTCATCCGCCGCCGTCCGTCGCGCCCGAACGCCGCCCCTACTCGCGCAAGACCTCGTACAGCCCCCCTTCGTCCGTCGGCGCCTCCGGCAGCCTCCGCGCCGGCTGCGCCCCCGCCATCTTCCGCAGTTCCTCGATCTGCTTCCCGTAGAACATCATCAGATTCATCTGCGAACGCAGCAGACTCAGCATCTTCAACTGCACCAGGAAGATGATCACAAACGACACCGGCACCAGGTACTTGAAAAACGCATCCACCACCAGCATCACCCGCTGGTAGAGCGTCATTTCCATTTCCATCGCTCGTCCTCGGTTCCTGTCATCCGGCGCAGTTCAGAACTGGAAGGTGACGTAAATCTTCCGGTTCGGGTCGTACGGGTCGTCAATCATATAGCGCTTGCCCGACTCCGGGAACTTGTACTCCTGCACACGCACGTACTTCCCCCCCACCACCTTCTCCACCGTCATCGAAAGCGTCCTCTTCTCCTCAACCTTGATCGGCGGCGGCGGCGTCGAACCGCGCGCCACACGATCCAGGAAGATCACCGGCACCACCGCGTCCCCCGCGTCCACACGCGGCCCCACCTTCCCCATGATGTAAATCTCCATCTCCGCCGTCAGCGGCGTCTCAAAAAAAGCCTCCCCCTCCTTGTTCTCCCGCGGGATCACGCACAACGCATTCGACCCCAGCGCCCGGTGCGTCCGGAACGCCAGGTGCGTCTGACCCGTCACCCCCTGCCGCATCAGCTCCGCCGGAAAACGCTCCACCCGCGCGCCGAACAGGTCCGCCAACTGCACGTAACGCCCCTCATACGGCGCCGCCGCGCGGCTGATCTCCTCGGGGTTCACCCTGATGTAGTTCGGCGGCGGAGCGCTCTTCACCGTGGTCGTCGGTGCCGCCGCCGGGCCCGCCTGACCCCACGCCATCCCCCCGGCGCACAACACCCCGCACACACACCATACCGCCGCCCGCAGAACCCTTCCCATGACCGCCTCCCGCGCAGAAATCCCCCCCGAAGCATCCTACCGCCG
Organism: Planctomycetota bacterium; assembly: GCA_022705425.1. Taxonomy (GTDB): domain Bacteria; phylum Planctomycetota; class Brocadiia; order CAIUPP01; family CAIUPP01; genus JAKJEM01. The sequence goes on from JAKJEM010000103.1 coordinate 6,297, forward strand.
TTGAGTTATAGCGCCGCCCATGCCGGCCTGTCAAACCGCTTTCCGCCGGTAATCGCGCCGTCTTCCGGGGATGTGGCACAGCCGCCCGCGGCTGTGGGAACGGCGCCCTCAGGCCGGCACAGGCGAGGACGCCGCAGGCGCGCGGCCGCTGTGCCACACACGGTCCAGTTGCCGAGTCCCCCGAGACTGACCGGATACGCTACCCCCTCCGTTTGACACAGCCCCCGTCCCTCCGCTTTACTGGTGCCCGGAGGAAACCCATGCCCACCCCGTCCCTCACCGTCCTGCACGTCAACAGCGAACGCGGCTGGCGCGGCGGCGAACAGCAGATGACCTACCTCGCCCAGGGACTCC
>JAKJEM010000104.1:0-245 GCA_022705425.1 Planctomycetota bacterium
AAGCCATGAGCCCGTCATTCTGGGAGTTTGACCCGCGCTACAAGTCCGTGCCGGAAAAGCGCGACGCCACCGCCCCGCGCGCCGAAATCGAAGCGCAAAGCCGCGCGCTCCTGGCACGACTCCGCGCCCTGCCCGACCGCCCCGCCGCCCTGCGCTACTTCGAGGAGATCGTCGGCGAAGGGCGACGCCTGGCCGAACTCCGCAACGCCGCCGCCCCGCGCGTCGGCGTCTTCTGCAACCTGATC
>JAKJEM010000104.1:255-6618 GCA_022705425.1 Planctomycetota bacterium
CACGCCGCCGGCGCCATCCCCGTCCGCCTCTGCGCCGGCGCACACCCCACCATCCACAGCGCCGAAGAAATCCTCCCCCGCGACATCTGCCCCCTGGTCAAGAGCAGCTTCGGCATGGCCGTCTGCGGCCTCGAACCCCTCAGCCTCTGCTCCGCCGCCGTCGTCCCCCTCTGCTGCGACGCAAAGACCAAGCTTGCGCAGACCCTCAACGACTACCTCCCGACCTGGGTCGTGGACCTCCCCGGACGGCGCGACTACGACCGCGACCTCGCCGACTGGCGGCGCGAGGTGAGCGAACTGGCCGACCGACTCGGACGCCACACCGGACACCCCATCACGCGCCAGTCCCTGCGCCAATCCGTCGAACTCTACCACGCGCGCGCCGAAGCCTTCCGCGCCCTCTACAACCTCCGCAAGGCCTACCCTCACCTCCTGACCGGACGCGACGCCTTCCTCGTCACCGAAGCCTCCTTCAGCGACGACCCCGCCCGCTGGACCGACCACGTGTGGAAGCTCATCCGAGAACTCGAACCGCGCGCCAAGGACCGTCCCGCCCCCCCCCAGGACTTCGTGCCCGTCGTTCTCACCGGCGCGCCGATCCTCTGGCCCAGCTGGAAACTCGCCAACGTCATCGAAGACCACGGCGCCACCATCGTGGCCGACACCCTCTGCAGCGGCACCCAGCGCCTCTTCGACCCCGTCCAGGTGGACGAGCCGACCCTCGACGGCATGTTCCGCGCCCTCGCCCTTCGCTACTTCAGCGCCTCCATCTGCCCCTCCTTTGCCGATTCCTCGGACCGGATTGACCGCCTGCTCGAACTCTGCGCCGACTTCAAGGCGCGCGGCGTGATCTCCCACAACCTGCGCCTCTGCATGCTCTTCGACATGGAGTCCGCACGTGTCCGCCAGGTGCTGCGCCGAAAGGAAATCCCACTCCTGGCCGTGCAGACCGACTACGGACAGGAGGACGTCGAGCAGGTCAAGACGCGCGTCGAGGCCTTCCTCGAAATGCTGCGATAGCCCCTCGCCCGCCCCGCCGCACCGTCACGCCAGGTCCAGCCAGATCGGACTCGACCACTGCGTCTGACCGTCGGGCGCTTCGAGGCGGACGTAATACACGGCGAACGGGGCCGGATGGAACGGGGCATCCCGCAACACCACGGCCTCGAGGGGCCGATCATCGGCCATGACCATCTCGGGCTGGGCGGGGTCGCAGACCGCCGTTGCCACGTCCGCGCCGTTGCAGTTCAGCGTCGCGCGCAAGCGTCCGTGGTCGGTGGAAGCCACGTTCAACCGCACGTCGCGCCGGCGTCGCAGCGCGTCCGAGACCGAAACCGTCATCCCCTCCCCCATCGCCGCATCGCCGATCCGCACGTCCAGCAGGGTGCGCGAGAAGGTGGTGGCATAGCACTGCCGCGAAGTCAGCGCCTGCCACAGCGCCTCGCGCGTCAGCTCTCGCGCCCGCACAGCGGCCAGCCCGTGATGGTTGTACCCCGCCAGCCGCGTCAGACCGCCGGGGTGGTTCCGCAGCGACTCCCACCCCGGCAGCGTTTGATGATCGTCGCTCGACGCGATGACGCCGTAGCGACATCCCGCGCGCAGCGCATCCTGAAAGTAGCACGGCTGCTCGCTGTTGCCGCCCGAAAGGGGGAAACGGCTGTGCCGCGTCTCCGACGACCCCCAGCAGGAGTATATCTCGAACACCGGCTCGCGCGCGGCGTCATAGACCGGTTCGCCGAAGGAACGATACTTCCCCGCGCGTCCGGTGTGGTGCGGCGCGGTGAAATACGCCTTCCCCGTGGCATCCAGGAAGTCCCACAACTGCCGGAGCGTCACCGCCGGCCCCGTGCCGCGCATGTCCTCCCGATCAAGCCAGAAGTAGGGCGCATCCGTACCGAGGAAGTACGCGTTGATATCCCCCCCGAATCCCGTCTTGTGCGAGGACTCGAAACCCAGAATCGGCACGAACCGTCCCGGCGCATCGTATGCGCTCGCCAACTGCCGCAAACGCGGCCAGCGCGACGGCTCCGAAACGATCCCCCTCAGGTGGTCCGCCGCCGCCGCAAAGTCCAGATGCCCCGGTCCCCGCGCGTATTCGTAGCAGAACTCCGGATCCTTGCACGCCCACGGCGAACAGTTGCTGTACGTCGTGTGAACGTGCAGATCGCCCCAGTAAATGCGCCAGGGCGGCGTCGCAAAGACCCAGGCCGGATTGCTCCGGATGGCGCCAGGGCAACCTTCCGGACGGATCGTCACCCAGATCGGCGACACACCCGTCGCCGTCAGACCCTCCACGACAATCTCCGAACTCCCGCGCGCGAACGCCGCCGTCGCCGGAAGCCCCTCGACGCCGGGCGTCCCCTCGAGCGCCAGCCGACGATCATAGCGATCACAGGGCAGCTTGTCCGGCCCGAAAGCGTCTATCCGCAACGCAAAACTCTCCCCCGCCGCCAGGACCGACGGGATCGTCGCGTGAAGATGGTACTCCGTCCAGAAGGTGGACTCCGCCGCCTGGGCGATCAGTTCCGCTCTCATACACTCCTCCATCCTCGCATGACCTCGGGCTGCGTGGGCCGCTCACAATGACGCGGCGCGCGACGCCGCCCGGCGCCCACAACCCTACAGCGGCTCCCCCACGCCCGGCGAGGGAATCACCACCCGGATCTCCGGCCTCGCCGCGGCCAGTGCGTCCATCACCATCCCCGCGTGCGTGTAGGTCCACAGGTCGTTCGGATTCCGCCCCAACTCGTAAAGATGCGCCAGGAATACCCGCGCGGGATCCATCTCCGAGACAAATCCCGCGAACTGCGTCAGAAAGGGCTCCGGACACGGGTTCAGCGCGTTGCGCCGTCCAAGCCAGACGTGCGCAAAGAGGTCGTCCACCCGCCCCGGACGCGGCATCAGCCGCGTATCGAAGTCGCGCACGTCGCCGGGAAAAAGCATCCGCCGCTTGCCCGTGTCCGCCAGGTACCACAGCGCCTCGACGCCCAGGTTCGTCCCCGCGTCGCGATGCCGCCCGTTGAAGGCATGAATGCGGACGCCTTCGATCTCAACCGTCTCCCCCGGACGCATCAGGACCACCTGCCGCGCCGGAATCCCCGCCTTCGCCGGCGCGTCCTCCAGAAAGTGCGGCGTCACCCAGCGCGCCGGATACGCCGCAAGCGCCTGGAGTGTCGGCAGATGGAGATGATCGCGGTGGCTGTGCGTCAACAGGAAGAAGGCAACCTCCCGAAGCGCCGCGAACTCCCCCGCCGCAATCCCCTCCAGCAACTTCGGATGCTTGACGACCGGGTCAATTCCCCAGCGCACACCCCCCGCCCGCAGGAAGTAGTTCGCCGCCCCGAAGAGCCAGACCCGGTCTCGCCCCGCTCCCCCCAGACCCTCCATGACCGTCCGCCACACGACCGGGAAGCGCGTCTCATAGCGCGCCCGGTGCGCGGCAAGCCACTCCTCAACCCGTGTCATCCGTCCTCCCGCATCTCGCCCCGTTCCGGCTTGCCGCCCGGCTCGCTGCCGCGCGCTCGGCGGCTCCGTCGCTTCGCTCCGATCCTATATCACCTTCTCGATGGCCGTGATCTCGTACTCCGATTCCGTCTCCTCGAAGGAGGCCCGAACCCGGTCGCCGACCTTCCGGCCCATGAAACGCAGGCTGATCGGCGCAAGGTACGAGTAGTCCCCCTTCCCGATGTCGGCGTCCCACGCCCCGACGAAACGCGCCCGGCGCAGCGCGCCGCCCGGCGCAGCGCGCAGCACGACCGCCGTGCCGACATTCACCTCGTCGCCCGAGATCATGTCCGGCTGAAGCACCTTCGCGCGGCTCACCTCCTCGCGCATCCGTGTCGTCCGCTCCACCAGCCGGTCGCGCTCCTCCAGCGCCGATTTGTACTCCCAGTTCTCCCGGAGGTCCCCCAGCGACGCCGCCTTCCCGATGGCCTCGGCGTTCCGCGGAATCTCCACGTGCATCAGCCGCTCCAACTCCGCCTGGCGGCGCGCCAGACCCTCGGCCGAGGTGTAGATGAACCCGTCCTCCCAGAGGTTCTTCTTCTCGACAAACTCCTCCGGGTGCTGCTCGCGCAGCGCCGCCAGAATCTCCTGGCAGGCCTCCGCCGTCAACCCGTCGTTGTTGCCGCCGACCAGCAGATGGAGGCGGTGCGCCTCGGACGTGGTCGTCTGCGTCACGACCTCCCGGATCAGGCGGTACTCCCCGGCCGACAGCAGATTGCGGAGCTTCCCCAGCGCCTGGCGCAGTTCGTCGCGCCGTTCGGCGTGCTTCGGCGCCCGCGCCAGGCGGTTCATCAGTTCCAGCAGAGTCAGAGCGTCCACCGCCACACCCAGCCGAAGGCCTCCGGGTACTGGTCCGGCGCGGACGCCGCACGCCCCGCCGCCCGGCGAAGCGCCTCCCCGCCGCCGCTGCGCTCAAGCTCACGGGCGATCCACTCGCACAAACGCAACGACCCCGCCGGGAACGCCTCCGCCAGCAAGTCCCGCCCCCGCTCCGGATCCAACTTGCGCAGATTGTCCAGAACCATCCGCGCGATCTCCTCCCCCTCGATGCTCCGCACCAGCGCAACGGCATCACCCGCCTCGGCGGCCCGTCGGCGCAGTTCCGGAAGAGGATCCGCCGCCGCCGCGTGACGCGCTCGCAGTTCGCACGCGGCGCAAAGGTACGCCAGCGCCGCGCCCGCCTCCCTGGCTGCCGCCCCGAACCGGATCAGCTCCTCCACCAACGCCGCCGACAGCGCCGGATCGGCCTCGTGACCCGCGTCAATCTCCCCCACGTATCCCCCCACCAGCTTCACGCGCTCATACGGGTTCGATGCCGCCAGAAAGGCGGCCTGGAACTTCTCCGCAAAGGTCGCCGCCTCCTTGCGCAGTTCAAGCACCGGCTGCGTGCCCGTCCCCATCTCGATGGCCGGACTTCGCTTGACGGCCACCTTCACCGCGTTCCACCATGCGCTCCACCCCTCCGCGGGAATCACGGCGGGGATCAACATGAACTTGACCTGCTTGAACTCCGCCCGCCCGTTCACGGAGGCCAGGAGGCATTCGATCAGGCGCGCCGGCTCCTCGCGCGCCATCTGCCGCAGGCGCGGCAGGTCGAAGGCAACGAGGGCGCGGAAGTCGTCGGACGACAGCGGCTCCCAGTTCCGCACCACCTCCGCAGGAGGCAGCGCCGAACGCATGCCTTCCGAAACGATCTGAAACGCGCCCTCCTCGAAGGCCTCCACGCGCCCCACGCGCCGCGACCGCGCGTGAATGACACACGACCCCGGACGCATCTTCAGGCACGACTCGATCAGCGCCACAGCGGACGCGATGTCGCCGCCCGTGCATAGCCCCGAGGCCTTGATGATCTGCGGAAGCTCCGCAATCCCCGGACGCGCCTTCGCGTAGAGCGCAGCCGCCTCCTCCCGAAGCCCCTCCGCCTCCGGCGCGATCGTCGCCGCGCGAATCGCCGCGTCCAGCGCCCGCCCGGGCTCCAGCTTCTCCGACGCCGCCGCGACCAATGACCACAGCAGCAGCGCCGCCTGCTCCCCGAACTTCTTCCGGACCAGGTACTCGCCGACGCTGAAGAGCTCTCCGAAGGCCCCCTCTCCCTCTTCGAGACGCTTCATCCACGCCGCCTCCAACGCATCGAACTGACGCTCGCGCGCCAGTTCCATCAGTGCGTCGCTCGTCGCATTCGCCTCCGTCATGTCGCCTCCCGTTAGAATGATCGAAACCCATTATCTACCGAGCGCGCCCCGGAGGCAACCCCCAAACCGCCGGAACCCGGTTGACTCGCCCCCCCCCAAGGACCGAAAATGACCGTAACGACACGGTCCGCCGTCAAGGAATCCGTCATGACCGACCCCGTCCCACGGACAACGCAGTCCGCCTCGCGTCCCGAAGGACCCGTGGCCCTGTGCGCCGTCGGAGACGCCGTCATCGCCCTGCGTTGGCGACGCTCCGGCGTCACCGCGGAACGCTCGACCGACGGCGTCCGCTGGGAACCGATGCCCCTGGGCCGGGCGGCCGAAACGCTCCGCCGCATGGCCCCCCTTTGCCCCAGCGCCGACTCGTCGCACGCGCTCTTCTGCAGCGACCCGGACAAGGCCGTACGCAAGGTGCCCCTCGGACCCGAAGCCGCCCCTCTCGGAGAGCCCTTCCACCCCACCGCCCAGTCCGCCGAATGGTACGAAACGGGCGAACCGCTGCCCGATATGACCATCCTGCGCGACGAGGCCGCCGGGGACTACCGCGCCTTCTTCACCGCCCGCCGCCGCGCCGGACGCCATCCCGAGCGTCGCGGCTGCATCGGCGTAGCGCGCTCCCCGAACCTCGCCGACTGGCGCGCCGACCCCCCCATCTTCGCGCCGAACC
>JAKJEM010000105.1 GCA_022705425.1 Planctomycetota bacterium
GTGGGTGCGTTATACTCCGGTCGTCCGAGTGTTTTACCTTCGAAGGTCGCCATGTCCGACTTCAGCCCGGTAGAGGAAATCCTCGACGAACTCCGCGCGGGACGGATGATCGTGCTGGTGGACGACGCCCGTCGCGAGAATGAAGGGGATATCACGATCGCCGCCGAGAAGGTGACGCCGCAGGTCATCAACTTCATGGCCCGCGAGGCGCGCGGGCTTATCTGCCTCACGCTCACGCCGGAGCAGACGGACCGCCTGAATCTGCCGCTGCAGGCGTCGGACAACACCTCCCTGCACGGGACGGGCTTCACGGTGTCCATTGACGCGAAGCGGGGGACGACGACGGGGATTTCGGCCGCCGACCGGGCGGCGACGGTTCTGGCGGCGATTGACGACGGGTGCCGCCCGGAGGACCTGGCGCGTCCGGGGCACGTCTTCCCGTTGCGCGGGCGGAAGGGCGGCTGCCTGGTGCGTCCGGGGCAGACGGAAGGCTCGATTGACCTCTGCCGCATGGCGGGGCTGAAGCCCGCCGGGGTGATCTGCGAGATTATGAATGACGACGGCACGATGGCCCGGACTCCGGAGCTTCGCGCCTTCTGCCGCAAGCACGGGTTGAAGATGTGCTCGGTTGAGGACGTCATACGCTACCGACGCCGGCATGAGAAGCTGGTCGAGCGTCGCGTGGGGCCGGTGCGCCTGCCGACGCGGTGGGGGCTCTTCACCTGCCATCTGTATGGAACGACGGTGGACAACGACCTGCACATGGCGCTCTGTACGGGGGAGATCGGTCCCGGGGCGGGCGGCGTTGCTCCCGCGCAGGCCGATCCCGTTCTGGTGCGGGTGCATTCGGAATGCCTGACCGGCGACACCTTGGGCTCGATCCGCTGCGACTGTGCTCAGCAGCTTCACGAGTCCATGCGTGTCATCCAGGAGGCGGGCCGGGGGGTGCTGCTCTACATGCACCAGGAGGGGCGCGGCATCGGTCTGGAGAATAAGCTCCGGGCGTACGCGCTGCAGGACGGCGGGATGGACACCGTGCAGGCGAATGAACGGCTGGGTTTCGGCGCGGACGAACGCGATTACGGCATCGGGGCGCAGATTCTGGCGGACCTGGGGCTGCGCAAGCTGCGGTTGCTGACGAACAACCCCCGGAAGTATCATGCGCTGGCCGGGTACGGGCTGGAGATTGTTGAGCGCGTGCCGATCGTGATTCCCCCGAACCCGGAGAATGCACGCTATCTGCACACCAAGCGCGAGAAGCTGGGCCACTTCATCTGACCGCACGGAGGGACCATGCGCAAGATCGTCATCAAGGCCGAGGACGCGGGCGTCGTCATGACCGCGATCCTGAATGAGAGCGCCACGGCGGCCAAGGTGCTCAAGGCGCTGCCGATTGACGGCCACGCCCAGGTCTGGGGGGAGGAGATTTACTTCGAGATTCCCGTCAAGATGCCGGAGGAGGACGCCCACGCGAAGGTGCCCTCGGGCACGATCGCCTACTGGCCGCCGGGGCATTCCTTTTGCATCTTTTTCGGGCAGGAGCCGTACAGTCCGGTGAATGTTCTTGGGCAGATCGAGGGCGACGCGAAGCTCTTCGCGCGCGTGCGCTCCGGCGACAAGATACGCCTGGAGTCGGCGCACGAGCGCGGCGCCGCGCCGAAGCCGAAGAAGGCCGACGGGCGCTGATCCCATGGAAAGGAATCCGTCATGAACTTGATGACCACGCTGAAGGGTTCGTTGCTCGAGAAGTTCTTTCCGGCCGGCTGGAATCTGGCGGCCTTTGACCGCATCGTGGCGCGTTCGGAGAAGGAGCCGCTGAAGGAGATCGTCCGCCGCGAGACGTGGTGGAGCCGCGACTACGCGCCGGTGCCGTGCGACGGCATCGAGGACTTCGACATGCTGATGGGGCACGAGATCGCCATGGAGGTCCGCCGCGCGCGCGAGGCCGGACGGGAACTGGCCTTCATCCTTCCGGTCGGCCCGATGGGCATGTATCGGTGGGCCGTCTATTTCCTGACGGAGTGGAAGGTGCCCTGCGATCACGTCTATGGTTTCAACATGGACGAGTGGAGCGACGCGAAGGGGAATACCCTTCCCTCGACGAATCCCGGCGCCTTCCAGTACGCCATGGAGCAGGCCTTCTACAATCCGCTGGGCAAGCTCACGATCCCCAAGGCGCACCGGAACTTCGCCGTGCGCGACAACCTGCCGACGTACGGCGAGAAGATCGCCGCCCTGCGAAAGAAGGGGGCGAAACTCGTGGTGGTTTACGGCATCGGGCGGGTGTTCCACATCGCGTTCTGGGAGCCGCACTTTGCCGCCGAGTACAAGAGCCTGGCGGCCTGGAAGAAACCGACGCACCGGCTGGGCGCGAAGCTGCATCCGCTGACGATCGAGCAGAACGCCATCACCTCCTTCAAGAGCCGCACCACGCTGGTTCCCTGCTACGCGAACACGATCGGGCCGGGTCTCTTCCTGCAGGCGGATTCGTGCATCGGCGGGGCGGACGGGCTGCTCAACCGGGGGATGATGTGGCAGGGGCTGTCGCTGTGGATCGCGCTGCACCATGCCCCGTCGCCGTGGATTCCGGCGAGCTTCATGTGCACGATGCCCGGCAAGCTCTTCTTCCTGAAGGGGCTGGCCGGACCGCTCGTGGCGGAGTGCAACTGACGGCGCATCGTTCGGACGCAGGCGACGGAGCAGCGGCTTCTGCTCCGTCGCGGTCTATCCGGGAGGCGGGTTTGAACCCAGCGGCCCCGGGGCCGCGCAACATGGAGGTTCGGCTGCATTGAAGGTCATCAAGTTCGGCGGGTCGTCTCTGGCTGACGCCGGCCAGTTCCGGAAGGTGCGGGAGATCATCGCCTCCGACGCCGCGCGGCGCATCGTCGTGGTGTCCGCGCCGGGGAAGCGGAACAAGGAGGACGCCAAGGTCACGGACCTGCTCATCCAGTGCGCGCGCATGCGGCTGACGGGTCGCGACGCGGGGGGCGAGGTGTCGCGGGTGATCGGGCGTTACGAGGCGATCGCCGAGGACCTCGGGCTGCCGTCGGCGCTGACGCAGGGCTTTCGCAAGGACCTCTGCGCGCGCCTCGAGGGGGACGTGAGCCATCCCGAGCGATTCGAGGACGGGATCAAGGCCGTCGGCGAGATGTACTGCGCCCAGATGATGGCCGCGTATCTCACGCAGAGCGGTTCCGCCGCCGACTACGTCTCCCCCGAGGAGGGCGGACTTCTCGTTTCGGAGGAGTACGGCAAGGCGCAGGTTCTGGAGGAGGCCTACGCGCGCCTGGCGCAGCTTCGCGACCGTCCGCGCATTGTCGTCTTCCCCGGCTTCTACGGCTGCTCGCGCGAGGGGCGCATTGTGACCTTCAGCCGCGGCGGGTCGGACCTCACGGGGGCCATCCTTGCCGCCGCCGTGGGCGCGAAGGTCTATGAGAACTTCACCGACGTGGACGGGATCGCCGCCGCCGATCCGCGCCTGCAGAAGGCCCCCGCGCTCATTCGGGAGCTGACCTACGAGGAGCTGCGCGAGCTGTCCTACGGCGGCTTCTCCGTCTTCCACGAGGAGGCCATGCTGCCGGTTTTCGAGGCCGGCATCCCGATCAACGTGCGCAACACGAACAACCCCGGCCATCCCGGCACGTGGGTCGTCAACGCGCGCCGGGAGACGGCCTCGTGCATCGTGGGGGTCGCGTGCGACGGCGGCTTCTGCAGCATCTTCGTCGAGAAATATCTGATGAACCGCGAGAAGGGCTTCGGACGCCGCCTCTTGCAGATCATCGAGGAGGAGGATCTTTCGTTCGATCACGTCCCGAGCGGGGTGGACCACATCACGGTGATCCTGAAGCAGAACCAGCTTTCGGAGAAGATGACGGAGCGCATCAAGGAGCGCATCCTGCGGGAACTGGGTGCGGACACGGTGGACATCGAGCGCAACCTGGCGCTGCTGAGCGTCGTGGGCGTCGGGATGCGGAAGAAACTGGGCCTGGCCTCGCGCCTGACGACGGCCCTTGCGCGGGCCAACGTCAACATCGAGATGATTATCCAGGGACCTTCGGAGATTTCGATGATCATCGGCGTGGCCGACGCCGACGGGCCGACGGCCGTGCGCGCGATCTACGCGGAGTTTTTCGGGAACGAGGGGAAGTGACCGTCGGCGTTGCGCGCTGGACAGCGGCCCTCGGCGCGGACTACAATCGGACCGGACGACACGCGCGCCAGTAGCTCAGCAGGATAGAGCAGCGGATTTCTAATCCGCCGGTCGGGGGTTCGACTCCTCCCTGGCGCGCCAGTTTGCGCGCGGCATGAGGCGTCGCCGGCCTGCATGCCGCGTTTCATTTTCGGAGAGACGGATGAACGAGAGCTATGTCCGCCGGGTGGCCGCGGAGATCGGCGTCGCCCCCCGGCAGGTTGAAGCTGCCGCCGTACTGCTGGCCGAAGGGGCGACGGTGCCCTTCATCGCCCGATACCGCAAGGAAGCCACCGGCTCCCTCGATGAGGTGCAGGTGACCACCGTGCGCGACCGGATGGCCCAGATGGCCGAACTCGACAAGCGCCGCGAGGCGATCCTGAAGTCCCTGGAGGAGCAGGGGAAGCTGACCGACGAGCTCAAGGGGCGCGCGCTGGCGGCGGAGACGATGGCCGTCCTGGAGGACATCTACCTGCCCTATCGTCCGAAGCGGCGCACGCGCGCCACGGTGGCCCGCGAGCGCGGCCTGGAGCCGCTGGCGTTGCGCGTGCTGGCGCAGGAGGAGTTCGACCCCCTTGCCGAGGCGGCGGCGTACGTGAACGCGGAGAAGGGTGTTGCCACTCCCGAAGAGGCCCTGGCCGGGGCGCGCGACATCATCGCCGAGATCGTCTCCGAGGACGCCGACACCCGCGCGAAGATGCGCGAGCTCTACAACGCCCGGGGCCGCTTCCACTCCAAGGTCGTCACCGGCAAGGAGAGCGAGGGGGTCAAGTTCAAGGACTACTACGACTGGAGCGAACCGGTCGCCCAGGCGCCGTCGCACCGCGTCCTGGCCATGCGGCGCGGCGAGAAGGAGGGCTTCCTCACCCTGCGTGTGGCTCCAGAGGAGGCCGAGGCGGTGGGCCTTCTGGAGGGCCGGTTCATCAAGGCCGCGAACGCCGCCGCGCAACAGGTGCGGCTGGCCGTCGAGGACGGCTACAAGCGCCTGCTCGGGCCCTCGATGGAGACGGAGGTCCGCCTGGCGACGAAGCAGCGCGCCGACGCGGAGGCGATCAAGGTCTTCTCCGCGAACCTGCGGCAACTGCTCCTGGCCTCGCCCCTGGGTCGCAAGCGCGTGCTGGCCCTCGACCCCGGCTTTCGGACCGGTTGCAAGGTCGTCTGCCTCGACGCGCAGGGCAAGCTGCTTCATCACGAGACGATCTACCCGCACGAGCCGCAGATGCAGACGGCGCAGGCCGGGGCGCGGATTCTGGACCTGGTAGCGCGCCATCAGATCGAGGCCGTGGCCGTGGGGAACGGGACGGCCGGTCGCGAGACGGAGTCCTTCGTACGCGCCTTGAAGCTGCCCTCCGGCGTGGCGGTCGTGATGGTGAACGAAAGCGGCGCTTCGATCTACTCCGCCTCGGACGTGGCGCGCGAGGAGTTCCCGGAGCAGGACGTCACCGTGCGCGGCTCCGTGTCCATCGGGCGACGCCTGATGGACCCTCTGGCCGAGCTGGTCAAGATAGATCCGAAGTCCATCGGCGTGGGGCAGTATCAGCACGACGTGGACGCGACGGCGCTTCGGGCGGCCCTCGACGATGCCGTCGTGAGTTGCGTCAACAGCGTGGGCGTGGAGGTGAACACGGCGAGCAAGGAACTGCTGACGTACGTTTCCGGACTCGGCCCGCAGTTGGCGCGGAACATCGTGGAGCACCGGAACGCCAACGGTCCCTTCCGCAGCCGGAGCGAACTGCGGCAGGTGCCGCGGTTGGGGCCGAAGGCCTTTGAGCAGGCGGCAGGCTTCCTGCGCATCCGCGACGGCGACAATCCCCTCGATTCGAGCGCCGTGCATCCGGAAAGCTACCCCGTGGTGGACGCCATGGCCCGCGACGCGGGCTGCGCCGTGGCCGACCTGTTGCGCGACGAGACGCTGCGCCGCCGGATTGATCCGGGCCGGTACGTCAATGAGACCGTGGGCCTGCCGACGCTGACCGACATTCTGTCGGAACTGGCCAAGCCCGGACGCGACCCGCGCCGGCAGTTCGAGGTCTTCCAGTTCGCGGAGAATGTGACGAAGCTCTCCGACCTGACGCCGGGGATGAAGCTGCCGGGGATCGTCACGAACATCACGGCCTTCGGCGTCTTTGTGGACATCGGCGTCCATCAGGATGGGCTGGTGCACGTCAGCCAACTGGCCGACCGCTTTGTCAAGGACCCGAATGATGTCGTCAAGGTGCATCAGGCCGTGCAGGTGACCGTGCTGGCGGTGGATGTCGAGCGCAAGCGCATTTCGCTGAGCATGCGCACCGGCGCCACGCAGGAAGCGCGGAAAGAGGCGGCGGAAGTGGAGAAGGTCAAGGCTGCCGGGCGTCCGGGACCTGCTTCGCGCGGCCCCAAGCCCGCCGCCGACCCCGCGCGCGCGACGTCCGCGTCCGCCGGCGGTT
>JAKJEM010000106.1 GCA_022705425.1 Planctomycetota bacterium
AGGTGGCGCGGCGGGCAGCGAGTGTATGGCGTTCCGGGTGGAGCGCCGCAGTGAGGAATGACAGGGAGGACTCCGATGGGTGAAGGTACCCCGACGAACCCCAAGGTGCAGCAGGTGCTGGACCTGGTTTCGGGTATGACGCTTCTTGAGGCGGCGGAACTGGTGAAGGCGTTCGAGGAGAAGTTCGGCGTGTCGGCGGCGCCGGTGGCGGTGGCGGGCGCGGCGCCGGTGGCGGCGGGCGCGGCGGCTCCGGCGGCGGTGGAGAAGACGGACTTCGACGTCATCCTGGCGAGCGCGGGCGCGAACAAGCTGCAGGTCATCAAGGTGGTGCGCGAGTTCACCACGCTGGGCCTGAAGGAGGCGAAGGCGCTGGTGGACAGCGCGCCGAAGCCGGTGAAGGAAGCGGTGCCGAAAGAAGACGCGGAGAAGATGAAGGCGAAGCTGGAAGAGGCCGGCGCGAAGGTTGAACTGAAGTAATGCCCGGCGCTTCGCGGACAGGCCGGCGGGCGGCCGGGAGGTTTTCCGGCCGCCGAACCGCCGCGCGTGTACAGAGGCGGCGGGATGCAGGGCGCGGTCTTTCGCCCGGCGCAGGGATGCGCGGCGCCGGGTGCGGCGTCCGCGGCGCGCGTCGGCGCGCGCGGGCGGCCATGACAGGATGCGTGACGGCCCCGATCGGAGCGCGAGACGTTCGCGCTTCGGGCGAGGGCATTATCGCCTGCGCGCGCAGCGGCGCCGGCGTGGCTTCGGCGACAGCCGAGGAAAGGAGATGACCGCATGGTGGACGCGACCTTCGAGCGAGTGAACGACTTCACGTCGGTGAAGGTTTCTCTCGCCTCCCCGGAGGACATCCGGAGTTGGTCGTACGGCGAAGTGAAGAAGCCGGAGACGATCAATTACCGGACCTATCGCGCGGAGAAGGACGGTCTTTTCTGCGAGCGCATCTTCGGTCCGGAGCGGGACTGGGAGTGTTTTTGCGGCAAGTACCGCGGGATGAAGCACAAGGGGATTGTGTGCGACCGGTGCGGGGTGAAGGTGACGCATTCGCGCGTGCGGCGGAAGCGGATGGGGCACATTACGCTGGCGGCGCCGGTGGTGCACATCTGGTTTTTCAAGGCGATGCCGTCGCGTCTGGCGACGATTCTCGACTTGAAGACGAGCAGCCTGGAGCGGGTGGTGTATTTCCAGGACTATGTGGTCATTGACGGGGGCGATACGCCGCTGAAGCGGGGGCAGTTGCTGACGGAGACGGAGTGCCGCGCGGCGCGGGAGACGTACGGGGAGCGCTTCAGCGCGAAGATGGGCGCGGAGGCGGTGCGGGATATGCTGCGGACGATGGACCTGACGACGCTGGCGAAGGAGCTTCGCGACGAGTTGAGCGCGACGCATTCGAAGCAGCGGGCGAAGGACATCACGAAGCGTCTTCGGCTGATTGAGGCGCTGAAGGACAGCACGAACCGTCCGGACTGGATGGTGCTTGAGGTGATTCCGGTGATTCCGCCGGATCTTCGTCCGCTGGTGTTGCTCGAGAGCGGGAACTTTGCGACGTCGGACCTGAACGATCTGTACCGGCGGATCATCAACCGGAACAATCGGCTGAAGAAGCTGATAGACTTGAATGCGCCGGAGGTGATTATCCGCAATGAGAAGCGGATGTTGCAGCAGGCGGTGGATGCGCTGTTCGACAACGCGCGGTGCAAGCGTCCGGTGCTGGGGAGCAGCAACCGACCGTTGAAGTCGCTGACGGACATGATCAAGGGGAAGCAGGGTCGTTTCCGGGAGAATCTGCTGGGCAAGCGGGTGGACTATTCGGCGCGTTCGGTGATCGTGGTGGGTCCGGAGTTGAAGTTGCACCAGTGCGGGTTGCCGAAGAAGATTGCGCTGGAGCTGTATCAGCCTTTTATCATCCGGCGGCTGCGCGAGCTGGGTCATGCGGAGACGATCAAGTCGGCGAAGAAGATGATTGAGCGCCGGGAGGACCCGGTGTGGGACATTCTGGAGGAGGTGATTACGGGGCATCCGGTGTTCCTGAACCGTGCGCCGACGCTGCACCGGATGGGGATTCAGGCGTTCCAGCCGGTGCTGGTGGAGGGGAACGCGATCAAGATTCATCCGCTGGTCTGCCGGGGTTTCAATGCGGACTTCGACGGGGACCAGATGGCGGTGCATCTGCCGTTGTCGGTGGAGGCGCAGGTGGAAGCGCACACGCTGATGATGTCCACGAACAACATTTTTTCGCCGGCGTCGGGCGAGCCGATCATGGCGCCGTCGCAGGATATTGTGCTGGGGATATTCTATCTGACGTGCGATCGGGCGGGGGAGAAGGGGGAGGGGAAGAAGTTCTACGGGCCGGAGGAGGTGTTCCTGGCGTATCAGCAGAAGAAGGTGGAGTTGCACGCGCGGATTCAGGTGCGGCTGCGCGAGCGCGCGGAGGTGCGGACGGCGGAGGGGACGCAGAGTTCGGCGAACGGGCTGTATGAGACGACGGTGGGGCGGGTGTTGTTCAACGACATTCTGCCGCGGGAGATGGCGTTCTATAACCGGACGCTGGACCAGAAGGGCCTGAGCGCGATCATCCACGATTGTCACAAGCTTCTGGGGCGGGAGCGGACGATCAAGTTGCTGGACGACATCAAGGAGATCGGTTTCCGGCAGGCGACGCTGGCGGGGCTTTCGTTTGCGGCGAGCGATCTGCTGCAGCCGCCGGAGAAGGACGAGATTATTCAGAAGACGGAGGGGGAGGTTGCGCGGATCGAGCGGCACTTCAAGCAGGGCGTCATTACCGAGGGGGAACGCTACAACCTGATTATTGACGCCTGGACGCACGCGACGGAAGAGGTGGCGGCGGCGATGATGAAGCACTTGCGCTCGGACGTGCGGGGGGGGCTTCTGTATCTGAACCCGATCCGTCTGATGGTGGAATCGGGGGCGCGCGGGAGCATGCAGCAGATTCGGCAGCTGGCGGGGATGCGCGGGCTGATGGCGAAGCCGTCGGGTCGGATCATCGAGACGCCGATCAAGGCGAACTTCCGCGAGGGTTTGCGGGTGCTGGAGTACTTCAGTTCGACGCACGGCGCGCGGAAGGGTCTGGCGGACACGGCGCTGAAGACGGCGGATTCGGGTTATCTGACGCGGAAGCTGGCGGACGTGGCGCAGAACGTGGTGATTACGATGCTGGATTGCGGGACGCTGAACGGGATTACGAAGGGGGCGGTGCGCAAGGGGGATACGATCGAGGTGCCGTTGAGCCGTGTGATTCGGGGGCGGGTGGCGCGGGCGAACATTGTGAGTGTGATTGACGACCAGTCCATCGTCAACGAGAACGAGCTGATTACGGAGGAGATTGCGAAGCGCCTGGAGGACCTGGGGTACGAGAAGGTTCTGGTGCGGTCGCCGCTGACGTGCGAGGCGTCGGTGGGGATTTGCGCGCGGTGCTACGGGATGGATCTTTCGCGCGGGGAGCTGGCGGAGGACGGGCTGGCGGCGGGGATTATCGCGGCGCAGTCCATCGGCGAGCCGGGGACGCAGTTGACGATGCGGACCTTCCACATTGGCGGCACGGCGAGCCGTCGGATCGAGGAGTCGGAGCGTCGGGCCAAGAAGTCCGGGACGGTGAAGTTCCACAATCTGAACATTGTGAAGAACGCGAAGGGGGAGCTTCTGGCCCTTACGCGGAACGGCGAGATTCAGATTCTCGACGAGAAGGGCCGGCAGATTGACCAGGCGGAGGTGCCGGCCGGGGCGCAGGTGATGGTGGGCGAGGGGGAGAAGGTGCCGCCGAAGAAGCTGCTGGTGAAGTGGGATCCGCACATGGTTCCGATTCTGGCGGAGTTCGGGGGGCGGGTGCGGTTCGAGGACATTGTCGAGAACAAGACGGTCCGCGAGGAGATTGACCCTGTGACGAAGGTGCGCCGCCAGGTCATCATCGAGCACAAGGGGGACCTGCATCCGCAGTTGGTGATCGAGGATGCTTCGGGGAACATTCTGAGCGCGTACCCGATTCCGGAGAAGGCGTTTATTGAGGTGGCGGAGGGGGAGACGATCACGGCGGGGGCGTTGCTGGCGAAGACGCCGCGCGAGATCACGCGCACGCAGGACATTACGGGGGGTCTTCCGCGCGTGACGGAGCTTTTCGAGGCGCGTAAGCCGAAGGACCCGGCGGTGATGAGCGAGATCGAGGGGGTGGTGGAGATCGGCGAGGCGCGGCGGGGGAAGATGAGCATTGTGGTCCGGACGGACTCGGGGATGGAGCGGGAGCACCTGGTGCCGCGCGGTCGGCATCTTCGGGTGCATCGCGGGGCGCGTGTGCGGGTGGGGGATCCGCTGACGGAGGGACCGCGGGTGCCGCAGGACATTCTGCGGATCAGCGGCGAGGAAGAGGTGCAGAACTACCTGGTGAGCGAGATTCAGAACGTGTATCGCTCGCAGAACGTGCGGATTGACGACAAGCACATCGAGGCGATTGTGTCGCAGATGATGCGGAAGGTTCGTGTGGAGGATTCGGGGGATACGAAGTTCCTGCCGGGGTCGCTGGTGGACAAGTTCGCGTTCCGCCAGGAGAACCGGCGGACGGAGGCGACGGGGGGGAAGCCGGCGGTGGCGAGTCCGGTGCTGATGGGTGTGACGAAGGCGGCGCTGCAGTCGGATTCGTTCATTTCGGCGGCGTCGTTCCAGGAGACGCCGAAGGTTTTGACGGAGGCGGCGCTGGCCGCGCGGGCGGACGACCTGGTGGGTTTGAAGGAGAACGTCATCGTCGGTCGGTTGATTCCGGCGGGGACAGGGTTCCGGACGCACTTGCAGGCCATGGTGGCCAAGCCGGAGCTGGGCGGCGCGCCCGCCGGGGCCGTGGAGGGGGCGGAGGCGTCGGACGAGGACGCGGCGCAGGACGAGGAAGAATAAGGACCGATCGGTTTTCAGGAGAGCAGCGATGCCGACCATCAGGCAGTTGATCCGCCACGGGCGCAAGAAGGCGCAGTACAAGAGCAAGCGGCCGGACTTGCAGGCGTGTCCGCAGAAGCGGGGGGTGTGCATTCAGGTCATGACGCGCACGCCGAAGAAGCCGAATTCGGCGTTGCGGAAGGTGGCGAAGGTGCGCCTGAGCAACGGGCGCGAGGTCATCGCCTATATTCCGGGCGAAGGCCACAACTTGCAGGAACACCTGACGGTTCTCGTGCGGGGGGGGCGTGTGCGCGACCTGCCGGGTGTGCGGTATCACATTATCCGCGGCAAGCTCGACGCGACGGGTGTCGAGGCGCGGCGGCAGAGCCGGTCCAAGTACGGCGCGAAGCGTCCGAAGTAACCCGATCAAGGAAGGAGTGGCCCCGCGATGGCCCTGAAATTTCGGAGCACGTCGGTGTTCCTGAAGCCGGATGTCCGCTACAAGAGCAAGCTGGTGGCGAAGTTCATCAACTGCCTGATGTGGGCGGGGAAGAAGACGACCGCCGAGGGCATTTTCTATGATGCGATGGACGTGGTGGAGAAGAAGCTTCAGGGTGTGGACGGGCTGAAGGCTTTCGAGACGGCGATCGAGAATGTGAAGCCGCAGGTGGAGGTGCGTTCGCGGCGCGTCGGTGGGGCGACGTACCAGGTTCCGGTGGAGGTGCCGCGGAACCGGGCGCAGGCGCTGGCGTTCCGGTGGATTCTGCAGGCGGCGCGCGGGCGGAAGGGGAAGCCGATGGCGGAGAAGCTGGCGGCGGAGTTGCTGGATGCGTACAACAAGACGGGGGCGGCTTTTACGCAGCGCGAGAATGTGCATAAGATGGCCGAAGCGAACAAGGCGTTTGCGCATTTCGCCTGGTAGGCGGCGCGTTCGCGCGTCCGCCGGCGCCGCACCGCGATGGATCTGCCGCCTGGCTCCGGCCAGGCGGCGTTGTTTGAGGAAGGTGGGAGGATGTCTGTTTCCCTCGCTCAACGCAGGAATATCGGCGTCATGGCGCATATTGACGCCGGGAAGACGACGACGACGGAGCGTCTTCTCTACGTTGCGGGGAAGACGTACAAGATGGGGGAGGTGGATGACGGGACGACGGTGACGGACTGGATGCCGGAGGAGCAGCGCCGGGGGATTACGATCACGTCGGCGGCGATTTCGTTTACGTGGCGCGACTGTTTCATATCGCTGATTGACACGCCGGGGCACGTGGATTTTACGGCCGAGGTGGAGCGGAGTCTGCGTGTGCTGGACGGCGCGGTGGTGGTGCTTTGCGGTGTGGGGGGGGTGGAGGCGCAGACGGAGACGGTCTGGCGTCAGGCGAACCGCTACGGGGTGCCGCGGCTGTGTTTTATTAACAAGCTGGACCGTCCGGGGGCGGATTTTCACCGGGTGGAGGCGGCGGTTCGGGAGCGGCTGGGGGCGCGGACGTTCGTGACGCAGCTTCCGATCGGGCGTGATCGGGGTTTGAGGGGGGTGGTGGATCTTGTCCGGATGCGGGCGCTGTACTTCGACGCCGCGGATTCGCGCGACGTGCAGGTGCGCGAGGGGGA
>JAKJEM010000107.1:0-6096 GCA_022705425.1 Planctomycetota bacterium
ATCAACGAATCGGTGAGCTCTCTTTTCCTGAAGCAGTGAGGCCCCGCGTATGAAGATCGAAGTGTTGAAGGCGCAGACGCGCGCGACCCGCGGTTCGAGCATTGCGCGCCGGCTGCGCGCGGAAGGGAAGGTGCCCGGGGTGCTGTACGGGCACGGCCAGGAGGTGGTGATGTTGTCGCTGGACGGCGAGGCGGTGACGCACGCCATCGAGAGCGGCCACCAGCTTGTGGCGCTGGAGATCGAGGGGAAGACGGAGCGGGCGCTGGTCAAGGCGGCGCAGTTCGACACGTGGGGCGCGGCGCTGCTGCACGTGGACTTCGCGCGGGTGGCGCTGGACGAACTGGTGCGGGTGACGGTGGAGATCGTGTCGCACGGTACGCCCAAGGGAACGCTGGCGGGGGCCGTGCTGGAGCAGCCGCTGCGGCGTCTGGAGATTGCCTGCCGCGCCGACGACATTCCGGAGAGCATCCGCGTGGAAGTGGCGGAGATGGATGTGAACGACCGCATCCACGTGAAAGACCTGGCGCTGCCGCCGGGGGTGAAGGCGATGGCGGACCCGGACACGATCGTCTTCCTGGTGCAGGAGACGCGCGAGGAAGTGGCGGCGCCGGCGGAGCCGACGGAAGCGGGCGCGGCGGAGCCGGAAGTGATCGGCCGCGCGGCGAAGGAAGCGGAAGAAGGCGCGGAAGAGGGAGCGGAGAAGGGCAAGGAGAAGGCGGCGAAGGCCTGATCCGGCCCGGCAGCCCGGCCGCGGAGCGCAGAGCGGATGAAGATTATCGTCGGGATCGGGAACCCTGGACGGGAGTACGCGGGAACGCGGCATAACGTCGGGTTCGATGTGTTGGACGCGTTTGCCCGGGCGCACGGGTTCGGCGGGTGGCGCGGGCGGTTCCACTCGGAGGCGACGGAAGGCCGGGTGTGCGGCGAGACGGTGCTGCTGCTGAAGCCGGAGACGTACGTCAATGAGAGTGGACGGGCGTTGCGCGCCGCGCTGGACTGGTACGGCGCTTCGATGCAGGACGTGATCATCGTGGTGGACGATTTCAACCTGCCATGCGGTCGGCTGCGGGTTCGGTCGGGGGGCCGCAGCGGCGGACACCGGGGGTTGGAGTCCATTGCGGCGCACGCGGGAACGGACGAGGTGCCGCGGTTGAAGATCGGGATCGGTCGTCCGGGCGTGACGCGGTGCGGGCGCGACTTTGTGCTGTCGCGTTTTGCGCCGGAGGAACGCCGGGCGGTGGAGGAGACGGTGGCGCGCGCGGTGCGCGCGCTGGAGGTGTGGATGCGGCACGGGATCGAGCGCTGTCAGAACGAGTTCAACGCGGATGCGTCGCCGGACGCGACCCAGAGTAAGGAGGCCGACACTTGAGTCTGTATGAAGGCATGTTCCTGATGGACAACCGTCAGGCGAACCGGGACTGGGAGGGTTCGCTGGAGAAGGTGAAGGGGATTCTGACGAAGCACGGGGCGGAGATCGTGCGGTGCGACAAGTGGGGGGAGCGGAAGCTGGCGTATGAGATCAAGGGTCGCCGGCGCGGGACGTACGTGCTGGCGTACTTCAACGCGACGGGGACGGTGGCGAACGAGGTGTACCGGGAGTGCGAACTCTCGGAGATGTTCCTGCGCGCGATGGTGGTGAAGGTGGACAAGGTAGCGCCGGAGGAGTTGCTGAAGGCGCCGGAGGAGCTTCCGGTGCGCCGGTCGAGCGCCTTCGGTGAGGACCGCCCGAGCAGCGCGCGGAGCGCGCCGGCAGCGGCGGCGGAGAAGAGCGCGGCGACGGAGAGCGGGGAGCAGAGCCCGGCTTAAGGCGTGGGGCGGCTCCGGACGCCCGGCGTCCGGCCCCGCTCGATGCCCCAGAACGCAGGAGCAGCCATGCCGAACCTGAACAAAGTCTTCCTGATGGGAAACCTGACGCGCGATCCGGAGTTGCGCTACACGCCGTCGGGAGCGGCGGTGGTGGAATTCGGAATGGCGGTGAACCGTCAGTGGAAGGGGCAGGACGGTCAGAAGAAAGAGGAAGCGACGTTCGTGGACGTCATGGCGTGGCAGCGCACGGCGGAGATCATCAGCGAATACTGCAAGAAGGGTTCGCCGCTGTTCGTGGAGGGCCGCTTGCAGTTGGACACGTGGGAAGGGAAGGACGGCCAGAAACGTTCGCGAATGCGGGTGGTAGTGGAAGGGATGCAGTTGCTGGGCGGGCCGCAGGGCCGCCGCGCGCCCGAAGGCGGCGCGTCGGCGGGCGGTCGCCCGAGCGCGCCGCCGCGGAAGGCGGCAACGCCGGGCCCGGAGGCCGCGCCGTCCGGCGATGAGCCGCCGCCGGCGGAGGGTTCGTTCAAGGTTGACGACGAGATACCCTTTTAGAGTGGAGCCGATTCATGTACGACAAAGACCGTGACCGTGACCGCGATCGGGGCCGCGAGAGAGACCGGGACCGCAAGGGCCCGCGCTTCCACGACCGGACGAAGTGCCGGTTCTGCCGGCTGAAGCTGGGCGAGATTGATTACAAGGACGTGCAGACGCTCGCGAAGCTGACGACGGCGCAGGGGAAGATGTTCTCGCGGAAGCGGTCCGGGAACTGCGCGAAGCACCAGCGTTCGGCGCGCACGGCGGTGAAGCGCGCGCGGATCATGGGCCTGCTGCAGTTCTGCGGCTGACGTTTTTACTACAGGAGCCATAACGATGCAGGTTCTCTTGCGAAGAGACGTGGAGGGGCTCGGCCAGATCGGGGACGTGGTGAACGTCAAGCCCGGCTACGCGCGGAACTATCTGCTTCCCCGCAACTACGCGATGCCGTTGACGCCGGGGAACGTGAAGCGGGTGGAGTTCGAGAAGAAGAAGCACGAGGAGGAGCGCAAGCTGCGGGTGCAGGAACTGGCCGGGATGGCGGAGAAACTGAAGGCAGTTTCGCTGACGATCGCGGCGAAGGCGAACGAGGAAGGGCACCTGTTCGGTTCGGTGACGGCGGCGCGCATTTGCGAGGCCTTCCTCGTCGAAGGCTACAAGCTGGACGAGAAGATGGTCCTGATCCCGGAACCGATCAAGGAACTGGGCGTGGCGGATGTGCCGGTGCAGTTGACGCCGGAGATCACGGTGACGTGCAAGGTGTGGGTCGTGGCGGAATAGCGCGCGGCCGGGGGGAGCGACGTGGCCAGGTCAACGAAGCCGATGTCCGGGCGGCGAGCCCTCTCGATGCGCGGGCCGGAGCGCGCTCCGTCGGCGGCCTCCGGTGAGTTGCCGCAAAGCGCCGAGGCGGAGGCGTCCGTCCTCGGCGCGATGATTTTAAACAATGAGACGATTGACGTGGTGGCGCCGCTGCTGAAGGGCGACGACTTCGCGTCGAGCGTGCACCGGATGCTGTACGAGGGAATCTGCGGGGTGCACGAAGCGCAGCGGGCGGTGGACCTGGTGACGCTGCGCGATGAGTTGCAGCGCCGGGGGGTGCTGGAGGCGGTGGGGGGCATCGCGGCGGTTTCGGCGATTGTGGAGGGCGTGCCGGCCGCGGCGAATGTGGAGCATTACGCGCAGATCGTCCGGGAGAAGTCCATCGCGCGCCAGTTGATGCTGGCGGCGCGGGAGATTTCGGAGTCCGTGGCCGAGGGGGGGCAACCGAGCCGCGAACTGCTCGACGGAGCGCAGGCGAAGATCTTCCAGATCGCCGAGGAGGGGACGACGAACAGCATCGCGCCGATGCGCGAGGTGCTGAAGGATACCTTTGCGCGGATAGACAGCGCGCGGGGCCGGGAGGGGATGATTACGGGGTTGGCGACGGGGTTCCACGATCTGGACGAGGTCCTGAGCGGCTTGCAGGACGGGGAGTTGATTATCGTGGCGGGTCGCCCGAGCATGGGGAAGACGACCTTTGCGCTGAACGTGGTGGAGCACGCGGGGGTGGCGGACCAGGCGCCGTGCGCGATCTTCAGCCTTGAAATGTCGCGGGAGCAGGTGGCGCGGAACATGCTGTGCTCGCACGCGCGGTTGGACAGCCATCGCCTGCGGCGGGGCCGGTTGAGCAACAAGGAGTTGGAGAGCCTGCCGCTGCACGTGGGGGCGCTGTCGGAGGCGCCGATCTTCATTGACGACAGTCCGGGGTTGAACTGTTTTGAACTGCGGGCGAAGGTTCGCCGGTTGCGGTCGCAGCGGGGGTTGAAGCTGGTGGTGGTGGACTACCTGCAGTTGATGCAGGGGCCGCCGGTGGAGAGCCGGCAGCAGGAGATCGGGGCGATCTCGCGCAGCCTGAAGGGGTTGGCGCGGGAGATGAAGATTCCGGTGATTGCGGTGGCGCAGTTGAACCGCCAGGCCGAGCAGCGCGACAATCACAAACCGCGAATGGCGGACCTGCGGGAGTCGGGTTCGCTGGAACAGGATGCGGACGTGGTGCTGCTGCTGCACCGCGCGGCGTACTACAGCAGCGGGGAGGAGGGGTCGGAGGAGGACCGCTCGGCGGAGGTGATTGTGGCGAAGCAGCGCAACGGGCCGACGGGTGTGGTGAAGCTGACGTTCCTGAAGGAATACATGCGTTTCGAGAGCAGCGTCGAAGGCCCGCGGGAGGGGTGATGACCGGCTCCTTCCAGCGCGCGCGGAGGCTGTGGCAGGCGGGGTTGGTTGCGGCCCTGGCGGCGACGCTGTGGGCCGGCGCGGTGCTGGGGGCGCCGGCGGGGCCGGCGGGGCGCGAGATCAAGCAGATCGAGATCGAAGCGCCGGCGAAGGCGGATATCGGGCGCATCCGCGACGCGATCCGCGCGCGGGAGGGGGATCTGTACGCGCCGCAGGCGGTGGAGGCGGACATTGTGGCGCTGTACGGGCTGGGGGACTACCGGGACATCCGGGTTCGGACGGAGGCCGTCGAGGGGGGGCTTCGGGTCGTCTATCACGTGGAGATGCGCCCGAGGGTCACGGGGATTCGTTTCGAGGGGGAGCACGGCCAGCAGGAGGATCGCCTGCTCGAACGGTTGCAGTGCAAGGAGGGTTCGCCGGCGGGGCCGGCGCTGCTGAAGGCGGACTTGGAGGCGCTGCGGCTGCACTACCGCGAGGAGGGCTTCTTGTACGCGGACGTGCGGCAGGAGACGCGCCCGACGGAGGAGGGGCTGGAGGTCGTCTATCGGATCGAGTCGGGGCCGCGGGTGGCGGTGGAGGACGTCCGGTTCGAGGGGCTGGGGGAAATTCCTGCGGACGACGTGCGCAAAGCGATGATCTCGATCAAGGAGAGCACGCTCTTCGGACGGGGGCGCTTCGACCCGAATCTGCTGCGCTCGGACGTGCTGGCGATCCGGGAGTTGATCCGGCGGCGGGGGTATCTGAATGCGACCGTGGGGTATGAACTGATCTTCGACGATGCGCGGGAGCGGCTGCACGCGGTGATCCGGGCGAACTTGGGAACGCTGTACCGGGTGAAGCGGGTGTCCTTCGACGGGAACGCGGTGATCGGCGAGGAGGAGCTGCGCGGGCTGATGCGCGTTCGGGAGGGGGCGGCGTATTCGCAGGAGCAGTTGGAGAAGGACCTCGATGCGCTGCGGGTATTGTACGGACGGCGGGGCTATGTGAAGGCGCAGGTGACGCCGGAGCACCGGTACGATGCGGACGGGCCTTCGGTGGAGCTGTTCCTCCGCGTGAAGGAGGGGCCGGCGACGTACGTTCGGCGGGTGGTGGTGCGCGGGAATCGCGTGACGCAGGACCGGATCATCCGGCGCGACGTCAGCCTGATTCCGGGGAATCTGGTGAACATGGACGAGTTGGAGGAGACGAAACGGCGGCTGATCAATACGGGGCTCTTTGCGGCGACGGACAAGTCGCTGGGCGATGACGGGGTGACGGTGCGGCTGGCGGACACGGAGTCCGCGGACCGCGCGGACGTGATTGTGGACGTGGTGGAGGGGGGACGGGGTGACGCGGGGATCGGGTTGTCGTACCACTCGGAATTCGGGTTGATGGGGAATCTGCGGTTCACGTTGAGGAACTTCGACGCGCTGGCCTTCCCCAGGAGTTGGCGCGAGATGTGGAGTCCGTATGCGTTCAGCGGGGGCGGCCAGACGCTGAATGTGTCGCTGACGCCGGGGTACGACTACCAGGACTACCGGCTGGGGTGGTTGAACCCGGCGG
>JAKJEM010000107.1:6189-6449 GCA_022705425.1 Planctomycetota bacterium
GGAGCGGGTCGGGGGGAGTTTCTCGGTGGGGCGGACGTTTTTCCGGGACTTGGGGGTGTCGCTGACGCCGCGGAGCGAGCGGGTGAGCATCAGCGCGGTGGATGCGAACGCGCCGCAGGAGGCGAAGGACGCGGCGGGGAACTACCTGAGGAACTCGCTGGGCCTGGCGGCGGCCTACGACCGGCGCGACAACAAGTTCTTCACGACAAGCGGGTACCGGGTGGAGGCGAGTGTCGAGATGGCGGGCACAGCGCTGGGGG
>JAKJEM010000108.1 GCA_022705425.1 Planctomycetota bacterium
CCCCGCCACGCAGAGGATCAGCAGGTCGAAGTCCCCGTCCGCCAGTTCCCGCCGCGCCCGCGCCACGTCCGCCCCGGCGGCGTCGTCGCTGACGGGCGCCGTGACCCGCAGTTCCATCCCCTGCTCTTCAAGCCGGCGTCGTGCCGCGTCGCACTTGGCCGCGATGATCTCGCGCGGGCTGTTCACCTCGCCGAATCCGACAAAGGCCGCTTTGATCGGGCGCATGGCACCTCCGAACCGGGACTAGAAGAATCCGCGTGTACGCTCGTACAGATCGCGATAACGCCGATAGGCCGCCTCGTAGGCATCGGCGCGCGCGGCCTCCGGGTGAACGCGTCGGCGCAGGCGCACCATGCGCTCCGACGCCTCCTTCAAATCGGCGCAAATCCCCGCGCCCACGAAGGCGATCATCGCCGCCCCGAGGGCCGCCGCCTCCTCGCACTCCGGCACCCGCAACTCCCGCCGGCAGACGTCCGCCTTGATCTGCGTCCAGGTCGCGCTGCGCGCTGCGCCCCCCAGGCACCGCATCTCCCCCGTCGGCGCCCCCAGTTCCGAGAGCATCTCCAGGTTCTCGCGCAGCATGAAGGCCACCGACTCGACCAGCGCACGGACGACGTGCGCCCGCCCGTGGCGCAGCGTCAGCCCGTCCAGCACCCCCCGCGCCCGAGGGTTCACCTGGGGCGACCCCGCCCCGCAGAAGTGCGGCAGCAGCGTCAGCCCCTCCGCACCGGGGACGATCCCCTCCGCCTCGCGCAGCAGCTCCTCGTAGCTCCGCCCGCCGCCGAACTCGTCGCGGAACCAGTGCAGCAGCATCCCCGCCGTCGGCGTCCACGGCAGCAGCGCAAAGCGCCCGGGCAACGCGTGCGCGTAGGCCCCCGCGCGCCGCTGCGGGTCCAGGATGATCCGGTCCGTCGTCGCGCAAAGCGCCAGCGCCGCCCCCGTCGTCTCCGTCACCATCCCCGGCGCCAGGTTCCCCGCGCCCACCGCCCCCGATATCTGGTCTATCGGCGCCGTCGTCACCGGCAGTCCCGATGGAAGCCCCGTCTCCGCCGCCGCTTCGCGCGTAATCCCCCCGGCTCGCTCCCCCGAGCGCTTTAACTCCGGGAGTTGCCCCGCCGACAGACCCACGAACCGCAGCATCTCCGGCCACCAGTCGCCCCGCGCCAGGTCGTAATACAGCGTCGAAGGACACATGCCCCGGTCCGTCGCGGCGCGCCCCGTCAGGCGCAGGATCAGGAAATCCTCCACCAGCAGGAAACGCGCCGCCCGGCGGAAGACCTCCGGTGTGTGGCGGCGAAGCCAAAGCGCCCGCGTGGCCGTCCACGTCGGCGTGATCTCCGGCTGCCCCGTGACGCGATGCACCGCATCCAGTCCGAACTCCCGCTCGATCAGCGCCGCCTCCTCGACCGAGCGGTTGTCCATCCACACAATCGCCGGGCGCAGGGGAACCCCCGCGCGATCCGTCACGATCAGCGTCTCCCCCTGGCTCGTCACCCCCACGCCTGCCGGACGCGCCCCGGAGGCGGCGGGCGCGGCCAGGACCGACCGGATCGCCTGCCGCGCCGCGCGCCAGTAGGCCTCTGCGTCCAGCTCCACAACGTCCGGCGCCGGTCGCTCAAGCGCATACTCCACCGCCGACGCGGCCACGCTCCGACCGGCGGCGTCGAAGAGCACCGCCTTCAGAGACGTCGTCCCCGCATCAAGCGCCAGCACGCAATCGGTCTTCATGGCGTCATTCTGCCATGCCCGAGCGGCGGTGTCCAGCACCGGGCGCACCTGGCCGCGGCGGACGTCCGCAGGGGGGCGCGCCTGTCGCGGAACAAAAAAAGCAACGACGCAAGCATTCTAAATGCCTGCGTCGTTGCCGCAAATGGTGGGCGCCGAGGGATTTGAACCCACGACCCGCTGATTAAGAATCAGCTGCTCTGCCAGCTGAGCTAGGCGCCCAAAGGACAAATGCCGTTCTGCAATGGAGTTACGAACTATACCAGATGCCGTCCGGTGAGTCAAACAACGCATTCGCCCGGTGTAACCCGTCCGTCTTCCGGAAATGTGGCACAGCCGCCCTCGGCTGTGGGAACGTCCTGCCGCGGCAACCACGGGCGAGGGCGCCTCAGGCGCTGCGCCGCAGCGCAGCCGGTGTGCCACACACGACACTCCCAGTGCGTCCCCCTGAAAACTGACCGGATACCGCCCGGTTTGGCGAAGAGGCGGCTTGCAGTGAAGCGCGGCGGGTGTTACCCTGACGGTGTTTCATGGGGTCTGTATTGAAGTGGAGGCAGCCGTCATGACCGTCCGCGAAGCCATCCAGAATCGCCGCAGCATCCGCGTCTATCGTCCCAAGCCGGTCGAGGAGGAGAAGCTCCTGCGCGTGCTCGAAGCCGGACGCGCGGCGCCCAGCGCCCGCAACATCCAGGAGAGCCGCTTCGTCGTCGTCACCGAGCGCGCAACGCGCGAAAAACTGATGAAGGCGGCGGCGAACCAGTCCTTTGTCGCCGAAGCCCCCGTCGTGATTGTCGTATGCGCCACGGTGACGCAGTACACCATGCGCTGCGGACAACTGGCCTACCCGGTGGACGCCGCGATCGCCGTGGACCACATGACCTTGCAGGCCGTCGAGGAGGGGCTCGGAACCTGCTGGGTCTGCGCCTTCAACGAGGCGGAGGTCAAGGACATCCTCTCCGTGCCCGAAGCCGTCCGCGTGGTCGCGCTGATGACGCTGGGCTATCCCGGCGAAAGCCCGGCGGCCCGACCCCGCAAGAGCTTCGAGGAGGTCGTCTGCCGCGAAACCTATTCCGGCGGCTGAGCAGCGAATCCGTGTGTTCGAAGGAGCAAGAGATGACGGCGCAGCGGATTCTGGCCGGGTTCGTGCTGTCCGCAGTGTGTCTCCTGGCCGCAGGGGTGTGCGCGCAGGCGCAGGCGCTCGACCTTGCCCAGCAGCAGGCGGACAACAAGAAGTGGGAAGACGCCGCCAGGAAGTTGGAGAGCGACCTGGTGGCGGAAGCGCAGCGCCTGCAGACGGCCAAGCGCTTCGCCGAAGCCGGCGAACTCTATCGCCGGGCGCTGAGCATCCAGTATGAAGCATGGGACATCCAGGAGTCTCGCAGCGTCGGCGGAACGAAAACCCTCTACCCCTCGCTGCGGAAGGTTCGCCGTCGCCTCGATACGACCGCAACCAAGACGGCGCGGGAGAAGCTCGCGGGGCTCGATGCGGCCGTTGCCGCAGAGAATGAAAGCGTCTTCCGCAAGAACGCCACGGAGTGGAACGCCGAGGCGCGCGACGCGGTGAAGGACAAGAAGCCGGAGGGATATGTCAAGGCTTACCTCTTCTTCGCACGCATCGTCGAGACGGGCGCGCGGCTGCCGGCGACCAAACCGGTGACGCAGGAAATCACCAAGGCCCAGGGGGAGATGAAGAAGATTGTGGAGATGGCCGCCGCGCCCCTGACCGAGGCGGAAAACCTGCTCAAGGACGGCAAGGTCGCCGAGGGCATCGAGAAGTTCAACGAGTGTTACGCCGCGTGGCGCGTGGTGGCCGACTACGACGGCGATCTGCGCCGGAGGGTCTTCGCCTTTCGGACGAACCCCGACGTGCGGAACGCGGCCCGCGAGCAGGAGGCCGTCAAGCGCGTCGAGGCCGGTGACGCCGCCCTCGCCCGCGGCGATCACGTCGCGGCGATCCGGCACTATCGCGGGGCCATTACCGGATACCCCGACCTGCCGGTGTCCGAAAAGGCGGCCGAAAAGCTGGGCGAGGTGATGACCGACCCGAAGGCCGAGGAGGCGCTGAAGGAACTGGACGCCGAAACGCGCGCGCGCGCGGTCATGGCCCGCATCGAGTCGCTGATCCGCCTGAAGCGATACGACGAGGCCCGCACGCTCTGCAACAAGCTGGCCTCCGAGTACCCGGAGTCGGCGTGGGGCATCCGGGCCCGCGAGAAACTGGAGGCCATCCGCCAGCTCACGGGCCGGTAGCGGACGGGACGGTGGACTGCGGACCGCCCCGCGCGCGGAGTGCGGATGGCGAGTTGCCGCCTGCAAGGCGCAGAACGGAAATGGGGGGAGGCCTTTACATCCGTCCATCGCCGACTTGTCCACCCATCGTCCGACGTCCGTCGGCAGTCCGTCAGTCCTCCGCAGATGTGGCACAGCCGCCCTCGGCTGTGGGAACGTCCTCTAGCGGCAACACGAGTGGGGCGCCACCGGCGACGCGCCGCAGCGCGGCCGTTGCGCGTCTGGTCTGCCACACACGACACTCCCAGTCCTCCGCAGATGTGGCACAGCCGCCCTCGGCTGTGGGAACGTCGCGTCCGGTCTGCCACATACGTCACTCTCGGCGCATCTCCCTGAAGTGCCCGGTTGCGTCCGTCGTCAAAGCCGTTGGCTTCAAGGCCGGGCCGGATGCTATAATCCGCGCGGTCGTTGCACCCATCCCATTCAGACAAGGCGCCTTGCCGATATGAGGACACCCTCCCGACCCGCGCGTGGACAGGGCGATCTTCCCCCGGTCCTCAAGGCGGGCACGCGCGGCGCGATTCGGCGGGCGGCCGAGACCCTGCGCCGGGGCGGGGTCGTTGTCTTCCCGACGGAGACCGTTTACGGTGTCGGCGTGCGGACGGGTTGCGCGCGCGCGCGGCGGCGCCTGGCGCGAATGAAGGGGCGCGACGCCGGAAAGCCCTTTCAACTGCTCGTGGCGGACCTTGCGGCGGCCCTGCGACTCTGCCCGCGAATGCCGGAAGCGGCGGCGCGACTGGGCCGGGCGTGCTGGCCCGGACCGCTGACCCTCGTCACGCAGGCCGGCAACGGGCGCTGGGTGGGACTCCGCGTGCCCGACCACGCAGTGGCGCGGCGCCTGATCCGCGCGGCGGGGGGGGCGTTGACGGCCACCAGCGCGAATCTCTCGGGCAAGCCGCCGCCGACCACGGCGGCCGACGCGTTGGCGGCGCTGGGGGCGGGACCGGACCTCGTGCTCGACGGCGGTCCGGCGCGGTACAGGCAGGCTTCCACGGTGGTGCGTGTCGGGCGCAGCGGAGGGGAACTTCTGCGGGAGGGCGCGATTGCGGCCGAGGTGGTCAACCGCATCCTCGGGGCGACTGGGGCGAGTGGTCGGAGGAGTCGGGCTCACAAGGTTCACGATTCTGGAGGAAGGACTGATGAAGATCGCCGGCGGATGGGATCATCGCGGACGCCGTTTCCGGGCCGACGTGGAGCGCGTGCTCGCCCGACTGGGGCATGAACTGGTGGACATGGGCGCGCGCACCGACGAGTCGTCGGACTACCCGGATTTCGGCTTCCGCGTGGCGGAGGCCGTGGCCCGGGGCGAGGCCGACCGCGGCCTGCTGATCTGCGGGACGGGCATTGGAATGTCCATCGTCGCCAACAAGGTGGCCGGCATCCGCGCCGGAGTGGTCACCGACGTCGAGACGGCGCGCCTCAGCCGCGCGCACAACGACACCAACGTGATCTGCATCGGCGAGGAGGCGGCGACCGGGCCCGAACTCGAGGACATCCTTCATGCCTGGCTCACGACGCCCTTCGACGGCGGGCGTCATGAGCGGCGGATCAAGAAGATCACCGAATACGAGGCGTCGCGAGGCGCCGCGCCCAAGGCCTGAGACGCGCTCGGGGAGGATATCGTGACGGCGCTAGAGACGCGGGCGGAGGCCGGCGGACGCGGCCGGGTCCTTGACCGGGCGCTGGCGGTCTTGGCCATCCTTGTCATTCTGTTTCACGCTACACAGGCGGGGGTGTCCTTCGGCACGGGCGCGGAAAAGCTCTCCAAGGACGCCGGCGTGGTCGTGACGGCCGCCGACGTGCTGCTCGGCGTCGCGGCGCTCCTCTGGGCCGCCCGGCGAATCGCGCGGCGCGACGGGCGCTGGCCGCCGGTCACCGCTGCCGCGCTCGGAACCCTCTGGCTCGCGGTCTCCCTCGTGCCGGCACTGAAAGGGGGGGATGATCTGGCCGTCGGGGTCTCCGGGGTCAAGCACGTCCTTCAGTTCGCCGAGTACTTCGTCGTCGGCGGAATCCTCTTTGCCGAAACGCTGCGCGATCCCCTCTGCCGGCGCTGGGCCGTCTGGGCGCTCGCGGCGGCCACGGCGGCGGCCGTCCTGACCGCCCTGGTCCAGTATGCCGGGGGAACTCCCGCGGCGCTGGTGCGCGGCACGGGCTTCGGCAACCGGAACACCTTCGGTCTCTTCCTCGCGCTGGCGTTGCCGGTGCTCTTCGGCGTAGCCTTGTTCTCAAGGGCGTGGGGCGTGCAACTCGGCGCGGCCGTGTTGACGGCGGTCGGGTTGTGC
>JAKJEM010000109.1 GCA_022705425.1 Planctomycetota bacterium
CTCGTCGCGCCCTCCGTCACCCCCCGCCGCCCCGGCGAACCCCTCCGCCTCTGCTGGAGCGGTCAGCACCAGCCCGGCAAAGCCCTGCCCCTCCTTCTCGGCGCCCTCGCGCGCATCCCCGCCCCCGACCTCGACTGGCGCCTCGACATCCTCGGCCAGGGTCCCTGCACCCCCTCCTGGCGGCGGCAGGCCGCCCGTCTCCGCGTGGACGACCGCTGCGCTTGGCTCGGCTGGCTCCCGCGCGAAGACGCCGTCCGCCGCGTCCACGACGCCCACCTCTTCGTCATCACCAGCCTCAAGGACCTCACCTCCACCGTCCTCCTCGAAGCCCTCTCCCAGGGCCTCCCCGTCATCTGCCCCGACCACTGCGGCTTTGCTGACGTCGTCACCGATCAGTGCGGCATCAAAATCCCCGTCCACAGCCGCCCCCAGTTCGAGCGCGACATGGCCCAAGCCGTCCTTCGCCTCGCCCGCGATGAGGACACCCGCCAGGCAATGGCCGCCGGCGCCCTGCGGCGCGTCTCCGACTTCTCCTGGGAAGCCAAAGCCCGCGCCCTCGCGCAAATCTATGGACGCGTCCTCGACGGCAGGGGGGTGGCATGAACGGCCTCGGACAGGTCGAAGCCCGCATCGCGGCCCCTCCCGCACGCCGGGCCCTCCTTCCCGCCTGGCTGCGCGACTGGCCCGCCCTTCCCGCCCTCCTCTGGATCGTCCTCTGGTTCGGAATCAACACCGGCCCCGAAGTCTTCCGCCGCGAACCCGCCACACTCCTCGGCTGGCTCCACACCGCACGCGCCCTCTTCCCCCACGCCGTCCTCCTCGGCGCCGCACTCTATCTCCTGACCGTCCCGCGGCGCAGCCCGCTCGACGCCACCCCCATGACCTTCCGCCTCTGGCGTCTCTACGCCGTCGTCAGCCTCATCGGCTGCATGGTCGCCTCCCCCATGCCCTGGGACGCCGCCTATTGGATCGGCTGCTACTTCGCCGCCGTCACCGCCACCATCGCCTGGCTCCGTTCCGGCGATCCCCTCAAACGCGCCGTACAGGCCAACCACCTCAGTTGGATCATCAACACCCTCTTCCTGCTGATCCTCGTCATCATCGCCCGGCAGGCCCTCTTTGCCGATACGGACAGCGGCTACAACGCCTACGGGCGCATGCGCTCCCTCGCCGCCGCCGCCGAAATGCCCATGTCCCGCTCCTCCGGCATGGCCCGCTTCGCCGCCGTATCCGGCGTCGTCGCCTTCCTCTTCATGCTCGCCGGACGCGGCGCGGCGCGCCTCTTCTGGGCCGCCCTCTTCGTCGCCAGCGCCACGCTCCTCTACTTCATGCAATCCCGCGGCGCCATGTTCGCCTTCCCCTTCGCCCTGCTCTGCGCCCTTTGGGCCTATGGCAAGCGCGGTCGCCTCCTCATCGTCCTCATGGTCGCCGGCACCGTCCTCGCCCTCGTCGCCGACCTCGTCCCCGCCTCGGTAGGGGAGTACCTTACCCGCGGACAGGGCATGCGCGGCATCGAAACCCTCGGCGGGCGCACCCGCTACTGGGAACGCGGCCTCGACCTCTTCTGGGAATCCCCCCTCTGGGGATTCGGCCCCCAGGCCGACCGCTACTTCGACATCGGCCACATCCACAACACCTACCTCTACGCGCTCCTGGCCGCCGGGTTCCTCGGCGCAACCGCCTTCGCCGCCGGCATGGTCCTCCTCTGGCTCCGCATCTGGCGGCTCACCCGTTCCAACATCGCCGCACGCCTGGGCGCGCAGATCACCTTCGCCCAGGTCGCCGGAATCCTCGCCTTCTTCACCCTGCGCAGCATCTCCGAAGTCAGCGGTCCCCTCTTCTGCGTGGACCTCGTCGTCATGCTGCCGGGCATCGCCTTGGTCGGCGTACTCAGCGCCGCCGCTTCCGCGCCGCCGAGCGTCCCACCGGCGGCCACCCTTGACCGGAGGGACGTCTGATGGCCACCCCCGTCGTGCGCATCATCATGCCCGCCTACAACGCCGCCCGGTACATCGAGCCCGCCGTCCGCTCCATCCAGGCCCAGTCCCTCCCCGACTGGGAACTCGTCGTCGTGGACGACGGCTCCACCGACAACACCGTCGAAATCGTTCAGCGCGTCAAGGACCCCCGAATCCGCGTCATCCGCCAGGCCAACGCCGGACCCGAAGCCGCCCGCCAGCGCGGTCTCGTCGGCTGCGAAGCCGAGTTCGTCGCCCGAATGGACGCCGACGACCTCATGACCCCCAACCGCCTCCAGACCCAGGTGGATTTCCTCCGCCGACACCCCGACGTCGGCGCGGTAGGGGGGCAGATCATGTTTCTCTCCGAGGACGGCGCCCGCTCCGGCTTCCCCTCCTGCTGGCCCCTCGACCACGAACACATCGTCGCCCGGTTCCTCGCCATGGACTGCGGCCTCTGCAACGCCACACTCACCTGCCGGCGCACCGTCCAGGAGAAAGTCCCTCCCACCCCGCAGGGCGGGCCCGGCGCCGACGTCGGCTTCGTCCTCGGACTCGGCAGGGTCGCCCCCCTGGCGAACCTTCCCGAAGTCGTCCACTACGTTCGCATCCACGATAGCAGCATCCAGTCCTCCCCCAACTGGGAGGCCCGCGTCATGCGCAAGACCTTCGCCGTCGAATGCGCCCGCGCCGCCATCGAGAACCGCCCCGCCCCCGAGTGGCCGGCGTTCGAGGCCGCCTGGCGTCGCCGCGGCTTCCTCCGCCGCCTCAACGACCGCCGCGAAGCCCGTCTCGCCCGACTCGTCCGCGCCAGCCACTGGCACATCCTCAACCGACGCGGCGCACTGCGCGGACGCCTCTTCATGCTCATGGCCGCCGCGCTCGGCCCCGACCGCGTCGTCGCGCGCCTGCTCCGCAAGGCCCGACTCGCCTGCGCCCGAAACTGACCGCCAACCCCGATCAGGAGACCCCAGGATGAGCGACCCCTCCCCCGAACAACCCGCCGCCAACGTCCGCCCCGGACGCGGCCCCCTCGTCCTGCGTCTGCGCCGCCTCGCCAATGCGCTCCGCTCCGCGCTCTACTTCCGCCTCCGCTGCCCCTGGGTCGTCCGCAAAGGAATGGTCCGCATCCCCTGGAGCGTGGACCTCTGGTCCCCCCATCGCGACATCCGCTTCGGGCACCGCGTCCAGTTCGGCCCGGGCTGCATCGTCCACTGCGACGCCGCCTTCGGCGACAACATCCTCGTCGCACGCAACGTCGCCTTCCTCAACCGCGACGACCATCGCTTCGACGTCGTCGGCAAGACCATCTGGGACTCCCCCCGCGGCGACCGCCACAAACTCATCGTCGAGGACGACGTCTGGGTCGGACACGGCGTCATCGTCCTCTCCGGCCTCACCATCGGGCGCGGCGCCGTCGTCGCCGCCGGCGCCGTTGTCACGCGAGACGTCCCGCGCTATAGTATCGTCGCAGGGGTTCCGGCGAAGCCGGTCGCCATGCGCTTCACCCCCGAAGAAATCCGGCGTCACGAGGACATCCTGAAGTACGCCGACCGCACCCCGTAAAGCGGCCTCACCTCCCGGTCATCAGTCAGGCAGACCCGCATGAAGGACACGAACCTCCCCTCCGTCTCCATCCTCGGCAGCCGCGTCCACCTCCTCAGCGTCGCCGCCGCCGCCGACCGTTGCATCGAGTTCGCCCGCTGCCGCAACGGACGCTGCCGACAGGTCATCGTCACCGGCTTCCACGGCCTCTGGGAAGCCCACAAGAACCCCCACCTCCACCGCGTCCTCAACGCCGCCGACCTCTGGGTCCCCGACGGCATCGCCCCCGTCTGGATCGCCCGTCTCCGCGGCCACCGCAACGTCGCGCGCGTCCCCGGCGCCGAGCTCATGGACGCCTTCTTCACCCGCGCCGACAAGGCCGGACTCGCCAGCTACTTCTACGGCGACAACGAACCCACCCTCGCCGCCCTCCGCGCCGCCCTCGAAAAGAAGTACCCCGGCCACCGCGTCGCCGGAACCTTCTCCCCGCCCTTCCGCCCCCTCACCGACGCCGAAGAAGCCGAACACGTCCAAATGATCAATGACTCCGGCGCCGACGCCCTCTGGCTCGGTCTCGGTCTCCCCAAACAGGACCTCTGGATCGCCCGCAACCTCCACCGCCTCCGCGTCCCCCTCGCCGTCGGCGTCGGCGCCGCCTTCCGCTTCCTCGCCGGAACCGTCAAACGCTCCCCGGCGTTGATCGGAAACCTCGGCCTCGAATGGCTCTGGCGCCTCGCCCACGAACCCCGCAAGTGCTGGCGGCGATGCTGCGTGGACGGACCCGGCTTCGTGTGGTGCGTCTCGCTGGAAATGACCGGCATCAAACGCTATCATCAGGACTCCGGGCGGCAGACGTAGGACCGCCCCCACTCAAAGGGAGAACGGTATGGCCAGGAAGAAAACGGCGTTGGTCTGCGGCGCGGGCGGCTTCATCGGCGGGCATCTCGTCAAACGCCTCAAGGCCGAAGGCTACTGGGTCCGCGGCGTGGACATCAAACGCCACGAATTCGCCCCCACCGCCGCCGACGATTTCGTCAAAGGCGACCTCCGCGAACAGAGCGTCTGCCGCCGAATCACCCGCGACATCAAGTTCGACGAACTCTACCAGCTCGCCGCCGACATGGGCGGCGCTGGATACATCTTCACCGGAGAGCACGACGCCAACGTCATGCACAACTCCGCCACCATCAACCTCAACATGCTCGAACAGGCCCGCCTCACCGGCATCGGCAAAGTCTTCTACTCCTCCTCCGCCTGCATCTATCCCGAAGAAGCCCAGACCACCACCCGGAACGCCGGCCTCAAGGAAGCCGCCGCCTATCCCGCTCACCCCGACAGCGAATACGGCTGGGAAAAGCTCTTCAGCGAACGCCTCTACCACGCCTACATGCGCAACTACGGCATGGAAGTCCACGTCGCGCGCTTCCACAACATCTTCGGCCCCGAAGGCACCTGGGAAGGCGGACGCGAAAAAGCCCCCGCCGCCATGTGCCGCAAGGTCGCCGAAACCCCCGAAGGCGCCTCCATCGAAATCTGGGGCGACGGCAAACAGACCCGCACCTTCCTCTACGTGGACGAATGCCTTGAAGGCGTCCTCCGAATGATGCGCTCCAAGTGCCCCGGGCCCCTCAACATCGGCTCCGACGAACTCATCTCCATCAACGACCTCGCCCGCATGGTCATGAAGATCGCCGGAAAGAAGCTCGCCATCAAGCACATCCCCGGACCCCTCGGCGTCCGCGGACGCTGCTCCGACAACACCCTCATCAAGAAGGAACTCGGCTGGCGGCCCACCACTCGCCTCGTGGACGGCATGACCGTCACCTATCGCTGGATCGCCGAACAGGTCGCTAAACGCCGCAAATGCGCCTGCGCCTGCGGCGGCCGTTGACCGGCCCCGACACCGACACGGGAGATCGAGACATCGCTATGGGCCTGTCCCTGGTTACCGGCGGCGCCGGCTTCATCGGCTCGCACATCGCCGAGGCCCTCGTCCGCCGCGGCGCGCCCGTCCGAATCCTCGACAACTTCTCCACCGGACGCCGCGCCAACCTCGAACCCTTCCGCGACCGCGTCGAACTGATCGAAGGCGACCTCAACGACCCCCGCCCGCTTGCCGACGCCGTGCGCGGCGTTGAGGTCGTCTTCCATCAGGCCGCCCTCCCCAGCGTCCCCCGCTCCATTGACGACCCCCTCGCCAGCCTCCGCGCCAGCGTGGACGCCACCGCCGCGCTCCTCGTCGCCGCCCGCCGGGCCGGCGTCCGCCGACTCATCTACGCCGCCTCATCCTCCGCCTACGGCAACCGACCCCAGTTCCCACGCGTCGAATCCATCCTCCCCGAACCCCTCTCACCCTACGCCGCCGGCAAACTCGCCGCAGAATACCTCTGCTACGTCTTCTGGAAAAGCTACGGACTCGAAACCGTCTCCCTGCGCTACTTCAACGTCTTCGGCCCTCGCCAGGACCCCGCCTCCCAGTACGCCGCCGCCATACCCCTCTTCATCTCCGCCATCCTCCGCAACCAGCCCCCCGTCATCTACGGCGACGGCGAGCAGTCCCGTGATTTCACTTACGTGGACAATGTCGTCCACGCCAACCTCCTCGCCGCCGAAGCCCCCGAAGCCCCCGGAAAGGTCTTCAACTGCGGCTGCGGCGGACGAGTGACGGTGAACGAGGTCGTCGCGGCCATCAACCGCACCCTCGGCACGAACGTCCAGCCCCTCTACAAGCCCCGCCGCCCCGGAGACGTCCTCCACTCCCACGCCGACATCTCACTCGC
>JAKJEM010000010.1:0-2149 GCA_022705425.1 Planctomycetota bacterium
CCGGTATCGCGTGTACCGCCGGTGTGCGTCGCCCACGGCGCGCGCCAGCGCCGCCGATTCGCGCGGCGTCAGCACCATGTGGACGTGGTTGCGCATCAAACACCACGCCAGTACCCGCACCTTCCCGCGCGCGCATTCCTCCGCCATCAGGCGAAGATACTCCCGCCGGTCGTCGTCGTCGCGGAAGATGTCCATGGACCGCACGCCGCGCTGGATGACATGATGCGCCACCTCGGACACCACCACTCGCGCCATTCTGCTCATGCCCGGACTCTACATCCTCCGCCTGCCGTTGTCAAGCGATATAGGTCTTATGTCCCCGGAATAGCAGGCGTCCGGCGGCGGATACCGAAGGGTTGCGTTCCCGCCACAGGCCCGCCCTCCGGCGCGCGGACCTCCGCCCGCACATACCCGTCCACGGCGGGCAGTTGCGCCAGATTCAACGTGGCTCCTCGATGGATGACTTCGCCCCGAGAGATCCACTCCACGCGGGCCTCGCCGGAAACCGCCAGAGTGATGGACGCCCGGGCGGCGTCCACGACGATGCGCCGGATGATCGGCGGCGGCGGACCCTCGTGCCCCTGGGGGGCGTGGACGAAGTAGAACAGCCCTCTTTCCATCGCCCGGCGCACCTGGCTCTCGGAGCGGTCCGGCAGCAGGAGAACGGCCCAGTTGCGTCCCAGGTGCGCGCGGCTGTGCAAGTCGTCGTTCGAGAACCCCCAAACCGGCCGATCCGGCATGAGATCGGTGAGAATGGCGTCCCATGTCTTGCGGTCATTCGGATAGCGGTCCCCCTGGTTGAAAACCTCGAGGCCCACCAGGCACGGATACTTGCGGTAGAGCGCGACATACCATTCCACGGGTTGCTTGTACCGTCCGGGATGGAAGAGGACGGCCAGCCCGTCTTTGGCGCTCACCGCGTCAAGGGATTCCTCCGCCGTCTGGGTGCCGTTGTGGTCGGTGAAGTAACTGCCCATGTGGTGATGCCGCGAGAGTTCGTTCCCCTGCACCGCCGTCATGTTCAGGGCGTCCGGCTCGCGGTCCTGGTAGGCGAGCGAGTCCGTCTCCAAGCGATTCGCGGCCAGATTCTTGACCGACCCCGCGCTGGGGGACAGCGTTGAGAATCGCGTCCAGGGGTAGGTCACCTCGTTGTGATCGGTGAGCGCCAGAACGCTGTAGCCGAGTTTGTGGTAGCGGTCCACCACCTCATGCGGGTTCAGGCAGCCGTCGCTTCGCGTCGTGTGCGTGTGAAAATTGGTCTTGTAGCGCCCGTCCTTTTCCCAGTCCACTGTGGCGTAGGGATTCTCGATTGTTACTTCCGGCGGTCGGGCTGCGCATCCGAAGCCGGTCCATAGCGCGGCGACCAGCGCCGCCATGAGGATCATCCGCGCCGCAAACGTCCATCGCTGCCTTCTCATGGTGTTTGATCTCCTGGGACATTGAATTGGCTCCGGCCGCCGGACGTGGCGACTCCTGTGAAGGATAACCGAAAAACGCCCGGAATGGAACCGGATCCGCGCGCGCATCCGGCAAATCGGGGCAAGTCAGGAAGGACAAGATACGTTTCCCCGCCTTCCTCCCCCGCTGCACCTGCGTCTTTGGTACGGTCTTGCCGGGCGGGTGGCCCGGTCGGTCCGGCATGAGCCGTTGCGTGGTCGCTGTGTTTGCGCTTTCCGTGCGCGGGCGTACAATAGCGGGGTATTCGGCGCAGCCCTGGTGAGGAAGAATCATGTCCACCCCGATCTCCGACGGCATCCACTCGCTTGTGCCCCGCGAACAGAT
The DNA here is from genome assembly GCA_022705425.1 of Planctomycetota bacterium. Lineage (GTDB taxonomy): Bacteria > Planctomycetota > Brocadiia > CAIUPP01 > CAIUPP01 > JAKJEM01. The sequence continues at coordinate 1,783 of JAKJEM010000010.1, forward strand.
GGCGCCCGGCGCCCGCAAGCTCCGCGACATCTACGCTTTGAAGCCCGGCGCTCCGATGTATCAGAAGGAGTTCGGCTACTACTGCCTGGAACGCTGGAAGGAACAGGGCATGCCGCAGGACGTGCCGCAGAGCGTCCTTTTCGGCTTCGATCTGCCCGGCAAGCACGAGCTTCATGACCTCGGCTGGTGCGAGGCCGCCTTCGAGCCCGCCTTCGAGGTCAAGGTCCTCGAGGACCGCGGCGCGCACGAGCTCGTCCAGGACGCGGCCGGGCGGGGCGTGCTTTTCTTCAAGGGACGTCGCAGCGGCTTCATGCCGGAGTATCTCACGCATCCGGTGACGGACCGGCGCACGTGGGAGGAGAAGGTA
>JAKJEM010000010.1:2159-34773 GCA_022705425.1 Planctomycetota bacterium
AACGGCTCCGCGCCCGCATCGAGGGCGCGCGCGCCGCGGCCGCCGTCGGCATGATCCTGACCCAGCGCGTGATCGGGGGCTACATGTACCTCCGGAGCCTGATCGGGCCGGGCGAGTTGCCCTACGTCTTCCACGACGATCCGGAGCTTATTCACGATTGCATGCGCGCGTGGTTCGACCTGGCCGACCGCGTCATCGCCCACGTCCAGCGCTACGTCGCCTTCGATGAACTCTTCTTCGGGGAGGACATCTGCTACAACCACGGGCCGCTGATCTCGCCGGAGATGATGCGCGAGTTCCTGCTCCCTTATTATCAGCAGCTCTACGCCAACATGAAGTCCCGCCAGCTCGACCCCGCCCGCCGCCTGCACTTCAACATTGACACCGATGGCCTCGCCACGCCGGTGATCCCCATCTATCAGTCCATCGGCATGGACGTGATGAGCCCCTTCGAGGTGGCCAGCGGCTGCGACGTGGTCGAGATCGGGCGGCGCTTCCCCGACCTGGTGATGAGCGGCGGGATTGACAAGCGGATTCTGGCGCAGGGGCGCGCGGCGATTGACCGGCACCTGGACTACATCCTTCCGGCGATGAGCCGGCGCGGCGGCTATTACCCCACGTGCGACCACGGCGTGCCCGAGGAAGTGCCGTATCAGGACTATCTGCACTATCGCAAGCGCTGCCTGGAGTACGCCTGATTTCAGCGCGGGTCGGCGCGGCCCTCGGCCGCCCGGCGCGCCTTGACGTACTCCGCCAGCTCGCGGATGCGCTCCTCGGCGTGCGCGAAGAGGCGTTGATAGGCCGCGCAGAAGTACGTCGGATGGTCGTATCGTCCCCCCAGGCGCGCCCGGTCCTTCAGGCATCCTCCGCGGCAGAGGTCGCGCCAGCGGCACGCCGCGCACGCCTCGGGCAGCCGGTGACGCCAGGCCCGGAAGGTCCGCGCGCGCCCGCGGTCATACAGCGCCTCGAAGGAGGTCGTCCGCACGTTCCCCAGGCGCCACTCCTCCTCGACGAAGAAGTCGCAGGGGTACACGTCGCCGTTGTACTCGATCACGAAGTAGTTCCCGCAGCCGTGGTCGAGGTAACAGAGCCCGGAGTTGCCGAGGACGGCGCGCGAGAGGAGCGCGTCGAAGAGCCGCTCGGACACGCCCGTTTTGGCCTCCGGGTACCACAGGTCGAAGAGTTCGCAGAGGAAATCGCCATAGGCTTCGGGCGTCACGCTGAAGGGCATCGGGGCGCCGTCCGGGCCGCTTTCGACGCAGGGGATGAACTGCAGGTACAGCATCCCGCGCTCGCGGAAGTCGGTGTAGATGCGCCGCGCCTCGCGCGCCGTGCGGTCGTTCACCACGGCGAGGATGTTGAATTCGACGCCGTGCTCGGACATCAAGGCGGCGCTGCGCAGGGCCGCTGCGTGGCTGCCGCGCCCGCGGTAGAAATCGTGCAGGTCCTCCGGGCCGTCCAGGCTCAAGCCCACGAGGAAGCGGTATTGCGCCAGGAAGCGGCACCAGTCCGCGTCAATCAGCAGGCCGTTCGTTTGGAGGGCATTCGTCACCGACTGCCCCCCGCGCCCGTGTGTCTGCATCAGCGCGACCGCCCGGCGGTAGAACTCCAGCCCCGCGAGCGTCGGCTCGCCGCCCTGCCAGCAGAAGACGGAGGCCGGCAGGCGCAGCTCGAGGAAGCGCCGGACCAGGCCGTCGAGCGTTTCCGCGCTCATGCGGTGCTCCGGCGTCCGCGCGTAGAGGTCGCCCACGCGCCGGTAGAAGCAGTACACGCACGACTGGTTGCAGTCGGCGGAAACCGGCTTGATCAGCAGTTGGAAATCGGGGCGCATCCTGTGGCCATCCGGCGCTGCCGCCGGTCGGGGGAAGCGTTCGGGAACTCCGCCGCCGGGGGCCGTTGCCTGGTCGAAGCGGGCCGGACTACTTCCGGCCCTTGAATTGGGGCATGTGCTTCCCGAGGGCCTTGAACATCTCGTTGCACATGTCCCACACCTGCTGCGTTGTCAGCACCGCGCCGCACAGAGGGTCCAGCGCCACGGCCTGCCGCACGAGGTCCTTGTTCCCTGTCAGGGCCGCTTCCACCGCCAGTTCCTGGACGAGGATCGTCTGCTTGCACACGGCGGCGCATTGCGGGGGCAGCGGTCCCACCTTCAGCGGCTGAACTCCGAATCGGTCCACGTAGCCCGGAACCTCGACGCAGCACTCCGCCGGCAGGTTGTCAATGGTCCCGTTGTTCATCACGTTGAAGTAACCCCGGTAGGGACGCCCGGTCTCCTGGGCCTCCATGATCCAGGAGCCGTGCTCGCTCGATCGCGTGCCGTAGGCGATGGCGGGCAGTTCGCCGCTGAGCCACTTGCGGTAGTTCTCCTCGAAGTAGTCGGCCGTCTTCCGGCAGTGATCGAGATATCCCTTCGTCGGCCCCAGGATCCAGGAATCCTTGCAGACCCACCGGCGCTTCCAGTTCCTTCCCTTGCGGTACCAGGCCACGTACTCGCTCAGGTGGCCGTTCGATTCGGTGGAGAAGTACCCGAAGCGCCGGAGCACGTCAATCCGCACCGGCTCCTGGCGCGACAACCTGGGGTGGGCTTCGAAGCGGCGGAGCATCTCGCGCGTCACGTCGCGCCCCTTCACCTTCACCTTGATGTACCACGTCTGGTGGTTGATCCCCGCGCAGATGTACTCGACGTCCTTGGGCTCCACGGCAAAGGCCGCCGCGATGCGTCCGACGCCCCCTTCGACGCCGTGGCAGAGGCCGACATAGCGCACGCCGCCGGCCTTGTACACCGCCCAGGAGTTCATGGCCATGGGGTTTGTATGGTTGATGAGCATCGCGCCCGGGCAGAGCTGGCGCATGTCCTTGCAGATGTCGAGGAGGACGGGGATCGTCCGCTGCGCGTAGAAGATGCCGCCGGCGCAGAGCGTGTCGCCCACACACTGGTCCACCCCGTACTTGAGGGGGATTTCGACATCCTTCGCGAAGGCTTCGAGCCCGCCCACGCGAACCACGCAGAAGACGTAGTCGGCCCCGTCGAGCGCGCGCCGGCGGTCGGTCGTCATCGTCAGCTTCGCCGGGAGGCGGCTGTCCGCGATCATCTTCCGGCAGATTTCCCCCACCTTCGCGTTCCGGTCCGCGTCAATGTCCATGAAGCGGAACTCCGTCTCGCGGAACTCCGGCACGGCCAGGATGTCCATCATCAGCCGCCGCGTGAACCCGAGGCTCCCGGCTCCGATCACCGCCACTTTCAGCGACATGGTCTCTCCTTTACGATGAACGCGATGCCTTGTCATCCGGGGCGGCGCGGCGCCCCGCGACCGGTTCGATGCGGATGCCGTCCGACAGAGCTGTTCCGCGCGCCTCGCCGCCCGCCGCACGCAGGGCGGCGACGACATCTTCCTGCCGTCCCGGCGTCAAGGCCAGCACGGCGTTCAGCCCCGGCAGCAGGCGGCAGCCGATCGCGCCGCCGCCGGTTGCCGCGGAGGTCAGGCGTTCCAGTTCCGGCGAACTGAGGCCGTGATAATCGCGCAGCAGTTCATGCGCGCCGTCGAGCAATTCGGCGATCCGGTCGTCGTCCACGCCCGTCTCGCTCTCCATCATATCCCGCGCCTGCCGGCAGAGGTCGCGCGCCACCAACTGCGAATAGACGCGCCCGGCGTCCTCGTCCCCGAGCAGGTTCAGCATGGGTGTCGCGCGTTCGAGTTCCGTGGCGCGGATGTCGAAGGCGTCCCACTTCCGGCGCATGGCGACGAGGGATTGCAGCATGGCGCGCACTGCGTCGGGCAGGGCGTCCGCCGGCGGCGCACCCGGACGCCAGCCCAGGGCCATCTCGGGCAGGGATCGCTCGCACGGGCGCGCCGCGCGCGCGTCGCCCGATTCGGCGAACAGGGCGCCGCCCATCGCCGCCGCGCAGACCTCCGGGTACTGCCGGGCGTGTACTTCCATCTCCTCCCGACCGGACATCACCCACTCGGCCAGTTCGCCGGCGGAGAGATTCTGGAAGAGGCCGTGCAGTTCAAGGAGGACCGCCGCGCAGGCGACGTCGAGCGCGGGGCTGTCCGCCACGCTCCACGGTGCGCGCGTCAGGACCTGGAAATCGAAGCCGCCGCGCAGGGCCACGCCGCGCGCGAGCAGCGCCCGCCGCGCGCGCGCCAGCGACGGCAGGGCCTCGGCCGCGCCCGCGTCGCCGGCCGGGTCGAACTCAATCGGCCCCGCCAGCCCGCCGCCGGTCACCCGCCAGAGCCCGTCGCGTCGGGGGTTTGCGCCGACAGCCGTGCGCAGGTCCAGCGCCGCTGAGAAGGCCGGCATTCCCGTCACGTCCTGGAAGTCCCCCAGCAGGCGCACCGGCCACGGGACCGAGACCAGCAGGCCGATCTTCGGGGTGTCGCTCATCGCGGCGCCGTCCCCGGCAGGTCCTCGAAGGCCGTGTCGAAATCGAAACCGCCGGCGAAGTCCTCGCGCCGGTCCTCCTCCGTCTTGCCCAGCAGCCCCGCCTCGACGAGGTTGAAGACGATGTCCCCGAACTCCGAGCTGCGCGTCAGGCCCCAGGCGCGGAAGACCACCGGGCTGAGCGGGCCGAAGCTCTCCCGCGCGTAGCTTTCGATGCCTTCGAGCAGTTCCTGCCCCGAGACGTGGCGCGCGCGCCCGGTCACCGTCGGCGCGTCGCGCCCCAGTCGGCGCTGGGTATAGGCCAGCGCTTCATAGAGGAAGAGGTACGCCGCCGGCGCGAAGCGCGCGTCCTGTTTCAGCACCTTCGCCCGGATGGCGCTCTCGAGATCGCGCGGCTCCGGCGGGGCGGTTTCCTTTTCGGGGGTTGTGGACATCCCGCGTCAACCGTCCTTCTTGGGAAAGAGCGGTTCCCCGCGCCGGACGCGCCCGCCCCACGGCATACCGCCCCAGGCCAGGGCCTCCTGCAGCGAGCGCGTTTCCTCCGCCGGCAGGCCCAACTGCTCGCGGATGCTCGCCGCCGTGGCGGGCATCACCGGCGCAACAGCCAGGCCCAGGATGCGGCAGGCTTCGGCCAGGTGATACATCACGCACCCGAGCGCCTCGCGCCCGTTCGGGTCCTTGTTCAACTGCCAGGGTTTGCGCTCCTCGACGTATTGATTCGCCCGCCGGACGAACTCCCAGATGCGGTCGAGCGCCTTGCTGTATTGCAGATCCGACATGGCGGCCTCGAGGTCCCGGTACAGCCCCGCCGAAGCCTCGGCCAGGGGGCCGGCCGGCTCGGTCGCGGGCTCGGGAACGACGCCGCCGAAGTACCGGTCCATCATCGAGAGGGTCCGGAAGACGAGGTTGCCGAAGTCTCCGGCCAGTTCCGAGTTGTAGCGCTGGCGCATGGACGCATCGCGGTAGTCGCCGTCGAGGCCGAAGGGCAGCTCCCGCAGGAGGAAGTAGCGCAGCGCATCCACGCCGTACTCCGCCGCCACCTCCTCGGGGCGCACGAAGTTGTTCTTGCTCTTGCTCATCTTTTCGCCGTTGTGCGTCCACCAGCCGTGGGCATAGACCATCTTCGGCGGTTCCACCCCGAGCGCCATCAGCAGAGCCGGCCAGATCACGGCGTGGAACCACAGGATATCCTTGCCCACGAGGTGCGCGTCCGCCGGCCACCGGCGGGCGAACAGGGCGTCATCGGACGCATACCCCACCGCCGAGGCGTAGTTCAGCAGCGCGTCTATCCAGACGTACGAGCGGTGCTTCGGGTCGAAGGGCAGCGGCACGGCCCATTCGAGCGTCGTCCGTGTGACGCTGAGGTCGCGCAGGCCCTCCTTGACGCGCGCCCGGACCTCATTGAAGCGATAGGCCGGCCGCACGAAGCCCGGATTGCGTTCGTAAAACGCCAGCAACGGCTCCTGGAAGCGGCTCAGCCGGAAGAAGTACGTCGCCTCCGAGTTCCACTCCGCCGCCCGCCCGCAATCGGGGCACTTGGGGCTTGGGTCCTCTGTTTCCTTGAGGAAGGCCTCGCAGGAGACGCAGTACCACCCCTTGTATTCCCCCAGGTGGAGGTGGCCGGCGTCGAGGAGTTTCTGGAAGGCCGCCTGCACCACACGCTCGTGGCGGGGCTCCGTGGTGCGGATGAAGTCGTCGTGCGAGATGTTCAACTGCTTCCACGCCGTGTGGTAGTGCCCCACCACCTCGTCGGCGTGCGCCTGGGGCGTAACGCCGCGCTCCTGCGCTGCGCGCTGGACCTTCAGTCCGTGCTCGTCCGTCCCGGTCAAAAAATGCGTATCGTAGCCGCACAGGCGCTTGTAGCGCGCCAGCGCGTCCGCCGCGATGGTCGTGTAGGTCGTGCCGATGTGCGGGCGGTCCGTCACGTAGTAGATCGGCGTCGTCAGGTAGTAGCTAGGCCGGCTCATGCTTCTCCGTCTCCTTCGGGCTCTCGTCCGCCGGCGCCGGAGACTCCGGGCCCTTCTCCTTCTTCGGCGGTCCCGAAAGCACCTTCACGTCGGCGACCTTGAAACTCTCACGTTCCCGGTCGGCGAACTCCACCGTCACCGTCTGCGACAGCGGGTCCAGGTTCACCACGTCCCCCTCGCCCCGCTTCACGGCCACGCGCGACCCGACCTCCGGCAGCCGCGAGCGCAGGTCCTCATAGGTGCGGTCCTCGTAGCGCAGGCAGCACATCAGCCGGCCGCAGCGCCCGGAGATCTTCGTCGGGTCCAGGGTGGCCTTCTGGTTCTTGGCCATCTTCATCGTCACCGGTTCGAGGTTCTTGATGAAGGTCTTGCAGCACAGCTCGCGCCCGCAGTGCTCGTAGTCGGCCAGCAGGCGCGCTTCGTCGCGCACCCCGATCTGGCGCATCTCGATGCGGGTGTGATACTCCTGCGCCAGATCCTTCACCAGCTCGCGGAAGTCCACGCGCCCCTCGGCCAGGAAGTAGAAGATGATCTTCGATCCCCCCAGCAGGTGCTCGACGCTCACCAGCTTCATCGGCAGGCGGCGCTCCTGGATCTTCTTCTTGCAGAAGTCGAACTCGCGCGGCTGCTCGACGTCGTTGATCTGTTCGAGCTTCTTGAGGTCGTCGGCGTTCATCTTGCGGACGATTTCGCCGATGATCCCTTCGGAGGTGTCCTCGCCGTCGTAGGGCTCCACGGGGCTCAGGATTCGCCCGTATTCCACCCCCCGGTCGGTGCGGATGATGCACCGGTCGTGCATCCGCAAGCCGCTGTAGTCCACCCGGAAATTGCCGACGTGGCTCATGGAGCCGTATCGGACGATCGCGCGATACTTCATGGGAATTCCCTGCGCCGGAAGGGCGCCCGTACGGGATAGAAAGGAGCTTCAGCCGCCACGCCGCGCGCCGCGCGGGCAGAAGCCCGGCGGGGCTCAAGTTCATCTTAGCAGTGCGTCCCAGGGCCGTCAAACGACCGACGGCGCCTATGTATCCGGTCAGTTTTCAGGGGGACGCACCGAGGTCGTCGTGTGTGGCACGGGCGCCCTCGCCCGTGGTTGTTGCCGCAGGACGTTCCCACAGCCGAGGGCGGCTGTGCCACGTCTCCGGAAGACTGACGGGTTACGCGCCTATCGCTCGAAGGCCATCGCGGCGAAGCTGACCAGCGATTGCGTCTCGCGGGTTACCGCCTGCCCGTAGTGGAGCAGCCGCCCCCGCCGCGCCGGCAGGGCGTTGAGCAGCGTGTAGAGCGCGCTCAGGCCGCAGACGCGCCGGCGGTCGCCCGAGGCGGCGTTGTGCGCGTAGAAGCCCGCCGCGTCCATGCGCTCGGCGTGGCCCAGGAGTTCCCGGTCCTCGCGCTCGACCTGCGCCGTCAGGCCGTCGTCCGGCGCGGCGTCGTCGCCGAACTGCCGTCCCACGTGCGCCAGGTCCACCGAGGCCACCACGGCGGCGCGCTCGCCGTATTCTTCGAGCAGTCCGCGCAGGGCCGAGGTGAAGCGCGCCACTTCCGGGAGGGCCTGCGGGTCGCCGCCCTTCGCCGCCTCGGGGATCGAGCCGCACAGCACCGGCACGATCCGGGCCGGGCGGAGGGACCCGAAGACGTACCGCAGCCATACGGCCTGGAACTCGATGGAGTGCTCCTGGCGGTGCGTCAGTTCCTCCGCGCCGGTGCGGAGTTCCGCCCGGCGGCGCAACTCCTGCGCGAAGGTCCGGTCGCACCCGACCAGTCCCAGCGGCGTCTCGAAGGGTTTCTCCGTGAGGATGTAGAGCGATTCCGTCGGCTCGTGCGTCACCCCCAGGACCACGAAGACCTCCGCCGGACAGCCTTCGGCCAGCGCCTTCCACGCGTGCGCGTATGCGGTTCCGCCGCGCTTGAAGTCAATGTGCGGCGCGGCGATCGCCGCCACCGTGCGGCCCTCGGTCGTTCGGTCAATCGGTCCCGGTCCCTGCCGTCCCCGGAAGAAGCCTTCCAGCATCTCGACGAGTCCCTGCGGACGCGCGGGATAGGCCGCCCCGGCGTGGGCCGCCTTGCGCGTGGGCGCGCGCGCGAACTCCTCCGCCAGCCCCCGGCGCGCCGCCTCGGCGCGCGCCCCCTCGAGCATCAGCGCCTCATCGAGTCGCGTTACGACCTCCGCGATGCTCTCCGTCAGGAGAATGTCCCCGAATCGGCGGGCGTACTCCGTCTGGATATCGCGCAGCGTGCGCGTTCCGTCCATCAACGCCACGACGTAGAAGGTCCGCAGCGGCAGGACCAGCGTCTTCTTCGACACGCCCGAGGTGTCGCGCAGGTAGATCAGGCGCTCGCCGCCGCTGTCGTAGGGGACGGCCTGGATCGGGCGCAGGCGGGGCCGGAGTTCGTCCGTCATGTTTCCCCCAGCACCGCAATGCCCCAGTCGCGGTTCTCGACCCGGTAGGCCGTTCCGCCGGCTTCGGTCTCCGCCGGCACGCGTTGTCCGGAGAGCAGGTCGCGCACCTCGCCGCGGAAGTAGCCCGGCGCGGTGCGCAGGCGCGCCTCGCGGCAGGACGGGGGCAGGAAGACAAAGACCAGCGGCCGCCCCTGGGCGCGTCCGTGCTTGACATAGACGAAGCTCTCGCGGTCCGCCTTCGGCGACAGCACCTCGACCTCGGGACGCCAGCCGGCCTGCCGCGCCGCGTGTTCGACAAAGGCCTCGAAATCCGCCGACCACTGCGTCATGTAGGCGTTCCCCAGGTAGCTCGCGCAGAGCAGCAGCCGTCCCCGGCCCGCCGCTACCTCCGCGATAAGCGCCCCATCGCGATGGGTGGCGAGCGTCCGCCCGGCCTCCCCCGTCCATGGCGTCAGCCACTGTTTCACCCCCAGCCGGAAGCGTTCCCCATCCGCGTTCGCCTCGATGCTCTCGGAGTCGAGATTCCGCCGTCCCACTTCCCGAAGCCCCGCCAGCCGCGCGGTGAAGCGGTCGGACGGATAGCGGTACAGCCCGCGCCCGTCGAAGGCGCCGCACTCCGATTCGCAGAGCAGCGTGCCGCCCTTCTGCACGAAGGACGCCAGCGCCTCCTCCGTGGGCGTGTCCGTGACCAGGGTGCGCGGCAGGAAGAGAATCCGCAGCCCCTCCAACTCCGAGAGGTGGTCCTCCTCGATCAGCCGATAGGGGGCCGAGCGCCGCACCAGCGCGCGGCAGTAACCCTGCACCGCCTGGACCGCCTGGCGGGCCGTGCCTTCCTGCGCCCAGTGCAGATAATAGGTCCGCGGGCTGAAGAGCACGCCCACCTCGGGACGCAGCGGCTGGTAGTCTCGCAGCCGCGCTTCATGCTCGCGCAGGAGCCGCCCGGTGCGGCGCATGGCCTCCAGGCGCTCCTCGGCCAGTCCGTCGTCGCCGATCAACCCGAATCCCCCCGACTCGCGCCCGAAGACTTCATCCCGCCAGCACCAGAAGAGAATGGTATCCGCCCCGCAGGCCAGGCCGTTCCAGATCCACCGCTGTTGCGAGGGCGCGTCCACCGGCGCGTAGCTGTTGAACCCGACGCTTGAGCGTCCGCCCTGCACCTCGCTCAGCCAGACCCGCTTTTCGCGCGCGGCCGACTTCACGCACTCCACGCGCATCCCGAAATCGGCGTCGTCTATCTGGCTCCACTTGGGGAAGCTCGACGTCCCGATCCCGTCGAGGTCGTCCGCGTAGCCCCAGTCATTCCCCCGGTTCAGCGCCGTGTCCTGCGCGCCGCCGCCCGTGAAGACGCACGGCGACGCCCCGTGGACCGTCACCGGGTGCGCCGGGTCCAGGCCCTTCATCAGCGCGTAGCGCATCCGCCCGTGGCGGTTGCATCGCCACGTCAGGAACTCCTGCCACGCCATCAACTCCGTGTAGGGCCGGTCCGGGAGCTTGCCGGGGGTCACCTCGTCCCAGGCGCTGTAGCGCCGCAGCCAGGCGCGATTGAGCCCTTCCAGCCCGCCGAAGCGGCCGTCGAGCCACTCGCGGAAGGCCTTCAGCGTATGCGGGCAGAAGCACACCAGCCCGTCCGCCTGGACGTTCCAGCGCAGCTCGTTCCAGGCGTCCCATCCCCGCAGGCAAGCCGCGCCGCGGTACCGTGTCACCACCTGGCGGAAGAACTCCTCCATCCGCGCCCAGACTCCCGGGTGATCCGTGCAGCCCCCCGGCGTGATCCCGAAGTGGCACTCGCAGCGGTTCGACGAGATCACCGTGCGCCCCATGTGGTCCACCATTTCGCTGCCGGGGACCTCGCGGTGAATCCACAGCGGCTGCACCTCCGCGATGGCGCTCAGCACCACCCCCAGCCCGTGCCGCTCCGCCAGCGCCATCAGGCGGTCGTAATCCTCGAAACGGAACTGCCCCGGCGTTGCTTCCACCCAGCTCCACAGCACCCAGAGCTGCACACTGTCAAGCCCCGAATCGGCCACCCGCCGAAAATCCTCCTCCCAGAAACGGTCCGTGGGAAAGGGGGGGCGATAGTACTGGACTCCCAGCGTGAACGATGGTGTCATCCGCCGTCTCCTTTGAACCGGGACAGGCCGCGCGCCGCGGCCGGTCTTGCTCATTGCCCATCCGCCGACTTCACGACGATGAAGACCGCCAATTCCTTCGGGTCGCCGGTCATGACCTGCCACGGGATCGTCGGCGGCGGCACGGCGAGGGGCTTGCCGTCGTAGGTTCCTTCGGCCAGGGGCTTGCCGTGGTAGTCGAAGGGGCTCAGCAGACGAAAGCGCTCCCCCGGCTTCAGGAAGTCCTTCAGGTCCACCGCGACGCTCTCCGCCAGCGCCCAATTGCCGACGACAACGTGCGCGCGGCGGGGGTCGTACTTGTTCGGCCGCAGGATGAAGAGAGGCGCAGGCTGGGCCGCGGCGGGATCGGCGACGAGGGTGTTCCTCTCCGGCGTCGGGCCGCCGTACTCCGCGCGCACGACGACGTTCCCCTCCCCGACGGCGTTCGTCTTCGTGGTCAGGCGCACGTCGAAACCATAGACGACGTTGTCGCGGAAGACCATGTTCCTGCTTCCGCCGCCGCCGAGCTGATTGTAACACCGCCCGCGCGCCTCCCGGCGCGGCGCGAACAGGATGTTGCCTTCGATGGTGAAATCGTTGACCATCAGGTCCATGTTCGAGCCGTACGCCTGGATGGCCAGGCTGAAGTTTCCCCCGATGATGTTGTCCGTGACCCGGCGCGGCGTGCCGGTCTGGTTCTGCGTGTACAGCGCCGGACCGTGCGGGCGGTCCGCGCCGAGGAAGCCGTTGTCGTAGATGACGCAGCCGTGGATTTCGCCGTTCTTGACGAACTTCCAGAAGCCGACGCCCATGTGGTTGTTGTGGCTGAGGCAGTTGACGATCTTGACGCCGTCGCCGCCGGCCAGGTTCAGCACGCCGGTCGGGGTCCTGAAATGCGCGGCCTGCCCTTGCGGCGTGGGGGTCTTGGGCCGCCAATCGTCGCCGAGGTGGAACTCGAGGTCCCACACCCACAACCATGACGCGGCCAGCTGAAAACCGCCGTCAATGATCGCGCGCTCGCCGGGGAAGCCGCGCAGGAAGACGGGCTTGCCCTCGATGCCGCTGAGGCTCACCGCGAAGCCGTTCCCTCCCTCCTTTGAATCGCGCACGGGGTAGATGTATCGCCCGCCGCGCACCCAGACGACGCCGCCGGGGGCCACCTTCTGCTTCCCGGCCGCAGCGGAAGCGAGGTCCCACGGCGACTCGCGCGTGCCGGCGTTGCCGGGCTTGCCGTCCGACGCCACGAAGTACTCCGGCGCGTCCGCCGCGCGCGGGACGAGCTTCGACCATAGCTCCTCCGCCCCCTGCGCCGCGCCCGCCGCCAGGAGCAACGCGCCCGCCAGTCCACCCGCTGCCCGCCATCCGCGCTTTGACCTCATGTCCCGCCGCCTCCGACCGGAATCCCTTGGGCCGTCACATAACCCTGATGCAGGAACGCGCCGCGCGCGCCATTACACCGCCGACCCGGCGGGTCTGTCAACGCGCCGCGCGGGGCGCATTTCCGCCAGAGGGCATCCGTCGCAGCGCGGGCGCGACCGGCAGTGCGCCTTCCCCACGCGCACGATCAGCGCATGGAACTCGTTATACACCCGCACCGACGGCGGCAAGGACGACTCGATTCTCCGCCGCAGGTCGTCGTAGTCTGCGTCGCTCTCCGCCCACCCGTGGCGCGAGAGGACGCGACGCGCGTAGGCGTCCACCACGATGACGCGCCGGTTCAGCGCGTAGAGCAGGATGGAGTCCGCCGTCTCGCGCCCGATTCCCTTTACCGACAGCAGTTCCGCGCGCAGGTTTTCGGTTCTCCGGCCCCGGAAATCCGCCGGACCGCGTCCGTCGAGCCAGGCCAGGAAGGCCCCGAGCCGGCGCGCCTTGACATTGTGGCATCCCGCCGGGCGGATCAGCGCCGCCAGCCGGTTCGGCGGGCACGCTTGCAGCCGCCGCGCGTCGAGCAAGTTCCGCGCTTTCAGCCGCGTCAGCGCGCGCTCCACATTGCCCCAGTTCGTGTTCTGCGTCAGCACCGCCCCCACCATCACTTCGAAGGGCGTCTCGCCCGGCCACCAGCCCTGCGGCCCGAACGCGCGCCGCAACCGCCGGTACGCCTCGAACAATGGAGGAACGGCCCTCATCGCGCGCGCCGTGCAGCGGAGCCCCGGATCGGCGCGTCCGCCTCCGCCCTCGGGCCGCGCCGCTGCCGCCGGTCGCCGACGGCTCGCGGAATCTAGCACAACCCTGTTCCCCGCACAATGTTCGTCCACCGCGCCGGAGGGCGTGTAGAGGCACATCGTAACCCACCCCTGGGGCGCCCGCGTCGGGCTTGCGCCGCAGGGGCTCCGCCTCTCCGGCGGAGTCGGAGGCGGCGCGGCGCGCGATACGCCGTGTTGACACCCCGCCGGGGCCTTCCCTATAATGGCCTCGCGCGCCGGCGGTGCGCCCAAGTCCCTGCCGGATTCCCGCTTCCGCATTGTGTTGGAGGGATTCACCTTGGACCTGACGATCTCCGGTCGGCACGTTGCGGTCACCGATGCCATGCGCGACCACGCCCGTCAGCGCGCGGCGAAGTTCGAGCAGTTCAGCAAGCACCTCATGGGGGTCAAGGTCACGCTCACCATCGAGGGCGGACGTCAGACCGCGGAGTTCGTCGCCCGCGCGCGCGGCAAGGGCGAACTGGTCAGCAAAGCGGTTACCCAGGACATGTACGCTTCCATTGACCAGGCCGCCGTCAAGCTCGAGAAGCAGCTCGACAAGCTCGAGGCCCGCATCCGCGACCGTCGCGAGAAGACGAAGGCCAAACGCGCCCAGGAATGACCGGGCGGAGCGCCACGCCGAGGACCGAGGAGCCCACATGAAATTCAGCGAATTGTTTCCGAAAGCGCATGTCATCGCCGACCTTACCGCTGCCGCCAAGGACGACGCGATCCGCGAGATGATCAAGCACCTCTGCGCGGCCGGCGCGCTGCCCAAGGTCCACGCCGCCGGCGTCGAGAAGACCATCCTGCGCCGGGAGGAATTGGGCACCACCGGCATCGGCAAGGGCATTGCCATCCCGCACGCCAAGTTCCCCGGACTCACCGGCGTCTGCGGCGTCTTCGCCCGCTCCGTCAAGGGCGTCGAGTTCAACGCGCTCGACGGCCAGCCCGTCCATCTCATCTTCATGCTGGCCAGCTCCCCGGATGCCGTCGAGGCCCACATCGAGGCCCTGCGCAAGATTACCACGCTCATTAAGGACAATGACTTCTGCGCTTTCCTGCGGCGCGCGAAGAACCTGGCCGAGCTGGCCGACCTCCTTCGCGAGGCCGACGACCGCCTGCGGGGCTGATGCCGCCCCTCCCGGCACAGACGCACGGATAGAGAGATTCCATCCCATGCGCGCGAAACGAACGGTGCCCCTCCTTCACCGGACCGGGCTCCATCTCCGTCCCGCCAAGCGCATCTGGGATACCGCCAACCAGTTCCAGTCCGAGATCTGGATCGCGTGGAAAGGCCGTCGCGCCAATGCCAAGAGCCTCCTTGAGATGGTCGCGCTCGGGGCGCTGCCCGGCGCCGAACTGCAACTCGAGGCCGAGGGCGCCGACGCCGCCGATGCGGTCCAGGCCCTCGCCGACCTGATCCTCAAGAGCATCAACCTCAACGAGGACTTGTGAGGTGGAGACCCTTCGCGGCAGCGCCGTCAGCCCCGGCATCGCCATCGGCCCCATCTTTCTCATCCAGCCGCAGGGCGCCCGCATCGTCCGCAAGTTCCTCATGCCCGACGAGGTGGGCCACGAAGTCGAACGCTTTGACCGCGCCCTTGCGCGCGCCCGCGCGGAGATTGACCGTCTCGGCGAGCACGTCCGCGGCAAGCTCGGCGAGGAGTACAAGGTCTCCGAAATCTTCATGGTCCACCTGGCCATCCTCCAGGACCCCAAGCTTCGCCGGCAGGTCGTCGCGCTCATCAACAACCGCCACTTCACGGCGGAGCACGCCGTCTCCGAAATCCTCCGCCGCTACGGCAAGTCGCTGGAAGAGGCCGGGGACAGCTACCTCCAGCAGCGCGGCAAGGACTTCGAGGACATCGAGCACCGCCTCCAGCGCAACCTGGCCGGGCAGACGCCGGAAGAGGCCGCCCGTCTTCAGACGCCGTCGGTGGTTGTTGCGCACGACCTGATGCCCTCGCAGACGGTGGCGTTCGACAAGGAGAAGGTTCTGGGCATCGCCACCGAGGCGGGCGGGCGCACCAGCCACACGGCCATCCTGGCGCGCGCGCTGGGCATTCCCGCCATCGTCGGCGTTGCCGGCCTGCGCTCCGCCGCGCTTCCCGGCGGGGTCGCCATCGTGGACGGCACCCAGGGGATCGTCATTGCCGCGCCCGACGAGGCGACCCTGGAACGTTACCGCGCCCGCAGCCGCACCATCGAAGGCATCGAAGAGCGCACCGCCGCCGAAGTCGGACGCCTCCCCGCCGTCACCCGCGACGGGCGCCGCCTCACGCTCGAAGCCAATATCGAGTTTCCCGAGGAAGTTCCCACCATCTTTCAGCACGGGGCCGAGGGCGTCGGCCTCTATCGCACCGAGTTCCTCTATCACACCGCCGAGAACCCTCCCGACGAGGACGCGCATTTCCAGGCCTACATGGAGGCCATTCGCGCGCTCAACGGACGCCGCCTGACCGTCCGCGTCCTGGACCTGGGCGCCGACAAGTTCCCCAATGCCTTCCCCGAGCGCAACCCCTTCCTGGGGTGCCGCTCCATGCGCCTCATGCGCCTCTACCCCCAGGTCTTCCGCAGCCAGCTTCGCGCCCTCCTGCGCGCCTCCGCCCTCGGCAAGGTCCGCCTCATGTTCCCCATGATCGCCAACCTCGACGAATTCCGCGAGGCCCGCAACATGGTCCGCGAGGTGACGGCCGAGTTCGACGCCTCCGGCGAGGCGTACGACAAGTCCATGCCCGTCGGCAGCATGATTGAAGTCCCCTCCGCCGCCGTCATCGCCGACGACCTCGCCCGCGAGGCCGACTTCTTCAGCCTGGGGACCAACGACCTCGTCCAATACACGCTGGCCGTGGACCGCGATAACGAACACGTCGCCCACCTCTACTCCGCCCTCGACCCCGCCGTCCTGCGTCTCATCCGGCGCACGCTCGACGAGGGCCGCAAGGCCGGCATCGAGGTCTCCATGTGCGGCGAGATGGCCGGCGACATCAACAACACCATCCTCCTGGTCGGCCTCGGCTTCGAGTCGCTGAGCATGGCCCCCAGCGTCATCCCCGACATCAAGAAGCTCATCCGCTCCATCGCCTGGGAGGATGCGCGGCGCATCGCCGAGAAGGCCCTCGCCATGCACTCCGCGCGCGAGATCGAGGCCTTCCTCGTGGCCGAAACCCGCCGCGCCGTGCCCGACCTCTTCGCCTGACCGCCTTGACAGTCCCGCGCGGCGGGGGGTATCGTGCGGCGAACCCTGGGTGAAGGAGAAGTCATGTCCCTGGTCGTCATCGGGTCCGTCGCCTTCGACACGATCCACACGCCGCGCGGCAGCGCCGTCGAGACCCTCGGCGGCTCGGCCGTTCATTTCGCGCTGGCGGCGTCGCTGCTGGGACCGGTGCGCATGGTCGGCAACATCGGCAACGACCTGACGCGCGAGCACATCGCCTGCCTGGTCGAGCGCGGCGTCTGCCTGAAGGGGCTGCGCCTGCGCGAGGGGAAGACCTTCCGCTGGACCGGCCGCTATCACGAGGACATGAACTCGCGCGAGACGCTGTCGGTCGAGTTGAACGTCTTCGGCGCCTATCCGCCGGAACTACCCCCCGAGTACGCCGACAGCCGCTTCGTTTTCCTGGCGAACGGATCGCCGATCCACCAGATGCGGGTGTTGAGCCAGGTGCAGGCCCCGCAGTTTGTGGCCCTGGATACGATGGATCACTGGATCGAGTCGAACCGCAAGGACCTGGAGGCGGCGCTGCGGCGCGTGCAGGGCGTGCTGGTGAATGATTCGGAGGCCCGGCTGCTGACGGGGCGCGACCACATCGAGGCCGCGCGCGCCATACTGAGCCTCGGGCCGCAGTACGTCATCGTCAAGGCGGGCGCGCATGGCGCGTGCATGGTCTGCGCCGGCGAGACCTTCGTGATCCCGGCCTATCCGACGGCGCACGTGGTGGACCCCACCGGCGCGGGCGATTCCTTTGCGGGGGGAATGATGGGCTGGCTGGCGCGCGTGGGCGACGTCACCCCCGCCGCCGTGCGCCGCGCCATGGCCTATGGAACGATCATCGCGTCCTTCAACGTCGAGGATTTCGGCACGCGCCGCGTGGCCGCGCTGACGCCACAGGCGGTCGAAACGCGGCTGGCCGAGTTCCGGAAGATCGTTGCGTTCTGACGCCCCCCCCGCACCTCCTTCCCCGGAGCGCCTATGCGCCTGTTCGTTGCCGTCGAACTCGACGACGCGCTGCGCGACGCGCTCGGGCGGCTGATCGGCGACCTTCGCCGTGCCGAGGGAGCGGTCAAGTGGGTCGAGCCGCGCCACCTGCACCTGACCCTGAAGTTCCTGGGCGAGGTGGCCGAATCGCGCGTAGCCGATGCGGCGCAGATCGTGCGCGATGGCGCAACGGGTGTTCCGCCCTTCCGCCTCGAAGCGCGCGGCGCGGGCGGCTTCCCCGACCTGCGGCGGCCGCGCGTCATCTTTGCCGGGGCCGAAACCGAGAGCGACACGGCGCGGGAACTCGCCCGCCGCTTGAATGAGGAGATGCAGCTGCTGGACGTTCCGGCGGAGGACCGCCCCTTTCAGTGCCACATTACCCTGGGGCGACGGCGCGATCCGCGCCCCGCGCCGCGCCTGGCCGCCCGGCTCGAAGGCTGCGCCGGTCGCCTCTTCGGCGCGCTGTCAGTGGGACATGTTACACTCATGCGTAGTATCCTGACGCCGACGGGACCGATCTACGAACCGGTCGAGAGGATTGGACTGCGCGGCGGAAGGGCGATGCAACGCGGCGGATAAGGCCGAAGCGGCCTTCGGCCCGAAAGGATGCCCGGAACACTTGACGGGCGCAAGCGAAGTTAGTATAAAGTTATCTGTGCGCGGAAAAGCTGGCGGCCCAACGGGGTTGCGGGAATCGAAAAGGAGAGGAAGACCATGGCGGACAAGGAAGAGAAGCGCAAGCGCAACGTGGAAACCGCGGCGGAACCGGAGAAGGAAAAGCGCGGGCAGGCCCTTCAGCGCGCCCTCAGCCAGATCGAACGCCAGTACGGCAAGGGCGCCATCATGCGCCTGACCGGCGAGGACCGCCAGCAGATCGGTGTCATCCCCACCGGCTCGATCTCTCTCGACCTGGCGCTGGGCGTCGGCGGAATGCCGCGCGGGCGCGTGATCGAGATCTTCGGCGCGGAAGGTTCCGGCAAGACGACCCTGGCGCTCAGCGTCATCGCCAACGCCCAGCGCACCGGCGGTAACGCCGCCTTCATTGACGCCGAACACGCCTTCGACACCGATTACGCCGCGCGACTCGGTGTCAAGCTCGACAGCGTCCTCGTCAGCCAGCCCGACAGCGGCGAGCAGGCCCTCGATGTCTGCGAGCTTCTCGTCCGAAGCAACGCCGTGGACATCATCGTGATTGACTCGGTGGCGGCCCTCGTTCCGCGCGCCGAACTGGAAGGGGAGATGGGCGACACGCACGTCGGCATCCAGGCGCGCCTCATGTCGCAGGCCCTGCGCAAGCTCTCCGGCGCCATCAGCAAGACGAACACCTGCGTCATCTTCATCAACCAGGTGCGCGAGAAGATCGGCGTCGTGTACGGCAACCCCGAAGTCACCCCCGGCGGACGCGCCCTGAAGTTCTACGCCTCCGTCCGCGTGGATGTCCACCGCGTCGGCAGCATCAAGAGCGGCGACGCCATCATCGGCAACCGCGTCCGCGCCAAGTGCGTCAAGAACAAGTGCGCCCCGCCCTTCAAGAGCGCCGAGTTCGATATCATGTTCGGCCAGGGCATCTCGCGCGAGGGCGACCTGGTGGACGCCGGCGTGGCCATGGGCATGGTCGAAAAGCAGGGGGCATGGCTTTCGCTGGGCGACACGCGCCTCGGCCAGGGACGCGAGAACGCCAAGCAGTTCCTGAAGGACAACCCGGAGATCGCCGCGCAGTTGGAGCGCGCCATCCTCGACAAGGCCCGCGCCGCGCAGAGCGCCGCCGCTGCGCCGGCTGCGCCGACCGGGGAGGCGTCGGAGGGGCAGGCATAGGCCGCGCACGGCATTGAGGTAACGCCCGCCGCGATCGTCGGCATCCCCGGTGGTCGCGGCGGGTGTCCTTTCAGGGGACGACGCCAGCGCGAGATTTTCGCAAAAATCCTGTTGACACGGCGTTTGGCGCGGCTATAATACAAAGTGCTTGGGTGTGTGCGTATTGGAAAGGCAGGGGAGTCTTGGGAAAACAAGGAAAGGAGGTGAAAAGAACATGAAGAAATGGATCAATGCATTCACGTTGATCGAGCTCTTGGTCGTCATCGCCATCATCGCTATTCTGGCCGGTCTGCTTCTGCCGGCATTGGCTAGAGCTCGTGAGGAGAGCCGCCGCAAGTCCTGTAACAGCAACCTGACGCAGATCGTCAAGGCTTGCACGACGTATCAGGAACCGAACGGCGACTTCTTCCCGGCGCACTCGCAGTACGGGACCAACCTCGCAACGGACGCGAAGACCACGGCGGCTGCTGGCGCAGTTTCCAGCGACGTGTCGTATCTTCCCATGCCGTCGCTGGCCATCCTGTATCCTGCGTACGTTGACAACGTGAAGGTCTTCGGTTGTCCCTCGACGAGTGATCGTCCGGTGGTGTGGATCGTCATTCGTGACGGCGCCCGGTTTACCGGTTTCGGTACGACCACAGCGGTCAGTACTGGCACAGGAGCCGCGGTGCTGACGGCGGCGCCGGGCGGCTTCCTTGGTTTCTCGGCCGTCGGTACCGATCGGAAGTGCAGCTACTTCTACGACGAACAGTCGCACTTCCGCGACGTGGGACCCAGCCAGGCCATGGCGGCGGACGCCGACGGTGTGACGTGGAAGACGGGCACCGGCGAAGCGCCTCCGTATGACAACGGTTGGACGCGCTCTCCGCGCAACCCGAACCACGGCAATGGCGCGAACGTGATGTACTTCGATGGTCACATCAAGTGGTCGGAAACGAACTACGCGAGTGACGACCCGAAGGACAACATCTATTCGCAGAACGGCGGCACCACGGGTTATCAGTGGGGCGCCGATACGGACGCCTTCCTGTGGGACGGCACGCAGCGCAGGGCTCAGGTTGACTGAGGCCTTCTTATCGTGATGTGCAAGAGGCGGTCGAAAGGCCGCCTCTTGCGTTTTAAGGGATGTGGCACCGCCGCCCTTGGCGGTGCGGCCCAGTTCCGGTGTGGCACCGCCGCCCTCGGCGGTGTGGCCTCTGCCGGGACGAGGGGCAACGGACGACAGACGGCGGACGACGGACGCAAGACGACAGACGACGGACGACGGACGACAGACGACGGACCACCCGCCTTCGGTGGGCAAGCGGGCGACTCGAGGGACGTCGCCAGGCGGGGATGCGTGCGCTACGACGACGATCACAGCCGGGGGCGGCTGTGCCACACCGACCACGGCCGAGGGGAACTGCGCCGCACCGGTTGTCGCTGACGGACGGGGGCGGCTGTGCCACGCCGATCACAGCCGGAGGCGGCTGTGCCACGCCGACCACCGCCGGGGCGGCTGTGCCACACCGGCTATGACCGCAGGCGGGTCAGTAGGAATAGGATCGGTCGCGGATGAGGAGACGCCTGAGGGCGGCGTTGCCGTCGGCATCCACCACGACCTCCGCGCGCGCGTCGGCGACGTTCCGGCGGAAGTCCTCCTCGATCTCGCGGCGGCGGGTCTCGGGAACGTAGAAGCTCTCGATCCCGTACTGGATTCGCCCGCGCCGCATTGTACCCCGGAGCGCCACTTCGCCCTCCTGGAGCGCCGGCGGCGCGCCGCCGCGCGCAAAGTGGACGGGCTTCGCAACGCCCTCCGGCGAGACCTCGACCACCGCCCAAATCTGCACGCCGTCCTTCGGGGGCGGCTTCGGCCAGTCGCGGAAGCGTTCCCCGCGGCTGATCTCGTAGTTCAGGGCCAGGTAGTAGCCGCTGAGGATGCTGTAGGGGTCCACCGGCTCGATCTGCAACAGGATGACGCGCCCGGAGAGGCGCGCCCTGATCTTCTGCGCGGGAACCGCCGCCACGAGCAGGACCTGGACCAGGACGGCCGCTGCGAAGAGGAGGTGGGTTCTATTCATGGCCTGGCCTCCGCGCGCGCAGACGGTTCTCGAACTGCACGCCGCCGTAGATGACCGCCAGCCCGCAGAGCAGGAAGGCGGCGGACTTGAGCATCAGCCCGGTGTCGTACTCCAGGAAGCGCGTAATCACGAGCAGCAGCGCGTAGAGCACCCCGGCCCAGAAGAGCCCGCGCCGGAGCTGTGTCACCCCGGTGAGGATCAGCGCCGCCGCAAGGACCACGGCGGCCGCGTTGACGAAGAAGGTGAGCAGCGTGTCCATCCGGGCGGCCAAGCCGACCGCCGGCAGCAGAACGGCCAGGAGCGCCGCCGCCGCCAGGGGGCGCAGGTCGCGCCGGCGAAGGGCGACCCCGAGCCCGCCCGCCCAGGCCAGCACCATGGCCGCATACAGCGCGCCGACCGGTACCATCCAGATGGGGTCCGGCGCCCGCCAGAGCCGCTCGCGCAGGCTCTCCCGCGCCATTTCGTGGAAGGAAAAGACATACGTCGCCCCCACCAGCGCCATGACGCCCAGGGCCAGAGCCGTTGGCGCAAAGAGGCGGCTGCGCGGCGACTCCAGCGCCCACATCCCGAAGCCGAACAGCAGTCCCCCGAAGCCGGTCATCGCCAGCAGGCAGGGCGCGGGTGAATTCCCCTGCATTCCCGCCGCCACGACCCACGCCGTGCCCGCCGTCAGGGCGGTTGCCGCGAAGGCCGCTGCGGAACGCCGCCACCAGGCAAAGGGCAGAAAGAGCGCCGCCGCCAGGACGGGATAGAAGCTTACCGCGGCGCGGTGATCGTACGTCCAGCCGCAGAACCAGATGAAGGAGGCGAGGATCGCCACGAGCAGGTTGGGCAGACTGGCGGCGGCGTACGCCATCAGGAGCGCGCCGAGCGCCCACGCGCCGAAGCCGTTGTAGAAGTCGCTCCGGATGTGGAAGATTTGCGCCATGAGGCCGATGTTTGCCCCGAAGATCAGCGTCCCCAGAAAGACCAGCCCGTGCCCGAGCCGGGGGTGCGACGCGCGCACGCGCCAGAACCACCAGCCCGCGCCGTGCGCCCCCAGCATGGCGGCGAAGATCACCGCCACCTTCACCGCGCGCGGCATCTGGTCCCAGTGCGCGGCGACGAAGCTGATGACGCCGCCGGCCACCAGCAGCGCGCCGATGACGTACACCGCCGTCAGCAGCGCGCCGCGCGACTCCTGCGCCAGCGCGCCGAGCCCGTAGCGCTCGCGCAGCCTCTCCGCCTGGTCGGGCGACACCAGCCCCTCCGCCCGCCAGTGCTCCAGCTCCTGCGCCAGTTGCCGGCGGAAGGAAGACGACCCTTGCTCCATCGCAGGCTCCTTTGTTCCAGAGGACTACCGTTTCTTCCCCAGCAGGATGCGGATGAACAACGGACCGCCGATGATTGCCGTCACCACGCCGACCGGCATTTCGAGCGGCGCAAAGAGAGTGCGCGCGGCGGTGTCGCACGCCGCCAGGAAGGCTCCGCCGAGCAGGAAGGAGGCCGGCAGCGCCAGGCGTTGGTCAAAGCCCGAGAGCCGGCGCACCGCGTGCGGCACGATCAGCCCCACGAAGCCGATCGGCCCCGCCACGGACACGACGGCCGCCGTCGCCAGTCCGCCGCCCAGGAAGGTCATCTTCTGCACCCAGGCCACGTCCACCCCGTGCCCGGCGGCCAGTTCCTCCCCGAGCGAGAGCTGGCTCAGCGCCGGCGCCTGGACCAGCAGCAACACCACGCCCGGCAGCAACAGCGGCAGCAGCGGCGCGAGGTCGCGATAGCCGATCACCCCCAGCCCGCCCATCAGCCAGCGGTCCATGGCCACCAGGTGCTCGGGCCCGGCCAGGTAGCGCAGGAACATGACGATTCCAGCGGAGAGGATGCTGATCGTCACGCCGGCGAGCAGGAGGGTGTTCATCGAGATGCCGTGCGGCCGGCGGGCGAGGCGATAGACCAGTCCCAGCGAGCCCGCCGCGCCGACAAGCGCCAGGAGCTGCACACTGCCGCCGAAACGCAGGCTCAGGGCAGGGATCATGATCGCCGTCAGCGCGCCGACGGCCGCCCCGCCCGTTACGCCCAGGGTGAAGGGCTCGGCCAGGTCGTTGCGGAGGATGACCTGGAAGGCCGCCCCGGCCAGGGCCAGCGCGCCGCCGGCCAACAGCGCCAGGATCACGCGCGGGATGCGCTGATAGACGAGGATGTCCGTGGCTTCATTCGGCTGCCCGGCAAAGAAGCGCCGCGCGGCGTCGAGGGTGTCTATCGTCTGGCTTCCGAAGAGGGGCGCCAGGAGCAGGACCGCCGCTGCGGGCAGAGCGTAGGCCGCCAGCGTCAACGCCCAGCGCGCGGGGGTCATCGGGCGGGTCATGGCCGGGGCGCCTCCCCGGAGGCCGGCAGCTCGGCGGCGGGCAGGACGATGGGCCGCCCGGCGGCATCGCGCTGGACGGTCAGCGCCTCGCCGTAGGCCGCGCGCAGCGTCTCCTGGCGCAGGACGGCTTCGGCGTCGCCCTCGACCGCCCGCGTCCCCTGGCGCATCAGCAGCAGTCGGGTGCAATAGAAGGAGGCGATATTGAGGTCGTGCGTTACAACGGCGACGGCGATTCCCCCCGCCGCCAGCCGTCGCAGAAGGCGGAAGAACTGCGCCTGGTGGTGGATGTCCAGCGATGCCGTCGGCTCGTCCAGCAGCAGCAGGCGCGGCTCCTGGGCCAGCACGGAGGCCAGGAAGACGCGCTGGCGTTCGCCCCCGCTCAGCCGCGACAAGGTGCGCCCGCGGAAGGAGAGCGCTTCGGTCTTGCGGAGGCTTTCGGCGATAACGCGCTCGTCGTCGGAGGTCAGGAAGCCCAGGCCCCGGAGGTGAGGAAAGCGGCCCATCGCCACGACCTCCTCGACGGCGTAATCGAAGGCGTAAGGAACGTTCTGGGGGAGGTAGCCCAGCGTCCGGGCGACCTCGCGGCGGTCCATGTCGGCCATATCGCGCCCGTCCAGGCGCACGCGCCCGGACTGCGGCGTCAGCACCCCGGCCGCCGTGCGCAGCAGGGTGCTCTTGCCGGAGCCGTTCGGGCCGAGGATCGCCAGCACCTCGCCGGGACGGAGGGAAAATGAGACCGGCCCCAGCACCCAGTCGGAGCCCGCGTAGCGAAAGACGGCCTCCTCCACGTGGAGCAGCGCGTCGTTCATCGTCTTCCTGTCTGCCATCCTGTGATGCCTCGTGCGGCCGGGGGGCCGTCAGGGGCCGGGGTGCAGCGCCGAGGCCAGCCGCTCGGCGATCAGCCCGACCCGCGGTCCCGGCACAACGATGTAGTCCTCCGTCAGCACCGTCACGCGCCCGGCGCGGACCGCCGGCAGATTCGGCATCGCGTCCCAGTCCGCGATCAGCTTCCGTCGCGCGGCCTCATCGCCGAACTGGCCGGGCCGCGTCTCGATGATGACGTCGGGCTTCCGCAGAACGACCTCTTCCAGTGAGGGGCTGAAGTAGTCGCGCGCCACGTCGTTGAAGATGTTCTCGCCGCCGGCGATCTCGACCATCTCGGACAGGAAGCTGTCGCGTCCGACGGTGAAAAGGTTCTTGAGCGTGCCGGGGGTGCGGTCCACGCAGATCAGGACCCGTACGGGCGGACGATTCGCCGCGCGGGCGCGGACGGCGTCGAGTTTACGCCGGATGCGGTCCGTCAGTTCGCGCGCCTGCGTCTCGGCGCCCAGGCGCTGTCCGAGCGTCTCGATGCCTTCGAGGATGGACGCCACGCGCGCCATGTTTACCCGCAGCAGGGCGATGCCGCGGGTGCGGCAGAGGGCCTCGACGCGCTCGTGGCGGTCCTGCACGATCACCAGGTCCGGCCTGAGCGCCGTGATTCGTTCCAGGTCCGGGTTGAACAACGCGCCGACACAGGGTTTGGCCTTGGCCTCGGGCGGGTAGGACGTGTACTCCGACACGCCCGCCACGCGGTCGCCCGCGCCAAGAGCGAAGAGGGTCTCGGCGATGTTCGGGGCCATGGGGATGATCCGCTGCGGCAGGCCCGCCGGGCGCGCCGCGTTGCGGGCCGGTTGCGGCGCGGTCACGCGCGCCAGCCCCGCCGCCAGGAGCAGTCCCAGCAGCGTCGCTGCCGCCGCGAGCGTCCAGGTGAGTTTCTTCGACACGAGGCCTTACACCTTCAGCAAAGCGGCCGCGTTCAGACCCATGACCTTGTCGTACACCGTGCGGGTGATTCTGCCGGCGCCCGCGGCGTCGCGCATGAAGTCCACCAGCGGCGTGGGGTTGCCGGGCGCACAGATGTCCAGGCCGAACATCAGGCGGTCCTGGAACTCGGTCAGGAAGGCGTAACCCCACTCCGGGTCGCGCTTGACGGCATTGCAGCCGCTGCCGGCGCTGAGGTCGCCCCACAGGTTCGGGTACTCGCGCAGGAGGCGGGGCACCGCGCCGCCGGGCCGCACCGGGCCGGCGGGGTAGCGTCCGCGCTCCTCCTCCGACACCGGACCCACCTCCGACCAGAAGGCCTGCGAGTGGCCGATGAATTGCAGGCGGGGGAACTTCTTCAGGGCGCGTTCGAGTCCGCCGAGGCCCGGTTCGCTGATGAGGCCGTACATGTTGAACTCCTTCTCGGCGACGTGGAAGGTCACGGGCAGGCCGACCTCCTGGCACCCTTCGAAGAGGCGTTGCACGCGCGGGTCGTCCCACCAGAGGTTGGCGACCAGTTCGCCCATGCCCTTGCATCCCAAATCCTTGTAGTACTGCAAGATACGGACGAAGTCGTGGTTGAGGCCGTTGTTCTCGATACGGGGGTCCACATTGCAGAACTTGATGAACCGATCGGGGAACTGGTCGCAGGCCTCGATCGCCTCTTCGTTGGACTGGATGAAGTGAAGCGCCTCGGGGCTGGTGAGGGGGAGAATGACCATCTTGTCCACGCCGCAG
Organism: Planctomycetota bacterium; assembly: GCA_022705425.1. Taxonomy (GTDB): domain Bacteria; phylum Planctomycetota; class Brocadiia; order CAIUPP01; family CAIUPP01; genus JAKJEM01. The sequence goes on from JAKJEM010000010.1 coordinate 28,163, forward strand.
CGGTCCATAATCGCCACAAGCTCGGCGGCGGTGGCGGCGGTTTCACCCCGCGTATTGAGGAATCCCTTGCGCAGGATGACGTGGCTGTGGATGTCAATGACGGGGGGCATGTGTTCTCCTCGAGATTCGGGCCGCGGCCGCGCGCCGTTGCGGTGTTGGAGGACTACATTAGTCCCCGTGCGGCGCGGTGTCAATGCGGATTTGACCGCCGCGCCTCGCCGACATAGGATGAAACGGGAAAGGAGGGTGTCATGGCGAAGAAGGTGCTGATCGTTTACCACAGCCTTGGCGGGAACACTCGTGCGGCGGCGGAGGCGGTGGCCGCCGGTGTGCGCAAGGTGAATGATGCCGAGGCGCAACTCGTCGAGGCGCTCAAGGCCGGACCCGGGGACCTGGTCTCCTGCGACGCGGCGGTTTTCGGGACGCCGGACTACTTCAGCTACATGGCGGGCGGCCTGAAGGACTTCTTCGACCGCTGCTACTACCCGACGCAGGACAAGGTGACGGACAAGCCGTGCGCGCTCTTCGTGACGCACGGCGGCGGCGGGCGCGCCGTGGACGGTCTCAAGGGGGTTGTCCGCAGTTTCAAGATGCGCCTGGCCGCGCCGCCGCTGCTGGTGCTGAATCACCCCGACGACGACGCGCGTCGGAAGTTGATGGACCTGGGGGAGATGCTGGCAAAGGTGGCGACGCTGGGGGGATGACGCGGCTTCCGCGCCGGGCCGATCACGGCACGACGACGACCTTCAGCGCGGCGGGGTGGGTCTGGATTTCGACGGAGGTGAAGCCGGCGGCGTCGCCATCGGCCTGAAGGGGGGCGGGGCACTCGGCCTCGATCCGCAGGCTCCGCGCGCGCCCGTGCCGGACGCCGGGGCGAGCGAGATGCCGCCCGCGCCAGACGGACCACAACTCGCCCAGCGACGCCGGCAAGCCGCCCTTCGGAAAGAGCACCCAGTCGAGGCGTCCGTCGTCGTCGCGCGCGTCGGGGGCATAGGAGAGGCCCAGGGCGTAGGCATCCACGTTGAACACAAGCAAATGCGTCCCTTCAGCGGTGACGTCGTCCGCCTCGACGCGCAGGCGGGGCCAGCGATAGGCCGCGGCGGCGCCGAGGGTGGGGCGGAGGTAGGCGACATAGCCGCCCCGTCCCGTGGCGCGGCCGCTTCCGCGCGCTTCGGCCAGCCGGCGGACGATCTCGGCGTCCACGCCGGCGGAGAGCATGAGGACGAAGCGCCGCCGCTCGCCGGGGCGGATGACCTCGCCGGCGTCGAGGGGGCGGACCACGAGATGGGCCAGGGCGCGCGCCAGCCGGCGGACGTCGTGCCCGCAGCCGAAGCGGCGCGCGAAGAGGTTTTCCGTTCCGAGGGGAAGGGCGGCCAGCGGGGCGGACACGCCCTCGTTGATGACATCGTTGACCGTGCCGTCGCCGGCGGCGACGACCACGGCGCGCCAGGTCTCCCGGCGGAGAAGGCGGGCGCGCTCGGCGCTGTCCCACACGGCGACCGGCGCCAGGCCCTCGCCGCGCAGCGCATCCAGCAGGCGCTCGACGGGCCCGCAATTCGAGCGCCTGCCGCTGCACGGGTTCGCGGCGACAAGAACACGGCGGCAGTCGTCGGGCGGCGGCACGGTCATGGGCTTCGGGCTACTTCCGACCCCGGCCCAGGCCGCGGCCGGTCAGGTAGATGTAGCTCTCGCGGACGGCGGTCATCATGTCCGTGGCGCAGGCGTCGAGTTCGACGATCAGCCATTCCAGCGTCTTGGGGTCCGCGGCGGCGACGCAGGCGGGGATGTCCATCCTTCCCGCGCCGACAGCGGTGTGCGGCTGGTCTTTGACGAGCGGGCCGTCCTTGATGTGCAGCAGCGGCAGGCGCGCCTTGTGGCGGGCACAGATTTCGGCGGCGTTCTGCGCGCCGAAGTTGCTGGCCCAGTACACGTCGAGCTCGCCCTTGAGGTTCGGGGCCAGGCGCAGCAGTTCGTCATAGGCCAGGCGTCCGTCGAGGACCGCCATTTCCCACCAGTGATTATGGTAGGCCACGCGCACGCCGTGCGGCGCGAGCAGGGCGATGGCCTTCTCGTAGAGCTCGGCGTGGGCCTTGACCTTGTCGAGGGAATCGAATTCCTTGGAGCCGCGCCCGTTGACGATTGTGGCGCAACCCAGCGCCTTGACGGTGTCCACGGTCTGTTGCAGCGTTTCGGCGGTGGGGAGGGGCATGTGGGCGGAGCAGACCTTCATCCCCAGGTCCTCGACCACCTTGCGCACCTCGGCGGCGGGCTTGTTGTGAAGGCCGGCCGTTTCCACGCCGGCGTATCCGATGTCCGCGACCGTCTTGAGCACACCGAAGAAGTCCTGCGCGGCCGCCTGACGGACGGAGTACAACTGCAGCGCCACGGGCTTGAGTTCCTTCGACACGATGGAGTCCTTTCCCGGAAAGAGGGTTACTGCCACTGCGCCTGGATCACCTTCCAGGGCGCATCCATGATCACGGGGACGATCACAACGCCGTCGCGAACCTGGAAGCGGACATCCGCGCCGTTGCAGGTGACGCGGAGGGGCTTTCGGGCGTCGCGGAGCTTGAGGGCGAGGTCGTAGGGCGGCTGGGCTTCGAGCGCGCGCGGCCACCCGCGCGGGCCGAAGTACTCCTCGCCGCCGTGGTTGATGAGGATGGCCCACGTCCTGTCCGGCGCGCGGCGGCAGACCAGTTCGACATTGCCGGGCGCTCCGGAGAGGGCGGCGCGCGGCGCGGGGAGGACCTGCTCGATCAGGCCGGCGGCCCACTCGACCTGTTGCCAGTTGCCGCCGGCGGCGTAGTCGGAGCAGAGGCGCGCTTCGAGGTACCACACCTCGCCGCGTCCGTACCGGAAGCGGGTGAGGGCGGGGTGCGGGCTGGGCTCGGCGGCGGGGGGGCAGATGCCCCAGCCCATGCGGACGCCGTATGCAAGGTCGTAGGGCTGGATGGCGGGCACGATCCCCTCGGCCCCGGCCAGGGTGAGCCGGTGGAAGGCGCCGCGCGCCAGGACGGGCAGGGTGTGCGACATGGCCGGCCAGGCGGGCAGGTAGATGTGGTCCTGCCAGGGCGTTTCCGCGCGCGACACGCCGAGCCAGTTCATCGGCGCGCCGTTGACGCGGGGGATGCCCCCGGCGATCAGGACCCGTCCGCCGTTCTCGACATAGAGGCGCAGGACGGCGTCGGTGTCGGGATCGAGGGCGGGGATCTCCGGCAGGACGATGAGCCCGATGCCGCGCAGGCGGGCGGAGAGGAACGCTTCGGCGCAGACCCCGAGCGAGGTGCCGGCGTCGCCGAGCAGGCGATGCGCTCCATGCAGCGGGGCCAGTCGGTCGCCGAGGTTGAGGGCGAAGTGCCGGAGGTCCTCGCCGTACACGGTGCTGCGCGAGTGCAGGATGAGGACCTCGTCGTCCGGCAGGGCCGAATCGGGGGGGAACTCGGCGGCCATGCGGCGGCGGATGTCCTTCATCTGGCGCAGCGCCGTCGCGGTTGTCGCGTCGAGGCGGCCTTCGGGGTGGAGACGGTCGCCCATGTACAGGCGGACATTGCGCGCCCAGGCGGCGGCGGCGACCTTTTCCATGCGCCGGGCCGTGGCCAGACTCCAGTCGCCCCAACCCTGGTTGAAGATCGTGGGCATGACGTCGGCGGGGCGATCGGCGGAGGCGCCGTAGGCGGCGCAGAAGCCCATCGAGCGCGATTGCGGGCCGTAGGTCGGCGGGTCCAGGGTCAGGCGGGTGATCGAGGCGGGCATCTTCTCCGGGTAGGGGGCGCTGCCGATCTGGTTGAAGCCGACGCGCGCGCCGGGGAGGCGCTGCTGGATGAAGCGCCCCACGCGCTCGATCAACGCGAGGCCGCGCGTCCGGCGGAAGGCGCCGTAGGCCGGCCAGTTCGGGTCCGGTTCGTCGCGGGGGATCTCCTGCCCGTGCGCCGCCCGGAAGTCGCGCCGGCAGACGTCGCAGTAGCAGGTCCGCAGCGAGCCCATCGTGTCGAAGAAGAAGCCGTCGGGGCGGTACGCCTTGATGATCTCCTCGATCTGCGGGAGCATCAGTTCGTCGGTATATGCCGTGAAGGGGCAGACGCTGATGAACCAGTCGGGGCTGAGAGCGGGCCCGTTCGCGTGAACCTGCGCCCAGTCCGGATGCTTCCGCGCCGCTTCGCCGTCAATCCCGAAGCTGACGTAGGCCAGGGGGCTGATGCCCTCGTGGCGGCAGGCGCGCACCAGGCCGCCGAAGACGTCCTCCTTCATCAGCGGATGCGGCGTCGAGAGACGGGTGGGATAGTAACTGAAGCCGTTGTGGCACTTGGCAAAGGCGATGATCTCCTCGACGCCGGCGTCCTTCAGCGCGGCGGCGACGCCGGGATAGTCGGACCGATGGCCGATGCGGACGGAGCGGTGGCTGTGGAAATCGAAGTGCCAGGCCAGCGTAAGCATCGTTCTCTCCTCCCTCGGACGCGGGGGCGGGCGCCCCGGCGGCTATTCCGGCACGGCTTTGTGGCCGTAGGCGATGACGCCGGTGCGGCCATGCTGGCGGATCTTGCGGAACTCGAGGCGCACGCGCATCCCCGTGCGGATGTCCTCCGGCGCGACGTCGGTGACCTGCGTCAGCATGCGTGCGCCGTCGTCCATTTCGAGCACGGCCACGGCGTAGGGCACCTCCTGCGCAAAGGCGGGCGGGGCTACGCGGATAATCGTGTAGGTCAGGACGCGGCCCGTTTCGGACATGGCGCGCGTCTCGATCTCGCGCCCGCGGCAGCCGTCGCACACCCGGCGCGGCGGAAAGAACAGCCGTCCGCAGCCTTTGCAGCGGCCGATCTGATTGAGGTAGCGGGGCTTCTTCTCGCGCCAGACGCGTGCGGTGATCATGGACCGGTTCCTTGTGGGTGAGGGACGGCGGACGACGGACGACAGACGACGGACGACGGACGGCGGACGACAGACGGCGGACGACAGACGACAGATGGCGGACGACGGACGGCGGACCGCGCCGGGTGCGTTGCGTGGCGGCTAGGCTTCGAAGATGTGTACCGAGGCGGAGCCGGCGCTGCCGCCCATGTTCTGGGTCAGGCCGATGCGCGCGCCGGGCACCTGGCGCTTGCCGGCCTCGCCGCGCAACTGGGTCACGATCTCGCATGCCTGGGCCACGCCGGTGGCGCCGACGGGATGCCCGCGCGCCTTCAACCCGCCGCCGGGATTCACGGGGATGCGTCCGCCCAGCGCGGTCAGGCCGGAGGGGGCGGCGTCCTTGCCCTGTCCGCGCGGAACGAAACCCAGCTCCTCGATCGAACAGATCTCCATGATCGTGAAGCCGTCATGCACCTCGGCCACCTGGATATCGCCGGGCGCACGCCGGGCCATGGCATAGGCGGCCTTTGCGGCGCGCTCGACGGCGGCCATGCGCGTCAGGTCGGGGCGGCGGTAGAGGGAGATCGTGTCGGTGGCGAAGCCGACGCCCGTAATGCGGATGGGGCGCTTGCGCGCGCGGCGGGCGGTCTCGGCGGAACAGAGCACCACTGCCGCCGCGCCGTCGCTGACCGGGGAACAGTCCAGCATGTGCAACGGGTCGGCCACCAGCACCGATTGCAGCACGTCGTCCACGGTGATCGTGTTCTGGAACTGAGCGAGGGGGTTGAGCGCGCCGTGGGCGTGGTTCTTGACGGCCACAGCGGCCAGATGCTCGGGGGCGGCGTGGTATCGTTCCATATACGCGCGGGCGATCATGGCGCTCATGCCGGGGAAGGTGGCGCCGTAGAAGGTCTCGTATTCCTGTTCGGCCGCCGTGGCCAGTCCGGCGGTCGTCGCGTCGCCGGAGACGTCGGTCATCTTCTCAACGCCCAGGACGAGGACGACGTCGCTGAGGCCGGAGGCGACCTCGGCGAACCCGGCGCGCAGGGCGGCGCCGCCGCTGGCGCAGGCGGCCTCGACGCGTGTGGCCGGAACGGGTCCCAGGCCCAGGTAGTCCGCTGCCAGCGCGGCGACGTGTTCCTGCTCCGTAAAGAGCCCGCAGGCCATGCTGCCGACGACGATCGAGTCCACGCGGTCCACCCCGGCGTCCTCGACGGCCTGGAGGGAGGCGTTGACGCACAGGTCGCGCAGCGGCGTTTCCCAGAGCTCGCCGAAACGCATGACCCCGATGCCGACGACGGCCACGTCCCTCATGCGTCAGTCCTCCTCGCGGGCGATCTTGCTGCGGAAGCGCGCGTAGCCGGTGTAGTCGAGCTGTACTGTCGGGCGCGAGAGAATCTGCTCGACGGTCGGGGCGAGGGCGCGGACCTCGCGGATGCGGTCGGTGACGGTGAAGGTGAAGCCGTCGCTGCCGGCGCCGGAGCCGTACGACACCAGGAAGATGCGCTGGCCGGGTTCGGCCACGTCGAGGGCGGCGCAGAGGCCCAGCGGCGAGGAGCCGCTGTACACGTTCCCGATGCGGGGCGAGAGCAATCCTGCGGCGCACTGCTCGCGGGTGAAACCAAGCATCTTCCCCGCGCGCGCCGGGAACTTGCCGTTGGGCTGGTGGAAAATGGCGTGCGCGAAGTCCTTCGGCTGCAGGCCGCTGACTTCAAGGAGGCGGCGGGCCGCGGCCGCGACGTGATGGAAGTAGCCGGGGTCGGCGG
>JAKJEM010000010.1:34787-85746 GCA_022705425.1 Planctomycetota bacterium
CCCGCCGTGACGCGGGAAACGCTCCTCCTCGCGCCGCCAGAAGTCCGGCGTGTCGGTGGTGTAGGAGATCATCGTCTCGACGACGGCGACGGGGCGCTCGGCGCCGAAAACGAACGCGGCGGCCCCGGCGGAGGTGGCGAACTCGAGGGGGTCGCCCGGCGCGCCCTGGGCGGTGTCTGCGCCGACGGCCAGGGCGCAGTCCACGCGCCCCGATTCGACCAGCCCGGCGCAGAGGAACATCGCCTCGCTGCCGGCCTTGCAGGCGAACTCGAGGTCGCCCACGTGGATCCACGGGGACAGGGCCAGGGCTTCGGCGACGATGGTGCCGCTGGGTTTGACGGCATAGGGGTGCGATTCGGAGCCGACATAGAGCGCGCCGACGCGCTTCGGGTCAATGCCCGCCCGGCTCAGCGCGCGGCGTCCGGCCACCACCGACAGCGTGATGGCGTCCTGGTCGCGCGCGGCGACGGACTTTTCCTCGAGCCCCAGGCCCTTGCGGTAGCCATCGGCATCCCAGCCCCAGGCGCGGGCGATCTCCGCCGTCTTAATACGGTAGCGCGGCACGTCCGCGCCGTAGCCGACAATGCCGACCGTCCTCTTCATCAATCCGGACTCCCAGAGCGGAAAATGCCTTGCCCCGCTTCAACCGATCCGCGTTCCGACATCCTCGCCGGCCAGGGCAGCCGGGAGGACGCCGGGCTTGAGGCCCGACACGACACGCACCTCCGGTCCGCCCGGACGCGCGGCCAAGGCGTACAGCCGGTCCACCTTGGCGGCCATGCGACCGGTGACATCCGCCGCGCCGCCGCTGCCGGCTCGGGCCAGCGTCCGCCGCACGGCGGCGATCGTGCGCCGGTCAATGCGGGGTAAAGGCACGGCGTCGCCGGGGTCAAGATACACTCCTTCCACGTCGCACGCAAGCACAATCCGGGTGGGGCGCAACGCCTTGGCCAGGTGGACGAACATCTCCTCCGTGCTCAGAATGGTGAAGCCGAGACGCGCGTCGAGGACGGCATCGCCATGGATCAGCGGGATCTGCCCGGCGGCCAGCGCGTGGCGCAGCACCGTCAGGTCCCACCGGGCCGGTCGGCCCCGGTCGGCCAGCGCCTGCGCCGAGGGGGAGAGGAGCACGGGGTGCAACCCGCCGCGCGCCAGCGCCTCCAGCACGCGGCGGTTCATCGTCATCACCCCGCGCCGTGTGGCGCAGAAGCCTTCCCATCCGCCGCCGCCGGGCAGCCCCTCGCGCGTGCGGTAGCGGCGGGCGGGGAAGTGCGCCGCGCCGCCGCCGCCGTGGGCCAGGAGCAGGCGCATGGCCGGCCGTGCTGTCCGTGCGGCGGCGATCTCTCGCGCGGCGCGCGTCACGGCCTGCGCGCGAAAGGAGTTCTGCCGCCGCTTGTCGCCCAGCATCGAACCGCCGAGCTTGAGGAAGATAAGCGGGGCCGTCATGGCGCGGTCTCCCGTCGTTGCGCGCCGGGGCCGGGGCTGCAACAGAGCATCGGCGCATCGAGGGCGGCGCGCAACGCTTCCTGAACGGCGACCAGGTCGCGCGCGCGCGTCAGGACGTGGACGTTCGGGCCGGCGTCTATGGTGAAGTAAGCCTCCAGGCCGCGATGGCGCATCGCCCGCACGGCCTCCATCGCCGCCAGCGTACGCGGCGACCAGTAGAAGAGCGGCGGGTTCGACGTCATCATCACCGCGTGCATGGAGAGGGCGTCGGCCTCGGAGGCCTCGCCCAGCGCCGTCAGGTCGCGGTCAAGGATGGCGCGGCGGACGCGCGCGGCGCGCTCGGGAATGGCCGCCAGGCGTCCGGCGAACATCTCGCTGGTCTCCGCGAAGCGATGCCCCTCCGCCGAGGAGACCTTCTTCTCGGCCTCCGACAGGATCAGCACCACGTCGCGCAGGTCGGGCCAGGCGGATTCCGGGGCGATCGGCTCGGCGAAGGATTCCTCATGGCGCGAGCCGGGGCGCAGCTCGACAAACCCGCCGTAGAGGGAGCGCGCTGCGGAGCCGGAGCCCAGGCGCGCCAGGCGCGAAAGCTCGCGCGGGTCGGCCCCCAGCCCGTACGCGCCGGCGGCGGCCGCGGCCAGCGCGGCGAAGCCCGAGGCGGAGGAGGCGATACCGCAACCGGTGGGGAAGCTGTTCGAGGAGGCCACCTGCGCCGATTCCGCGCGTCCGGCCGCCCGGCGGACATGATCGAGGAAGCGCGTGGCGCGGACGAACGCCGCCGGTTCGGCGGGCGCGCCGCCGAGTTCCACGCGGTCCGGCGCGCCCGAGGTCCCGAGCGTTACCGTGGTGGTACTGACGCAGCCGGAGAGCGTCATCGAGATGCTGGGGTTGAGGGGCAGATTCAACCCGCCGGGACGGTTCCCCCAGTACTTGATGAAGGCGATGTTTGCGCACGCGGCGGCAGTGACGGAGGCGTTGGCCATGGCGGCTCCGGAGGAGAGTGGACGGCGGACGGCGGACGACAGACGACGGACCGCGGACGACAGACGACGGACGACAGACGACGGACGACAGACGGCGGACGACGGACAACGGACGGCGGCGCGGCATTAGCGACTCAGGGCGGCGCTGAAGAGGCCGACGGCGCCTGCGTCGCGCAGTGCGGCGGCCACACGGGCTTCGGCGGCGGTGTCCTCGACAAGGGCGATCATGACTCCCCCCCGGCCCGCGCCGGAGAGCTTGGCGCCCAGCGCGCCGGCGGACAGTGCCGCATGGACGAGGGCGTCGAGTTCAGGGGAGGAGACGCCGACCTCCTTCAGGATCGCGTGCGCGTGGCTCATGCAGACGCCCATCTCCGCCGGCGCGCCGCAGCGGATGATCTCGCGGGCGACACTGGCCATCGAGCCGAGCTCCCAGAAGAGGGCGTCCAGGCGGGCCTGGTCGCGCTCGCGGGCCAGGCGCACCTCCTCCACCACCGCCATGGTCGGGGCTTCGATGCCGGTGTCGGCGATGACGAACCGGAAGACGCTCTCGCCTGCGGCGATCGGCTGCGGCGTCCGCCCCCGCACGAAGTACACGGCCTGACGGCGGGCAGTCACAGCCACGTCCACGCCGCTGGGGGTGCCGTGGAACTCGCGTTCGGCCTCCATGGCAAGTTCCTCGACCTGATCGTCGGCCAGCTTGCGATCGAGCGCGGCGCAGATGGCGCGCACCAGCGCCACGGCCACGGCCGCGCCGCTTCCCATGCCGCGTCCGACGGGAATGGAGGAGCGCACGCACACCCTCAGGCCGACTCCCGGTTCGCCGAAAAGCTCGCGCACCGAGCCGGCCAGCCGCTGCAAGGGCGCCAGCCGGGCCGGTGTCGGCTGTCCTTCGACGGCGCGCTGGGCGATGTCCGGCGCTTCGATCTCGATGCGCCCGTCGCGCGCCAGGTCCACCTCGACGCGCGCGCGCGCGCCCTCGACGGGCATGGCGATCGCCGGATGGCCGTAAACAACTGAATGCTCCCCGATCAGCAGGATCTTGCCCGGCGCTTCACCGACGCCCTTGCTCATGCGAGTCTCCTGAGTCCGCACCGCCCCACCCCGATTCTATAGGCTTTGCGAGGGGGAAAGCAACGCACAAACGGAGAGACGAGGAGGGCATTGAATGGGGGGTGGCTTTCCTGTAGGCTGTCCATGCGCCGGCGCGGGAACGACGGCGAGGCGATGTCTTGATGGAGGACCCCTGAATGTGGTTGTTCGAGGGGGCGGTGATGCTCGGCATGATCGCGCTGAACGGGGTCTTTGCCGGGTATGAAATCGCCCTGGCCAGCGTATCGCTGGCGCGGTTGCGCGTGCTGGAGCAGGAGAAGCGGCTTGGGGCGCGGGCGGCGCTCTTCATGAAGGAGCGCATGGAGGACAGCCTGGCGGTGGTGCAGGTGGGCATCACCCTGTTCGGGGCGGTGGCGGCGGCCACGGGCGGCGCGGGGGCGACGGAGTCGCTGGCGCCCTTTCTGGCCGAGCGTTTCGCCCTCTCGGCGGCATCGTCGGAGGTGGTGGCCATTGCGCTGGTCGTCCTGCCGCTGACGGCGGTGACGATCCTTTTCGGCGAACTGGTGCCCAAGGTCTTCGGGTTGCGCAACGCGGAGTGGGTGTGCCTGCGCCTGTCGCCGATCATGCGGGGGTTCGCGCTGGTCACGCGCCCGGTGGTGCGGCTCTTTGGCGCTTCGGTGGAGCGCATTGTGGGCTGGCTCGACGGGCGGTGGCGTCCCCGCGTCGAGGGGCAGGGGGGCGGGGAGCCGGCGGCGCTGCACGAACTGCGGGCGGTGGCGCAACTGGCGCGCGCCACGAACCTGATCGGCGGGCGCGAGGAGGCGATCATCCGCAACGCCGCGCACCTTTCGCGCCGGCCCGTCCGCGAGATCATGCTCCCGGCGACGCACATCAACATGCTCAACGCCGGGGATTCGATGGCCGACGCGCTGGTCGCGGCGCACCTGTACATGCACACGCGCTTTCCGGTGACGGAGCGTCCCGGCGATCCGCAGGGGATCATCGGCTTCGTCAACTTCAAGGACATTGTGGCCATGCTCCGCCTGTCGCCGGGGCAGGCCTCGCTGCGGGGCATTCTGCATTCGCTGCCCGCCCTGACTCCGGGGACCTCCGTGGCGGCGTCGCTGGAGATGATGATGCGCGACCACACGCACATTGCGCTCGTGCGCGACGCCGCGGGCGCCGTCCTGGGCATGGTGACGCTCGAGGACGTTCTCGAAGCGCTGGTGGGCCGGATGTACGACGAGCACGACCGGTTGCCGAGTTACGCGGCCCCGGCCGGGGCGGGTTGGGTGGTCGGCGGCGGGATCTCGTCCGCGCGGCTGAAGACGCTGACCGGCGTGGAGCTGGCGCGGCACTCGGACGCGGGCGAGGGGGGCGATCTGAGCGAGTGGGTGGCCCGCCGCCTGACGCGTCCGGCCCGAGGCGGAGACGTGGTGGAGGACCGCGGCCTGCGCGTCATCGTGCGCAAGACGCGCTATGGACGGACCTCCGAGGCGCACGTCACCGCCCTGGACAACCCCGCCGCCCCGAAGGGATGAGGACGGCGGGCCGGCCGCGTCCTATCCCCGGCTGATCCGGCAGATGAAGCACTTCAGGTAGAGCGTCTCGGGGCAGGAGACGATCACCGGGTGGTCGGGCGCCTGGCTGCGCCGTTCAAGCAGTTGCGCGGATACGCCGGTCTCCGCGGCCGCCTCGTTGAGCATCATCAGGAAATCCCCCTCCCCGACATGCCCCGAGCAGGAGCAGGAGACGAGGATGCCGTCGTCTTCGAGAAGGCTCATGGCCATGAGGTTGATGTCGCGGTAGGCGCGGAGGGCGCGCTCGATGCCCTGGCCGCCGCGGGCGAACTTGGGGGGATCGAGGATGACCGCGCCGAAGCGGCGTCCGGCCTTGCGGTACTCGCGCAGGGCGTCGGCCACCGGGGCGGCCTGGAGCTCAACGTTGGCGACGCCGTTGAGTTCGAGGTTCCTCCGCGCCAGGGCCAGTGCCGGCTCGGAGCGGTCCACGGCCAGCACGCGGGCGGCCTCGCCGAGCCGGGCGACGGTGACGGCGAACGCGCCGGTGTAGCAGAAGGCGTCGAGCACGGTGCGCCCGCGCATCCACCGGGCGCACGCCAGCCGGTTCTCCCGCTGATCGAGGAAGAACCCCGTTTTCTGGCCCGCGGCCAGGTCCACCAGGAAGCGCAGGCCGTCGCAGAGGATTTCCACGGGGCCGTCGGGCGCCAGGCCGCGCGCGGGGCCGCGCCGGGGCTCCATGGATTCCTTTTCGCCCGCCTCCTCATCGGGGCGGCAGTAGATGCCGCGCGGGGCGGCGATCTCCATGAGCAGGTCCAGGATCAGGTCGGCGCGCTGCGTCATGCCGGCGGTCAGGAACTGGACCACCAGCCAGTCGGCATATCGGTCCACGATCAGGCCGGGCAGTCCGTCGGATTCGGAGAAGACCAAGCGATAGGCGTTTGTCCGCTCCGGCAGGCGCAGCGTGTCGCGGCGCAGGCGCACGGCGGCCTCGATCCGGCGTCGCCAGAAGGCGTCGTCCACGGCTTCATCCTGCTTCCATTGGAGGAGTCGGACGACGATCTGCGAATCGGGATTGTAGAGGCCGCGCCCGACGAAGCGTCCGTCGGCGTCGGCCACGGCAACGAGCGCGCCCTTCTCGGGGCGGCCCTCGACACGGCCCACGGCGCCGCTGAAGACCCAGGGGTGGCGCATGAAGAAGGGTTTGGCGCGGCGCGGCTTGAGGTAGAGCACGGGCGTGGTGGACATGGCCGGGGCCGTTCATTCCAAAGAAGGGACAGGGGGCGTCTTACTCGCGCCCCAGGAGCCGGACGGCGATTCGGACGACGATGCGGGCGTAATCGAGGAGTTCCTGAAGGTCCACGCTTTCGTTCGCCATGTGGTCCATGCCCTCGTCGCCGGCGTTGAACCCGACGGCGATAATGCCGTGCGCCAGAAGCTGCTTGGCGACGGTGGAGCCGGCGGAGCCGTGGAGGGTGGGCCGTTGCCCGACGACTTCGGCGGCGGCGTCGCCGATGACGCGCACGAGGTCGTGCTCCTCGGGGATTTCGATGGGCGCCTGAAGGGCCTGGGGGTGGAGTTCGAAGCGCGCGCCGGGGTGCTCGCGCTCGGCGGCGCGAACCAGGCCGCGCAGCCAGTCGAGCAGGTCTTCGGGGGTGTGGCCGGGCAGGATGCGGAAGTCCATCACCGCGGCGGCGCGCGCGGGGACCAGGTTCGGCGCGCTGCCGCCGGAGATCATTCCCAGGTTGTGGCTGGGCGGGGTGAGGAGCGGATGGGGCACGTGCGGGATGGCGGCCGCGCGAATGCGGGAAAGCAGCTCCACCAGGTTCCAGATGGCGTTGCATCCGAGTTCGGGGCGCGACCCGTGCGCCTGGCGTCCGTGGGAGACGATCTCGACGAAGACCAGGCCCTTCTCCGCGATGAAGATCTTCTTCATATTGCCGGACGTGTCGGGAACAACGGCGAAGTCGGCCTGAAGTTTCTTCTCGCGGAGCAGGTACTCGAGGCCGAGCGCGGAGCCGCGTTCTTCGTCGGCCACGCCGGCGACCAGCAGGCGGCCTTTGAGGCGGAAGCAGCGATGCGCGCAGGCGGCGGCCAGGGCGCAGGCGGCGGCCGGCCCCTTGTTGTCCTTTGCGCCGCGGCCATAGACCCTTCCGTCGCGGAGCACGGGTTGCCAGGGGGGGGTGTCCCAGCCTTCTCCCGCCGGCACCACGTCGAGGTGCGCCGGCAGCAGCAGGGCGCGGCGGCCCGCGCCGACGCAGGCGACGAGGTTCGTGCGGTCCGGTTCGGCCTCGAAGGTCTCCCAGGGGATTCCATGCCGGTCGAAGAAGCCGGCCAGTCGGTCGGCGGCCCGGCGCTCGCGGCCCGGCGGGTTCTCGGTGGGCGCGGCGATCAGCTCGAAGAGGAGGTCGGTCAGTTCGCCGCGGCGGTCGGCGATCCAGCGGTCGGCGGCGGTGAAATCGGACATGGGGATTCCTTCCGGCGGGGTCAGCGGCCTTCGGCCAGACGCAGGTAGAGCTCGGCGACGGCGGCCACGTGGTGTTCGATGCCGACGGCGCGGTCGAGGATCACGGCGTGCGCGCGGGGAACGACGAAGTTGCGGATGTCGGCGTCAATGGCGTCCTTGGAGAAGCCGACCCAGGCCTGGATGTGTCCGCGGATGATCCAGCGGCGCAGGCGGGTGGGGGGCAGCGGCGCATCGGAAAAATTGGTGCGAACGACATGTGGCTGTCCGTTCGCTTTGCGTCCGGCGCGCGAGGCCACGTAGTGCGCCAAGTCGCTGTGCGTATGCAGGATTTCGACCTCCTCGCGCTCGATGAAGTCCGTCATCCGGCGCACGTCGCCCAGGGTGACGAAGATGTTGTCGAGACCGGGCTTGAGGTCGAACTCGGTCACGGGTTCGACCCGGCGCTCGCGGGCGTTATGTTCGACGGAGTCCGGGTAATCGCCAGCGCACTTGGAGCACGCCAGGTCCAGAATGTGCCCCTGGCGGCGCAACTGGCGGCAGAGGTCCACAACGTACTCCGCCGTGGGGCTCCAGACGCTCTCGGCCAGGACGTGCAGGACTCGCGGGCGGGGGCGGATCATCGGTCCCATGCGCACCTCCGCCGGAGCGCGCGCCGCCCGACCTCGCGTTGCGCCTCGCGTCCGGCCAGCGCGGGGTCGCTCGCCCCCAGGCGGACCATGAAGCGCATCCGGTCGCTGAAGGTGAGAGACAGGCCGATCGAGGAGTGGAGCTGCGCGAGGTTCAGGAGGCGCTCCTCCGGGCGGGGCGCCCAGGGCACGCGCACGGCGGCGTGGTCTATCAGGATGAACTCCCAGGCGTCCGGGCTCGTCTCGCGGACGAAGACGTTGCTGGCCTTCAAGTCCTTGTGATACACGTCGGCGCGCGCGCAGCGTTCGAGGAAGCTCGCGCCGGCGCAGAGGAAGGCGCGGCGTTTGGCCGGCAGCGCGCCCGGCGGGAAGGCGCTCTCGACGTACTCATCGAGGGGCAGCGCCTCCTCGATGAAGGACATGATGAGGAAGCTGCTGCGTCCGGGACCGAGGACCAGGGCGAGGCGGCGCGGGGCGGGTATGCCGCGGCGCTCCAGCTCGAAGGCCGCCGCCCAGGAGCGCAGGGCAGGCCGGTGCCGCAAGCGCAGAGGAAACCAGCGCAGCATGGGGGGGCGGATGAACTCCTTGACGCACAGGCTCAGCGTGCGTCCCCCTTCAGGCAGGTCCACGCGCGTCACCTTGGACTTGACCGCCCGCTTGTAAAGTGCGCCGGCATCCTCGCCGGCCAGCACGTCGCGGTGGGCGCGGATCGCCCGCAACGCCAGGTCGGGCGGGAAGCCCGGAGCGCAAAGGACCTGTCCCATCGGCGAATCCGCGCCGACGGACTCCGGGGCATCCGGGGCGAGTGATGTGAGAGCAGGCGATTCCTGCGGAGACATGTCCTGCCAGCCGTTATTCTGGGAACGCCGGCGGCCGGGCGCCGCGGAGACCGCGCAGGGCGCTTACGCCGAGGCGCTGCGCCTTCGGCGGCGTGCCGGGACTCGATGAGATATTGGCTGGATGGTAGCAGATGGCCCGCGGCCAGTCAATTAAGTCGGCGCGGCGGACACGCTTGCGGCGCGGCGGGGCGCGGCCTAGAATGACGGTGTGTTCGCAGGGCGATGCGCAGAGGGAAAAAACCATCGGGATGTTCGGGTGGGAGGCGGCATGAGCGTCCATGAACGGCGTCGTACGGCGGTTGGCGGGAGTGCGGGGCGCGCGCGACGCCTGTGGGCGCCGGCTCTGGTCTTGCTCCTGCTGCCCCTGGGCGGGTGCGGACGGAAGCCGTCGGCGGCCAAGCCGGTCGCGCCGCCCGTGCCCGTGCGCGCGGCGCCGGTCGTGCAGAAGACCATGCCGGTCGAGATCGCCACTTTCGGTTACGTGGAGGCGATTTCGACCGTTTCGGTGAAGTGCCAGGTCACCGGCGAGTTGACGACGGTGGCCTTCCAGGAGGGGGAGTTCGTCCGGCGCGGGCAGGAGTTGTTCACGGTGGACCGGCGGCCCTTCGAGGCGGCGGTGCGCCAGGCGGAGGCCGTGCTGCTGCGGGACCGCGCCCTGCTGGAGAACGCGACACTCGAGGCCCGCCGCGCCGACACGCTCAGCCGCCAGGGCGCAATGACCCAGGAGCAGGCCGATAACGCGCGGACCGCCGCGGCCGCTCAGGCCGCGCTCGTCAAGGCCGACGAGGCCGCCCTTGAGAATGCGCGCCTCCAACTCGGCTACTGCATCGTCCGCGCGCCCATAGACGGCTGCGCCGGACGCCTGCTGACACAGGCCGGCAACATCCTCAAGGCCAACGAGACCGCCGTCGTCACCTTGACGCAGATTGAACCGGTCTATGTCGCCTTCTCCATCCCGGAGACGCAACTGGCGGCGGTGCGCCGGTATTCGGCGGGGGGACGCAAACTCGCCGTGACCGCCGCGCCGGGCGCCGGGGCCGCCGTCGCCGGCGAACTGGCCTTTGTGGATAATGCCGTGGACGCCTCGACGGGCACGATCAAACTGCGCGCCGTCTTCCCCAACGCCGACCACCGGCTGTGGCCGGGGCAGTTTGTCAACGTGACGCTCGTTCTCAACCAGGAGCCGGACGCCGTGGTCCTTCCCGCCGTGGCCGTCCAGATGGGACAGGACGGGCGGTACGTCTATGTGGTGCGCGATGACATGACGGTGGAGCGTCGCGCCATTGCCGTCGCGCGCGTGATCGAGGACGAGGCGGTGGCGTCCGAAGGCGTGAAGGCGGGCGAGCGCGTCGTGGTGGACGGTCAGTTCCGTCTGGCGCCGGGCAGCCGGGTGGAGATCAAGGGGGGGTCTCGCGCCGGCGGAACGGCCGCCGGCGCACCGCCGGCCTCCGCCGCGGGCACGCCTTAGGCAAGGACGGCCGGCATGAACATCGCCGAACTCTCCATCCGACGCCCCGTTGCCACTACGCTGGTCATGTTCGCCGTCCTGGTCTTCGGGCTTTTCGCCTACCGGTTGCTTCCGGTCAGCGACCTGCCGAACGTGGACTTCCCGACGATTGTCGTCAGCGCCTCCCTGCCCGGCGCTACGCCCGACACCATGGCTTCGGCCGTGGCCACGCCGCTGGAAAAGCAGTTCTCGACCATCGCCGGGATTGACTCGATGTCCTCGACCAGCGTGCTGGGGAACACGCAGATCACCCTTCAGTTCACCCTCACCCGGAACATAGACGACGCGGCGATGGACGTGCAGGCGGCGATTGCGGCAAGCCAGAGGCAGCTTCCCCAGAACCTGCCGAACCCGCCGACCTACCAGAAGGTCAATCCCTCGTTGCAGCCGGTGCTGTACATTGCGCTGACGTCGCCGACGCTGCCGCTGAACGACCTGGACGAATACGGCGAGACGCTGATCGCCCAGCGGCTCTCAATGGTCAACGGCGTGGCGCAGGTGCTGGTGTACGGCGCCCAGAAGTACGCGGCGCGCATCCAGCTCGATCCCACCGCCCTGGCCTACCGCGGGATCGGCATTGACGAGGTGAACGCCGCCGTCGGCGCCGCCAACGTCAACCTGCCCACCGGCGTCCTGCAGGGGCGCGAGCGCGCCTACCAGCTCGAGGCCGACGGCCAGCTCTTCCGCGCCGAGAACTACCTGCCCGTCGTCGTGGCCTATCGCAACGGCAACCCCGTTCGCCTGCGCGACATCGGCCGCGTTCTCGACGACGTCGAGAACAACAAGACCGCCGCCTGGTTCGTCAACCAGCGCGCGGTCGTCCTAGCCATCCAGCGCCAGCCCGGCGCCAACACCGTCGAGGTGACCCGCGGCGTCAAGGCGCTGCTCCCCGTCCTGCGCCAGCAACTGCCGAACTCCGTGGACACGGTCATCATGTTCGACCGTTCCGACTCGATCCGCGAGTCCGTTCGCGACGTGCAGTTCACCCTCCTCCTGACGCTGTGCCTGGTCGTGCTGGTCATCTTCCTCTTCCTGCGCAACCTGCGCGCCACGGTCATCCCCAGCCTGTCGCTGCCCTTCTCGATCATCGGCGCCTTTGCGGTGATGTACCTGCTCGATTACAGCCTCGACAATCTGTCGCTCATGGCCCTCACCCTGGCGGTCGGGTTCGTGGTGGACGACGCCATCGTGATGCTGGAGAACATCGTCCGCCACGTCGAGGCGGGGGAGAGCATTTTCGACGCGGCCCTCAGCGGTTCGCGCGAGATCGTCTTCACCATCGTTTCGATGACGATCTCCCTGGCGGCCGTCTTCATTCCCGTCCTCTTCATGGGCGGCATTCCCGGACGGCTCTTCCGCGAGTTCGCCGTCACGATCGGCGTGGCCATTCTGGTGTCCGGGTTCGTCTCGCTGACGCTGACGCCCATGCTCGCCAGCCGCTTCCTGCGGCGCGAGGAGACCGAAAGCCGGAATCCCCTCTTCCGCCTGTCGGAGGGGGTCTTCGACTGGATGGTGCGCGTCTATGACGTCTCCCTGCGCTGGTGCCTGCACCATCGCCTGCTGACCACGCTGGCCTTCCTCGTCACGGTCGCGGGGTCGGCGGTCCTCTTCGTCGTCACGCCGAAGGGCTTCCTGCCCGACGAGGACCTGGGGTATCTCTTCGCGCAGACGGAAGGGGCCGAAGGCATCTCCTTTGAAGCCCTGGTGCGCCACCAGCAGGCCGTGGCGGAGATCGTCCGGCAGGATCCGAACGTGGACGCGCTGATGTCCAGCGCCGGCGGGCGCGGCGGCATGGGGGCGGGCAACACGGGCTTCATGTTCGTCCGGCTCAAGCCGCGCGCCGAGCGCACACTCGCGTCCATCGAGGTCATGCAGGCGCTGCGCCGGAAGACCGCCGGCATTCCCGGCTTCAACGTCTATTTCCAGAACCCGGCTTCGATCTCCGTCGGCGGACGCTTCACGCAGGCGGCCTACCAGTACACCCTCCAGTGCGGCGACACGGAGTTGCTCTACAAGAACGCGGCGCGTCTGGAGGCGCAGATGCGCGGGATGCGCGAGTTGCAGGACGTCACCAGCGACCTGCGTCTGCGCAACCCGCAGATCGAGGTCCACATTGACCGCGACAAGGCCTCCGCCCTGGGCGTGTCCGCCGCCCAGATCGAGGATGCGCTCTTCACGGCCTACGGCACGCGGCAGGTCTCGACGATCTACGCTCCGCAGAACACCTACATGGTCATCATGGAACTCCTGCCGGAGTACCAGCGCACGCCGCAGTCCCTCAGCCGGCTGTATGTGCGTTCCTCGCAGGGCAAGCTGGTGCCGTTGGACACCGTCGTGCGTCTCGTCGAGGACGTCGGCCCCCTCAGCATCAACCACACCGGGCAGACCCCCTCCGTCACCCTTTCCTACAACCTGTCGCCGGGCGTGGCGCTGAGCCAGGCCGTGGCGCAGGTGAACCGGGCCGCCGCCGAGATGCCGGCGGCGATCTCCGCCTCCTTCCAGGGCACGGCCCAGGCCTTCCGCGCCTCGCAGGGGAACCTGGGGCTGCTCCTCATCATGGCCGTCCTGGTGATTTACATCGTCCTGGGCATCCTGTACGAGAGCTTCATCCACCCGCTGACGATCCTCTCCGGCCTGCCGGCCGCCGGCTTCGGGGCGCTGGTGACGCTGCTGGTCTTCCGCTGCGACCTGAACCTCTACAGCTTCATCGGCATCATCATGCTCGTGGGGCTCGTCAAGAAGAACGGGATCATGATGATAGATTTCGCCCTCGAGGCGCAGCGCGTGGAGAAGAAGCCCGCGCTGGAGGCCATCCACCAGGCGTGCCTGGTGCGCTTCCGTCCGATCATGATGACAACCTTCGCCGCGCTGATGGGCGCCGTTCCGATTGCCGTCGGCTGGGGCGCCGGCGGCGAGTCGCGCCGCCCGCTCGGGCTGGCCGTCGTCGGCGGGTTGATCTTCTCCCAGTTCCTCACCCTCTACATCACGCCGGTCTTCTTCCTGTACATGGACCAGTTCGGCGATTGGGCTGCGGGGTTGTTCCGACACAAGCCGAGGAACGCGGGAACGCCGGTCGTGGTGAAGTAGCCTCAAAGACGACGCCGGAGCCCGGCCGGCAGCGCGCGCCGCCGGGAACGTAGAACCACAATCGGTCCTGCGCGTCCCAGCAAGAGAACCAGCCATTATCGAGCGCGAAATGCCGGCCCAGCCCGGTCCCGCCTCTGCGCTTGCCGTCGGGATGGAAGAAGTCCACCTTCAGCACAAGAAGCCCGTCCTTCTGTGTCAGGATCTATGCGACGCCGTTCCCGGCAGGCGACCGGTAGACGCCGGGTGTGTTGATCACCACTCCGACTTCGGCGCGCTTGGCCGTCTGGCATCCTGCAGATGGCAGGGAACACCCCAGTGCGACGACAGACGCGAGCACGACAGCCCTGGTCCGGCGCACGGTCAGCCTCCTTGGCCCCATGGACAATAACGCGCAGTTGCCCTTGCCGCGTTCGGTTCACGGTTTGCGGTGTCTGAAGCAACGACTATCCTCCTCATCACCCACACGATCGCCGACTCCCCCGGCGGCAGGGCCGCGAGACGGGTGAGTTCGGCGCAGATGGACTTGCGTTCGGAGGAGGCGACGCGGGTGCGGATGAAAGGATCGGTCTGCCAGAGGGTGGAGACGTTCGCGCGAAACCACGAGGCGGCGCTGCGGGTGGGGACGGGGAAGGCGGTCGGCGCGTTGCAGAGAAGGCGGTTCCGATAGTCGCCGCGTGCGAGCGTTTGGCCGACGAAGAGCTCCGCGCCCTGCGAAGCGATGAGTGCCGTGTTGACTTCAAGGTAGCGGAGGAAGACGGCGACCTGCGTGGTGATGGCCTCGAGTTCCTCGACGAGCAGAACTCCGCCGGGAGCGAGTTGGTCGGCCCAGCGGATGGCGAGCGCAACCGGACCGGACAGGTGCGAGAGGAGAGAGCGTGCGTAGAGGAGGTCCGGCGCGGCGAGGGGGAAGGGCGTGCGGGTGACGTCGTGCTCGATGAACTCGCTGCCGGGCAGCCGGTTGCGCGCCATGCGGAGGAAGTCTGGCGATATATCCAGGCCGATCATGCGGTCCGCGCCGGACGCGGTGGAGAGCATCTCCGTGGTGAATCCCGGCCCGCAGCCGAGGTCAACGGCGACACCGACGCGGTCGGGCCGATACGCGCGGACGAACTCCGCCGAGCGCGGATTGAAGACCTCCGCGATTTCGCCCAGCCGCTTCGCCGCGGCCTCGCTGTGACCGAATGTGTAACGCACGTCTCGCTCCTGATCGCGCGAAGGCATGTCGCGCCGGAACGGCCTCAGGCTGAAGCCGGGGCCGCATGCGGCAATGTTGCGGTCTCCTGTCCCCGGCCTGCCGTCACCGCCCGTTGAACCTCAGCCTCGCCGCCAGCTTCAGGCTCTCGACCATGGCCTTGAGGCCGAACTTGCTGCGGCCCTGCTCGCGGTCCTTGAAGACGATGGGGATCTCGCGGATGCGGAACTTGCGGCAGCGATAGAGCACTTCGGTCACGATGCCGGGTCCGGGGGAGGTAAGCGTCTCTGGATGGACGGCCTCCATGACGCGGCGGCGGAAGCAGCGGTAGCCGCTGGTAGGGTCCTGGACGTCCACGCCGAGCATGGCGCGCAGGTAGAGCGCCGCGCCCCAGGTGATGAGTCGCCGCGCCGCGCCGCGTCCCACGGCGCCCCCCCCCGCCACCGCCCGCGAGCCGATCACCACGTCCCACGTCTCGGCCTCCTTCAGAAACTGCGGCAGGTACGCCGGGTCGTGCGAGAAATCGGCATCCATCTCGATGATCGGGTCGAAGCCCAGGTCGAGGCACCGGCAGAAACCCGCCGCGCCGGCGTAGCCGCGTCCGCGCTTCTCCGTGCGGAGCAGCAGCTGCACGCGCGGGTTGGCGGCGGCCATGTCGCCGACGAGGCGCGCCGTGCCGTCGGGCGAGTTGTCGTCCACCACCAGCGCGGTGATCGCCGGGTGTGCCGCCAGGACAGCCTCGATCATGGCGCGGATGTTCTCCGCTTCGTTGTACGTAGGCAGCACGACGGCCGGCTTCATGGCGTTCCTCCGCGTTTCCGGGTCTTGTCGGTCATCTCCTGAAGCAGCGCGCGCGCGGCGGGGCCGGAGTCAAGGCGCGCGGCCTCGCCGGCCGCCGCCAGGGCGCCGGGCAGGTCGCCCTGTGCCTCGCGGACACGGGCGAGGTTGGCGTGAATCTTCCAGTTCCCCGGCTCGAGCTTCAACGCGCGACGGCAGACGGCTTCGGCCTCGCCGGGGCGGCTTTGGCGGAGTTCGACGGCGCAGAGCGCCAGCAGCGCCGGGACGGACTTCGGGTTCAGTTCGAGCACGCGCCGCAGCGCCGGCGCCGCTCCGCCGAGGGCGTCCATTTTCAACGCGCAAATGCCCATCGCGTACCAGACCGTCTCCGCCGCCGGGTCGGCCTCCACAGCGGCGCGATAGGCCGCCATCGCCTCCAGCGTCTTCCCCCGGGCTTCAAGACACCGGCCCAGGCCGTACAGCGCCAGGACGCACGCCGGGTCCTCGGTCAGACGCCGCCGATAGTCGCGCTCCGCGCGCTGCAAGCGCTCCGGCGATTCCGTCAGCGCCGGATCGAAGTCGCGCGGATAGACGGAATAGACATACGCCTGCGCCAGAAAGGCCTCGCGCCGGGGGCTGCGGCGAACGTACACCGCCGACACGGCGTCCCAGTACGTCAACGCCCATTCCGGGGAGCGGTGCAGCGCCCGCAGCAGCGGCGGCTCCGGCGGGCGCGCCGTCTCGATGACGCAGAGGTCCACATCGTATCGCGCCAGGATCGCCGGCCAGTCGGGGCGCGCGTTAATGACCGTTTCATACAATTGCAGCGGCCCCGTGCCGTACATGTCCACGCGCCCGTCTATGAAGACGAGGTTGCGGGGATAGCGCGCGTAGAGGAGATAGTTGCCGTAGGTGTAGGAGTTGAAGAGGTTGCCGTCGAGGGCGTTGCCTTCCAGGAAGGCGGCCGCGCCGAGGGAGTAAACGCGGTCGTCCAGGCGCACGCCGAAGCGCTGGAAGCGCAGGCCCATCGCCAGCCAGACGCACAGCGCGCACAGAAGAGCAACGCCGGCCACGACCGTCCACGGGCGCGCGGGTTCCAGTCGCGGCGCGCGCACCAGCGCCTCCCGTCCCAGGGCTGCCAGCGCCGCTGCGACCGTGGGCGCGGTGATGAGCAGCGCAACGGCGATGTGCCGCACGGCCGTCAGCGACAGCGCACCGAAGAACAGCACGACCAGCGCATCCGCCGGACGAAGGGTCCGCCACCCCAGCGCGCACGCGGCCAGCGCCACATAGGCCCCCACGTGCTGCGGGTCCAGCCAGTGCGCCAGGCCGGGGCGGTGCCATTCCGCAATCACCCGGTGGATCTCCGGCGCGCCCGCCAGCTTGAAGGGCACCTCCCAGATGTGGAACCCGAAGGGATTGATGAGCGTTGCGGCCAGCGCCAGCCCGAAGGCCGTCCACAGCCGCCGGAGCGTGCGCGACGGCAGCGGCTCGTGTCCCGCCGCCAAGGGCAGCCGCGACAGGCCCGGACGCCCCTGCGCCCAGACCAGCGCCGTTTCACCCGCGCAGGTCAGCCCCAGCAGCGCCAGACCCGCCGGCCACGCGCCGTGCATGTTCACCCAGGGGACCATCAGCAGCGCCGGGACCCAGAAAAGCCCGTGGCGTCCCCGGCGCAGGGCCTCCAGCGCCCACATCATCCCCGCCAGGCAAAGCCAGGTGAAGAGTTCCGGCCGCGTGAAGAAGCGTCCCGACGAGGCCAGCAGGGCCAGGGCCAGGGCAACGCCGCACGCCGGCCAGGCCGTTCCCTTCCGGGCGCGACAGGCCATCAGCAGGAGCAGCGCCGTCAGCGCCACCGCCCCCGCGCGCAGGAGGATCAGCCCCGTCACGCCCCCGAAGCGGTGCGTCTGGTAGAAGGTCCACTGCGCCAGCCATTCGTACTGGATCCAGCGTTGTCCCTGCGCCGTGCAACTGAAGACATCCGCGCGCGCCGGTCCGCCCAGCCCCGCCGCCAGGCGTCCGCAGGCGACGTGGTGCCAGACGTCCGGGCTGCGCAACGGCTTGAGCGCCATGACGAAGGCCGCCGCGACGACCAGCGCCGCGACCGCCCAAGCCACCCACCGTTCGGGCGCGCGCGTCCCGCCCATGTGCTCCGACGCCCTGTCTTCCATTGCGCCTCCCGCCCCTTCGGCCCTACTGTAACCGCCGCCGCGCCGTTGTGCAATCGCGGCGGATCGGGGCAAAAGGGGCGGCGGAGGACGCCCCGGCGGCTTCCCTCGCCGCCCCGCCGGGCGTACAATGAGGCGGCGTCGGAACCCATCGCCGAAACGCATTATCGAGGGAGCTATGTCCTCACACAGGCTCGCGCCCGGCAAGCTGCCGTCCGATCTTCTCAGCGCGTTGCTGGGGCGGGGCGTCATCCGCGATCCGCGCGTCCTCGTGGGGCCCGGGATCGGGCGCGACGCCGCCGTGATCGAGTTTGGCGACAGGCTGCTTGTCGCCAAGACCGATCCGATCACCTTCGCCGCCGACGAGATCGGCTGGTATGCGGTGCAGGTGAACGCGAACGACGTGGCGGCGATGGGCGCGCGCCCGCGATGGTTTCTGGCCGCCGCGCTGTTGCCGGAGCGCGGGGCGACGGCAGCGCTGGCCGAACGCATCCATGCCGAAATCCTTGAAGCCTGCGAGGCGCTGGGCGTTGCGCTCGTCGGCGGGCATACGGAGGTCACCATCGGGCTCGACCGCCCCATCGTCGTCGGGCAG
The DNA here is from genome assembly GCA_022705425.1 of Planctomycetota bacterium. Lineage (GTDB taxonomy): Bacteria > Planctomycetota > Brocadiia > CAIUPP01 > CAIUPP01 > JAKJEM01. The sequence goes on from JAKJEM010000010.1 coordinate 53,039, forward strand.
ATGCTGGGCGAGGCGACGCGCGAGGAACTGATCCGCCCCGGCATGGCCCGGCCCGGCGATGCCCTGCTGCTGACCAAGGGGCTGGCGATCGAGGGGGTGGCGCTGCTGGCTCGCGAATGCTCCGAGCGCGTGACGCGCGAGGCCGGGCCGGAGTTCGCCGCGCGCTGCCGCGCCTTCCTCCGCGCACCGGGGATCAGCGTCGTCCGCGACGCCCGTTGCGCCTGCGCCGCCGGCGGTGTGCGCGCCCTGCACGACCCCACCGAAGGCGGCCTGGCCACCGCCCTGCGCGAGCTGGCCGAGGCCTCCGGTTGCGGGCTGTGCGTCCGCGGCGAGGCCATTCCCGTCTATCCCGAAACGCGCCGCCTCTGCGCCCTCTTCGGCCTCGACCCGCTGGGCTTCCTCGCCAGCGGCGCGCTCCTCATCGCCGCCGATCCCGCCCGCGCCGACGCCGTCGCCGCCGCCGTCCGGGCCGGGGGGGTGGACTGTGCGCGCATCGGTGAACTGACGCCGCCCGAGCGGGGATGCCGGCTGATCCGGGGCGCGGAGGAGATGGAGTTGCCCCGCTTCGAGCGCGACGAGATTGCGCGGGTCTTTTCCGGTTGAGTCGGGGCCTCTGCGCCCGCTGCGCCGTTCAGCGCCCGTCGCGCCGCAGGCGGCGTTCATACTCCTCGATGGCCGCTTCCTGCTCCTCCGTTTCCACCGAGCCGCGCCGCAGGCGGCGCACCTGGTCCAGCGCCGCGCGCGCCGACAGGCCGGTGCTGACAAGATAGCACGCCAGCATCGTCCCCGTCCGCCCCCGCCCCGCCAGGCAGTGCGCCACCACGCGCTTCCTCTCCGCCTTGGCCTTCGTCACGATCTCCACGAAGCGCGCGATCTGTTCCGGCGTCGGCGGGGCGAAGTCCTCGATGGGGATGTGGACATAGCCGAAGCCGAACTCGGCCACCACCGCCTCGTGCAGCGGGGTCTCCGTCAGGCTCACGATCACGTCAATCCCCTCGTCCTTGAGGGCTTCGAGGGCGTGACGCAAGCTGCGCGGGCGGCCCATCGCCGCCAGCAAGCCCGGCACGACCCAGCTGAAGTCATTCAACATCGTCCACTCCATGCCCCCGCCGCCGTGCAGCCTAACAGAAGGGCAAAGGGGCTGGCAAGGGAGGCGATGCCGGGACGCCGAAGAAAGAGTGATTCGCCCCCTTGACACGCCAGGCGGACTAGTGTACTATGACTGTAGTACAGGAGGCGCCCATGATGATCCGCGTGGACCCGGGCGCGAGCGCCCCGGTCTTTCAACAGATCGTGAATGAGGTCAAGTCCGCGATCGCCCGCGGGGCGATCATGCCGGGGGAGGCGATCCCCTCCGTCCGCCAGATGGCCGCCGACACGCTGCTCAATCCAAACACCGTCGCCAAGGCCTATCGGGAACTGGAACGTGAGGGGATCGTCTATACGCGCCGCGGACTGGGGCTGTTCGTGGCCGAACGCGCGGGGCCCCTGGCGCGCAGCAGACGGCGCGAGGAGCTTGACGACCGTTTGCGCAGGTTCATTGCCGAAGCCCGCCGCGCGGGGATGACCACGGCGGAACTCCGTGCCCGCATTGAATCCGCCCTGCGCGAAACCCCGCCCGAATCCCCCGCCCGGACCGCGGCCGAATCATTGCGAAGGGCGCCGCGATGACCGGATCGAAGGAGATGCCGTCTTCCCTCGCGCCGGCGGTTGCGGCGGGCGGTTCCCCCCGGTCCGCCGAGCGCCCCTCACCCTTCCGCGCACTGCTCTGGAAGGAATGGCGGCAGCAGCGGTGGGTCTTCGCCCTGGCGGCGGTGCTGCCGCCGGGTGTCCTCTTCGCCGTGCGGTCGGCGAGCGACGGGGACCTCGGGCTGATTCTCGGCGTCATCACCCTCGGCCTGACGGCGCTGGTGCTGGGCGCGAACGCCTTCGTGGGCGAGGAGGACGACCGCTCCGCCGAGTTCCAGCGCGCGTTGCCCGTCAAGCGCGGCAGGCTCTTCTGGGTCAAGGCGGGAGTCTGCCTGGCGCTGCTGGCCCTTTCGGTGCTGCTGCTTGCGGCGACGGCGGGTGTCTTCCGGGGGTGGCTGTGGCCGGGGGGCGTCATCCGCGGATGGGTGCGGGAGATCGCAGCGGGGGAGGTCCTTGTCGCCCTGTTGCTGCTGATTCCCGCGCTCCTGGCGGTGACGATGGTGCCGGCCATGCTGGCGGGGGCGGCGCGGCGGACGCTGCACGGCGTTCTGCTGAGCCTGGTCTTCGTGGCGGTGGTCGTCCTCTCGGTGGCGCTGCCGCTGGCAGCCTCGCGGTGGAGCGGGGGGCTCTTCGGGAACGACGGTCGCGGGCTGGCGCTGCTGGCCTGCGCGGCCGGGGCGCAGGCGGTGGTGACGGCGCGTCTGCTATGGGGCAGACGCGCGGCCCGGACGACGCCGCGGCGACGCGCGGCCCACGTCTCCGGCGTGATCGGCCTCTTCCTGGCGCTGGGCTGGGTGCCGGTGCTCGTCTTCTTCCTCTACGTCACGCTCGCGGCGCCGCTGCAATACTTCTTCGGGCACCGGTCGGGCTACACGCCGGAGATTCACCCGCCCCCTGTCGGGGGCCGATGGTGTGCCGTCAACGTTTACTACCCCCTGTACCTCAACCGGGTTGCCTTCGTGGACGCGCAGACCGGGCGAACGGTCTGGGCGAGTCGCTGGGCGAGCTCCGAGTATGCACCCCTCGCCACGGGCGCCGCACTCTGGTCGCCCTCCGGCAAACGAGTTCTCTTGCGGGGCGAAGGGGAGTGGCGTCCGTGGCGGCGCCGGGGCGTCGGAGAACGCTCCGACGCGCGTGTCTCCCGCAAAGGCCCCGGCTGGTTCGTCTTCGAGCCCGACACCGGGCGCCGCATTCCCCTGAACGTCCCGGAGTTGGGGAACCTTCGTCCGCCGTTCCTGCTTCCCTGCGGCTGGGCGGACGAGGACACCGTTGCCTTGAAGGGGCCCGAGGACGTGGAGTTCCTCAACGTGGAGACGGGGCGGAGGCGGCATTGCGTCCTGCCGTCGGCGTTGCGGGGGAAGGGGTTTCTCACCTGGGAGGTGAGCCAGGCCGGAGGCGACTTCTGGGCGCTATTTGTGCCGCGCCGCGCTGCCCAGGAGACACCACTGCGCTTCCTGCGCTTCAGCCCCGACCTCGGCGAGGCGGAACTCGTCGTGTCCTCCTCTGCCGCGCTGGCCCCCCATCTTCGGTTGATCTCGCCCGATGCCGGGTGGGCGGTGGTGGCGGACGGCGGCGGAAAGGGCGGGCGGGTGCTGCTGGTCCCCGTGCGCGCCGGGGGGCCGGGCCAGGTCCTCGGCGAGGGCGCGGAGGGCCGAGGCATCTATCCCTTCCAGTGCGTCTTCCGCACGAATCCGTTCCGACTGGCGGGTTGCGTCGGGTCGCAGTGCATCGTCATCAATCTCCAGGACATGTCCCGGCGCGCCTTCGACCTCACCGCCGAATCGGTGGGAGAACGTGTCGGTCTTCAGCGTGCGGAGTTCGCGCCGGGCGGGCGCTATGCCGTGCTGCTGATGGTGCGGAACACCCGAGGGACCTGGGCCCACTTCTGGCGGGTGGCGGACGTTGACACCGGGCGGCGTTGGGACACGGGGTTTGACATGTTCGCGGGATACCCACTGTGGCTCGACGAGGAGCGTCTTGTGGTGCAGCGATGGAGTCGCGCGCCGCTGGTCATCCGGTACGACGGCGCGGAGCGGCGTCCGCTGATCGGCGACTAGGCGAAGAGGAGGCGGCATGGTGGCGCAGCGGTGCGACGAACCCGTCGAACCCTCGCGCAGCGCCTGGCGCGCGGTGCTCTGGAAGGAATGGCGTCAGCAGTGGCCGATCGCGCTGGCGATGACCGCGCTGACGGGGGCGCTCATCGGCGCCGCAAGGTTCCTGTGGCATGTGCCCTTTGCCGACATCCTGCCATGGGCGTGTTTCCTGTGGTCGCCGATGGTCGTCTTCCTGGGCGCGAACGCCTTCGGCGGCGAGCACGACGAGCGCACCGACGTCTTCCTGTGCGCGCTGCCGTGGCCGCCGGCGCGGCTGTATGTGGCCAAGTTCGGTACGGCGCTGGGCCTGTCGCTGGCGAGCCTGGTCCTGCTGGCGGGCCTGGCGCTGTGGACCTTTCCTGCGGCGCGGCCCCTGGGGCTCTCGCCCGACGCCGTCTGGTTCGCGCTTTTCGCCGGGGCGAGCGTCCTGGCCCTGCTCGGCTGGACGGCCCTTTGCGCCTCCGGCGGCGCGGGAACGCTGTTGACCTTCCTGCTGACCGCACTCGTCGGCGGGGGGGCGGCGGTGTCGCAGCTTCTTCTGACGGCGCTCCTTCTCGACACCCTTCGCATCGAGCCGCGAGAAGGGATTGCCGCCTTCGCCGGCGTGTGCCTGTGCCTGGCGGCGGCCGCCGCGGTCGGCGGCGCGTGGCTCTGGGCCGGGCGCTGGATCGCCGGTTGGCGTCAACTCGGCGCGGCGGCGGGCGTCCTCCTGGCGCCCCTCGGCCTGGCGCTGCTCCTGCCGGCGCTCGTGCTGGCGCTGCTGGCGCTGCTCCTCTTTTTCAACGTGACGCTTCTCTGGGGACTCTACGGCCTGCTCTTCGACAGGGAAGAGACATGACGCATCGCACCCACAAGACCGAACCCGGCGGGCGCCTCAGCCGCGCCTCTGCCCGGCGCGTTCACCTCACACAGGGAAGGATCGTTCCATGAGCGAAGCCGTCATCCGTGCGGAAGGCTTGGTGAAGCGATATGGCGGCGTCACCGCTGTGGCCGGCGTGGACCTGGACGTGTCCGAAGGGGTCGTCTTTGCCCTCATGGGCCGCAACGGCGCGGGAAAGTCCAGCCTCATCCGAATGCTGTTGGGTCTGGAGCCGATCACGGCGGGGCGCGGGACCGTGCTGGGGTTCGACAGCACCCGCGAGAGTGTGCCCCTGCGCGCGCGCGTCGGCTATGTGCCGGAGACGCACCACATGTACCGCTGGATGACCGTGGCCGAAATCGCGCGCTTTGCCTCGGCCTTCTACCCGACGTGGGACGATGCTTTCTGCGCGGACTTGCTGCGGCGGTTCGGCCTGGACCCGGCGCGGCGCATCCGCGAGCTCTCGCGCGGCGGCGTGGCCAAAACCGCCCTCACCCTGGCCCTGGCGCACCGGCCCCGGCTCATCCTCCTGGATGAACCGACCGACGGCCTCGATGCCGTCGTGCGACGCGAGTTCCTCGAAAGCATCGTCGAGGCGGCCGCCGAGGAGGGGCGGACGGTCTTCATCTCCTCGCACCTCCTGCAAGACCTGGAGCGCGTGGCCGACCGTGTGGCGCTGATGGACGGCGGGCGCATCCGTTTCGTCGAGGAGGCCGAATCCCTCAAGGCCCGTGTCCGCGAGGTCAAGATCACCTTCGCCGACGGCCACCCCGCCGCCTTCGAGTGGCCGGGGACGGTATCGCTGCGGCGCGAGCGCCGCGAGTGGCTCCTGGTGGTGGACAACTACACCCCGGAGACGCCCGCGCGCTTGAAGTCCGCGCTGCCCGGCGCCTCGGTGGACGCGCGGGCAATGACGTTGGAGGAAATCTTCATCGCGCTCGCGGGGCCGGAGGGGGGCTGACTCTCGCGCGTGCGCGGGGTGCGCGGACGGCGTCTGCGCAGGTGGCCGGCCTTGCGGGGATAGGGCTGTTCCTCGCGCATACACGCACGATGCGCGGGTGGGGAGGAGATGGTGCGAGGGACGGGAGTCGAACCCGTATGGGTTACCCCACTGGATCCTAAGACCAGCGCGTCTGCCAGTTCCGCCACCCTCGCCTTCGGCCCCGATCATACCGGATTGACGCGGTTTTTCCAATAGGGGCGCGGCTCTTCTCGCGTCCGCACTCTCCGCCGCGCGCGTCTCTGTTCGCCTCAACTCGTCACCCGAAAACCCCTCCTGCCGCACGTTCGGCGGTAAGCACGGCGGTAAGACATTCGCATCATCCGTCCCCGTCGCGCGCGCCGCCGTCGCCTCCGGCGCGGAGAGGTCCGGCAGGGCGTCAAGCGCCGCCGTCTGCGAAGCAACGGTCAGGTGCGTGTAGCGATCCATCGTCAGCGTAATCGAAGAATGCCGGGCCAGTGCTTGCGCCGTCTTCGGAAGCACTCCGCCGTTGACAAGGTTCGTGATGAACGTATGGCGCAGCGCGTGGAAGTCTGCCACGCGCCCCGCGTCGTCTTCCACGGCCACCCCCGCCGCCGCCAGGTCCGCCGCGATCATCTCCGCGCCCGCGTTCCGGTCCGGCATCGGGAAGGCCCGCGCATCGGGCAGCCGATCCCCCAGGTACGCGCGCATCGCTTCCGCAGTCTCCCGCCGGAGAGGTTGCACGTCTTCGCGCCGGTGCTTGGAGTACCCCGCCTTCACCGTCACGGTAGGCGGTACGGCGTCCAGGGCGAAGCTATCGCGCGTGAGCGTCCGCAGTTCGTTCCACCGCAACCCCGTGTCCAGGGCCAGACGGTAGAGCATCGCGCGATCCGGGCCAGGCATCCCCTCGATAGGCTTCCCGTCGTTCGCCGCCGCGATCAGCTTCCGACACTCCTCCGCCGTCAACGCGCGCCGCCTCTTGCGCCGGTCCGTTGCCGCGTTCAGCTTCTTCAGGTGCGCCACGGGCGATTCATGCGCCCGCCGTTCGGACACCATCCACCGGCAGAACTGCTTGAAGGCGGCCAGGTAGTAGTTGCTCGTCTGGATGCTCAAGCCCGGTTCGGCTTCGGCCTTGGGGCCGCGTTTGCCGGCAAGGAACATCTCGACACGCGCCGGGGAGATTTCGCTCCATCGGGCGAATCCGCACCCGTTCAGAACCGTCCGCGCCCGCGCCGTCGTCGTGTCAACGTACATGGGCGAGTTGCCCTTCGCCCGCAGCGCCGCCTCGAAATCGGCCAGGTGCGCCGACAGCGGCTTCGTCGCCGCCACGCGCCGCGCGTCCAGAAGACCGATCTGCTCGATCTTCCGGCGCTTCGCCTCCGGCAGCCGTTCAAGCCAGGCCGTCAACTCGCGGTCCGGCGTCTCGCCGCCCGCGTGGCAATCTACCAGGCGTTGCAGCCGCTCCCCGAACTGCTCCGATACCCGCTTGTCAGAGAAGGCCGGTATCCGCCACTCGCGGGGCCGGGGCGGCCTCGCCGCGCCCTCGATACTCGCGGACGGAGACATACCACAGCCCCGATTCCCGCGTCTGCCCGTCCCGGCCCGTGTACCTCTGCCGAAATACCCGCATGACCGCGCCCTCTCACTTGTTCAGAGGTTGAACGTTGCCCGCGCCGCTCCCGTCGCCCGCGTTCGCTTCGCCGCGCGCCAGCAGCGCCTTGACCCCGCTCTCCGGGATGTAGACCTCGCGCCCCACCCTCGCGCCCTTGAGCTTCCCCTCCCGCACCAGCCGCCAGATCGTCACCCGATGCACCCCCAGAAGACGCGCCACACCCTGCATGGTGTAGTAGGTTTCGCCGTCACTAAAGCGCACCGTCGGCGCGGGCATCCTCGCCGCAATCTCCGCTATCCGATCCGCCTTCCCCTGCCTCCGCTTCTTCACCATCTCCGGCCCTTTCTGAAAAACCCTTCTCGGACAGTATACGCCACGCTTTCGGCGTTGTCAAGGACGCTATCCGTAGGATAGCGGTTGTCACGGCGTGCAACATAACACACATTATCAGACGTGGCGATTCCCCTCGTGAAATCAGGGCGTTCCGCGTGTTTTCCGCTACTCATTCGCCCAGTGTCCTTTCTCCCGCGCCTTCACCGTCCGCTTCGGCGCAATGACGCCCAACTCGACAAACTCCGGGGCGTCCGATTCATGCCGGAAGGCCAGCCGTAGCCCGGTCCCGCGTCCGTTTCGTGCCTTCGCAATCGTCAGGGTCCGATTGTGCTCCACGGATTCCTGCATATCCCCGGCGCGGTACACCGTGGATTCCTTCGGGTCGTGAGCGTCCAGGATCAAGGCACAATGGCAGAGTCGCCCGAACATAGCAGAGCCTTGAATATCCTCCAGGGTGAGCGGACATCCCGCATTCCTGCCCCCGCGCTTGATCGTGTGCGCCACAAGCACCACCGTCGCGCCGCTGTCCCCTGCCAGCGCCGTCACCCGCCGCGCGAAATCCCCCTCCGCCTTCCACGGGTCCCGCCCGTCAAACTCGATTTGCGAAATGGGGTCTATGAAGACCACTCGCGCCCCCTCCTCGAAGGCCCGCGCGATCCAGCCCACCACGGTTTCATAGGGCAGCGGCGGCACGATCACCTTGCCATTGTCGTCTTTACGCCCGACACGCGGATTTTCGCAGACGAAGGCCGCCATTTCCTCCACGCTTGCGCCGTACTGCGCCAGGGCCGCCTCCCGCGCCGCCGCGCCGTCTTCGTCCACTTCGATCATGCCGTAATCCGCCGCCAGCATCGCCAGAAGCCGAAACTTCAAGTCAGTCCTTCGATCCTCCAGGGGCAGATACCGCCACGGCACAAGGGCCGCGTGTACCGCTCGCGCAATCGCCAGCGTGAAGAAGCTCTTGCCCGTCCCCGGCGGCCCGGCAATGACGCAGAGCGTCCCAGGACGCAGGGCTTGCGAGAGAGTCCCCACCCGCCGCCACGGCAGGGGCAGCGTCCGGCGTTCGCCGCGCCTCTGGGCCTCTACCTCGTGGCGCATATCGGCAAGATCATCCTCTGCCACGGCGGTTGAAATCGCCGGGGGCGGTTCGGCGCGAGACTCCCGGCGTGGCGCGGCGGCCTTCGCACCCGGCGCGTGCCGCGCGTACTTCGCACCGGACGCGAAGACGGCCCGGAGTTCCGACTCCCCCAGGGGCGGGGCGTTCCGCGCGTTCCACTCGCACAGCAGCGCCCAGGCGTTCGCATCCGGCAGGCGGAAATCGTTGCGAAGGACGGCGGCCACGCGGAAGGCTTCGGCATTCCGGCGGCCCTCCGTCGCGCCGTCAATCGCCGCAACGTACCGCCGCGCTCGTTCCGTGAGCGCGTCCCCGTCCCCCGCCACGGCGGCAGGCGCGGGAGCGTCTGCCTTCGGCGCCGCAGGCACTCGCGCCCGCAGGTCCGCGAAGGCGTACCGCCGCGCAGGGTCCGCGTACAGCAGGACACAGGGGGCCGCCGGCGGCTTGTGATTCGTGAATCCCGGCAGCCGCAGAATGCGCGACGGATTCTTGACGGTCGCATCCGATCCCAACAGCGCCGCCACGTCCCCCACCAGGCCGCAGACCTCCCCCGGCGCAACGGCGTCTTCCAGCGCCCACAGCAGATGCGCCCCATGCCCGGAGTTGACGGCCATTGATGGGGGGGGCATCCTCGCGCCCGCTCGCTTCCAGGCCGCGCGCGGGTCCACCGCATCGAAGTCCGCCCAGATCACCCGCCCCGCCGCCGTCTCGGCGTCCTTCGTCCCGCCCTCCGCCAGGCGCGGCAGGATTCCCGCGTACACGTTCAACCCCGTCGCGTTCATGGCCGCCAGGCGTTCGGCGTGTCCGGCCAGGTCCCCGGCCCTCGTCCAGAACGAAGACGGGCGCGGCCCGCCGTCGCGTTGTGTCGGCAGCGCCCGCACCTCGATCAGGTCTTCCGGCGTCCATGCCACGGCGGCATAGGCGGCAAGCTGTTCCTCCGGCGTCCGCGTCGCGCTCATGTCGCGCTCCCTTCTGCCGCGTCGCGTTCAAGGTCGTCCACAAAGGCGCGGTCCAGCGTCGGCGGTTCGTTGGCGGCCATCACAGCCCGATAGGCGTTGATCCGGCCCGACAGGTGGCGCAGCGCGTGGCCGGTCTTCCGCAGAAATCCGTCGTCGTCGCCCAGGTACAACGCCATGCACCGCCGCAGTTCATCTTCCGACACGTTGCCCACCGATACCAGCCTCCCCAGTTCCCGCGCCGCGCCCAGGTCCGGCCCCGCCTTCAGCGGTTCGGGCCGCCCGGCGTCGCGGTTGGCGTCAATCCACCAGCCCCAGACGTTCACCTTCCGCGCCGTTGTGGAAGGTGTGTCTTCCTTCTTGGAGTCTTGGAGTGTGTCAGCCTTGACACTATGCTTGACACTACCCCTAGTGTCAGCCTTGACACTATGCTTGACACTACCTCCGGTGTCGCCGTTGACACTATCAGCCGGGGGAATGATCCATCGTTCCACCCGGCGCGGACCGGTCATGCGTGCGCCCGCGAGTCCCTTCCGTGTCAACGCGCCCAGCGCCCGATGCACGTTGCGGCGCGACACCCCGCAGAAGTCCGCAATCTGCCCCGCGCCGATGGTGTCTTTCGGCTTCCCGTAACCCACCGTGAGCGCCCCAAGAGCTAACCACACCCGCAGTTGTTCCCCGGATACATCATGTCTGCGAAGAATCGCGCCGTGCAGATCATGGGGCAGTTGCCAATAGCCCTTCATCGTCGCGCCCCCCACTGGGGCCAGTGCCGCGCAACGCGGGCCGGACGGGGGCCGCGCGGCCTATGACAACGCGCCGGGCAGAGATAGCAGCCCGACGGGCGTGAGGGTGTGACCGGGTGGGGAGATCGTGGCATCATCGCGCGCATTGTCCCCCCCCCGCCGCCGGCGTCCAGGTCCACTTGACGCGCGGGGGACAACCCGCCGAAAGCCACGAATCAAGCTCTTGACGATTCCAGCGCGTCAGCCGCAGCAACCGCACGGGCGACGGGATCAGCCCGGCGGAATGCGCGCGCCAGACGGTCGCCGGAGAGACACCGAGTTTGCGCGCCACCTCGCGCACGTCCACCAGGGCGGGAGCGTCGGGGGTCGGGGCGTCATTCATGGCCGCACCCCCTGACGCTGTGCCTTCGCGCCTTCGGTCTTCTCTCGCAATCGTAGCGCGCGCCGCTGCGCCCGCCGCAACTTCCTCGCCGCCAGGGCCAGTTCTCGGAAGGCCCGGATTTCCGCGTCCGTCAGTTTTCTCATGGGTGTTACCTCCTTCCACCCTATTCCGAAAGACGGGGGTACTCTGGCGCGGAGATACCCCCGAAAAGCGACGGACGCCCTTGATTGGCAAAGGAACGCGAAGCGAAAGAAAATGCGGTGGATACCCCGTAAGATACCCCGCCGATGCCCCCGCACTCACCCGCGCCGGCGGTCCGTCTCCACCCTTGCCCGTCCGTCCGTTGGCAGAGCCGGCGACAGCGATCCGGCAATGACGGAGTTTCCGCGCCGATCCGCCGGCAATTTCCGCGTCATCGCCGTGACTGCCTTCTGCCCCAACTTCAGCGAAGCCGCCTTGTAGTGCTGCGCCACTGTCTTTCGGTCCAAGCGCACCCGGCGGGCCACCTCCGCCAGATTACCCCTGCATTCCCCCACAAGATGCATGATTTCTGTCTGCCTTGCCGTCAGGGCTTTGCTGTCCGCCGGCCTTCGCTTGCGCCGCGCGGGAGCGCGCGTCGCCCCCCGCTCGCGAATCGCCTCCAGAATTGCAAGCAAGTCGCGCGCCGCCGCCGACTCCGGGGCGGGCACGTCCTTGCCCGCCGCCTTGGCCGCCAAAAGTTCTTCCCTCACACTGTCCCACGGCGGGTTATTTCCGGCGTCCGGGTCGTCCGGGAAAAGTCGCGCGACACGCGCGAGATCGTCAGCCCGCGGCACATAGCACAAGCGCACCCCGCCGGGCGTGTAGTGCTTGTAACAATCGCGAATCTCCGCCTCGTACAGGCGCGACGGGCCGCGCGGCTCGACTGTGAATCGCGCGGGTCGAAACAGCGGAAACGCCCCGACAGCCTCCCACAGCGCCATAGGCCGCCACTCCCGTATTTTAATCTTGCCCTCGCGTATCGGCTCGCGTTCAATCAAGGCCCAGATGCTCTGCCACGCGCCGGGGGCCAGCGGGTAGTAGTCCCACAGCCGCGTAAGCTGCCGCGCCTCGGCAATCGCCGCGTCCAGTTCCGCACGTTGTTGCGGCGTCAGCGGATGCTCGGCCTTCGCACCCTGCCTCCGTTGCCCTTTGCCCTTCGCCATGTTGCAGCCTCGCTTTCTGCATCTCGCGGGAAATGTATCGGGGCGGAAGGCCGTTGCGAGTTCCGGCGGTTCGGGCCGTCGCCCTATCCGCCCCGCGCGACTCTACGTCATTCTGTCAAATCTGTCCATTCTGTCAAGGGGGGGGTATCGCCCGCACCAGAACAGAGTCCAGGTCCGCGACACCTTCCCCCGCCCACACAACCCGCGCACTCGTGGGGAGAACCTAAACCGGGGGGTCCCCCCCTGCGGCATAGAGCGCGTTGTGTCAACAGTTGTCGCCCCCCATGCCCAATACCACCCCCGCGCCCGTTGCGGGGCGTGTAGGGCACGCTAGGGGCCGTCTGCGGCGTCTGGTGGGGGCGTCCGTGGCGGTCGTCCCCCTGCGCCGTCTCTGCGCTTCGCACCACGTTGCCCGGCGCAGCGCCGCCCGGCAGCCGTCACAGTAGCGCCGCCCCTTCGGCACAGCCGCGCCGCAGCCGTTGCACCGCTTCACCGGCTCCGTTGCGTGGGGGGCCGCAGTCGGCAGCCGTGGCGTCAGACACAGCCCCGGCGCTCCGTTGCGGCAGTTCAGGCAGCGCCCGCACGGTTGCCCGCTCATGGCCGCACCGCCTTCACCATCGCCACGATTCCGGCGCGAACGGACGCGGGCAGATCGGGCCAGGCGATCATCACAGCGGAGAGGTCTTCGGGGAGTTCCGGCGGTAAGCCCGGCGGTAAGACAACGTTTTCGCCCTTGCCAGCATTGCCCCCGCACTGAATCCTAAGTCCAGCGCGTCTGCCAGTTCCGCCACCCTCGCCTTCGGCCCCGATCATATCGGATTGACGCGGTTTTTCCAATAGGGGCGCGGCCTCATTCGCGGTCGCCCTCTCCGGCGCGCGGCCGTGTCTTGATCTTACCTCTGCAGGACCTGCGCGCCATGCTCCGCACCTTCATCGCTCGTATGCCTCGAACTGGCCCTGCGCGTCGGAGACCGCTTCCAGACAGAGCCGGTCGATCAGGTCAAGGCACCGCCGTCCCCATTCGTCGCGCTGGTGCTGGTGGTAGGTGCGAAACACGAGCTTCGCAACGAGGTGCGCGTCTGCGGCCCTGTGAGTTCGAATGTCCCGCGCTTCGTCGCCGAACCGCGTGAGGAACTCCTCGCACATGAGGCATGTTGTACCTGGCAGTTGCGATACTGAATCATCGAGCGCAAGAAGCGCCTGCGAGGCCCCCTCGCCGTACGCGGCGCTGTTGCTGAACTCCGTGAGGAGACTCTCATAGGTGTCCCAAGACACACCCTTCATGTGATAGAAGAAGGATGCGCTCTTGCGCCTCACGTCACTATCCGTATCACTGAAGAGGCGGCGGAGGTTCGCGTCGCACCAAGTTCGGCATTCTTCGACCGCAATGTTTTGCGCAGCCACTTCTGCAACACCAGGGCGTTGCGACGGGGAGCCTGCCATCGCTTCGTCAACCAGCGTCTGAGCGTCATGACCGAGCAGGACAGCCAAACTGGCGAACCGTGCCCCGGCCTCGCTCGCATCGGGGGCAGGCGACCGGAGCATGCGTTCGACTAGCCGGCGAAGCGTGACGAAATGCTCCCGAATGGCATAGTAGACAAACTGCTGGACGTAATGGGTTGTGAACAGGCGGTCGTCCGCTTGAGCGAGCCGCTGAAACAACCGCACACCAAGGGGCATGTCGCTTCTGGCCACAGCAAGAAGGACGGACGCCGCGCACGCGCGAACGGCCAGACTCCCGTCAGCAACCAAGTGGTTGATCGTTGACCCGAAACGTGCGATGTAGCCGGCGTCGGTGAGAATCAGATCGCGGATGGCCTCTGCGGCGCGCCCACGCACGGTGTTAATACCGTGCGTCAGAATCTCTCCGCCGTAGCAGGGCCTGCCGTCAGTGGCCGCCGCATTCCAGAGTTCCTTGTCTGGATCGGGATGCTGGGCGGCCAGCCAGTCGAGCATGGCAACGGCATCGTCGGGCAGCGCTGTAGTCAGACTCCCCAAGAGGTCCGCAATCTCCCTGCCGCTTTCGATCCGGGACTCGTCATAGGCCTTACGGCAGACTGCGAGTTTCAGGTCTGGCGGAGTATCCGCGTCCTTCAATCCCATGAGGACGTGTTCAACGCAGGTTGGGGGTGTCCACCGTCTTTCCCTCCGTCCGTACCTGCGCGCGTCTTCGGAGAGCGTTCGGGGCTTGACCTTACGGCTTCATCTCGCTCGGGTTCGGGCTCTTGAGCACGAGGAGGGAGGCGTTCTCCGTCGAGTCGTTGCGGAGGCTCATCGGCGACCGGAAGGCCACGGGCAGGAGGTCTCCCTTGACGGCGGGCGTGTCCTTGCCCGCCACGGTCGCCACGATCTGCCCCTCGATCACGAGCAGGTGAACGTTCGAGTTGGCGGTGTGCAGAGGCGCCTGCTGGCCGGGCTTCAGCGCCACCTGCATGATGAGGAGGTGCTTTTCATCCACGAGCATACGCCGGCCGAGCGCGCCGTCGGCGCAGGGGATGTCTTTGAGCACGTTCTTCACCGGCTCCGCGGCCCGCGCGCCGAGAGCGGCTGCGCCGGCGAGGCTCAACGCAAGGAACCACGTCTTCATGCCGTCCCCTTCTCTTGAATGGCCCTGTGCGATCAGAGGTATTTCGCCGGTTCGGCTTCCAGGACGCGGATGCACGCCTCGACGGCCTGCGGGTCGTAGAGCGTTTCCTTCTTCTGGCGCACCTCCTGGATGGCGCACTCGCGCCCCAGGGCCGGGCGGTAGGGACGGTGGGACGACATGGCCTCGACCACGTCGGCCACGGCCAGGATGCGTGCTTCGGGGATGATCTGGTCGGCGCGCAGCCCGCCGGGATAGCCGGAGCCGTCGAGGCGTTCATGGTGCTGCAAGGTGGCCTGCGCCACGGGCCAGACGAAGCTGATCTGGGTGAGGATGTCGTAGCCGATCTGGGGGTGCGCCTTGATGATGTCCAGCTCGTAGGTGTTGAGGCGTCCGGGCTTGTTGAGGATTTCCGACGGGACGGCGATCTTGCCGATGTCGTGAAGGTACCCGGCGATGCGGATGCCCTCGAGGGTGTTGGCGGTCAGCCCCATCTCCGCGCCGATGGCGTGGGCCAGGTCGGCCACGCGGCGCTCGTGTCCGGCGGTGTAGGGGTCGCGCATTTCCAGGGCGGCGGAGATGGCCCGGATGCTGCCGTCCATCATGTCGTGGAGCTTGCGGGCGCCGTCCTCGATCTGGCGTTCGGCCTCCTTGCGGTCGGTGATGTCCAGGGCGGTGATGGTGACGGCCTGCCCGCCTTTTTCGAGTTGCAGGGGGGCGCAGCGGAGGAAGACCTCGCGAACGACGCCGTCCTTGCGCCGCCAGCGCGTTTCGAGGCTGAGGACGCCGCCTTCGGCGAAGCGAGCGGCGGCGGCCTCGGCCAGGCGTCGGCATTCCTCCGGCTCGGCGAAGAGCGTGTCGCAGGAGCGTCCGGCGAGTTCCTCGACGGTGTAGCCGACCATGCGGCAGAGTTCGTCATTGGCGGCGGTGAGGCGATGGTCTTCCATGATGCCGATGCCGACGGGGGCGGCGGTGAAAAGGCTCTGGAGGAGCCCTTCGCGGGCCTTGAGGGTCTTGGTCCGCGTTTCGACGATCTTCTCGAGGCTCTCCTGGTACTGGCGATTGAGGGCTTCGAGGCGGCGCTTCTCGTCGTTGAGCTTCTTGATGCGCAGGGCGTTGCCGACGGCGCGCTGGATGGCGTTCTTGCCGATGGGCTTGACGAGGTAGTCGTTGGCGCCGGCGCGGACGGCCTCGGAGGCGGTCTCGACGGTCGGTTCGCCGGTCATTACGATCACCTGGACGTCCGGATCGAACTGACGGGCCTGCCGGAAGAGCTCGACGCCGGAGGCGCGGGGCATGACGATGTCCGTCACGACGACGTCCCAGCCCCCCTGGCGCAGCAGGGCCAAGCCGCTTTCGACGTCCTCGGCCATGCCGGCCTCGTGGCCGTCGCGCCGCAGGAACTCCGACAGCGTGAAGCGGATGCTCGGTTCATCGTCCACGATCAGGACTCGCGCCATGTCAGCCCTCCTGCTTGGGGTGCGCCGGCCGCCGCTGAATGTCGTGCGATGCCGGTCCTGGGGGTCCTAGGTCGTTCCATCCGATGTCCGGGCGTCCTGTCCGGGCGTCAGCGTCCAGCCGTTGTCCACGGGCAGCTCCAGGTGGAATCGCGTGCCGCGCCCCGGCACGCTCTCGACGCGCAACTCGCCGTGGTGTTCGCGGACGATGCCGTGGCTGATGGTCAGTCCCAGTCCGGTGCCGCCGGCCTTTGTCGTGAAGAAGGGATCGAAGATGCGGTCAAGGATTTCGGGGCGGATGCCCGCGCCGTGGTCCTCGACGGTCAGGCGCAGCCAGGCGCGCCCCTCGCGCGTAAAGGCTTCGGCGCGGAGCAGGAGGGTCTTGTCGGGGTCGGCGCCGGGATAGCGTTCGTTGAGCGCGTCGCGCGCGTTTGTCAGGAGGTTCAGAACCACCTGGCGGATCTGCTGGCTGCGGCACTTGAGGGAGGGCAACCCTTCCGGCACGGCGACGTTGAGCACGATATTATCGTGCCGCATGAGGGTGCGGACCAGGGAGAGAGTGGTGGCGATAATGTCGCCAAGGTCGGCGGGGCTGTGGGCCTGCCGGTCCTGACGGGCGAAGGTGAGGAGGTTGTGGACGATTTCGCTGATGCGGCCGCCCTCGCGGAGGATTTCGCGCGCGTAACGCGCCGGGGGGCTTTCCGGTTCGGCCCCGTCGAGGATGAGCTGCGCGTAGTTCAGGACGCCGGTAATGGGGTTGTTGATTTCATGGGCGACGCCGCCGGCCAGGATGCCGATGGCTTCGAGCTTCTGCTGCTGGCGCACCTGGGCTTCCAGCTCCATGCGGCGTCGGTCGGCGCGGAGGCTTTCGATCTCGGTGGCGGCCTTGGCGGCAAGGATGTCCATGACGGCCTGGGCGTGCGGGGGCAAGGGCAGCGGCTGCCGCGAGAGGGCGCACAGGACGCCCAGCGGCTTGCCGTCGCGTCCCTTGAGGGGCGTTCCTACATAGCCTTCGGCCTTCAACTCCCGGAGCGGGCGGGCTTCGGGGAAGAGGCGGCCCAACCCCTCGGCGAAATGCCGGAAGCCTTCTGCCAGGACGACACCGCACGGTGTGCCGGCGAGATCGTGATCGTATGGATCGCACCGCTCGCCGTCGCAGAACATGGCCACGGCGCGGGCCTGCTTCCCATCGGGAGCGAGTTCGGACACGATGACGCAATCGGCGCCCAGCCAGGCGCAGAGGCGCGAGGCAAGGATGTGGAGGCTCTCCGCGCCGCTGTGGCCCACCACGCTCTCGACCAGCGACTGGAAGGCCGCCTGGGCGCGGCGCTCTTCGGTGATATCGTGCGCAAAGGCGCAGTTGTAGCACTTGCCGCCGAACTCAATGTAGTTCGCCGAGATGCGGACCGGGATCCGGACGCCCTCCTTCGTCCTGTGCTGCATCTCGAAGAGGAGCGACTTCTTCTCTCGCAGTTCGCGCCAGTGTTCGGGCCAGCGCGTCGCCGGCATCAAGGGGTCCACGTCGAACACGGACAGCGCCAGGAGTTCCTCGCGGCTGTAGCCGAGCTTGCGGCAGGCGGCCTCATTCACGTAAACGAACCGCGCAGCTTCGTCAATCCAGAAGGCCGGGTCGGCGATGCGCTCGATGGAGAACTGCAACAGGCGCATCTGCTCTTCGGCGCGCTTGCGCTCGGTGGTGACCAGGAAGTAAACCGAGATTCCCTTGGCCTGGGGATAGACTTTGACGTCATACCAGTTCCGGTAGGGGGGGACGTCGAACCAAGTCTCGAAGGAAAGAGGGGTTCGGTCGCGCAGGGCGCGACGGTAGTTCAACTCGAAGACGGAGCCGCGGGCCTCGGGAAAGGCTTCGAGAAGGGTGCGGCCGATGACCTCCTCGCGCCGGCGGTTGAGCAGGCGCTCCGCTTCGGCGTTGAAATAGGTGAAGCGCATCTCGTCATCCAGGGAAAAGAAGCCGTCGGTGATGCTTTCGAGGATGGCGGTGGTCTGGCGATGGGTGGAATAGAGTTCCGTTTCGGCCTTGCGCCGCTGCTCCTGGTTCTCGATCCAGTCGAGGGCAAAGGAGACGTCGAGGGCGACCTCCTCGAAGAGGCGCACGGCCTCGCGGTCAAAGGCATCCGGCTCGCGAGCGTACACGGAGACGGTGCCGCAGACTTCGCCCTTGAAGCGGATGGGGAAGGCGCCGGCGGAGCGGATGCCGAGCTCGGCCAGTTTTTCGCGCCAGAGCATCGAGCGCGGGTCGTCCAGAAGCCGGTTGACGGCGCAGGTCTGGCCGGTGTTGAGAGCGGTTCCGGTTACGCCGGCGGCCTCGGGGCCGTTAGGTCGTAAGCGCCCTCGCGGCGCAGCAGCCCGCCATCCTCGCCGCTCCGGGCGACGGGGAAGACCGCGTCGCCCTCGCGCCAGGCCACCCACGCCAGGGGATACGCGCCGTACTCCACGATGATCCGCGCGGCCTGTTGAAGGATTTCGGCGCGGGAGACGGCGCGCACGATGGCCTGGTTGACCTGGCTGAGGATGGCGTACATGCGCGTCAGGCGGCGCAGGTTGCGGTCGGCGCGATGCTTGTACAGGGCCATCTCGATCGTCGTGCGCAGCTCGCGGTCCTGGAAGGGCTTCAGCAGGTAGCCGAAGGGGTCCGCGAACTTGGCGCGCTCGAGGGTGTCGTCGTCGGCGTAGGCGGTCAGGAAGACGACCGGCAGCCCGAACCGATCGCGCAGGCGCTCGGCCGCGGCGATGCCGTCCATCGCCCCGGCCAGGCGGATGTCCATCAGGACCAGGTCGGGCGAGGCGCTTTCGGTCAGGCGCAGGGCCTCTTCTCCCGACGCGGCGACGCCCGGCGTTTCATACCCCAGGGCCGTCAGGCGGCCTTGCAGATCCATGGCAACGATCGCTTCGTCCTCGACGATGAGGATTCGCGCGCGGCTCATCGCAGACACCCTTTCTTACGACGCCTCACGGAAGCGCACCCGACACACAACGCCGCTCTCGTGTTGCCACTCGACCGTTCCCTTGAGCTGGGCCGCCAGGCCGTTCACCAGGCGCAGACCCAGCGTAGCCGACGCACCGGTTTCCTTTCCGGCGGCCATGCCGACGCCGTCGTCGCGCACGCTCAGCAGGCGTCCGCCTCCCTCCTCGGCGCGGAAGGTCACGCGCACCTCCCCCGCCCGTCCGCCGGGGAAGGCGTGCTTCAGGCAGTTTGAAACCAATTCGTTCACGATTAGCCCGCACGGAATCGCCTGATCGAGAGACAGACTACTCCGATCGGCGTCGAGGGTCAACCGGATTCGCGCCGCCGCGACGCCGTGCGCCCGGAAGAGGTGGGCGCAGAGGTCGTTCAGATAGGCCGGGACGTCCACGCGCGCGAGGTTCTCCGAGCGGTAGAGCGTCTCATGCAGAAGGGCCATACTGCGGATGCGATTCTGCGTCTCGCGCAGGGCGGTCGCCGCGCCGGGGTCGGCGATCCCGGCGGCCTGGAGGCTCAACATGCTCGAGATGACCTGCATGTTGTTCTTGACGCGGTGGTGGACCTCCTTCAGGAGGGTGATTTTCTCCTCGAGGGCGGCGCGGAGCGAGGTCGCGCGCCGGGCGCGCTCGTCGGCGTAGAGCTCCTGAAGGATGCGGTTCTGCCGCTCCGAATCCAGGTGCCGCCGCAGGAGGCGGGCCTCGCGCTCGCGCCACCATAGAGCCGTGGCCAGCCCGGCCAGCAGCACCAGCCCGGCAATGGCCGCGCCCATCCATTTCGTTCGCCGGTGGAGAGGGCCGTAGGCCTCCTCCTCGTCCACCTTGGCCACGATGAACCACGGCGTCTCCGGGACCGCCCGCGTGGCGGCCATGACGGGTACGCCGCGATAGTCGCGTCCCTCCAGGCTGCCCACGTGCCCGCGCACGGCGGCGGCGGCCGGCAGTTCCGGATCCTGAACCGAACGGCGCAACGTCATGGCGGCGTCGCGGCGATGCCGCAGCTCATTCAGGAAGAGGACATCCTCCCCCTCGCGCCGGACGAGGAGCGTCTCGGCGGTCGGGCTGGGTGTCGGCCAGTCCTGAAGTGTGGGATAGAGGAACCGTTCCGGCTCGATGCGGAGAAGATAGGTTCCGACGCAGCGGTCGTCCTCTCCGCCCGGGACCAGGATCGGCACGCAGAGGTCAAGATGCGCGGTGGGGACGTTCGGCGCGCGGTGGAAGTCGGAGAGCAGCGAGCGCCCCGTGCGCGTGACTTCGCGGATGAGGGCGAGACCGTAGGCGCCGACGGTCGGTTCGTCGGGGCCGACGGACAGGCGCACAACGCCGTCCGGATCCGTCAGCACGGCGCTTCGATAGCCCAGGTTGTCTATGAAGAGCTGCATGAACCGCGCGATGTCCTCCCCGCGGTCTGCGGGCGACGGGTCTTCGAGAAAGCTCCGAATGCGGTCGGCATTGGCGAGATTGGCCGAGAGGATGCGCGCATCGTTCAGTCGTTCGCGCCGCCAGGCGTCAATCTGCCGCACCTTGAGGCTGGCCACGGCCTCGATCGCATCGGAGGCGCTGCGATGAGCGGCGGTGTGCAGGTACTCGTGGTAGTGCCAGCCCCCGATCGCGATGCAGAGCGTGGCGGCGGCGAAGACCGTCAAGGGGACGAAGGGAAAGGCGCCGCTCTGCGCTTCCCCTGCCGCTTTCGGTTCTGCGGTCATGGTCCCGATGCCCTGAAGATGCCGGCCCGATCCGGATGCGCCATGGCAACAACTATCCTAGGCCAAGTGTGCCGGTGAATCAAGGCTTTGCGCGGCGCTCGATGGCGCTTTCCTTCCGCCCGCGGGGGCAGTATCATATCCGGCAGAGCCGGCGACGCGCGGTTGACGAACGGAGTGCCCATGAAGCGGATTCTGGCGGCGATGCTGGTGGCGGGCGGCCTGGCGTGGGGCGCCCCGGTGACGCAGTCCTGGACGATTGGGACACGGGACGCCCCGGTCGTCACGCCGCGCGACCACGGCACATTGGGGCGCAACGTCCGCATCGAGTGGACGGTGATCGGTCCGGGGCCCGACGCAAAGGGCGACGCGCTCTATGCCTTCTGTGTGCCGCAGAACCCGGATCGCGGCTCGCCCCTGGATACGCCTGCGGTCTTCATGCTCGACCTGACCGGCGGACGCTTTGTCGAGTACTACCCCAAGACGCTGTCGGGCAAGGGCAAGATGGCCCCGCCCCCTTCGGCGCGGGACATGAAGGTGGACGAACTGGGGGACGAGACGCGCGCCACGACCGCCCGGCAGCTGACGCCGGACTGGTACTGGGAGCGTCCCACCTGCGCCGCCGTCGGCGCGCGACGCACCCTGCTCATCGGCACGCAGCGCGGCGAGGTCGTCCGCTTCCATCCCGCGCGGAACGGCTTCGAGGAAATCCTCAACCTCAACGCGCAGGTCGAAGCGCTCTGCGAAACACGCCCGGGCGAGCTCTGGGCCATTACCTCGCCGGGCAACGTCCTTCACCATCACGAGGAGGGCTTCGGACTCCAGAAGTTCGCCGGCGTGCTCCCATCGGCGGGGAGCCCTTCGAGGCCCGTCAGCCCCTTCGGGGGCATGGGACTTACCGGGATTCTCGGCGCCTGCGGCGTCCTGGCGGCGGACAACAAGGGCTGGCTCTACACCGCCATCGGCCCGGCGCCGTGGAGAATCTACGCCGTGCGCGAAGAGCGGGGCCGGCCCGTGGCCCGGCCGCTGCTGGCGGAGATGAAGGCGGCGGAGGTCGAGTTGATCCCCGACGCCCTCGCTCCGGCGTTGCGGGTGACGCCGGACGGGGGCCCCTGGAAAGGCTATCGCCTTGCCGGGGGCGCGGCAACGCCGGCGGACCTGCCCTCGCCGGCGGCGGCGCGCGGCTACGACCTGGAGACGGACTTCGACCACGAGCCGCCCTCCGTCTGGGTCACGCGCGACGGCCGACGCCGGCAGTTCCCCTTCCAGTACTCGCGCGCCACGGTGGACGACATCAAGTGCATGACGCTGAGCGCCGACGGAACGAAGATCTACGGCGCAGCCTACCCCAACGCCACCATCTTCGAGTACGACATCGCCGCCGACCGCATCTGGCGGCGCGGCAAGCACTACGTCCACTATCAGATGCTCCCCGACGGCGACTGGATCTACTCCATCGGCTACTGGGGCATCAAGCTGATGCGCTGGGACCCGCGGCAGCCCTGGACCTTCGACTACGAGAAGCACTACTTCCGCAAACAGTATCCGGGCAGCGCCTCCCCCTGGGGGTCGCTCGACTGCAACCCACAGCTCATCTGCAAGTTCCGTTACCTGCGCTACATGAACCTCCGGCGTCCGGCGGGGCTGGCCAAGGGGGCCGACGGGCGGTGGTACACCGGCGGGCGCGACATGGGCATCAACCTCGATTGGCGCGAGCGCGGCTATCAGGACTACGGCACGGGAATCAACTACGCCGGCGCGCTCTTCTGGTTCGACCCCAGGGAAATGACGATCGGCTACGAGGTCGGCGATCAGCCCTTCCAGCACTATGCCGTGCGCGACCTGTGCGCCGCGGGGAACGGGCGCTACATCTGCATGACCGCCACGCGCGACAGCATCCCCTTCGAGCCGCCCCTCGCCGACGCGCCGGGCGGCGTGCTGATCATCTGGGACACGCAGGAGCGCCGCTTCGTTCACCGCTCCAGCCCCTGGCCCGGTCACTGCCGCTACATCGAAGAAGGAGCGCCGGGGCTTGTGGTGATCCAGTACAGCGGGGCCCTGGCGGTCTTCGACCTGGCCCGGATGGAGACGGTGCGGCTCGTCAAGGTTCCCCTGAGCTGCCGCTTCACCACCTACGGCAGCCCCGTGCGCTTCGAGCGCGGGCCCGATGAGAAGATCTACTTCTACGGCACGGACAAAGACGGGACGGCGCTCTTCCGGTTCGACAGCCGCAGCGGGCAGGTCGAGGCTGTGGCGCGCGGGCCGGGGATCAGCGAGGTCTCCGGGACGGGGCATCCGCTCGTCTTCCTGCCCGGTTCAACCTTTCTCTTCACGAAGGAGCGCGTCTATTTCGCAACGTCGCACCTGTGGAGCGTACCGCTTGAACGCCTCCTGGCGCCCGGCGTGCCCGCCCGCCCGGCCGATGGGCCGTAGCCTCTCGTCCGTCCCGTCGTTCGTCGTCGTCCGCCGTCTATCGTTGTCAAGGGTTTGCCCATGCTCAAGCTCACTCTAGCGCCCGTCCTCGCGCTTCTGATCGGCGCCGCCTCGGCCAACGCTGCGTTGAATGAAGAACCGCCCAAGGACGAGCCGATGCAGGCTGTCCAGGTGGCGCCGGGCGGCGTGCAGCCGCTCCTGCCCAAATTGTGGCAGTCACGCGCCCCGGTCACCTGGAAGCTGGAGCGCGGCGGCTACTGGGCCTCGCTGGGGCACTCGAACACCGTGCTGCTTATCCAGGCCGACGGCCCGCCGGGCCGTGCGACGCGCCTTCGCCTGCGCGTTTGCCGCGTCGAAGCCTTCGACGCGGACGCCCGGGCGCCCGTACGCGTCGCACCCCTGGCCGAGAAGGTCTTCTCCGCCGCCGAACTCGCCGCCGACAAGGCGCGCATGGTCTCCCACAACTTCTACATTCCCGGTGAAACGTTCCGATATTGCCTGATGACGACCTTGCGCTTCGAGCCGGCCGGCGCCGACGCCTTCGCCTCCGCCACGGTGCGCGCGGCGGTCATCGAGTTCCTGGAGGACAAGGGGACCGTGCCGATGACGTCGAAATGGATCGAGCCGTCGCACAAGGCGGACGCCGCATGGGTCGGGCGCGAGCGCCTGCGCGCCCCTTGGGCCGACGGGCGGCCCGTCGGCGGACGACTGGAGGAGACGGACGGCGCCCTGCGCTTCGCCCCGGCCGCCCCTCGAACGACCGACCCGCCGGAGGTCAACGAGCCGAAGCTCGGCGCCCGGCCCGAGAGCGAGGCCGACGCCGCCGCGGACCTGGAGGAGAAGGCGGAGAAGTAGCGCCCGACCGGCGGGGCGCCTCAGTAGGCGCCTTCCTGCAACTGCCGCTCGGGGGCGAATCCGGGCACGTCGCGGAGCCAGGCGCTCCCTTCCGGCGGGCGGAAGATGTGCGGGTCCGGGGGGCCGGCGGCGCGCCGCCAGCGGTCTATGACGCCATTGCGGCGCTTCCAGCGGTCCAGCCCCTTCGAGATGACCTGCGGATCCCAATCGTGCAACACCAGCGCGCGCAACTCGGCGCGGAGGACGGCATACTCCGGCACTTCGGCCAGGTTGCGGCGCTCCTCCGGGTCGCGCTCAAGGTCGAAGAGCAAGTCCGGCAGGTCATGGTAGTACACGTACTTCATTGAGCCGCGGCGAACCATCCGCGCCAGGAGCGATCGCCGCCAGCGCGTCCCCAGCTCCGAAAAGACCGTACCCTCCCACGTCCCCCCGCGCCAGAGCGCGCGGAAGGAGCGCCCGTCCGCCTCCGGCAGCGGCTCCGCCCCGGCCAGGTCGAGCAGGGTGGCCGTCAGGTCCGTCAGGTTGACCCCCGGCCGCAGGACGACCCCGGCGGGAATCTCTCCCGGCAGGCTCATCAGAAGGGGTACTCCCACAGCGGCCTCGAAGAAGCAGCTCTTGTGCCACAGGCCGTGTTCGCCGGCCATCTCCCCGTGGTCGGAGGTGTAGACCATCAGCGTGGGCTCCGGGCGGGCGGCGCGCTCCAGGGCGTCGAGGATCAGGCCGACGCGGCGGTCGAGGGCGGAGATGGAGCCGCAGTAGGCCGCCAGGGAGCGGCGCGCGTCCTCGGCGGTAGCGCGTGCGAGGCGCTCGAAGGTCTCGCGCAGGGCCGGGTGTGTCGCGCCGGGGTCGTCGGGCGCGACCACGGGAAGCCGCACACGGTCCTTCCAGCGGTCGTAGTCCTCCTCCGAGCACACGTAGGGGTTGTGCGGCAGCGCGAAACCGACGACCATCGCGAAGGGACGACGCCGATCGGACGAGGCGATGAACTCGCACGCGCGGCGGGTCACGAGGTCGTCGTACAACTGATAGGGATTGCCGCCGGCCCCGGAGAGGGTGAGGCTCTCGACGCCGCCGCCGGCGTGGAGGCCGTCGAGGATCGGGGAAAGGCCCCCGCCGAGGGTGGAGGCGGTGACGTCGGCGGGGAAGACGCGCTCAAAGCCGTGGGCGTGGTCGGGCCCGACGATGTGCATGCGCCCCACCAGGGCCGTTTCATAACCTGCGGCGCCGAGGGCGTGGGCCAGGGTGGGAATGTCGCTCGGCAACGCCTGGCCGTTGGCATAGACGCCGGTGCGGCAGGGATAAAGGCCGGACAGGAAACTCATGCGGCTGGGACCGCAGAGGGGGCTGGGGCAGCAGGCGGACTCGAACCGCGCCCCGGCGCGGGCGATGCGGTCGAGGTTCGGCGTCTCCGCGAAGGGACCTCCCGCGCAGCTCATGAAGCGCGGGTGATGCTGATCGGACATGATGACGAGGATGTTCACCGTCCCTCCCGCTCTTGTTTCTTCCGGTCCGTTACGCCTCCCGGAGGAGATAGATCATGCGGATTTCGGGCGTATCGCCGGAGACACGGTCGAAGCGCACGTCGAGCGTGTCGCCGGGGCTGACGAAGGCCGTTTCCTCGAAACCCCAATCCGCGCCGCGGTCCCACTCGCGATCCGCCAGCGTCCGCCCGCCGGCTGTCACGCGCAGGCGTCCGCTGCCGGCACACTCGACGCGGAGCCGCTTCGCGCCGGGGGGCGAGGACAAGGTGTAACGCACGTGTTGTCCCACCCGGCGGACGCACCGGTCCGGCCCGTGCTCCGTGCCGCTGCCGTGCGTGAACTTGCTGAGGCGATGCCCTTCCGCGGGGTAGCCGGCGGCGACGAAGTCCTCCAGGCGCGTCCGGTCGGACGCAAGCAATCCGGGCAGTTCCTGCCCGACGGCTTGTTCCAGGGCGAAGACGCGCCGCAGTTCGGACGCGAAGGCGCGGGCCGTGCCGGGGACGCCGGCCAGCCAATCGTCGCCGCGCGCGCGGCGGAGGGCTTCGACCTCGGCCTCGAGCGCGGCGCAGGCGGCCTCGAAGGCCGGCGCGGGGCCGGGGCGGCGGACGTTGAGGATATATTCCTGGACGGCGGCGCAGGCCGCGCGATAGAGGCGGGCGATACGCTCGAGGTTTTCGGCCCGCTCCTGCAGGCCCGGCTCCTCCGGCGCCACGGCGGCCAGCCGGCGGCGAATGTCCACCGCCAGCGCCACGGCTTCATCCTTCTCGCGCCGGGCGGCCTCGACGGAGGGCGTCGAGCGGTCGGCCAGAATCGGCCACTCCCCGGCGCAGTGATCCATCGGCTGGCCGGGGCGCAACGTTTCGAAGATCACGTTGCGCTGGCCGTGCGTGAGCGTGCCGAAGGTGTTGTGGAAGAGCAACTGTCCGTCCACGTAGAAGATCTTCTTCACGGCCTCAAAGGAGCGTTCGAGCAGCGCGGCCAGTTCGGCGGGGTCCTTCGTCCGGTACATCTGCGCCGCGCGGCGGCGGGAGAAGTCCTCCGCCTTGACGGAGGGATCGGCGGCATAGGCCAGGA
This sequence comes from Planctomycetota bacterium, assembly GCA_022705425.1. GTDB lineage: Bacteria > Planctomycetota > Brocadiia > CAIUPP01 > CAIUPP01 > JAKJEM01. The sequence continues at coordinate 79,534 of JAKJEM010000010.1, forward strand.
AGAACTCGACGCTGATCCGCGCGTCCCGATCCAGGGAGGACACGCCGCGCCGGTCAAGGCGTCCGATCACGCGCGGCGCGCCCAGGCGGCGGGCCAGGTCGAGCCGCTCCCGGACGTAGCTGTTGAAGGTCAGGGGGAAAGCGCCCCGTCCGAAATACTCCGCCCCCACGTCGAACTCGACGGTCAGCCGCTCGGGGGGATAGGTGCTCAACTCCGGGTTCAGCGGCAGGAAGGGGTCCCAGTCGAAGGGATCGGACTTGTCCATGATCTCGATGTCTTCCGGAAGGCGCGCCAGTGCGCGGCGCGTCGCCTCGTAGTCGGCCACGATGGCCGAAAAGGGGCGCAGAATCATCTTCCGCCCCCGGCGCTTGCAGGCGTCGTGGACGGTGCGGATCAGCCAGTGAATGCACTCCTCGGACGACCACGCGTTGTCAAAGCGATGCGCCACGGGGAAGGCCACCTCCGTCATTGTCAGGACAACGCCGTCAATCTCCGGGACGGCGTCGAAGAGGAGGTCGTACTTGTGGGTCAGGAACTCCGTCATCAGCGGGTGAGCCAGGTTCAGGTCGCCCCGGCGTGTCCGCAACTCGGGATAGGCGGAAAGGACTTCCTTCGGTGCGCAGAGTTCATGCGTCCAGAGAACCGTCTCGCGCCCCTGAGCCTTGGCCTTGCCGAAAACGCGGCGCAGCTCCTCCGCCATGGTCGGGCGATACTCCTTGAAGTCGTTGAGCTTGGGCAGGACGCGGTAGAGATAGGCGCGCTCCGGACCCTGCCCCTCGGTGCACAACTCGAAACGGTCGAAGGGAAAGCCGGCAATCTGGTCGAGGGTCCAGTCAACGAACTTCTCGTTGAACGTGACGCCGTGGGAGGCGGACAGGCCGATCTTGAAGGGCATGGCAGCTTTCGCATCCTGAGAGGTTGTTGGGAGCGCGGGAACGGCTTCCCTTGTAACGAATCGCGGGGGTGAATGCAACGATGGGGAAGCGGACGGCGGACGACAGACGGCGGACGACGGATGACGGACGACAGACGACGGACGACGGACGACGGACGACGGACGACAACGGCTCTCTCCGCGGCTCCATGTGCGTGGTCAAGTGCGACGGGTGCGGCAAGGGGTGCCCTTCGGGTCGGTCGTCAACTTCCGGGACTGGCGAAGGGTGGATTTCTGCTTGACAACGGTTAGGGCTGAGTACATAGTTATCGAAAGCGTCGGGAGTGATCGAAGGCGTTCGGTAAGTGTTCGCGACAGGTGGCTGCTTCGCCGCGACATGGAGGGCAGGAATGGACCAGGAGAGGCTTCGTCCCTACGTCGGGCGGACGCCGCGGATTGACGACCCGCTCATGCGCGCGGCCTATCTGCGCGGCATCGCGGTCAGCGAGTTCTACTATCCCAAGGGCACGGCCGACTACGACCAGAAGGCAGCGCAGGTGCTCCTGACCGGCGAGACGGCGGAGTACCTCTACAGCGCCTTCACCCCCCTCTCCCTCCACTACGTTCCGGGGACGCGCCCGGCGCTCGAACGCGTCGTGGCGCGCGTGGTGAAGCCGGAAATGACCGAACGCGAACGCGTGCTGGCGGTGCGCGATTTCTGTCTGAAGACCGTGCCGAAGGAATACCCCTGCCCCCTCCCGCCGAAGACGCTGCTGCTCAACGCCGCCGAGGAGGAGGTGCTCAAGCTTGGCGGCGGACAGTGCGAGGACCGCTCGCGCCTGATCGTCTGCCTCTGCCAGATTGCCGGCCTCCCGGCCCGGTGCGTGGCGGTTTACTCCCATTTTCGCCCCGAGGAGAACTATGCCCTGCGCGGGGGACACGCGATCGTCGAAATCTACTGCGAGGGGGGCTGGGCCTTCTTCGACAGCAGCGTCATGGACTTCTGGTGCCGGCGCCCGGACGGCCGCATTGCCAGCCTCTGGGACCTGCGTCAGCATCCGGAGTGGGTCGAGCAGCAGGGGGATGAGTTCTACCGCGCGCGTGGGGAGACGAAGGAACGCTTCGTGTGGTACCGCGATGAATACCTGACCACCCGCGCGGCGGCCACGATCACGAACTACTTCGTCTGGGAGGGCTGGCGGTATGACTGGCGGTGGGTGAGGATATCCTACGATCCCAACGACGAAGGCCATCGCAAGGGCAAGCAGATGCGCAACGAACTGCGGCGACGCCTGTTGCGGGAGGCCGGCGTTGACCTGAAGGAGTAGGCGGCGCGGGCCGCGCGAGCGCGGGAGTCCTTCGGAGCGCACAGCGGGGAGGAACCATGAGACGAGCGATCGGGGTGCTGGCGCTGGCGGCGACGCTGGCCGCGGGGGCGGGGTGCGGCGGGCCGAAGGCCATGCCTGCGCCGGAGACACCGCCGCCATCGGATACGGCCGCAGATGTGATGGACTCGCCGGCCAAGGCGGCGGCCGCGCAGCGGGCCTGGGCTGAGCGCCTGAACCGTCCGGTGGAATGGACCAACTCTGTCGGGATGCGTTTCCGCCTGATCCCGCCGGGGGAGTTCGTCATGGGGGCCGACGACCTGATGGGTCTTGAGACACCGCACGTCGTGCGGCTTACCCGCCCCTTCTACTTGGGGATGCACGAGGTTACGCGCCGGGAGTGGGAGGCCGTCACGAGCAAGACGCATTCCACCTTCTTCCCCGGCGAGGACATGCCCATCAACTTCGTGACGTGGTACCACGTCCAGGAGTTCCTCTCCGCGCTGAACAAGAAGGAGAAGGCGGGATACCGGCTGCCGACGGAGGCGGAGTGGGAATACGCCGCGCGGGCGGGATCGTCCTCTTCCTTCATCGTCGGAAACGCCATGCCGGACCTCGACCGGGTTGCCTGGTACGCAGGGAACAGCGGCAACGCGCTGCATCCCGTGGGCCGCAAGGAATCCAACGCCTTCGGACTCCACGACATGCTGGGGAACGTCTGGGAGTGGTGCGAGGACTTCTACGACCCGGAGTACTACGGCATCAGCCCCCGCGAGGACCCGAAGAACGACACGGCAACGACCTTCCGCTATCGGTCCTTGCGCGGCGGGGCGATGTACTTCAACGCCTACCTCTGCCGGGTCAGTCACCGGGCATGGTATCAGGAGTCCCGCTCGGAGAAGCACATCGGCTTCCGCGTCGTGCTGCCGATCGCCGTCGAGTCCTCCGAAGGCCGCTGAGAGAAAGGAACCGAAGATGCGTTGGATGATCCTGGCGGCGGCGCTGCTGGTCCCGGCGGCGGGCCGGGGGGCGGAGATGATCCACGGGGTGAAGTGGGGTCCGCTGACGGCCATCGAGCGCCAGGCCGCGGCGGCGGTGTCCATCCATCCATTGCCGCTGCCCTTTACCCCCTACAACACCTGCCGCCCGAAGGTCCCCTATCGCTGTGAAATCCTGGCCGACCGGAACGAGTACCTGGCCGACGATCCGGTCGGGCAGTTTCTCGTGTACTTCGTGCGGACGATGCCCTCGGCGGCGGCGCGGCTGAAGATCACGGTGACGGGCGAGGATGGACGGGTGGCGGCATCGCGCGAGCTGGCGCCCGTCGAGGCGCAGAAGATCGCCTTCCTGCTGGAGATGGCCCCCCTGGCGCCGGGCCGCTACCGCGTCAATGCCGAAATGCTGGGCGTCGAAAACGCCCCGGCCATTGCCGGTTGCGAGTTCGCGCGTTCGGCGGAGTCGCGCCGGGTGGAGCCCTTCCCGACCGGGGGCGTGGCGCTCAAGGTCCACGCGCAGGGGCATCTTCCCGACGGCGTCTGGCCGATCACGACGGGCATCCCCCTCCCCCGGCACACCTCGAACGATCCGGGGGAGTTCCGCCTGCTCGAGGACGGGCAGCCGGTGGCGGCGCAGTTCAGCGAGCGGGCGCGCTGGTATCCCGACCGCGAGGTGAAGTGGCTGGGGCTGGACTTCCAGGCGCGCTACGAAGGGGGCCGGCCGCGGGAGTACCGGGTGGTGAAGGGCGGCGCGGAGACGCCTCCGCCGGGCGTTGCCGTTACGGTGCAGGAGGACGAAAGCCATTTCACCGTCGGCACCGGGGCGCTGCGCTTCAAGGTGGGCAAGACGCGCTTCGCGGGGATCGAAGAGGCGCGGCTGCTGAACGCCGACGGCGCCGCCGGGCCGCCGCTGGCGGCGGGGGAGGGCGGACCCTTCCTGGTGGATGAGCGCGGGATCCGCTATCTGGCCTCGCGCGACCGGAATGCGCAGGTCGTTATCGAGGACGCCGGGCCGACGCGGGTGACGCTGTGCGCCAGGGGCTGGTACGTGTCCGAAACGATGACGGAACGGTGCTGCCGCTTCACCACGCGCCTGACCGCGCACGCGGGACAGCCGTGGATTGACGTCTATCAGGAAACGGTCATCACCTTCGACACCGACAAGAAGAAGTTGCGGATGCTCGGCTTCGAGGTGCGGACGCCCGAGGCGACACAATGGGCCTTCGGCGCCGACGGACGCCCCTTCCAGGGCGACCTGCCGGCCCGCGCCAAGGACGCCCGCAACCGGCCCCTTCCCCTGCCCAGCGTCTGGCTGCATCAGGAGCGCTGGGACCGCTTCCGGCTGATGGAGGGGGAGGACCGCAAGATGGCCGACGGCGCAACCTCGGACGGCTGGGCGGCCGTCGCCTCGCCGGCCGGCACGGCGGCGGTCTTCCTCCGCAACGTCTGGCAGCTCTTCCCCAAGGAGATGGACCTCTCGCGCGACGGGATGACCCTCTTCTTCTGGCCCCGGCACGGTTCCACCCCCTTCACTGAGGAGGAGGAGACCGGCCGCTTGACCCTCCACAAGCTGTATTACGCGCACCAGGGGAAGTACCTGGACCTGAAGTTCCCGCAGAAGTACTACGACACCATGCGCGCCATCGGCCCGGCCCTGGAACAGCAGGACATGAACGCGCTCACCGGCAACGGGCTCGGGCTGGCCGTCTCGAATGACTTCGCCCTCCACTTCCAGGCCCAGGCCGCGCCCCCGGAGACCCTGGCGGCGCGCGCGCGGCTCTACCAGCAGAACCCGCACGCCATCGCCGACCCCGTCTATAGCGGCCTGACGGAGGTGGAAGGCCGCCTGGCGGGGCACGATCCCCGCCGCTACCCCGCCGTCGAGCGGATGCTGACGGAGGGCTATCGCGGCTTCACGATGTCCGTCGAGGCGCTGAGCGACTACGGCATGTGGATCTGGCCCGGGACCCACAACCACTGGAGCCCCGTCACGAAGACGACGCAATGGCACCGCTGGTGGCATAATAGCCATTACCAGAATGTCTGGGAGGGGAACTTCCTCTACTGGCGCTCGGGCGACGAATCGCTCTACCGCTGGGCGCGGAACAACACCCGCCACTTCATGAACGTGGGGACGGTGAACTACGACGACCCCGCCGATCCGATGCCCTTCAAGCTCAAGGGAGCCATGTTTCACTGCAAGGGCTTCACGCCCTGGGGATCGCCCCGGCGCGGCGAGCGCTGCGGCGACGACTACGTCGAAGTCGGCGCGCACTTCATTGACGCCGACGCCTTCATCCTGCACTGGCTGCTCTTCGGCGACCGCCGCGGCAAGGAACTGGCGGAGGCGTGGGCCGCGGCCTTCCAGCGTGTCGCCCTCCCGCCGGAGCGCAGCCGCGAGTGCAACACGACCCTCGGCGAGATGTTGAGCTACTACGCCCTGACCTGGGACCCGCAGGCCATCCTCTATATCCGCGACCTGGCCGACGACATGAACAGCCGCCCCTGGCGCGAGGTGCCCGCCTTCCCGGGGCACTGCCTCTTCCACACGCGCTGGGTGATGCGCTACTGGGACCTGACGCGCGACCCGCTGATCCGCACGCGCGTGTTGGAATGGTTCAAGCCGGAGCAGAACGCCGCCGCGTCCCAGTACGGCTACGGGCAACTGCGGGCGCTGGCGTGGCGCTGGACCGGCGACACAGCCTACCTGACGGCGCATCTGCCCGCTCTGGCGACGTTGTGGGAGGCCGCCTACGACAACCCCGACGACCCGCTGCACGGCTTCGGCGCGCGCGGGCATTTCTTCCCCTCGCCCAGCTTCGGCCAGCTCGCCCCCTACTACCTCCAGGCGCTGATCGAGGCGGGGATCCGCGAGATTCCCCCCAGCGACTTCCGCGGCGCGCCGGTCTCGCGTCCGTTCCTCTTCGCGCGCGACAAGGAGTACAACACCATTACCCCGATGGAGAAGTACTCCTACAGCGGGCGCAAGGAGGGCTGGCTCCTGGCGACGGGCGACGCC
>JAKJEM010000110.1 GCA_022705425.1 Planctomycetota bacterium
GGGCGAGTTGGACGACGTACGCTTCGTCGCACTCGTAGATGTCGGTGGGAGGGCGCCAGGCATCGGGGGCGTTGGAGTCGGCGACGCGGATGGAGGCGTGCGGGTGGCGGTTTGCGGGCCGGGATGAAGGCCACTTCATCATCATACGGGCTCCTGTGAGTACGCCGCTCCGGGGCGGCGGCTCCGGCGGGTCAGTTGCCGGCGGCGACCTCGGGGCGCTTGTAGTCAAAGAGGCTGTGGACGCCGCCTTCGCGCTGGGCGGAAGGCGTGCGGCGCTCGAAGCGGAGTTGGGAGGACTGGAGGGCCTTGTGCAGCTCGTCCAGGGTGCGGCAGCCGACCTCCTGCATTCCGTGGCGCAGGCACTGGGCCAGATAGGGGAGGAAGGTCTTGAGGGAGCCGCGGTCGGCGACGTAGCCCTCGACGCCCTGGACGACCTTGATCTTGTCGCGCTCGGAGAAGTAGCGTTTGGCGCCGCCGGCGCGCATGGCTTCGGCCGAGGCCATGCCGCGATAGCGCTTCAGGCGACGCCCGCTTTCATAGACGTACTCGCCGGGGGATTCCTGCGTTCCGGCCAGCAGGGAACCCATCATCACCGTGTTGGCGCCAAGGGCGAGGGCCTTCATCACGTGGCCGGCGGAGGCGATGCCGCCGTCGGCGATGACGGGAACGCCGGCCTCGCGTCCGGCCTTGGCGCAGTAGTAAACGGCGGAGGCCTGGGGGCGCCCGACGGCGACGGTTTCCTGCGTAATGCAGATGGAGCCGGGCCCCATGCCGACGCGGAGGGCGTCGGCCCCGGCGGCGATGAGGCGGCGACACTGGCGCTCGACGACGACGTTGCCGCCGATGACCTGAATCTCGGGATGCTTGGACTTGATGTGGCGAATCATGGCGGCCTGGTAAACGCTGTCGCCCTGGGAGGAGTCAATCACGACGACGTCGAGACCGACCTTGGCGAGTTCGGCGAGGCGTTCCTTGTCCTCGTCGTGGGTGGAGAGGGCGGCGCCGACCAGGAGGCGCTTGGCGGCGTCCTTGGAGGCGAGGGGGTATTCTTCGTTGGTGATGAGGTCGCGCCGGCAGACCATGGCGACGATGCGGCCCTTGGCGTCCACGATGGGGAGTTTGCCCTTCTTGGTCTTGCGGAGGACTTCGTTGGCTTCCTGAAGGGAGACGCCCTTGCGCGCCGTGACGGGATTGGGGGTCATCACGTCCTTGAGATGCAGGTCGCGGTTTTCCTCGAAGTCGGTGTCTCGTCCGGTGACGATGCCGATGAGTTTGCCGGCGCGGGTGCCGTCTTCGGTGACGGGGATGCTGCTGAAGCCGTACTCGGACTTGATCTTGTCGGCGTCGCGGATGGTATGCATGGGGCCGAGGACAATGGGGTCGGTGATGAAGCCGTTCTCAAAACGCTTGGCGCGCTCGACCTGGCGGACCTGTTCCTCGATGGTGTTGTTGTAGTGGATGATGCCGATGCCGCCGAGGAGGGCCATGCCGATGGCCATGTCGGACTCGGTGACGGTGTCCATGGGAGAGCTGACGAAGGGGAGGTTGAGGCGGAGGCTGCGGGTGAAGCGCGTGGAGACGTCCACGTCGTTGACGCCGAAGCTGATGTGGTCGGGAAGGAGGATGAAATCGTCGTAGGTCAGTCCGCCCTGGGGGCCGAAGAGGGTCGTTGCGTCAATGCCGTCGCCGCTGCCGGTCATGGGTGCGCTCCGTCTGTGGATGAAGGGAGACGTCCTATGGACGATAGTATAATGGCGTGCCCTCGCCGACGCAACGCAAGGGGACCGCGCGCTGTCCGGTCAACCTTGCGGGGGACTCGGCAACTGGACCGTGTGTAACACACCGGCTGCGCTGCGGCGCAGCGCCGGTGCTGCGCCGCGCCTGCGGCGCCCTCGCCTGTGGCGGCCTGATGGAGCCGCTCCCACAGCCGCGGGCGGCTGTGCCACATCCCCGAGAGCGACCGATTATCCGCGTGCGAGGGCGTTGCGGGGGCGCGTCACACTTCGACGAACTCCGCGCGCGACATGACCTCCTCCTGCATGGCGGGGGACAGGCGAACGAAGTAATCGGTGTAGCCCCCGATCCGTACCACGAGGTCGCGGTAGTGTTCCGGGTCGGCCTGGGCCTTGCGGAGCGTGTCATGGTCCACCACATTCACCTGCGTTTCGAATCCGCCGCGTCGCAGGTAGGTTACGATCAGGTCGCGCAGCCGCGCCAGGGCGTCCGCCGAGCGGAAGAGCGACGTGTTGAACTTCATATTGTACGCCAGCCCGCCGATGAGGGGGGAATGGTCCCAGGAGGTGGTGGAGAGGATGGCCGCCGTAGGGCCGCGGTGCTCGCGTCCCTGTGCGGGTCCGCCGCCGTCGGCGAAGGGCGTTCGCGCGCGCCGTCCGTCCGGCGTTGCGCCGCAGGCCTGTCCCAGGCGCGTGTGCTGAACCCAGCAGAAGGCGCCGGGGACGAAGGGGCTGTCGTCGGGCGTCATTCGATGCCGCCCGCATTCCTGCGCGGCGAAGGCCGCTGTTTCGGCGACCAGGGCATCCACCTCGGCCACGCCGTTGCCGTACTTCGCGTGTCCGTTGAGGAATCGCTGGCGCACATCCTCGTGCCCGGCGAAATCCGCCGCCAGCGCGTCGCGGATCTCGCGCAGCGTCATGCGGCGTTGGCGGTACACCTCCTCGCGGAGGACGTGGAGGGAGTCCGCCAGGTTCGCCAGCCCCACGAAGGAGCACTCCACCCAGTTATAGAGCGCGCCGCCGTTGTCGAGGTCGCGTCCGCGCTCGATGGCATCGCGGGTGAAGACGCTTTGCAGCGGCTTGCCTCCGCGAAGGCGTCGGGCTTCGCGCCAGGCGTTTTGTTCCTGTGCCGCCGCGGCGATGGCCTCCGCCAGCCGCTTCCGGTAGCGCGCCAGGAACTCCGGGAAGTCCGGCGCGGCTTCCCCGTCGGCCTGCGCCTCGATCTCGTCCGTCAGGAGTTTGCACAGGCTGAAGTAGGGGCTGGCGACCCACACGTTGCTGGCCCCGGAGGGGGTGATTTCCACGCAGGTCGAGTTGATGTACCAGCAGGCTTGCCCGGGAGGGACGCCGTAGCGCCGCAGTCCGCGCTGGATCGTCTCATCCCCGAAGAAGGCGGGGGTGCTCAGCCCTCCGCCGATCAACTCGACGGCCAGATCGGTCAACGCCGGCGGGGTGCCTTCGTGCCAGCAGAGGCCCACCGTCGGGTAGGCCAGCCTGGTGCGCCGCAGCGCCTCCAGGCAGAGGTACGAGAGATCGTGCGTCGAGTCCGCGCCGCGGGCATCGCGCCCGCCGACCATCACCGGAATCGCCAGGCCGTTGGGGATGAACTCGTTGAGGAGCAGGTAGAGGCTTTCGATCAGGCGCAGCGCCCCCTCGCGCGTCAGGCGTCCGGCGCGCAGGTCCTCGTCGTAGAGAGCGCGCAGGCTCCGGTCGAGTCGCCCCGGCCCGACCAGTCCCACCTGGTCCCCGAACATTACCGCCAGGTCCGTCAGCCAGAGCAGTTGAATCCCCTCGTGGAAGCTGCGCGGCGCGCGGTGGGCCGTCCAACGGCAGACTGCGGCCATGCGCGCCAGCTCCTCGCGCCGCCAATCCGGGGCCGCGGGCATGGCCGCCTCCGCCGTTTTCGCCGCGTGTTCCGCCAAGGCCGAGAGCCCCTCGAGCGCGGACAGGAAGGAGTCGTACGTCGCCGCCTGCTCATCGGTGGCGGCCTGTGCCCGGCGTTCGCGGACTTCCTGCGTCACGCCGTCCACGCCGCCGGCCAGCAGGCGCGTCCGGTCCAACTCGCAATGCCCCGTCTGACCCGGAGCAGGGGGGTACCCCTTCAGGTATTCCCGCGCGTCGGCTTCCTCCGCGTCGGAAAAGCATTCCCTGCGCGGCATCAGCCGCCCCGCCAGCAGCTCGAGGTCATCCACCGCCAGGCGCAGCCCCGCCAGCCGGTCGCGCGTCTTCAGTCCCTGTCGCCTTTGCCAGGAGGAGAGGCCCTCGCTGGCCTTGAGTGAGCGCGCGGTCAGCGTCGCCCAGTCGCCCCAGGGGCTGACGGCGGCGCGACGGTCCAGGCACCGCTCCCGCAGGGTCCGTATTCGTTCCTCATCGCCGGGGCGTCGGGCGTTCATGTGTGTGGATTCTCCTCAGGTGTCGGGACGGACGACAGACGGCGGACGGTTGCGCTACGGTGGGCCGGGCGCGATGGGGCGGTTCTCGGCGGCCCGACGGACCAGGGCGCGGAAGATGGCCAGGTGCTCCGGGCGGTCGGCCAGTTCCTCCGGGTGCCACTGCACGCCGATCAGGAATCGTTCGTCGTCGCTCTCCACCGCTTCGATGATCCCCGCCGGGCTGCGTGCCGACACGCGCAACCCCGTTCCCAGACGGTCCACGCATTGATGATGCGAGGAATTCGCCTCGATGTCGCCCGCGCCCAGGATCGCCGCCAGCTTGCTGTTCGGTTCGATCCGAACGCTGTGCATCGCGCGGGGGCGCGGACGCTGGTGCGTCTCCTCCACCGGTCGCTCCGAGGGAATGTCCTGCACCAGCGTTCCCCCGAAGTAAACGTTCAGCAACTGCGCCCCGTAGCAGATCATCAGCGCCGGCTTGCCGAGTGCGATCAGCATCCGCAGCGCGCGGAAGTCGAAATCGTCCCGGCGCGCGTGTACCGGCGTCGTCTTCGGGTGGGGGGGATGTCCGTAGCGTTCCGGCGGCATATCCGGCCCGCCGGAGATGACCACGCCCTCCACCGCCCGCAGCATTTCCGCGAGCGTCTCGTCGCTGCGGCACGGGGGCAACGCCAGCGGAATCCCGCCGGCCGCCTCCACGGCGTCGAAGTAGTCCGCGTCGAGGTACAGTTCCTGCCAGGTGTCGCCGTGGTCGCTGCGATAGGGGCGGAAGCCGGTGGTGATTCCGATGCGTGGTCGGGGCATGGGGCTATCCGCAGGGAAGGAGGTAGATGGGATTGGCGTACGCGCGCCGGTCGTCCACCGCTGCGCACTCCGCGCGCACATAGCGCGCCCCGCGCGGCAGGGGCAGAGAAAGAGTCCGGTCGCAATGCTTCGCGCCCCGGAGTTCGATCCGCCGCAGTTCGCGCCCCTGGGAGATCACCCGCGCCCAGTTCAGGCCACGCGCATCGGCGCATTCGAGGCGCAGGCGGAGTTCGCGGCCAGGGTTGCGAATCTCGCCGCTCATCGGCGCGCCGCCGGATTCGATATGAAGCGCCGGGCCGCTCGATGCGAACACATTCCCCGACCTCAGCCCCGCCAGCACCGCCCGCTTGTTCAGGCGCGCCCCGACCACCCCCGTCCACACATTCCCCACCGCCAGGGGGCCGTGCGCGTCGCTCGCCCCCAGCCCCGTCACCCGGCGGCCCTCGCTCAGGTAGCCGTCCCACAGCGCCTCCGTCTCCGCCGTCCAGGTGTCGTAGAAGGGTTCGAGGCGTCCGAATCCGTTCAGAATCTCCATTGCGAAGCGGTCGCCCGCCTCCCCCAGCGCGGCGATGCGTTCCGGGGCGTAGTGCGTACTCGGGAACCAGCCCGTCGGGTGCGGGTAGAAGAAGAAGCAGCCCATGGCCCGCAGCCGCGCCGCGTCTTCGCCGATCCGGCCCACCGGGCGGTACTTCCGCTCGATGTCCAGGATGCAGACGTGCTGCGGCCCCGCGCCCGGCTCCTGGCCCCACCACACGTTCCGATGCCCGCGGCACTCCACTTTCTGTCGCACGGTGTTGTGGTCGGTGATGAAGAGGAAGTCCAGTCCGCGCGCCGACATCGTCGCCACCGACTCCGACACCTCGCCGAAGCCGTCGCTGTAGCAGGTGTGCGTGTGCAGGTCCCCGCGCAGATAGTCGAAGGACAGCCCCTTGCGCGTCTCCTCCGCCCGGCGCGCGTCCACGCGCTCCACGAAGCGATAGCGATCCTCCGCGCTGCGCCGCTGCTTTACCGGTTTCCTCATCGTGCCTCCAACTTTCCCAAGACCTGGGCGCGTTCCGACACCGGACTCACCGGAGGCCGACGAGTCGCGGGCGCGGTGGACGGTGTGGACGCGGTGGACGGAGTGGACGGGGCGGGCGCGGTGGGCGGAGTGGACGGGGCGGGCGCGGTGGGCGGAGTGGACGGGGCGGACACGGTGGGCG
>JAKJEM010000111.1:0-5803 GCA_022705425.1 Planctomycetota bacterium
GCGGACGCTGTGGAAGTCGGTGGATGAGTCGCTGCGGACGGCGTGCATGGTGCTGATGCTGATTGCGGGTTCGACGGTGCTGGGACATTTTCTGGCGGTGACGCGGATTCCGATGCTGGCGGCGGATTGGGTGACGTCGCTGCCGCTGCCGCCGCATATGATCATGCTGGGGATCAGTCTGATCTTCCTGATCGGGGGATCGTTCATTGACGATCTGGCGTTCATGGTGCTGGCGACGCCGATCTTCTTCCCGGCGGTGGTGAAGCTGGGGTTCGATCCGCTGTGGTTCGGGATGGTGGTGGGTGTGACGGTGATGATCGGGGTGGTGATTCCGCCGGTGGCGATCAATGTGTTCGTGGTGCGGAATATCACGAAGACGCCCTTTGCGACGATCTACGCGGGGGTGTACCCGTTCCTGCTGGCGCTGGTGTTCGTGGGGGCGCTGATCTTTGTGTTCCCGGCGCTGGTGACGTGGTTGCCGAATCTGCTGATGCCGGGGTAGGGGCGGCGGCGGCAACGGCAGGCGAGGGACCGGGGACGGGGGACGGTAACGGCAGACCGGGAACGGGGGTCGGGGGACGGCAACGGCAGGCCGGCAACGGGAGAGGGAGATGGAGTAATCGGAAAGTTTCCTATTGACCTTGATAGCGGTAGTGTCTAAGATGCGATCCGTGGGCCTTGAATGGTGTCTGTGACTACGGACAAAGGAGAGAGCTATGCCGGAGTTGAAGGGAAGCAAGACGGAGAAGAACCTGCACGATGCGTTCGCCGGGGAGTCCATGGCGCGCAACAAGTACACGTACTTCTCCTCGGTGGCAAAGCGGGAGGGGTTCGAGCATATTGCGGCGATCTTCCTGGAGACGGCGGAGAATGAACGGGAGCACGCGAAGCTGCATTTCAAGTACCTGAACGGAATCGCGGGTACGGCGGCCAATCTGAAGGCGGCGGCGGAGGGAGAGAATTACGAGTGGACGGACATGTACGCGCGGATGGCGCGTGAGGCGCGTGAGGAAGGGTTCGTGGAGATCGCGACGCACTTCGAGAACGTGGCGAAGGTGGAGAAGGTGCACGAGGCGCGCTATAACGCGCTGCTGAAGGCGGTGAGCGATGGGACGGTGTTCGTTCGCCCGACGCCGGTGCAGTGGCGCTGCCGGAACTGCGGATATATCCATTCGGACAAGTCGGCGCCGGATTCGTGCCCGGTGTGCAAGCACGCGAAGGCGTACTTCGAGGTGGTGGGCGATCCGAACTGAGGTTGTGCCGGCGAGTGGTGAACCGAGGGCGTTGCGCGAGGTGCGCGACGCCTTCGGTGGTTTAATGGCGGACGACGGGCGACAGACGACGGACGACGGACGACGACGGTGGACGACGGGCGGCGGCGAACGATGGACGATCTGCCTGGGGCGGCGCGCGGAGGGCGGGCGCGCGCCGGGCGCGGCGGTGGACGGGGGGGGCGAGGTTGGGGTATAGTGCGGCGAATGGGGCAAAGGAGGATGCGATGACGTCGCGCGAGCGGCTGCTGACGGTGCTGCGGGGCGGGATTCCGGATTGCGTGCCGGTGGCGCCGGACTTCTCCAATATGATCCCGGCGCGGTTGACGGGCAAGCCGTTCTGGGAGTTGTATCTCTACCGCAATCCGCCGATCTGGGAGGCGTACATTGCGTGCGCGAGGCATTTCGGGATTGATTCGCTGATGGACGGGTACTTCCCGCTGACGCTGGACCCCCCTGCCGCGTCGGAGGCGGAGTGGGAGACGTTCATTGTGGAGCGTACGGGGGAGCGGATTGTGACGCAACGTCCGCGGCGGAAGGGGCGGCGGCGGGTGTGGGCGGAGCGGGCCAACGTGTACTGCGCGGCGAATCCGCCGACGCTGGGGGTGCCGCTGGAGAAGCTGGGGCTGCCGGCGGTCCCGACGTGGTACGAGCCGCTGGAGGGGGTGCGCACGGTGGATACGGGTCCGGAGGGATTGAAGCGGATAAAGGCGCTGATGGGGGACCAGGGGCTGGTGGGTGTTCGAGGAGGGGCAAGTACGCTGGTGCTGAACAAGGCGGAGGGGGTTTTCGATTACTACGACGACCCGGCGAAGTACGAGCGGCTGGCGGCGGAGCGGGTGGAGCAGGCGGAGCGATGGATGGGGCGGCTTCTGGCGCTGGAGGTGAAGCCGGATTTCGTGTGCGTGGGCGGTTCGGGGACGCTGGTCTTTCAGACGGTGGAGATTATGCGGCGGATTGCGCTGCCGGCGGTGAAGCGGGTGATCGAGATGGCGACGGAGGCGGGGATTCCGACGCACGTTCACGCGTGCGGGCCGGAGCGGGAGCTGGTGCGGGTGATGGCGGAGGAGACGGCGCTGACAGTGATTGACCCGCTGGAGCCGCCGCCGATGGGGGATTGCGATCTGGCCGAGCTCAAGCGGCGTTACGGTCACAAGCTGACGCTGAAGGGGAACCTTCAGACGACGGATGTGCTGCTGCGGGGGCGGCCGGAGGACGTGGCGCGGGCGAGTCGAAGGGCGATTGACGATGCGGCGGCGGGCGGACGGTTCATTCTCTCGACGGGGGATCAGTGCGGACGGGATACGCCGGATGAGAACCTCCGGGCGATGATCGAGACGGCGAGGAGCTATGGGCGCTACGGGTGAGGAATGCGCGCGGGCGGGCGATTGGGTGCGGGTGAAGCCCCCCCCTGCTCTGGAGGCGGGTGAGGCGCACGTGTGGCGTGTGGAGGCGGGTGAGACGCCGGAGGTGGCGGGGCACGAGGGGGTGCTGTCGGAGGATGAGCGGGAGCGGGCGGGGCGGATGCCGGATGAGGGGGTGCGGCGGCGGTACGTGGCGGGGCGGGCGATGTTGCGGCGGATTCTGGCGGGGTATGCGGGGCGGGCGCCGGAGGAGTTGCGTTTCACCTGCGGGGAGCACGGGAAGCCGGGGCTGCCGGGGGAGGTGGAGTTCAATATGACGGATTCGCGGGGGATGCTGCTCTACGCGGTGATGCGAGGGCAGCGGGTGGGGATTGACGTGGAGCGTGTGCGGGGAGGGGTGTCGGTGGAGCGGCTGGCGCGGCGGTATTTCGCGCGGCCGGAATGGGAGGCGGTGTCGGCGGCGCAGGCGGAGGGGCGCGAGGAGATGTTCTTTACGCTGTGGACGCGGAAGGAAGCGTTCGTGAAGGCGATCGGGGAGGGGCTGTCCTTTCCGCTGCGGGACTTCGTGGTGACGACGCCGCCGGATTCGGGGGGGGCGCGGTTGCTCTCGGTGCGCGGGAGTTCTGCTGAGGGGGCGCGGTGGAGCGTGCTGCCGCTGTGTCCGGGGCCGGGTTATACGGCAACGTTGGTGGTCGAGGGGCCGATGCCGCGGGTGCGGTTGCTGGACGGGGAGGCGCTGTGGAGCCTTCCGCGGATGTACGCGGAAAGGGGCAGGTGACGGGGACGGAACCGAAGGGATCAGGGACGGAGGATACGGGATGAACTGGGTGGATTTCGGGCGGAGCTTCTTGAAGTTCACATCGGATCACGCGCGTCATACGCCGAGGTTGCAGGTGGATGCGTTGTGCACGTTGCGAACGGCGGGAGGCCGGGAGGCGCGTTACGCGCTGACGTCGCCGTGCATCTGCGAGACGATGTACGCGCCTTCGGATCTGGTGCAGCGTCCGTCGGGGGTGTTCCGGATGATCGCCTCGACGGAGGAGTTCATGATGCTGAAGGATTTCGCGGGGGCAAAGGCGGATGCGCGGGAGCCGCGGCGGGTGGGCGAAGCGATGTCCACGCACGACGGGAAGGGGTCGCGGGTGCTGCGGATCGAGATTGACGTGGCGGAGCGCGGGCCGGGGCGGCGGTTGGAGGGATACGAGGAGATTCGTGAGGCGATTCTGGGGAACGCGCCGTTGAACGGGCGGACGACGCTGCGGGAGGGAAGGACCGAGGCGGTGATGGACTACCCGATCCGGGTGTGCAATGTTCCGCATACGCAACGGGCGTGGCAGGTGGATACGGGGCCGGTGCTGATGCTGCAAGGGGCGGAGGGGCCGGGGCTGACGGTGGCGCGGCTGACGCCGGGGTACCTGGTGTACAACGCGTGGGACTGGGCGGAGGGGGCGATGCTGTGCTACGCGACGGAGGGAAGCGGGCTGCCGGTGGCGCGGTTTTCGGATGTGCGGCGGCTGGCGGGGAGGAATGAGATATTCTGCGCGGGGTGAATGAACGGAGGACGACGGACGGCGACGGCGGACGGCAGACGATGGACAGCAGACGGCGGACGGCAACGGCAGACCGGGGACGGGGGACGGCAAGGGCGACGGGAACGGTGACCCGCGGATGGCGGCATTGGGCGTTCGGGCATTCGGCCCTGGGCGTTGGGTCTTGCCGATCTGAAGGCTGCCCCCCCCTGCCGTGCGGTGGTGGACATGGGGAGTGCGCTTTGACATAATGCGGGCGCAGGAGGTTTCCATCGGCGGCCCAGGGTTCGGACGATATGTACAGCGCGTTGTTCTTGGTGGCGGCTCTGTCTCTGGCGCTGTCCCTGATCGGGACGGTGGCGATGATCCGCCTGGCGCCGCGCTGGGGTCTGGTGGCGCATCCGGGGGCGCGGCGGATTCACGAGCGCGCAACGCCGATGGGGGGCGGTGTGGCGATCTTTGCGGCGTTCTGGGGTCCGGTGGCGGCGGGGACGCTGTTGTGCCTGTATCTTCAGAATTCGGGACGGGTGCTGCCGGTTCTGGGGGAGTTGAATGCGCACGTGAGCGGTGTGGCGCAGATGGCGCCGCGGCTGGGGGCGATTTTTGCGGGGGCGGCGCTGATCTTTCTGCTGGGTCTGGCGGATGACCTGTGGAAGCTTTCGCCGTGGCTGCGGCTGGCGGTGGAGGGGCTGGTGGCGCTGGGGTTGGTGGCGTGCGGGCTGAATATCTCGATCTTCATCGAGAGCGGGGCGGTGAGGACGGCGGTTACGGTGTTATGGATTGTGGGGCTGATCAATGCGTTCAACATGCTGGATAACATGGACGGGTTGAGCGCGGGGGTGGCGGCGATCATTGCGCTGTTCTTCTGTATTGTAGCGGTTCAGACGGGACATTACTTCATTGCGGCGTTCCTGTGCGGGCTGATCGGGGCGCTGGCGGGCTTCCTGCTGTTCAACTTTCCGCCGGCGGCGATTTTCATGGGGGACTGCGGCTCGACGCAGATCGGGTACCTGTTGTCGGTAATGACGGTGGAGTTCACGTTCTTCCAGCCGGAACGTCCGTATTTCCCGATTGTGCTGCCGCTGCTGATGTTCGGGGTGCCGCTGTTCGACATGATAACGGTGGTGTGGATTCGGGTTCGGGCGGGTCGGTCGCCGTTCGAGGGGGATACGAATCATTTTTCGCACCGTCTTCTGGCGCTGGGGATGACGCAGCGGCAGGCGGCGCTGACGATCTACCTGGTGACGGCAACGGTGGCGCTGGGGGCGACGGTGCTGTATCACGCGACGACGACGGCGATCTGGGTGATCTTCGCCCAGACGGTGGCGATCTTCACTATCATAGGGATACTGGAACGTGCCGCCCGGTCGGAGCCGACGGGGAAATCAGAGCGCTGAGTCTTTGGGGCGCGCGGCGGAGGCGACGCCGGAGGGCGCGATGGCGGCGCCGGCGCGGCGGGCGCACGATATCGCGTTCGCGCTGCTGCTGCTGGGTGCGGGGCTGGGGCCGCTTTCGCCGACGCTGGAGGATAACCTGCCGTTCCGGCTGATCATCCAGTCGCTGCTGCTGCTTTCGGCGGCGGTGTGGGTGGCGGGGTTGATGCTGGAGGAGCGGGTGCGGATCCGGCGCACGGGGGTGG
>JAKJEM010000111.1:5813-6128 GCA_022705425.1 Planctomycetota bacterium
TGCTGGGGGCGGCGACGTGGAATGCATCCTACGGGTATCCTTCGGTCTTGACGCTGCTTTCGTGGGTGACGGGTGCGGCGGCGTTCGTGGTGACGGTGCATGCGGCGCGGAGTCCGGAACGGCGGCTGATGCTTTTTCTGACGCTGGGGGCGACGACGCTGGCGGTGTCGCTGCATGGGATTCACCAGGCGCTGATCGAGTTGCCGAAGGCGCGGGCGATGTTCCAGGACGACACGGCGGCGGTGATGCGGATGCTGAATCTGCCGCTGAGCATGGCGGGGGATTTCGAGGGGCGGCTGGGACGCGAGAGCGTGT
>JAKJEM010000112.1 GCA_022705425.1 Planctomycetota bacterium
AGCGCTCGCGGAGGAGGCGGCGGACGCGGGCGCGGAGTTCGGGCAGGTCGGGGGCGGCTGCGCCGGGGGTGAGGGCAACGTCGAAGACGACTTTGAAGCGGATGTCGGAGCCGACGAGGCGCAGGTCGTGGAAGGACTGGACGGCGGGCTCGGCGGCGAGGGCGTCGGCGACGATGCGGCGGACCTCGTCGTAATGGGGATGGTCGGTGTTCAGGGGGTCAATGTGGACGATGGCGTGTCCGTCGAAGCGGCGTCCGAGGGCCGATTCGACGTCGTCGCTGATTTCGTGCAGGCGGATGGCGTTCTCGGCGGCGGAGACTTCGATGTGGACGGAGATGATGGAGAGGGGGCCGTAGCGGTTGACGAGGATGTCGTGAACGCCCCGGACGCCGGGATGGGCGCGGGCGATGCGTTCGATCTCCTCGTACATCTCCGGCGGGGCGTGCTGGCCGAGGAGGGGGTCAATGGCGCCGGAGAGGGTCTCCCAGGCGGCCCAGGCGATCATGAGGGCCACGCCGAGGCCCATGACGCCGTCGAGCCAGACGAGGTCCCAATGGACGCCGATGAAGGCGGCGACGACCATGACGGTGGCGAGAACGTCGCTGCGGTGGTGCCAGGCGTCGGCCTTGAGGGCGTTGGAGTCGAGGATTTCCCCGAGGTCGAAGGCGAAGCGGGCCAGGAGTTCCTTGACGAGGACGGAGGCGGCGAGGGTCCAGATCATCCAGTGGGGGATGTCGCTGCTGATGGTGGGATGGGTCAGGCGGTCGAAGGCGGCTTTGGCCATCTCGACGGCGACGACGGCGAGGAGGACGGCGATGATAAGGGCGGCGACGGCTTCCATGCGGCCGTGGCCGAAGGGGTGCTTTTCGTCGGGGGGCTTGCGGGACATGCGAAAGCCGAGGATGATGACGCAGGAGGTGAAGGAGTCGGCGAGGGTGTGGAGGGCGTCGCCGATGAGGGCGACGCTGCCGGTGGCGAGGCCGAGGGCGCCCTTGAGGAGGAAGAGGAGGGTGTTGACGACGACGCTGAGCCAGCCTTCAATGAGGCCGATCCGGACGCGGACGGCGGGGTCCTCGATGTTCGGGTAGCCCGGGACGCATCGGGCGACGATCCAGCGCGAGAGACGCATCTGGGGGCCGCGCACGAGGCGGCGGTAGAGGTTGCGGGGGGGCGCAGGGGCGTCCATGGACGGCTCTAGGCAGAAGGGCCGGGCACGGCGACCTGCCCGGTCAAAGGCTGACTCGGACGCCGCCCCGTGACGTCATGATACAACTCGACGAGTTCGGGGGCAAGCCTGTGGAGGTCGTAGCGTTCCTCGATGATGCGGCGTCCGTGGCGGCCCAGGGGCGCCCAGAGTTCGGGGGCGTTCAGGAGGCGGATGAGGCGCTTGGCGAGTTCGTCGGGGTTGTTCTCGGCGACGAGGAACCCGCTGCGTCCGTCGTCCACGCATTCGGGGATGCCGGCGTGCCGGGTGGCGACGACGGGGAGTCCGGTGGCCTGAGCTTCCTTGAGGGTGTTCGGGACGCCTTCATGGTCGCCGTCGGGCGCGGTGCGGGAGGGTTGGAGGAAGAGGTGGGCGTTGAGCATCTCCAGGATGACGGCAGCGCGCGGCAGGGCGCCGGGGAAGGCCACGCGGTCGGCGACGCGGAGGTCGGCGGCGAGGGCGCGGAGTCGGAGGCGTTCGGGGCCGTCGCCGATGATGCGCAGGAGCGGCGCGCCGGGGAGTTGCGCGAAGGCGCGGAGGGCGACGTCCAGGCCCTTTTTGGGGGTCAGGCGTCCGACGGCCAGGAGGGTGATGCGACCGGGGCGTCCGGGGTGGCGGCGTTCGGCGAAGGGGAGGGTCTGGAGGTTGACGCCGCTGGGGAGGGTCCGGACCTTTCCGGCGGCGGCGCCCATGCGGAGGAGTTCGTCGCGCATGAAGTCGGAGCGGGCGAGGATGCGCGCGGCGGCGGCGAAGAGGCGCTCGCGGTCGCGGTCGGGGCGGCTCCGCAGGATGGCGACGTCCTGCCCGCGGCAACTGACGACGAGGGGGAGGTTGAGGGACTCGGCGACGGGAAGGGCAAGGAGCCCGAGGTGGCCGAAATGGGCGTGGAGGAGGTGGGGCGGGTCGAGGGCGAGGATGTAGCGGAGGCGGGCGCGGCGGCCGACGTCGGCGGGGCGGCGGAGGGCGGCAAAATCCCTGGCGCGCAGGCCGGAGATCATGCCGGCGACGAGGTTGAGAAAGGCGGAGAGGGCGCGTCCGTGGCGGCGTCCGAGGTCGAGGAACTCGACGTCGCGGGCGAGGGGGAGGAACTCCGGGGGAAGGGGATCGGGCGCGGCATTGGAGGCGACGACGGCATGGCGTATGCCGAGCGCGCGCGCGGCGGCGATTTCCTCCAGAACGGCGCGTTCGTAGAGGACGGGAAAGGCGCCGAGCAGATGGACGACGGAGAGGCTCACTAGGTCCTCAACTTGCCGGCCTTCTGAAGCCACTTCTTGACGGCGTCAATCACGGGGGGCGGCTCGATGGCGTCCATGCAGGAGACGTTGCGCTCGCAATGGGGGCGGTAGCAGGGGGCGCAGGGGAGGGGACTGACGATGCGGTCGCCCCGGTCGTAGAGTTCGATCTCCTGGGCGCAGGTGGGGCCGAAGAGGGCGACGACGGGGCGCTTTTCGGCGATGGCCAGATGCATGCCGAGGGAGTCGCCGGTGACGACGGCGTCGCACCGGGCCAGGAGGGCCTGGAACTGGGAGAGGGTGTTGTCGGTGCCGGTGCGGAAGACGCGGGGGAGGCGGGTGCGCATGATCTCTTCGATCACGGGGCGCTCGCGTTCGGCGCCGAAGAGAGCGACCTTGCACTCGACCTGGTTGAGGAGGCGGATGAGGAAACGGCGGAGACCCTGGACGCTCCACATCTTGTGGGCGAAGGCGCTTCCGCCGCCGAGGTTGAGTCCGACGATGGCATCCTGACGGGCGATGCCGTTGGCGACGAGGAATCGTTCGGCGAACTCCCGGTCGCGGGGGGAGATTTCGATGCAGTATTCCTCCCGGTTCCAGGGGAGGCCGACGCACTCGAAGATGACGTCCTGGTAGGTGCGCTGGTTGCGGTGGAACTTGAGGTCGTCGTCAATGCCGAGTTGGAAGGCGTAGTCGCACTCGGGGTTGATGGGGTACACGGTGCCGAAGGGCGAGAGACCGAAGCCGCGCTTTTCGGCGGCGTTGACGCTCATGGCGACGCCGGCGGCGCGGGGGGTCTTGTCGAGGCTGAGGAGGAGATCGAAGCTCTGGACGCGAAGGGCTTCGAGGGATTCGGGCTTGTAGGGGAGCACGCGGTCCACGAGGGGGTTGCCGGTGAGGAGTCCCTCGGCGAGGGGATGGACGAGCCAGGAGAGGAAGGCAGGGTCGTGGCGGGCGCGGAGGGGGCGGAGGATGCAGGTGGTGCGAGCGACGTCGCCGATGGCGTCGAGCTTGATAATGAGGATGCGCTTGCCCATGGGGGTGTAGTGGCTGCAGCCCCGGCAGGCGCACTTATGGACGCAGGGCTTGTCGCCCTTGAAGAAACGGCAATCCAGACGAAGTTCCATTCCGCAGATCTTTCGGTCGGGGGTGAAAGGGCCGTCGTCGCCCGCCGGGGAGATTCTATCAGCGTTGCGGCTGGGGCGTCAAACGCGGGACTCGGGCTTCCGCGCGCGGGTGCGGGGCTTGGGCTTCGCGCGTGTTGCCGGCGTGCGCGGGACAAGGGCGGCGGGCAGAATGTCGTCCACCACCTCGGCAAAACGGAAGCGGAGTCCCTTGCGCGCGGCGAGGGGAACGTCGGCGAGATCCTTGCGGTTGCGGTGCGGAAGGACGATCAGGCGGATGCCGGCGCGGCGCGCGGCGAGAACCTTCTCCTTGATGCCGCCGACGGGGAGAACGCGCCCGCGGAGGGTGACTTCGCCGGACATGGCGACATCGGGGCGGACGGGGCGTCCGGAGAAGAGGCTGATCATGGCGAGGGCGATGGTGACACCGGCGGAGGGGCCGTCCTTGGGGATTGCGCCGGCGGGGACGTGGACGTGGACGTCGGACTTGTTGAGGTTGAGGTCTCGGATGCCGAGCCTGGGGGCGCGGGAGCGGATATAGGAGAGGGCGGCCTGAGCCGATTCTTTCATGACGTCGCCGAGTTGCCCTGTCAGAATGAGGCGTCCATTGCCGGGGAAGCGGGTGACTTCGATGAAGAGGATGTCGCCGCCGGCGGGGGTCCAGGCGAGGCCGGTGGCGACGCCCGGTGCGGCGTGGCGCTCGGCGGCCTCGGGTTCAAACTTGACGGGGCCGAGGAGCGTGTGAAGGCGCGCAGGAGTCAGGGGGGGCGGGGCGCGGCGTCGCCCGCGGGCGACGAGGGCGGCGCGCTTGCGGCAGAGGGTCGCGATCTCGCGTTCGAGGTTGCGCAGGCCGGCTTCGCGCGTGTAGCCGGTGATGAGCGCGCGCAGGGCGGCCTCGGGGAACCGGAGGTCGGCGGGGCGCAGCCCGTGGGCCTCGATCTGGCGCGGGATGAGATAGCGGCGGGAGATGGAGAGTTTCTCCTCAAGGGTGTAGCCGGGGAGTTCGAGAACCTCCATCCGGTCGCGCAGGGGGGGCGGGATGGTGTCGAGGACGTTGGCCGTGGTGATGAACATGACGCGGGACAGGTCGAAGGGGACGTCGAGGTAGTGGTCGCTGAAACTGTTGTTCTGTTCGGGGTCGAGGACTTCGAGGAGGGCGGCGGAGGGGTCGCCGCGGAAATCGGCGCCGAGCTTGTCAATTTCGTCGAGCATGAAGACGGGGTTGTTGGACTCGGCCTTTCGGAGCCCCTGGATGATGCGTCCGGGGAGAGCGCCGACGTAGGTGCGGCGATGGCCGCGGATTTCGGCCTCGTCGCGGACGCCGCCGAGGGAGATTCGGACGAACTTGCGTCCGAGCGCGCGGGCGATGGAGCGTCCGAGGGAGGTCTTGCCGACGCCGGGCGGTCCGGCGAAGCAGAGGATGGGACCGCGGGTGTCGGGCTTGAGCTTGCGGACGGCGAGATATTCGAGAATGCGCTGCTTGACGCGTTCGAGGTCGTAGTGGTCGGCGTTGAGGATGCGCTCGGCGCGGGCGATGTCGAGCTTGTCCGCCGTCGCGGTGTTCCAGGGAAGGGCGAGGACCCACTCGATGTAGGTGCGCGCGACGTGATACTCGCTGGCCTGGGGGGGCATGTTGCGGAGGCGTTTGAGTTCGCGTTCGACCTCCTGCGCGGCCTCCTTGGGCAACGCGATGTTCTTGACGCGTTCGGCAAGGTCGGCGATCTCTGCGGACTGGGCGTCGCCCTCGCCGAGCTCCTCCTGGATGGCTTTCAGTTGGCGGCGGAGGATGAACTGGCGCTGGTCCTTGTCCATCTCGCTCTTGACCTGGGTGGTGATTCGGGAGGAGAGTTCGGCGGTCTGGAGTTCGCGGGTGAGGTAGGCGTTGACTTTGTTGAGGCGCTGGGAGACGTCGAGCGTTTCGAGGAGCTCCTGGCGCTGGGGAACGGAGAGGTTGAGAGCGGTGGAGACGACGTCGGCCAGGCGGCTGAGGTCGTCAATGTTCATGGCCATGAGCTTGAGTTCGTCGGGCATGTGGGCGGAGAGGTCCACCAGGCGCTGGAACTGTTCGACGACGCTGCGGGCGAGGGCGCGGAGTTCGATGGAGTCGTTGACGACGCTTTCGAGACGGAGGACGCGGGCGGTGAGGTAGGGATCGCGCGCGTCGTACTGTTCGATGCGGACGCGGGAGATGCCCTGGACGATGAGTCGGGTGGTTTCGTCGGGGAACTTCATCATTTTGAGGACGCCGGCGGCGCAGCCGATGGTGTGGAGGTGCTCGGGGCCGGGATGCTCGACGGTTTCGTCCTTGACGGCGACCATGGCGAGCAGGCGGTTGCCGAGGATGACGTCGTTGACGAGCTTGATGTCGCGCGGTTCGTGGACGGCGACGGGAAGGACGACCTGGGGGTAGAGGACGAGACCCTTGAT
>JAKJEM010000113.1 GCA_022705425.1 Planctomycetota bacterium
CCACCCCGTTGAACCCCGTCTCCACCATCAGCTCCAGCCGGTCGCCGATCGCCCCGCAGGTATGCACGTACACCGGCGTCCCCGGCGACACCCGGCGCACCCCCTCCACCACGCGCCGTTCGTACGGCTGAACGAACTCCTGATAGTATCCCCGCGATATGAACCCCCCGCCCGCAAAGGCCGAACTCACCAGCACCGCATCCGCCCCCCGCCGCGCGAACTCCCCCGCCAGCTCCGCCGTCCCCCCCGCGTAGCGCGCCAGGATCGCCCGGCACCGCTCCGGCATCGTCGCCAGCAGCATCAGCGCCTCGCCATATCCGAACAACTCCATCAACTGCGTGAAGGGACTGAACACCTCCGCGTGGATCGAAAGCTCCCCGCCCGTCCTCTCCCGCAGCAGCGCCACCGTCCGGAAGAGATACTCCGGGAAGTAACCGCTCCCCGCGCGTCCGTCCTTCGGCGCAGGACGCTGCGCCGCAGGGTCCAGCCCGAAGTAGAAGGGATGCTTCAGCCCCCCCATCCCGTGAGGATCGTCGTACCACAGCGCCTCCAGGTCCACCCCCTCCGCCCCCGGCGGCTGCCACGCCGGAAGATGTTGCAGATTGTCGTCCGGCGGAATGCGGCACCCCCCGCCGCGCCGCCACTCGATCACCCGCGTCCCATCCCCTTCGTCGCGCATCCGCGCCATCTCCCGCCGCCACCCCGGCGCCGCCGGCAGCAGGTTCACCAGCGCGCCGTCGAAGCGGTAACGCCGCGCCAGCGTCGCCAGCGCCTCGCTGAACCCCTCCGCCGAGAACCAGATCTCCTCCCGCGGGATCGTCGTATTCAGGAAGTAATGCCCCAGCGACAACTGACACATCACCGGCGTTCGATCCGGACGCTCCAGCCGCATCGCCGCCGCCACGCGTTCCCGTCCGTTCATCTCAACCTCCCTGCCCGAGCCGCAGGATTATAGGCACGCCCCGCCCCCTTTCTCAATCCCTCCCCCGCGCGACGGAAGACCGCACCGAGGCCGCCGCGCCCCTCAATACCACGCCCCCAGCACCCGCTTCATCCGCCGCACCGACCTCCGGTCGAGCACCTCCGGCTTGTAGTGCGGGTCCTGGTTCACCGGCGTCGCCACGATCTGCCCGCCGATGAAACTCACCCGCTTGAACAGCACCTCCCCGTCCTCGCGCTCGATCACCGCCAGGTCCCCGTCGCGCGGCGGCTCATTCGACACCCACACATGCTGACCGTGACACACCACCGGCACCATGCTGTCCCCCGTCACCCGCACCAGATGCGCGTCCGACGGCAGCTTCAGCCGCCCCTCCTCGCGCCCCTCCGCCGCATAGGCCACCCGCTCCCCTCCGATCGCCCCCGCCGTCGCAATCACCGGCACCTCGCACGTCCCCACCGGAGTTTCGAACATCTCCCCTTCGCCCGTCACCAGCCACTTCAGGTTCACCCCCGCCGCCCGCGCAATCGCCTCGATGGCATCCACCCCCGGCGTACGCCCCCGCCTGATGCTGTCCACGCGCCCCCGCGAGATCCCCGCCCGACGCTCCAGCTCGAGCGCAGACCACCGGTGGTAGTCCAGGATTTTCTCGATCTGCCCCGCCAGCACGCCGCAACTCGTTGTCATGTCATACCTTCCGTGGTGCGTGTATTTCTGTCACTGGTACTTGACATTACGTCTATCGCCGCTATAATACGCCATCGTCGTTACTGGTCGCTGTAGCAACTTTAGCATCATTTTTTGCCGCTGTCAAGCAAGAAAAGCACATTCGCTCAAAGGAACAGCCCCGCGCGCCGAAAGCGGGGGATCGGAGACGCCCATGAGAGGCTGGAAACCGGCGTACTTTGCCACTACGGAGGACGAGGACGCCGTGGCCCTCCGGCCCGTCCGCCGGCGTCGCCGACCACGCTTCCTCCCCTACGCCGTCCGGGAAACCCCCACCCCCAGCGACACCGAACGCGCCCTCGGCCACGCCGTCGCCGCCGAGCGCGCCGCCCTCCTTGACCGGCGCGAGTTCCTCGACTGGCTCCCCGCCGCACGCGTCGCCGGACCCTTCGCCCTCTCCTGCGCCGCCACCGGCTTCATCTACGCTCGCCTCGGAGAAACCCCCGCCCACATCCCTCTGGCCGACTTCCTCCGCCGCGACGAAATCGAGGAACGCAAGCGTTTCCTCCTGGGCGACATCGCCGCCCCGCCCCCTCCCGCCGAAACCGCCGCCTCCTCCCGCACCATCGCAGAGCAGGCCGCGCCCTGCCCCCAAAGCGGCGCAGACCGCCCGGTCCCGGACCTGCCGTCCTTGACACACCCGGCGTCCCCCACTTCCGGCGACGCGGAGCGTTCCCCCGCGCACCTGCCGCACGTCGCAGCAGCCTCCCTTGCTCTCCACGGCGGCGCGAACCGTCCGCCGGAAGACGTCGAACCCGTTGCCGCACTGGCTGGGGCGCCAGAGGGGCCCCCGGAGGCGGAAACACGGGCGCCCGGCTCCCCCGCGCCGGGCAGCCCGTCCCCTCCGGGTTTCATCGCCTCCCCCTGACACCCGCGCCCCGACGTCGTCCGCCGTCCGACGTTCGCCGTCCGTCGTCCCCCCTCCCCGGTCCCCGGCCTGCCGTCCGTCGTTCCCCGTCCCCTTCACCGAGGTCCCGCCATGCCACTCACCCAACCCTGCGCCGAGAACACCGCCGACTTCTCCTGCGCCCGCTGCCGGCAGCGCGTCTGCCTGGACACCGGACGTCCCTGCGCGCGCGTCGAGGCCCTCCTTCCCCGCGCCGCCCGGCGTCGCGCCCCGCGCGCCCTCCTCGACACCGACCGCCTGATCCGTGGCGAGAACTGCCGTCTCCCCCGCGACCTCGTCCGCGCGTAGCCCCGCCGCCCTCATCGCACACAAGAGCGTCCCTCCTGCCCCTGCATTCCGCACACTGCATTCACTCACCGTCCCATCCCGCCGTTGTCGTCCGTCGTCCGTCGTCTGCCGTCCGTCGTCTGCCGTTGTCGTCCGTCGTCCGCCGTTGTCGTCCGCCGTCCGTCGTCTGCCGTCCGTCGTCCGCCGTTGTCGTCCGTCGTCCGTCGTCCGCCGTCCTTCTTCCCCACTCCCGAGGGGCCATGCCCGACCCGATCACGCCGTCCCCCCCGCGCCGGGGGGCCGAGGAATTCGCCGAACGCGTCCTGGAGGAACAGCCGTGGGCCAAGCAGCGCGAAGTCATGCGCGCCGTACAGAGCGCCCCGCGCGTCACCGTCCGCAGCGGACACGGCGTCGGCAAGACACGCTGCGCCGCCGCCCTGGCCGTGTGGTTCCTCGCCGAGCACACCCCCTCGCTGGTGGTCACCACGGCGCCGACCTTCCGCCAGGTGCGCGACGTCCTCTGGCCGGAGCTCCGCCGCCTCTGGGCCCGCGCCGTCCGCGACGAGGAACCGACCTCCCGCGCGCGCGCCAACCTGACGGAGATTCGCGTGGACGAACAGCGCCGCGCCTTCGGCTTCTCCACCAACGAGCCCCAGCGCCTGCAAGGGATGCACTGCGAAAACATCCTCGTCATTGTGGACGAGGCCGGCGGCGTCGAGGAGCGCCTCTTCGATGCCGTGCAGGGGCTCCTCACCAGCCGCAACGCGCGCCTGCTGCTCGTCGGCAACCCGATCCTCGCGCGCGGATTCTTCCATACCTCGCACCGCGTCGAAAGCGGCTACACCCGTCTGCACATCTCCTGCCTCGAAAGCCCCAACGTCGTCGCCCGGCGCTGCGTCATCCCCGGGCTCGTCACGCAGGAGTGGGTCGAGGAGCAGGGCCGGCAATGGGGCGTCTCGTCGCCCATCTATCGTTCGCGCGTCCTGGGCGAGTTCCCCCAGTCGCCGCATGACGCGCTGATCCCCGACGCGTGGATCGAGGCGGCCTTGCGCCGCGCCCTGCCCCCCGCCGGTCGGACGCCGATGCGCCTCGGCGTGGACGTCGCCCGGCATGGCGACGACCGCACCGCGCTCATCCTGCGCGACGACGACGCCGTGCGTCGGATCATCGAGCTGCGCGTGGAAGACCTCATCGCCGTCGGCGAGCGCGTCCTCGACCTCGCCCGGCGCGAAGGACTGGAGGGCGGACAAGTGTTCCTCGACACCTGCGGCATGGGCCTGGGCGTGGCCGACTGGCTCCACCGGCGCGAACTGCACGTTCAGCACGTGAACTTCGCCGCCGCCGCCCGTTCCCGCGACTTCCGAAACCTCCGCGCGCAGGCCTACTGGTCCCTGCGCGCCGCGCTCGATCCCGGCGCCGAACAATGCCTCGCCCTGCCGCCCGAAGCCCGACGCCTCGCCGACGAATGCAAGATCATCCGCTACGCCCACGACGCGTCCGGCATCCGCATCGTCGCCAAGGAGGACCTCGCGCGCGAACTCGGACACTCCCCCGACCTGGCCGACGCCCTGGCGCTGACCTTTGCCGATCTCGCCCCCCGTCCCCTCGTCTGGCACGCCTAGCCCCACGTCCCACGCCCTTCTCGTCCGTCGTCCGCCATCCCCCGTCCGCCGTCCGTCGTCTGTCGTCCGTCGTCTGCCGTCCGTCGTCCGTCGTCCGTCGTCTGTCGTCCGTCGTCTGTCGTCCGCCGTCCTCCGTCCATCCCTCCGGTTCAGAAAGAGCAGGCAGCCATGACCCTCTGGCAGACCCTCAGACGGACCCTGACGCGCGCCGCGCGAAATGACCGGCCCGCCGTTGGCCCGCTTCCGGCCCGCCCCCAGGGCAAGAGCCAGGACCTCGCCCCCGCCGCCGGATTCTGGGAACTCCTCGAAGGCGTCCTCGCGCGCGCCGCGCGCGGCGGCGGCCCCGACCTCTTCACCGCCAAGGGCGACGCCCAGTACGAGCAGGACTACGCCGGCCACGCCCTCATTTACGCCTGCGTGCGCAAGATCGCCCTCTCCGCCGCCGAGCCGCCCCTGCGCGTCCGCCGGCGCCACGGCGCCTCCCTCCGCCTCCTCGATCCCCATCCCGTCCTCGACCTCCTCGACACCCCGAACCCCTTCTGCACCGCGCACGACCTCACCCACTACCTCGTCTCGCGCTTGCTCCTCACCGGCAAGGCGTACCTCTGGAAGTGGCGCGGCGGCAACGGCGTCGTCGGCGAACTCTGGCCCATCCCCTCTTCGTGGGTCCGCCCGAACTACGGGCAGGGCAACCGCCTCATCGCCTCCTATGCCGTCGCCCAGGGGGGCGGACGATTTCTCACCGTGCCCCCGGACGACATGATCCACCTGCGCTTCATTGACCCCGCCACCCTGACCGAGGGCATCGGCCCCCTGCAAGCCGCCCAGCACGACCACCAGATGGACACCGAACGCCAGAGCTACCTCGTCGAGTTCCTCCGCAACGCCCCCATCCCCGGCATGAAGTTGCGCGTCAAGGGCAACCTGACCCAGCGTCAGCGCGACGACCTGCGCGCCGCCCTGGCCGACAAGGCGGGCCGCGGCAAGCGCGGCAGCCCCCTCGTCCTCGAAGGCGACGCCGATGCCGAGATGATCGGCGCCGCCGGCGACATGGACTGGCCCGGCCTCACCGCCCTCTGCGAATCGCGCATCTGCGCCGCCTTCGGCATTCCCCCCATCCTCGTCGGCGCGCGCGTCGGACTCGACCGCAGCACCTACGCCAACTACGAGGAGGCCCGCCGCTCCTTCTACGCCGAAACCCTCCGCCCCCTCTGGCGCATGATGGAAACAGCCCTCACCGCCGGCCTCCTGCGCGTCGAGGGGCACCCCGGCGAGGAACTCCTCTACGACCTCGACGAGATTCAGGAATTGCAGGAGGACCGCGAGAAGCGCGCCGCCCGCGGACGCGAGGGCTGGAAGGCCGGACTCCTCACCCGCAACGAAGCCCGCGCCGCCGCCGGATACGAGCCCGTGCCCGAAGGCGACGTCTATCTCCTGCCCGTCGGCGCCGAAGAGCGCGCCCCCTCGGAGGACTGACCCATGCCCCGCCGAACGACGCCCCCC
>JAKJEM010000114.1 GCA_022705425.1 Planctomycetota bacterium
GGCCGCGTCACTTCCATAGCCCGTTCGCCGCAACTCGTACTTCGTCATGTTGTCGTAGGCAACGACGTCCCAGCCCTTCGCTGCGTAGAACTCGCACACATGCGACCCCAGGAATCCACAGCCGCCGGTGACCAAGACCCGCATGGGAACCTCGCCATCCTCTCCATCGGAACACCCGCACGTCTAGCGCCGCGACGCCAACCGATAGGCCCGCCCGTATCCCGCCAGGCCTGCAACCTCCGCCGCGCCAACGGCTGCCGCCGCGCCCAACGCCCCAAAACGCGGAATCAGCGCCGCACTCACCCCGCAGCATACCAGAAACTGAAAGATTGCCACAACCAGATAGGCCCGCTGCCCATGACACGCCAGCAGCGCCTTCGAATAGACCCCGTTCACCAGCGCCGCGCCCACCGCCCAGGAAAACACTCCAAAGACCGCCGCGGTTCGGGCGTAGGCCCCCCCGGGGTACAGGAGTTCGATCACCGGCCCCGACAGCAATGTTCCTCCCGCACCGACCGCCGCAGCGACGGACGCACTCCGCCAGCCTGCCCGGCGCACGAACGCCGCCAGCCCGGCGCGGTCGCGGTCATACAACCCCGCCGCCGCAGGATACACGGCCATGGAGTACGCCCCTCCAAGCATCAGCACGAAGAACAGCGGACGCGTGGCCGCATTGTATTCCCCCACGGCCGCCGGTCCTGAGATCAGCCCCAACAGCGTCGTTCCCAGCGGGTACATCGCCAACCCGATGAACTGGGAAAGGCCGATCGGCCATGACTCGCGCAGCAGCACCGCCCACCCCGTCGCGCCCGGCCGCCACCCACACCCGAACCGCCGCACATACACCCCCCACAGCAGCAGTACTGCCGCCGACCGTGATACCCCATAGAAGGCCGGAACCAGGAGGACATCCCCCGGCCCCCGAATGAACGTCGCCACAAGTCCGACGAATACGCCCTCGCGCACAATCAGGAATAGCCCGCTGAACTGCATCTGCTGCGTCCCTTGGAACAGCCATTCCAGCGACAGCGCCAGCGGCAGCAGGGCCAGCCCGTACAGCGCGATCAACCCCCGCGTCGTCCCGTCAACCGGCATCACCAGCCCCGCCCCCGCCAGCGCCGCGCACCCCGCCAGCGACAGGGCAAGCCTCACCAGGCTGATCTGCCGAACATAGTCCGCCGCTTCTCCCCCCCGCCGCGCCACCTCGCGTATGCCTAGCGTGTCCAGACCCATGTTCGACAGGAGGATGAAGTAAGCCAGCATCGCTTCCGCAAAGCACGCCCGGCCGAACCCCTCCGGCCCCAGGCGCGTCGCCAGAATCCGCAGAGACAACAACGCCAGGAGCCCCGCGGCAGCCTGGCACGCGGCCAGCGTCGCGAAGTTCCGCGTCACGCGTTCCGGCTTCTCGTCGGCATCCGGATTCGACGCCGTCTCCGCCATCACCGTCCTCCTTCGTCCGTCGGAACGACCCCGAGTCCCCCTGCACGCTCACGCCCGCCGCCCCCTCAGTAGATCCACCGTCGCCACAGCGCGCGGAACCGGTATGCCACGCGGAACAACGCGCCCCGCAACGGCGTGTCCACCGCCGCCAGGACTACCATCATCGAGCCGAAGAACCACCCGTACTTCGCCGTCACGCGCCCCGGACGCCGGAGAAAATGATGATACTGCGTCCGCAAGGCCATCCACTCCAGTTCTCTCCGGCCCACGCGCGCGCTTGGAAAGTTCTCCCGCGTGTACAAGAGGCGTCCCTCGTGCGCCTTTTCGAACCAGATCGCGTCATCAATCTCGCCCCGCCCCTTCAGTTCTTCGTAGAAGGGCGTGTACGGAAAGATGATCTGAATGTTCGTCTGGAACGTGTCCACCAGCGGCGTCAACGACAGCGTCTGCTCGTAGTCCTCGACGGTTTCATCCGGCAGGGAGATGATGAACGCCCCCACCGTCCACAGCCCCAGTTCACGACACGCGCGAACCGTTTCGATCACCTGCTCGCGCGTGATCTTCTTCTCGATGCGCTTCAGAACCCGGTCGGACCCGCTCTCGATACCGAAGCCGACGGCCACGCAGCCTGCGTCCTTCAACGCTTTGAGGACGGCCCGATCGGTGCCCGCGCGCACGAGAACGCGGAAGCGAATACGCAGCCCGCTGTCGCGCAGCCGCCGGCAGAACTCCAGTACCCACCCCTTGTTCGCGGTGAAGAGGTCGTCGTAGAAGCGAACATACTCGACGCCGAACTGCTCCACCCAGCCTTTGATGCGCCGCACGAGTTCGTCCGGCGTCGTCGCGCGCCAGCGTCGTTCCCAGTGAATGTTGGCGCAGTACGAGCACTGGAAGGGACACCCCCGCGTGGCGATCGTGTAGAGCGTCTTCAGGCGCCGGATGTCCGCCGGCGCCTCGACGTCGCGGCTGTAAAGGTCCATCGGCGGCAGAAGGCTGTAGTCTATGTAGTATCGGTTTATGCTGTCGCTCAACGCGCGCAGGGGGTTGCGGATGACGCGCCCGCCGTCACGGTACGTGATCCCGGCGATCTCCGCGCGCGGGACGCCCTGGACGATCTCCAGCAGCGTCTCCTCCCCCTCGCCCCGGACCACGATGTCAATAAAGGGATACCGGCGCAGTATCAGTTCATCCATGGCGAATGTGTGCGGTCCGCCCACAATGATCGTTGCCTTCGGATGCGCGACCCGCAGACGCTCGGCGAACTCGAAACACTGAAAGCGGGTGTCCGCATAGCAGGTCAGCCCCACAAAGTCGGCTTCGGCCGCGCGCGCGAGCGTCTGCTCCAACGTCAACCCCTGCGGCGCAGGATCGAGCACCTCGACGCGGCAGTCGCTGTGGTCGCGCACATAGGTCGCCAGGAAGCCCAGCCCCAGCGGCGGCGAGTGCGTGGCCCCCTCCGTGCGCGCATCCGTCCCGGTTCCGAAGTAGGGGTTGACGAGCAGCAGTCTCATCAGGCGTCTCCCTTCGCGTCCGCATTCCATCGCCAGAACCGGAAGTTCAGACCCCGCCGCACCACGGCCACGAAGAACCCATACGGCGCAACGCGAAAGGCCCACCGCGCCGCCCGATTATGGAACAACCACAGGAAGGGCCGTGTGCGCAGCGCGCGCAGCAACCCCCGGGAGACGCTCGTGCCGGCCAGGAAGGTCAGCATGTTGATGTAGTCCGGCGCGGGATAGGAGTAGCTCTTCGAGTAGATCATCGCCGCCTCGTCTGCAAGCAGGCCATCGGCCTTCATGCGGTCGTACAGTTCCGTGCCGGGAAAGGCCACCAGCGAGAACAATTGAAGCCGCAGCGGCCGGGGCAGGGACAGGATAAAGTCAAGGTTCTCCAGCCGATCGGCATCGGTCTCATAGGGATTGTCGAGGATAAAGTCATAGACCGGCGGCTGACGCAGACCGAGGCGCGCCACCGACGCCGTCACCCGCGCCAGAGTCTCGCGCGACGTCGGACGGCGGTAGAGACGCGCACTGCGCTCGGACACCGACTGAATGCCGATATTCAGTATCTCCAGCCCGGCGTCGCGCAGCAGCGCCGCTTTCGTCTCATCGTAGGACCACGGCGCCGTCGTGGCGTAGAACGGCAGGCCCACCCGCTCGCGCCATAGCCGCGTGAACTCCTCCAACCGCGAGATCGGCGTCGCAAAAAGATCATCGTCTGCGAAGTAGATCCAACGAATGAAAGGAAACCGCCCCGTCAGAGCGACGACCTCCTCGACGACCTTCACCGGGCTGCGCAACCGGAAGAAACGCCGGCCTCCATACAACGCCTTGATCGTGCTCGATGCGCAGTAGGCGCACCGGAACGGACACCCCCGCGAGGTGGAGACGTAGTACTCCGCCACAAACCTGCCGCCGCCCGCATCGCGTTTGGTGAGAAACTTCTCGAAGAGCGCGGGGGTCATGTCCAGTAATGCGTCGCCGTCGCGGATGGCGTGTCCCTCGGGGCCCAAGTCGGCGGCGGGCAGCGCGTCCAAGCTCTCCGCAAGGGACGCCACGCCGCCACGGACGATCCCGTCCTTGCCTCGTGTCCACAGGCCGGCGATCCCCTGTCCGGTGTCGCCCCGCGCAACGGCGTCGGCAAGGTCGCACATCGCCGTTTCGCCTTCACCGACGCAGACAATGTCCGCGTGAGCCAGGCTCTCTTCAGGGCGAAAGGTCGGATGAACTCCCCCCCACACGATCGGCACACACACGCGCCGGCGCAACGCCTGCGTCAACGCCACGGCCTGCGGGTACGCGTTCGACATCAACGACAGCCCCACCAGGCCGCTGCCCGCACACCGCGTTGTCAGAGCCTCAAGCACCTTCTCCGACAGCGGGCGCCCCGTGACCGCCCGCGCAAAGAGAATCTCCGTGGCATGGCCCCGCTCTCTGAGACCGGAGGAAATCGTCCGCACGCCGGACGAGATGATCATCTGGTCAAGGGAGATCAGCGTGACCTTCATGCTCGCGCCCCCGAAACCGGCGACCTCGTGCGCCACCGGACGGGGAGGAGGCGGCGCACCGACCGAGGACGCCTCGGCGACCCCGCCGCCATCGCCGCAACGCGCCGCGTCGCACAAGCCGGCGAGCCTTCGCCCTGCGCCGCGGCGGCCTGCTCTGCCATCATCGTCCTCCCGTTTCCTCCCCTCCTGAACACCTCCGCGCACAATACAATCATAAACCGTCATCCCGCGCAAATGCCTCCCTTCACCGGTGGGGCAGGCGCGCGTTGAGCGTTGAGCCTGTGACGTCCCCTCCGCCCCTCCGAACCGCAGCCCCCACGACCCTGCTTCCCTATTGCCGCGTCCATGTCGCCGGTCCCGCACGCCTCAGCACCGTCACCGGTCCCGCCGTTGCCGTCCGAACATAGCGCACATCCCCCAGCGTCATCTCGCGCGGTCCGCCGGGAACCAGGCTCAGCACCACCTCCGGACTCGCTCCGCCCCGCTCCGTTCCAGAGACCCCGACATGCTCGATTCGCACCGCCACCCCCGCTTCGCGGAAGGCCGCCCAGAGCAGATACTCTCCGTCATCCGACCCGCAGTACAGCCCGATGTGACGCCACCCCCTTTCGGCAACGTACCGCGCTGCGCCACGGTAGGGCGGACCGAGAGCCGCCCGATTCACGAAATACTGCTCGATCCGCGGCACATTCAGCACATTCTGCGGCTGCACAAACAGCGGGCGGCTCGCGTTGCGAAGTGCCGGCCACAGCGCCAGCGCCAGAAGCCCCGCCGCGAGCACTCCCGTCACCCTCGCCGACCGCCGCCACCCCGAAAGCGCCGGACCCACAAAGCCGGCGGACAGAACCAGCAGCGGCAGGTGCAGCCGAACGTTCCACGGTTGCCACCGAAGAAGCGCACAGAACAGCGCCGCTCCGCCTGCCACGCACAGAACATACACCGCCAGACCCCGCGCTTCCCGCAGCCGCCTCGCCCCCAGGATCAACCCCGCGCACACCCCAATCAAGACCACGTGCTGCGGGCTCCCCGCCGTGTCCTCGTGCCAACTGTGCCCAACTGTCTCCCATTCGCAGTTCCCCCACGTCGTCCGCGGGTCATTCACGTCCACCCCCAGCGCCCTGTGCAGCCCCTCCACCGCCCGCGCACAGGCCGCGTTGACCTCCCCCGACATCGTCCCGAAGTGAATCGCAACGTTCCGCGCCACGTTCGACACCCACAGCCGCGGTCCCATCGCGTCATTCCGATATCCGAAGCGTCCCCCCGCCTCCTGACCGGTGGCCAGCGGCGAGCCCGCCGCCCGGCAGTTCCGCACATAGTGGCCCAGGTTCACCGTCAGCGCCACCGCCCCCGCCAGCGCCAATCCCAGCACCGCCTGCCGCTCCC
>JAKJEM010000115.1 GCA_022705425.1 Planctomycetota bacterium
GGGGGTCCAGGCGCCGACCACGTCGAGGAAGGCCTGGATGCGCGTGAGGTAGCCGGCGTCGCCGCCGTGTTCGTCGAGTTCAAGGGTGAGGGAGGGCTTCTCGCCCATGATCTCGTCCACGAAACTGAGGAGGAAGCTGTCGGGACCGCAGGAGAAGTTGGTGAAGTAGATGGCGTAGAGGTTGGGGTGATTCCGGACGAATTCGGCGGCGGCGAGGATGCGCTGGCCGTAGGCCCAGTACATGTTGCGGAAGGCGGGGGAGATGGATTGCGCGTCGCAGGGAAGCATGTCCATGGGGATGACCGTCAGGCCGAGATCGGCGATCTTCTGGGGGAGGGAGAGGTTGCTGCCGAGGTCGAGGGTGTTGTAAGGGCGTCCGATGATGACGATAGCGGGCTTGCCCTGGGCTTCGACGCGACGAAGGATGCGGAGGCCCTCCTCGCGGCGGAGGCGTTCGAACTCCTGTTGGTCGGCCTTGGCGCGCCGCCAGGCGCGGCGGACGGCGGCGGGCGTGACGCCGAGGGGGCCGGCCAGGGCGGCGACGAGTTCGCGGTTCTGCATCGCGGGCCAGAGGGAGAGGTCCACGACGGGCATGAGCAGCCGGGAGGCGTCCACGCCGTGGAGGCTGAGCGCGGAGCGGATAACGGCGGGGGAGGCCTGGACGTAGGGGCAATAGGCGCTGCTGGTCGTGCGGGGGTTGGGTTCGGCCTGGGCGAGTTGCGGGAGGAAGATGAAGTCCACGTCCTTGCGTGCGGCGAGCCGGGCGGCGTGACCGTGGGCCAGCTTGACGGGGAAGCAGAAGTCGGCGGCGCAGAGTTCGTTGCCGCGGCGGAGGGTTTCTTCGTCGGTGCGCTCGGAGAGCAGGACGCGGCACCCGAGTTCGCGGAAGAGGGTGCGCCAGAGGGGGAAAAGGCTGAAGGTGGTGAGGGCGCGGGGGATGCCCACGGTGCGCAGGGCGGGGGGGTGGGCGCGGGGGCGCGGGTCCTGGAAGAGGAGGGCGAGCCGGCGGCGGAAGGGGGCGAAGTCCTCGTGGAGGCGCGCAGCGGCGGCGTCGGGGTCGCGTCCGCACATGTAGCCCCAACTGGGGCGTTCGGCCTGCCCTTCGATGCGGGCGAAGGTAAGGCGGCAGCGGTTCTGGCAGAGGGAGCAGCTTTCGGATTCGAGGGCAATGCGGCGGGAGGCGAGGTCGAGGCCCTTGAAGCGAGTGGGCTCGCCGCTTTCGGCCAGGCGGCGTCGGGCGCAGAGGGCGACGCCGTAAGCCCCCATGACGTGGCAGTAGGGGCTGACGACCATCTCGACGTCGAGGAGGTTCTCGAACGCGGCGACGAGGCCCTTGTTGCGCGCGGTGGCGCCCTGGAAGAAGACCCGTTCGCGGCTGACGGGGCGGCGTCCGACGACTTTGTTGAGGTAGTTCTTGACGACGCTGCAGAGGACCGCCGCCATGCACTCTTCGCGGGTGTAGCCCTGGCGCAGGAGCCGTTCGACGTCCTGCTCCATGAAGACGGTGCAGCGGTCGCTGGTGACGGGGGGGGCGATGTTCATGACGACGTCGCCGATCTCCTCGAGGCGGAAACCGAGTCGGCGCGCTTGTTCCTCGACGAAGGAGCCGGTGCCGGCGGCGCAGACGTAGTTCATGTTGCTGTCGAAGATGCGTCCGTTGCGGGCGCGGATGTACTTGGAGTCCTGGCCGCCGATCTCAAAGATGGTGTCCACGCGCGGGTCCGTGCGGAGCGCGCCGGCGAGGTGCGCGGTGATTTCGTTGACGATGGCATCGGCCCCGAGGACCTGACCGACGAGTTTGCGTCCGGAGCCGGTCGCCCCGACAGCGAGGACGCGCAGCCGCGTCCCGCGGCGGCGGGCCAGCTCCTGGATGGCGGCGAGGAGGCGTTTGGCGGCTTCGATGGGCTCTCCGGCGGTGCGGCGGTAGATGTCGGCGAGGACACGTTCGTCGGGGTCCATCAGGACGGCCTTGGTGCTGGTGGAGCCGATGTCGAGCCCGAGGAAGACATCGGCCTCGGGACCGGCGGGCCAGGCGGAAACGCGGACCTCGTTGCCGAGGGGGTCCACGAGGCTTTCCTGGACGGCAAAGGAGGGGTAGGTGGAGCGGCGGAAGCACAGCGTGGGGCGGCGCGACGCGGGCGCAGCGGGGGGAAGGGCCTCGGCCGCAGCGAGGCGCGCCGCGAGGTCGGGAAGGGACTGCACGGCCAGGAGGGCCGCGCCGATCGCGCCCGACCAGGCGGCGCCGTCGAACGTGCGAACCTGATCGCCGTAGCGGGCCTTGAGCCAGCGCATGACCTCGGCGTTGCGGGAAACGCCGCCGGTGAGGACGGTAAGTCCGCGCAGGGGGCGCCCGCGCAGGAGGGTGTTGAGGAAGGCGCCGGTCATGCTCTTGCAGAGGCCGCACCAGAGGGCCGACTTGCCGCAGCCCTCCTGTTGGCGGTGGATCAGGTCGGTCTTGGCAAAGACGGAGCAGCGGGTGGCGATGTGGGGCGGATCGTCGTGGTGTTCGAAGGTGTCGAGGTCCTCGTAGCGGATGCCGAGGCGTTCGGCCTGCTGGTCGAGGAAGGCGCCGGTTCCCGCAGCGCAGAGGGAGTTGACGCTGTAGTCGAGAAAGCGGCCGTCGTCGTCGAGTTGAATGAGCGTCACAGAACTGCCGCCGACGTTGAGGATGTTGCGGGCGTCGGGGAGAACGCGGCGGACGGCGGCGATTTCGGCGCTGACGGCGTCGGCGGGACGGAGGGCGAGACATTCGGCGACGGCGGGCGCGTAGGAACCGGTCAGTCCGATCGGGGGCGCGCCCGGGGGGACCATCCCGGCGAGGATGCGGCGAAGGAGCGGGAGGGGGTTGCCGTGGTGGCGTTCGGCGGCGCGCGCGACGACCTGGCCGGTGGCATCGAGCGCGACGGCTTTGGCGAAGACGCCGCCGATGTCGAGTCCGAGACGTTCGGCGACGCGGGTGGTCTGCGGGGGCGCGGCGGTCATGGCGCGGGGGCTCTTCCTCCATTCGGATGCGACATACCGATTATGGAGGAGGGAGCCCGCGGAGTCAAACGCTTCGCGGGGGCGCGCGCGTCCACCGCCGCGGCGGGTGGGGCGCGCCGACGGAGGTCTCCACTGCGTCCACCCCCGGGGCGCCTGCGCCACGCCGGCGGGCGGGTCCGTCCGGCGCCGCGCGGGCGGGCTGGGCGGCGAGCGGAACGGCGGGAGGATGCGGGACTATTCGGGGTAGTGGGGTTCGAGGTCGCCGGCGTTGAAGATGTCGCGCTTGAGCTTCAGGTAGAACTTGTAGTTCTGGAGTGGGACGTCGGCGGGAACGCGATGGTCCACGTGGGGGATGAAGCCGCCTTCATCCACGACGGGTTTGAGGCGCAGAAGTTCGCGCTCGATGGCTTTCGGGCCTTCGCGCAGGGGCATCTTGTCCACGCCGCCGTGCAGCAGAACGCGGCGTCCGTATTTCTGACGGATGGCGACGGGGTCGGTACCGCCGGCGACCTCGAGGGGGAACATGCAATTGATTCCGCCGGCGAGAAACTGGTCGAGGATCGGCATGATGTTGCCGTCGCAGTCGGTCCAGATGATCTCGACGCCGTGAGCGCGAAGGAGGTCGGTGATGCGCTTGTAGCGGGGGACAATCCACTGGTCGAACATGCGCGGACTGAGGGCGGGGCCGTTCTTAAAGCAGATGTCCTCCCATCCGGCGGCGAAGTCGAACTGGACCTCTTTGAGGGCCGGGGCGATCGTCTCGCAGACGCAGCGGCAGGAGGCTTCGATCATCTCCTCGAGGAGGGCGGGGTCGTCGTAGGCGATGAGTCCGAGGTTCTCGAAGCCGACCCAGTTCCGGATCTTGCCGATCATGGAACCGATGGGGACGCTGAGGGGGTAGGTTCGCGAGCGGTAGGCGGCGACGCGGCCGGGCCAGTCGGCGGGATAACGTCCGGGAGTTCTGGAGTCCAGGCGGGGGCGGAAATGCTTCTCCCAGTCGGAGCGATCTCGGATGCCGTACTCGATGTAGTGGGGGATGGTTCGGATCGTGTCGGTTCGCTCGCGGACGAGGGCGCGTTCGGCGTTGCGGTAGATGACGTAGTCCTTTCCCCGCTCGATTTCCTCGGTCTGGAATCCGGGGAGGAGGCCGATGTTGATTCCGGCGCCGCCCCAGTTTTCGATGCCGAAATAGGCATAGGCGTCGCGCTCATTCTTGACCGTAACGGGCAGGCCCTGCTTGTGCCATTCGGGGAGGGTTTCGGTCCAGTAGCCGAACTCGAAGAGGGGCAGGCGGTCGGGCTTCTGGAAGCGCATGGCGCGGAGCCAGCGTTCGCGGAGAGTGGTCTTCGTTCTGCCGGCAACGATAGGGCTCCAGGTTGAGGGGGCGGCGGCCTTGCGGGGCATGGCGGGGTCTCCTGTCCGATGGCGGCGGCGCGCTGTCCGCGCGGACGGACGCGCCGCAGACATGGTATCACTGCGGGGTGTGGGGGGCAAACGAGGGGATCGCAGAGTGTAACCGGTCAGTCTTCCGGAGGCGTGGCACAGCCGCCCTCGGCTGTGGGAACGTCCTGTTGTGGCAACCACGGGCGAGGGCGCCCGTGCCACACAGGATACTCACGGTGCGTCCTCCTGAAGACTGACCGGTTACCGCGGAGTGAACGGAGGACGAGGACGGCCGTCCGCAGATTGTGCAGATGAGGACGGCAACGGCGAGACGGCGGGGGGGCTCACCACAAAGGACGGCAAGGGCGCGAAGAACAACGCACGGCAAACGGCGGCTATGTATGGAGCACAAGGGAATGGGAAGGTGGGGACGGAAGGAGGCGAAGGACGGCGACGGACGAGGAACGATGGACGGCGGCCGCCCCGCCCTTGCCGGAGGGTTCGCCAGGCAAAGGAGCCGTGGGTTGCGCGCGCACACGGGCTGTGCTACGATGAAGACACATGGGGGGGTGTAGCTCAGCCTGGTAGAGCACGACATTTTTAATGTTGTGGCCGTGGGTTCGAATCCCACCACCCTCACCAACTGCCTTGAATCAACGCGCCGGTTCGTGTACAATCGCTTCAGCGTACGGAGAATTGGAGAAGGGAGAGTGTTGTCTCCATTCCCCGCTTCTTCGTATGGCCCCATCGTCCAGCGGTTAGGACATCAGATTTTCGATCTGAGAACAGGGGTTCGATTCCCCTTGGGGTCACCACTCGACCGGAGCAAAATCGCTCCGGCGCGAAAAGGCCCGCTGCCACTTGCAGCGGGCCTTGCGCGTTCTGGGCCAATATCTACGCGGTTCTGCGCGTCGTGGCAGAATCGGCACCGGCCAGTTTCCGCCTCAAGGAATCGAAACGGCGCCTCAAGCATCGGCTTCAGGCCACACAGCCGCCCGACGAAAAGCACGACGCAGCGCCGAAGTCGTAAAGTCGTTGTGGATAACTCTTGACGCCCCGCACTGTGCGGGGGTATATACTGGCCGGGTGCCGCACTTTTGCTCCGCCACCCGCCGCACTCTTACGCCGGCGTTTGCATGCCCCTCCGTGCCCGGTTGTAAGTACTTGTTACAACAACACTTCTGCCGCACAGGAGGGGCTTGTGCGAGCGCCGTTGTGAGAAGTGCGGGCTAACCGCATCACAACGCGCGACCGTCCTTTCCCCTTGGTAGGGAAGCCATGATCCCCCGGCCCGACCTTCTTGACGCTCAGTCTCCCCCCGGCATC
>JAKJEM010000116.1:0-5392 GCA_022705425.1 Planctomycetota bacterium
TATCGTCAGACGGTAGTCCGTCTCGATCTGCCGCCCTTGCCGCAGGCCGATCTGCGGCGCGATCCACGTCGGACGCCGGATCGCGTTGTAGGCGTAGTACGAATGCTGCCCGATCCCCGTGATCCGCGCGCGGGTCAGGTCCTCACTGTCGGTCGGGTCCGTGTAACCGCTGTCGAAGTTCACCGTGCCCGTCAGCAGACGCTCCTCGGCCAGGCGGAAACGCCCGAGGGACTGCGTGTAGGCGTGCAGGCAGCCGTCGCCGGCGCGCCCCAACTGGAACTTCGCCCCGGCAAAGGCCGCCAGGTCGCCGTCGCCCGTGGCGTCAATCCAGCACGACGCGCGCAGGCCCGCCTCTACACGCCCGTGGCGCATCTCCACGCCGTACAGCATTGCGCCCCAAACGCACGTCACACCCGCTTTCCGCAGCATTTCATCAAGGACGATCCGCCGCGCGTCATGATGGAATCGCCGTCCCCAGACTGCCGGATTCGCGAACAGGGGCATGATCTCACGCACACGGTCGTCGAGTTCATCCTGAAGCCCCCCGGCCACCCCCCAGTAATAGCTGGGAATCCCCCCGCCGGTGGCCGTCCCGCCGGCGAAGGGCAGCGGATCAAAGGCTGCCGTCGCCGCGCCCGCCCGCGCCGCCGCCACGGCCGCAAGCGCCCCTCCCGCCCCCAGCCCGGCCACGCCGACCTCCGCGCTCATCTCGGCCACGCCCTCCGGCAGGCGAATCGCCGCACGGGAAAGACTCTCCGCACCCGTCGCGCCGGGTCGGCTCGACAGCGCTTCCGCCGCCGCCACCCCCAGCGCGTATCGCTCGCTGAGCGTCTCGACCTCCGCCCACGCCAGCGCCGGCGAAGCCAGCGCGACATTCTGCGGCATCCCCGTCCCTCCGGCGCCCGCGCCGTACACGGGGTAGGGTCTGAAACTGCAATGGCTCACGAACCCGTCGCCGATCTCCTCCCCGAACTGCTCCCGCACCCCCCGCACGGCGGGCAGAAGAAGGCCCATCCAGTGCTCCGTCGCACCGGGGGCGGAAATGCTCAATATCCGCTCATTCGACCAGCGCGATGGCGACCACGTCGCGCGACATCCCGGCTGTCCCGAAATGGCATACTCGACGCGCTGCGTATCGTCCCAGCGCACTCGCTGGAAATGAACGGCCAGTTCGATCCGTTCGGGCCGCTTCGCCTGCAACGCCGGCTGTAACAACCGAGCCAGCGTTCCCGTTTCCGTGGCATCCACCCATTGCCGCGACAGGATTCGACGCAGGCCGGACTTGACGGCCACCGTCACGCCGCCCAGAAACCCCTCGTCGAACTCGACCGCAACGGGCGTTGCGTAATAGAGAACCTGAAGCCCGTCGCGCCGCAGCAGGTCGTTCGCCGTCAATTCGGCAATCGCGCCGTCAAGCCATTCGTCCGCAATACCCGACGCATTCGCCACGCGTTCGGCAAAGGCCCGGAACTCCGGCGTCCACGATCCCGTCGCCGTCCGAAAGGCACGCCCGCTCTCCCACAGCACGTCGCCGCCCAAGTCCACCAACAGCGTGCGCTTCCCCCCATCGGCCAGTCTCTGCGCCGCTGCGAAGCCCGCGTAACCCGCCCCGAAGACGCACGCATCAAAGACCTGGGCGAAGCAGGAGTAGTAGCTCTCGCGCGTCATGCCGTTCATCTCCGTTTCCTTCCTTCCTGACCCACGCACGACGCGACCCCCCGCACCGAGGTGGGGCGCCGTCCCGGTCCTCACGCCAACTCACACACCTCGAAACGCTCCACCTCCGTCGTCGAACCCGTCCACAGGAAGTCCACCCCCGTACTGTCGGCCCGAGTGGGATAGATGCGGCAGGTCATCGCCGTGCCTCCGTTGGCAAAGACCTCGACCACCGAGCGATCCAGGTACACCGTCAGGTCCAACGCTTCCTCCGCGCCAAGCTTCAGCGGGCAGGACTTCGGCCCGCGGTTCACCGTCGCGTCAAGACTCGATCGCTGCCGATCAAGCGTCAACGTTCCATTCCACCGATCGTAGATCAGGAGCGTCTCCTCCTGCCCCTCCGGCGAACGACGCAATCGAAGCGTCAGCGTCCCGCTTTCGAGCAACCGGGCCTGCACTCGCACTTCCAGACTTTCCCCCCCCAACTCGGACGTCAGGGTCATCCGCTCGCGCGTCATCCGCACGTTCTCCGCCCGCCACACTTTGCGCCGCAGGGCCGCAAGTTCCGGAAGAGGACGCTGCCCGAGGTGACCGTCCGGTTTGAGGTACACTTCGCGCGGGAGAGAAAGACATCCGGACCATCCCGCCCGCTGCTGCGCCTCCTGCGAACGCGCCTCGCGCAGCCAGGCGACCATCACCTGCCGGCCCTGACGGTCGCGGATGAAGTGGGTCGCGTAGAAGTCCTGAGTGCCGTGATCCACGCTGCCGGCGGTCTCCGGAAGGAAACGTCCGTCGGCGTAGCGCCCCACCATGTAGATCGCCCGGGACATGGGAATCGGGTGGATGACGAGCACGTGCTTGTCGCCCAACGGGAAGAAGAAGGGGCATTCCCACATCCGGCCCGTCTCGCGCGCATCCCCCTCGACCATCGGCCCAAGGTACTCCCACCTCCGCAGATCCTTGGAACGGTAGAGCAATACCGCCCCCCCGTGCCCCACCCGCCCCGATCCGACCAGCATCCGCCATTGCGCGCCCTCCTGCCAGACCCAGGGGTCGCGAAATCCCGCGTCGTAACCCGGCGGCGCCTTCGCTATCACGGGGTTGGCCGGCTCCTTCTCCCACGTCAGCAGATCCTCGTCCCCCACCGCCAGACACTGGCACTCCGGACGCACCCCCGTGTAAACGGCGGTGGGCCGGCCACCGTCATCTACGCAACAACCGCTGTAGATGCCGTCCTTGTCCGGCCCCCCCGGCGTCGGCGCAATGGCCGCCGGCAAGTGCTGCCAGCGAATCAGGTCGCCGCTCACCGCGTGTCCCCAGTGCATGTTGCCCCA
Organism: Planctomycetota bacterium; assembly: GCA_022705425.1. GTDB lineage: Bacteria > Planctomycetota > Brocadiia > CAIUPP01 > CAIUPP01 > JAKJEM01. The sequence goes on from JAKJEM010000116.1 coordinate 2,991, forward strand.
CAACGGACCGTAAGGGTTGTGCTGATAGAAGAGGTGATACCGATCCTTCCACAGGATCATGCCGTTCGGGTCATTCATCCAGTTTGCCGGCGGCAGAAAATGGATGCACGGGCGCTGCGGATCGGCCGAAAGAGCGCGCGCCGCCGCCGCAATGGAAGCATTGGCGCGGGCGATCAAGTCTCGCTGACTGTTGCTCACGGTCGCCTTCCTTCTCGATCCCATGGGGAACGGAAACGGACGCTCGTCCCGACATGACGGGCCCTGCGAAGATGATACCCGGATGCCGGCGGCGCGTCCACTATCGTACCGGACGTCTCATTGCTCCCGATTTGACTTCTTCCGCTCCCTCCCGATATATACACATGCAACCCCTGGTACGATTGGAGCCCCCGTTGATCCATTGCCTGAAGACGAACCTGCACTGCCACACCGACCATCTCTCGTACCCTCCCGGCAAGTGGCACGCCAGCTCGTATCCCGCGCGCGGCGTGGTGGACCTCTTCACCCGGAACGGTTTCGACGCTCTCGGCATCACCGAACACGTCCCGCAGGATTCCGGACCCGCCCTTGCCGTCGCCGCCCGGCACGTACAGGAGACCGGCGGTTCCCTCCTGCTCATCCCCGGAAGGGAACTCGACATTGCCGGATGCCACGTTCTGGAACTGCTCGACGAAAACCGCGCCGCGTTGCGCATCCTCAACCACCCCGTCCGCACTCGGGGGCTCGCCGAGCTTGCCGCCACTGCGCGCCGCTACGCCGCCGAGTACGGAATCGAGGCCGTTGAGTTCGACATGCTCGCCGCCGAGGACCCTGCGATTGCGCGCGCCTACGACGAGATCTTCCCCGCCCTCCCGCTGCCCGTCGTCTCCAACTCCGACTTCCACGGAATGCTCTTCACCGCCGCCAATCACTTCACGGTCTATCTCTGCGCGGAGCGCTCCGTTGCCGCCATCCTTCGCGCCCTGCGCGCGGGGGACTTCGTCGCCTTCTACCCCGACAAGGCCTCCTGGCGCATGTGCCGTCGCTCCGGCGGTTCCCCCCTTGCCGAAGCCTGGCTGCGCGGCGCGCCGGACAACGTCTTCTCGCGCGCGCCCGATGACTTCATGCGCCTCACGCCCCCCGTCCGCTTCCCTGCCGTCACCCCCCGCGATATCGAGGAGTTTCACCACACCCGCGGCCTGACCCTCCGACACGGAGAGATCGTCCTTCACCTCCTCCCCGAGCGCGGCGCCCGAATGGCCGGCCTCTGGCTCTCCGGACGCCAGGTCGTGGACCCCATCCTCAACGCCGCCGTGGACTCCGAGGCCGTGGCCGAGGTCTTTGAGGCCGCCACCGAGCCCTTCGAGGTCGTCGAAGCCGGCGAGAACCACGCCACCTTCGAGCGCCTCCTCCGCGACCGCCCCGACTTCGCCGGCGTCGTCTATCGCAAGAGTATCCGCATCCAGGACGGAAGCGTCCTCGTCTCCTCCGAGCGCCGAAACACCTCCGCGCGCGAGGTCCTTCTCAACGACGCCCTGCGCTTCCGCTTCCTCAAGGATTACGCCGCGCACGTCTCCTGCGACCTCCGCGCCCCGGCCTGTGAACGCCTCGATGCCCCCATCAACGCCCGCCTGGAATTCCCCGCCGAACCCCGCCGGTGCGACCTGACTTTCCACGCCCCAGGCTACGCCGTGAACCTCTGTTGCGAGGATGAGCGTCTGGAGGCACTCCGGCTTGCGGCGCGCCCCGCCGATGGCTTCGCGCAGGCGGTCCTGACCTTCAAGCCCCAGACCCTGCCCCCCGGCGGCGCGTCTCCGGCGTACCGCGTCACTCTCACGCCGCGCCTGCGCTGAAGACCCGGGCCGCGCCCCGCGCGCCCCATCTACTCCGCGAACTCATAGGAGTCGTGCGTTTCGATCGCCCGTCGTTTCAGCGTCTCGTGCAGCTCCCGCCGCACTCCGGCGTGGGCGTGGGATGCCGCCAGGTTGTTCATCTCGAAGGGGTCCTCCGCCAAGTCGAAAAGCATCCACGGCTGCCCGTCGAGGACCACGTACTTCCAGCGCCGCGTCCGCAATCCCCGCCATGCATGGCCGTACAGGGGCATCGGCGGGCGGTCCTCCTCCACAAACTCCAGATACACCCCCTCGCGCGCCGGTGTCCCTGCGCCTCGAATGCACGGGCCGAGGTCCAACCCCGGCTTCGACGCATCCGCCGCCGCGCCGGCCAGTCCCAGCGTCGTCGGATAGAGATCCTCCGTACACACCGGCGCGTCCACCACCGTTCCCCGCCGCTCCGGCGGCAGACGCGGGTCATGCACGATCAAGGGGATGTTGATGGACTCCTCATAAGGGAGCTGCTTCTGATAGAGCCCGTGCGAACCCATCATCTCGCCGTGGTCGCTGAAGAACAGCACCACGGTGTTC
>JAKJEM010000116.1:5402-5673 GCA_022705425.1 Planctomycetota bacterium
CGCCGCCAGGCGCGCAAAGTTGTCGTCGAGGTTCTCGATCTGGGCGTAGTAACGCGCCGGCAGGTCGGGGACATCCTTCGCCGCCAGGAGGTCCCACTTCGTCTCCGGCGTTCCCGGCGGCGGCGCGCCGGGCCGGAAGTTCGGCCGCCACGCCATCGCGCGAGAGCGCACCCGCTCGATGGCCTCCGCCGGCGCCTGGTGCGGCGGGTGCGGCGCCTCCACCGATAGGACCATGAAGAACGGCCTTTCGCTCGACCGTCGCGCCTGCACG
>JAKJEM010000117.1 GCA_022705425.1 Planctomycetota bacterium
GCGCAGGCGGCCATCCGAGCCGCGCACGCGTTGGACCCCGGCAATCCCGTGGCGCTGCAAGCCCTGGGCATGATCGCCCTGCGCGAGGGCCGCCACGCGGAGGCCGTGGAGTTCTTCCGCAAAGCGGCCGGCGAGGGCGACGGTCCGGCGCGGGCGGACTTGGGAACGGCGCTGGCCCTTGCCGGCCGTATGGCGGAGGCGGAACAGGTCCTGCGCGAGGCTCTGGCGGCCGCGCCGCGCGACGCACATGTCTGGGGGGCCTGGGGCAACCTGCTCTTCCGCACGGGCCGCGATGCGGAGGCCGTCGAGGCGCACCGGCGGGCGAACGCCCTGCGTCCGGGTGACCCGAACACGCATCTGAACCTCGGTGCCGCGCTGGCCTCCGCCGGGCGCGATGAGGAGGCCGTCTTGTGGCTGGCCCATGCGCTGGCCGCGCGCCCGGATGCGGATGAGGCCCGGTACAACCTGGCGCTGTGCCTGGCGCGGATGGGCCGCGCCGCCGAGGCGGAGGCTCAACTGGGGGAACTGCTCCGCCGCAACGCGCGGCTGGGCGAGGCGCTTGGGGGTGTTCTGGACAGCGAACGCGGGAAATCACCTTGACTCCGGCGCTGGACGATGCAATAATGCGTTAGATGAGCGAGAGGATATCTCGTCGGAATAGTTCCGTCCTGCGGGCTATTGCCGCCTAGGGTGTCGTTTTTTCAAGACGGGGAAGGAGGTCGTCATGCCAGGGTTCTGGGTCGGCGCGTGGCGTCGTCTGAAGTCGTTTACGCTAATCGAACTGCTCGTTGTGATCGCCATCATAGCGATCCTGGCGGCCATGCTTCTGCCCGCCCTGGCAAGCGCGCGGGAAAAGGCGCGGCGCGCGAACTGCATGAACAACCTCAACCAGATGGGGAAGTCTCTGGCAGGATACACCGCCGACTACGGCGAGTACTACCCCGCCGGCCACCAGTGGGTCTTCGAGGGCGGGAACAACCGCGTGGGTCAGGGCGCCACGGCGCATCCCACTCACAACGAAGCGTACGTTGACTCGAAGACCAATACCGTCGTGTACTGCTCCGGTAACTACCAGGGCGGCAACGATCCCCGCCAGTACTGGCGCTGCATCGGCGTCGGGGTTCACCATACGGACACCTTCTCGGGGAACCAGACGTCGGGAACGGGCATCAAGGCCGCGCCGTGGGGACTGGGGCATCTGCTGGTCAGCAACTACCTTCCGGACTGCCGCACCTACTTCTGCCCTACGGTGGGAGACACGTACAAGTCGCCGGACATGGAAATGGACCGGCAGTGGACCCACGACACGAGCTACGGCGCGCACCGCATCTCGGACTGGGCGACGCGCGGCGGCTTTGACGCCCGGACGCTGACGCACGGCAACTGGCGCTACTGGACGTATTCCGGCTACGACCAGTACATTGGGATTTACGCGAACTACGACTACCGCAACGTGCCGACGGTGCCGAGCCAGAACCTGAGCATTGCGGGGGTGTCGTACAGCGACTACAGCGACGCGGCGCTGGCGGCATGGAAGGTCTCGCCGGTGCCGGTGCGCTGGACGAAGCCGCGGATCAACACCACCCCTCACGCGCCTTTCTTCAAGACGCCCAAGACGCTGGGAGGCCGCGCGCTGGTGGTGGACAGCTTCGTCAAGTCCGCCAACTACGGCAACAGCCAGAACATCATCGTCAGCCGGCCCGGCTTCAACAACTACTCCCACCGTGACGGCTATAACGGGCTCTACGGCGACGGAAGTACGCGCTGGTTCGCCGACCAGGAGCAGCGGATCATCTGGTGGCAGGGGCCCGTCCATGTGTCCTCGGGCGGCACTTTTGCGGCCACTGTCAGCCAGTATGGTCTGCCGAGCGTGCGCTCGACGCTCGGGTCCATCGGCATCAGCGACGACGCGCAGGCGGTCATGCTGGCGGCAACGGTGTGGCACATGTTCGACGTGGCGGCGCAGGTGGACGTGGACGCAAGCTTCTGAGTTGCGCAGGCGGCAACGGGCGCGGCGGAGTTCATCCCCCGCGCCCGCTCGCTTTCGGCGGCGCCCCTTGCGCGGGCGGGGCGGTTTCCTGATATACTGCGCGCGGACAGGGGCGGGTTGAGAAGAAGGAGAGCGGGAATGGCGGCGCGGATCATTGACGGCGATGCGGTGGCGGCGAAGATCACGTCGGAACTTCAGAGGGACGTGGAGGCGCTGAAGGGCCGGGGCGTGACGCCGCGCCTGGCGGCGGTGATCGCCACGGACAACAAGGGCGCGCGCATCTACGCCAACAACCAGGCCAAGACCTGCCAGAAGATCGGGATCGAGTACTCGCTGGTGGAGCTGCCGCCGACGAGCACCGAGGCCGACCTGGCGGCGGCGGTCAACAAGCTGAATGACGACCGCTCGGTGAGCGGGATCATCATCCAGATGCCGCTGCCCGAGGGGGTGAACGCCCGCAAGCTGCAGATGATGGTGCACCCGCTGAAGGACGTGGAGGGGATCACCCCGGCCAATGAAGGCCGCGTGGTCCATGCGCCGCAGCCCTTCCTGCGCAAGCCCGGTCCCGGCGACCCGGGGTACGACACCTGGGTGGAGGCCTCGCTGAACTGGCCGCTGCCCGCCCCGGCCCCCTGCACCCCGACGGGGGCGATGATGCTCATCCGGTCGCTGGGCGTGGACCTCTACGGCAAGGAGGCGGTGGTCGTAGGACACAGCGAGATCGTCGGCAAGCCGATGGGGCTGCTGTTGGTGGCGCACTTCTGCACGACGACGTGGTGCCACGTGGCGACGCAGGACCTGGCGGCGCACACGCGGCGGGCGGACATCCTGTGCGTGGCGGTCGGCAAGGCGGGACTTATCAAGGCCGACATGATCAAGCCGGGCGCGATTGTGATTGACATCGGCATCAATCGGATCAAGGAGATCGGGGCCGACGGCAAGCCGGTGCTGGACGAGAAGGGCAAGGCGAAGATGAAGACGGCGGGGGACGTGGACTTCGAGAAGGCCAAGGACGTGGCGGGCTGGATTACGCCGGTTCCGGGCGGCGTGGGCCCGATGACGGTGGCGATGCTCCTCCGCAACACGGTGGCGGCGGCGCGGGCGCAGCTGGGTTGAGGCGACGATAGAGCCCCCGGCGGCGGATGTAGTCCTCGACGGCCGGCGGCGTGAGTCCGCCGATGGGCCGTCCCTCGGCCACGCGGCGGCGGATGTCGGACGAGGAGATGTCGAGCGGCGGCAAGGGCACGGCGCGGGCGAGGATGGCCTGCGCCTCTTCCCGGCCGACGGCGTCCGCCAGCGCGCCGCCGTCGGGCGGAGGAACCCCCGGACGCGCCATGGGGGTGAACTTGCAAAGCGCCGCCAGCCGCCCGATCTGCCGCCACATCGGCAGTTCGAGCAGCGTGTCGGCGCCGATCAGGAAGAAGAGTTCGTCCCCCGGCGCGCTTGCGCGTCGGAGGGCCTCGATTGTGTCTATCGTGTATGACGGGCCCGGACGGCGCATCTCGATGTCGCTGACTTCGCAGGCGGGTTCCGCCGCCACGGCCAGCCGGGCCATCTCCAGTCGGTCGGATTCGGGGGCGAGATCGCCCGAGCGCTTGTGCGGCGGCATCCGGGCGGGGATGAAGATGACGCGGTCAAGGCGAAGGGCCTCGCGCGCCGCCGCCGCCATGCGCAGATGCGCCGTGTGGATCGGGTTGAAGGAACCGCCGAGCAGGCCCAGTCTCACCGTGTCTCTCCCTGAATCGAGCCGCCGCGATTGTATCCGGCGGCGACGGCGGTGTAAATCGGATAGCGGGAGGCTGGGCGCCGTTGCCGGCAACGAAGGCTTGCCGCCACAACTGGCGCGCTATAGAATGCCGGACGGTGCGTCTTTCGGCCTCTGAAGAAGGATGGTTCACGCGATGTCCGAGAGTCGGAATCCTCCCGCCGTGCCGCCGCAGCAACCCGATCGCACGGGGGCGGGGGCGCCCGCGCCGTCTTCGGAGACCGACGCCGAAGGGCAGTGGCGCGCGGCCTTTGACTCCCTCACGGACGGACTCCTGATCTTCGACGCCCGGCATTTCGTCGTCCGGGCGAATGCTTCGGCGCTGCGCCTGATCGGCCTGCCGGCGGAGCGGGTGATCGGCGCGAAGTGCTGCGCTCTGTTCGTCCAGAGCGGTTGGCTGCCCGACGAAACGCTCTACAAGCAGATGCTCAGCAGCGGCGTCCACGCGGAGCGGGAGTTCTTCTCGCCGAAACGGAACGCCTGGTATCACTCCGTCATTGACCCGATCCGGGACGCGGCGGGACGCCGGAACGGCTCGATCCACCGGGTGACGGACATCACGGAGCGCAAGCGCGCGGAGGAAGTGCTGCGCGCGGAGCGCGAACGGGTCGCCGGCATCATTGACGCGGTGTTCGAGGGGGTCATCATCTACTCCCCCATCCGCGACGCCGAGGGGAAGATCACGGACTTCCGGACGGAGTTCGCCAACGATGCCGCCTGCGCGGCCATGAAGCTCCCGCGCGAGCGGTTCCTGGCCGGGACTTTCCTCGACCGCCACCCCTATGCGCGCGATACGGAGATCTTTCACAGCTTCGTCGCCGTCCAGGAGACGGGCATCCCCCGCGCCCTGGAGTCGGCGACCTTCCACGTGGACATCGGCGGGGAGCGCGTGCGCCGGGTGCTCGATGTGCGCATGGCGCGGCCGGGCGCCAATCTGGTGGTGGCCTGGCGCGACGTGACGGAACGGCGCCGGATCGAGGAACGTCTCCGCGAGAACGAGGCGCTGCTCGAGGGGGTTTTCGAGAGTATCACCGACCCAGTGGTGGTGCTCGACCGCACCCTGACGGTGGCGCGGGTCAATCGCGCCGTGGAACGCTTCTTCCCCGAAGGGACGCCCCTGATCGGCAAGAAGTGCTACGAGGCGCTCCACGCCGGCCCGGGGCCGTGCGAAAACTGCCCGGCGGGCCGAACGCTGGAGACGGGCGAGGTCACCCGGCACGAACGGATGATGACCCTGCCGGACGGCACGCAGCGGCGGATGGACGTGGTGGCCTATCCCCTGCGCTCCGGCCCGAGAGGCGAGATCGTGGGGGTGGTGGAGTCCGCGCGCGATGTGACGGAGGAGCGGCGCGCTCAGGAGGAGTTGGCCGAGAGCGAGCGCCGCTATCGCGCCTCGATGCTCGATCCCATCGGCATCTACTCCGCCGTGCGCGACGGCGAAGGGCGCATTGTGGACTTCCGGATCGAGCAGGTGAATGAGGCCGCCTGCGCCGCGAACCGGCGCTCGCGCGAGGAACAGGTGGGCCATCGGTTGTGCGAGGTGATCCCCGGCATCCGGACCAGCGGGTTCTTCGAGCACATGGTCCGCACGGTCGAGAGCGGCGCGCCGCTGATCCTGGACGGCTGGCGCTATGAGGGGCTTGTCGACGACGCTGCGGCTTCGCTGGTGCTGGACGTTCGCGCGGCGAAGCTGGGGGACGGCATCGTTGTCTCCTGGCGCGACGTGACAGCGCGGCTGGCCGCCGAAGCGTCGCTGCGGGAGTCGGAGGAACGCTTCCGCCTTCTCTTCGATCAGGCCGGCGAGTCCATCATCCTGGCGGACCCCGAGACGGGACGATTTGTCGCCTTCAACCGCAAGGCGTACGAGGACCTGGGCTACACGCGGGCGGAGTTCGAGACGCTGACGCC
>JAKJEM010000118.1 GCA_022705425.1 Planctomycetota bacterium
CCCGCCAGGATGCGGCGCGCGTTCTTCTTGCTCTCCTCGACGTTGGGCTGGTCGAAGGGATGCACGCCCAGGCAGACGCCGGCGACGGCCGTGGCGAACTCCCATCGGAAGAAGGCGGCGGCGAGATCGTAGCGGTCCGCCAGGTCCGCCGTGACCACGGGGAAGCCGGCGGCATCGAGCGCGCGCACGTGGGCGTCGCCGGCGGCGTTGTCGTCTCCACCGAGGCGGAGATAGACGAAGAGACGGTCGTCGCCGTAAGCCGTCGGCGGGGCGAAGGGTTCGTCCGCCACGGGGATGATGCCCTTGCCGTCCTTGCCGGTGCTCTCGGCGATCAACTGCTCGGCCCAGAGGCCGAAGCCTTCGAGGGCGGGCGAGGCCAGGATCGTCAGCTTGTTGCGTCCGTTGAGCGCCAGGCAGCCCATGACGAAGCCGAGCCAGGCGCCGGCGTTCTCCTCGATCGGCGTCTCGACGCCGCAGGCGCGGGCGGTCTCCCGCGCGCGCGAGAGCATCTTGTCCGCCTCGACGCCCATCAGCGCGCCGGGGACGAGGCCGAAATAGGAGAGCACGCTGAAACGGCCTCCCACGTCGGAGGGGTTGACGAAGGTGCGGCGGAAGCGTTCCTCGTCGGCCAGCTTTTCGAGGCTGGTGCCGAGGTCGGTGATCGCGACGAAGTTCTCCCCGGCCCGGGCGCTCTTGGCGCGCTCGACCAGGGCGCGGAAGTGGCGGTAGAGGGAGAGGACCTCGACGGTGCCGCCGGACTTGCTCGAGACCAGGAAGAGGGTGGCAGCGGGGTCAATGGCCGCCGTGACGCGGGCCACGGTGTCCGGCACGGTGGTATCGAGGACGTGCATCCGGGGGAAGCCTTCGACGGAGCCGAAGGCGACGCGGAGGACCTCGGCGCTGAGGCTGCTGCCGCCCATGCCGAGCAGGGCGACGTCGCGGAAGCCCGCCGCGCGGGCGTCCGCCGCGAAGCGGTCAATCTGCGCGGACGCCTCGCGCATGTTCGCCGGCAGGTCCAGCCACCCCAGACGGTTCGCGATCTCCTTCGGGTCGGGACACCAGAGGGTGTGATCGCGCCGCCAGAGCCGCGAGACGATCTCCCGCGTGTTGAACTTCTCCAGGTGCGGACGGCACATGCGCCGGAGTTCAGAGACGGATGTCACAGACGCTCTCCTGGCTGGAAGTGGGAGGACGACCCCGTCGGTTCTCTCCGTCATGATAATGCCCTCGCCTCGATTGTTCAAGGCCGGGCGGCGGAGTAAAATGCGACGGGGGGCGGGACCCTGGAGAGCGCGGAGCGATGGAACTGAATGCGGAGCGGGTGGCGGCGGCGGTGCGGGCCGCCCTGGAAGAGGACCTGGGCGGCGGCGACGTGACGAGCGAGGCCACGGTGGAGGCTTCCGCACAGGCGCGGGGTTGGTTCGTGGCCCGGTCGTCGGGCGTCGTTGCGGGGCTGCCGGTGGCGCGGGAGGTCTTCCGGCAGCTTTCGGGGGAGGTCGCGTTCAGCCCCATCGCTGCGGAAGGGGAATCGGTGGCGGCGGGCGCGCGGATTGCCGAGGTCGCCGGTGCGGCGCGCGCGCTGCTGGCGGGGGAGCGGGTGGCGCTGAACTTCGTGCAGCGCCTCAGCGGCATTGCCACGCTGACGCGCCGCTGCGTGGAGGCCGTCCGCGGCTCCGGCGCGCGCATCCTCGACACCCGCAAGACGACGCCCGGCCTGCGGTTCCTGGAGAAGTACGCCGTCCGCGCCGGGGGCGGGGTCAACCATCGCATCGGGCTCTACGACCAGGTACTCATCAAGGACAATCACCTGGAGCATCTGCGGACCATTGCCGGTTCGCTGCCGGAGGCCGTGCGGCTGGGCGTGTTGCGCGCACGCGCGCGCGGCGGGGCGGGGATGGTTGTCGAGGTGGAGACGGAGACGCTGGAGATGGTGGATGCGGCCCTTGAGGCCGGAGCGGACGTGATCATGCTCGACAACATGAGCCTGGACGAGATGCGCGAGGCGGCCCGGCGGGTGCGGGCGCGGCGGACCGCTCGGGGGGGTGAACGGCCCATCACCGAGGCCAGCGGAGGCATCCGGCCCGAGGCCCTGTCGCAGGTGGCGGCCACGGGGGTGGACACGATCTCGCTTGGGGCGCTGACCCACTCCGCGCCGGTGTTGGACATCGCCCTCGATTTCGCGCCGGTCACATGAGGTAGCGCACGGCGAGCAGCGCGGCGCAGAGGGCGATGAAGGCGTTGACCTCGCGCCAGCGCCCGGTACAGGTCTTCAGGACGACATAGGCGATCATCCCGAAGGCGATGCCGTCGGTGATGGACATCGTCAGCGGCATGGCCAGGATGCACAGGAAGGCCGGCAGCGCTTCGGTGGCGTCGTCCCAGTTGATCTCCTTGACGCACCAGAGCATCAGCGCGCCGATGCCGATCAGCACGGGGGCAAGGCAGGGGTAGAGGAAGAGCGCGGTGTCGCCGAGCTTGAAGACATAGGCGTCGGCCACGGGGGCCAGCAGGGGGGTGAAGAACATCGCGCCCAGGAAGAGGACGGCGACGCCGAGGGCCGCCAGTCCCGTGCGCGCGCCGGTCTGCGTTCCGGCCAGGCTCTCCACGTAGCTCGTCACCGACGACGTCCCGAGCATCGCCCCGGCCACCGTGGCGCCGGCGTCGGCCACGAAGGCGCCGGGCATTCCGGCGTCGAAGCGTCCGTCGCGCGACGCCAGCCCCACACGCGTGCAGACGGCGGCCAGTGTGCCGACGGTGTCGAAGATATCGAGGAAGAGGAAGGTCGCGATGGCGATGAGGACGGCCTTGAGGGGCAGTTGGAAGAGGCCCGCGAGGTCGAACTGCATCGCCGTGGCCGACAGGGTGGGCGGTGAGACGACACCTGCGGGCAGGGGCACGACGCGCAGGAGCGCGCCGACCGCCGCCGAGGCCACGATCGCCCACAGCGGCGCGCCCACGATCCCCCGCGCCCAGAGAATGCCGAAGACCAGCAGCCCGGCGAAGGCCGTGGCCAGAACGGGCAGCGGCGTCTTGCCGAAGCCCAGTCCGATGTGCGTGCCGGGGGCGGGGACGACGATGCCGGCGTACTCGAAGCCCACGAGGGCGATGAGCAGTCCGATGCCGACGGCAATCGCGTGGGTCAGCCCGCGCGGCAGGGCCTGGAAGAGCATCCGGCGCGGGTCGAGCTTCGGGAGCCACAGCCCCCCGACCGAGAGGATCAGGAAGAGCCCGCCCGCCAGCAGGTTGGCCGCCAGCGCCTGCTGCCAGGTGAAGCCCATCGCCTTGACGACGATCAGGGAGAAGAAGAAGTTGTGTCCCATCGCCGGGGCGAGAGCCACGGGGAAGTTCGCCAGGAGGGCCATCAGCAGGCAGCCCGCCGCGCCGGCCAGGCAGACCGCCGTCAGGACGGAGGCCCGGAAGGCCGCCGCCTGCGCGGGGGACGTTCCCTCCGGCAGCGCCATGCCCATGACCACGGGCTGAACGAAGAGGATGTAGGAGAGGGTGAGGAAGATCGCGCCCGCGCCGAGGAACTCCCGCGCCGGGGTGCTGCCGCGTTCGCGCACGCGGAAGCGGCGTTCGAGCCAACCGGCATCCGGGGAGGGTGCGCCGGATTCTTTCATGGCCGAATTGCCTCCCGCGGCATCGTTGCGGGGCGGTATCATTCCCGCCCGTAACGGTCCGCATTTTCCCAGACGACGTCAATCACCTCCGGCGTCTGATCGTGGCTGAAGCGCGTGTTGATATTGGTCCAGGCCGGCGGAGGGGTGGGGTTCGACTCCTTGTACACGCTGCGGACGTTGTTGTATCCGCGCACGTGGCCGGGAACGAACCAGACGTTCGTCCACTCGAAGGAATGGCCATCGCCCCAGGCGCCGGAGGTGTCGGCGTTGTCCAGGATCAGCGCGGGGGTGCGCTGGTTCATCGAAAGCTTGCGGAAGTTGAGGCCGGCGTCCGTTTCCCGCCAGAGGTAGGCCGACTCGACGTTGCCCGCCTCGCGCCAGGCGTTCTGGACCACCTTGGGAAGGTAGGGGTTGTTCGAGGGGCAGCCGAAGACGCGCACATCCTTGACGTAGTAGGGCACGAGCTTGCCGAGCCCGATATTGAAGCTGACGGGCCCGCGGATGCGGTGCGTGCTGGCCCCGGTGTAGACGCTGTCGGCCATGCCCGTGGGGGTGTTGTTCGGCAGATACTCCCCGAAATCGTCGCAGTACATCGTCAGCGCCAGGCCGATCTGGTAGAGGTTGTTGGTGCAGTCAATGCGTCGGCCCTTCTCGCGCGCCGTGCCCAGGGAGGGCATGACCATCCCGGCGAGGACGCTGATGATACCCATGACCACGAGGAGTTCGATCAGGGTGAAGGCGTTGCGCGATGGCGATGTGCGCGTGTTCATCGGCTATTTCCCCGCCGCCTGCTGGAGGTGGCGCAGGTCCTGGCGGATCGTTTCGACCCGTGCGCTCTGTCTGGGCGTCAGTTTGGCGCGTTCGATTCGGATGAGGAAGGTCTCCAGACGATGCAGGCTGCCTTGCAGGGCCTGGGGGTGCTTGCGGGCGTACTCGTTCAGGTCCACGCCGCGCAGGCAGTCGGCGATGAGGGCGTGTTCCTCGATGAAGTTGTCCACGCTGCGCGCATTGCCCAGGTCCACCGTGCCCGGCGTCCGGACCGGTTGATAGAGGAAGAAAAAGAAGGAGATGAGGACGAAGGCGAGTCCCACCGCCGCGATGACCCAGGCGAGGGCGGGGCGGGCGCCGATCCAGTGGCGGAAGACCGCAATGCGGCCTGCGACGTCCGCCGAGGGCGGGGGTTCGTCCGCCGCGTCGGGGGTCGCTCGGGGCGGGGCGTAGATTTCGCCAGTGGCCTCGAAGTAGAGGCGTCCGCTGAAGGCGCCGAGCATGTCCGCGTAGCGCGTGGCGCCGCGGCAGGCGCCGCTCTTGGCCAGGCGGGCCATCTCGGGCCACGGCACGCGCGCCACTTCGCTTCCGGTGGCGGCGTCGGTCAGCACGGCGACGGACTTCCCCTCGTCCGATGCCTGTAACGCCGTCATGGCGTAGCGGCGGCTGAAGATCGCCGCGTCCTCGGACGTCAACATCACGCGCCCCCGGCGGATTTCATCCAGCGGGGAGAGACGGAAATGGATGACGCCGCGTCCGGTGTCCACGGGAACCTGATTGAGGTCGAGGCCGGCCGAAAGCCTGGCGTAGAGCGCCTCGTAGGCGTCCGGGGGCATCGTCTGTCGCACGACGCCGTTCACGGCGAAGCGCACCCCGTCCGGTCCGGCTTCGAGGAAGCACTCGGGGACGGGCGCGGGGTCCTGGGGTGAAGCGGTCTCTGACATGGGCTCGGTCCGCCGGTTCTGTGCGCGCGCGTACGTCACCTGCGGGCATTATCGCCAAGGATGAGCCCGATGTAAAGGGGGTGAATGCCTCCGTGTGTCCGGTCAGTTTCCAGGGGGACGCACCGAGAGTGTCGTGTGTGGCACACCGGCGGCGCTGCGGCGCAGCGCCTGTGGCTGTCGCAGCGGGACGTTCCCACAGCCGCGGGCGGCTGTGCCACATCGGTTGTCGCAGGAGGATGTT
>JAKJEM010000119.1 GCA_022705425.1 Planctomycetota bacterium
AGCTTGCTGGCGACGCCCGGGCGCGCGTTCCACGCCGCCCGCGCTGCCACCAGGTTCGCCGGCACCCGCCGGCCGAACTGCACCACCTGCACCGCCCGCGCCCCATCGCCCAGCGCGCCCCACGCCACGGCACCCTCATTCGCGTCCGCCCAGCCCCCCGGCCCGACGATTCCATCGCACCCCTCCAGATAGTCCGGGTGCGGCACCCCCGCCGCCAGCCCCCGCGCATCCCACTCCGGCCCCGCCCCCTCGAAGAGCACGAATGTCAGCTTCTCCGCCGTGAATTTCCCCGTGTTCATGCTCCGTTCCTTTCTCCGTTCCCCGTCTGCCGTCTCCCGTCCCCCCGCGCCCAGCGCCGCGCCCGCGACGCCAGCTTCTCGATCTCGTGGCACGCCTCGCCGAACACGTCGCCGCGCCCCGCGACGGCCGCGTGCATCGCCTGCGCCGCCCAGGCCTCCAGCCCGGCCGCCATGCGCATAGCCTGCGCCCGCGCCTCCGGCGGCGGCCCGGCCGCGCGGTCCGCGCCGCCCTTGGCCATGTATTCCGCCAGTTCCTCGCTCATGTCCGTTGTTCCTTTCCCGCGCCTCTCGTCTCCGCGTTAAACCACCCGCCTCCTCACCCCGCCAGCCCGTCCGGATCGGACACGTCCAGCAGTTCGCGCGCGACCTTGCACGCCTCGTCGTACGCCTCGTCCACCCGGATGATGGCGTCGAATCTGATCCGGCTCTCGAACACCGGCACGCAGTGCCGCCAGGTGATGCACAGGATGTCGGCCAGGTCGCCGTGCCGCAGTTCCTCCCAGTCGGTCCCGTCGCGCCAGTTCTGCCGGTGGTGCATCCCGAACTGCGACACATACCGCAGCGCCGCCTCGGCCCCCAGCCGCTCGAACGGGCAAGGCCGCGCCTCCATGCTCTCCTCCAGCAGCTTCCCGACAGCCTCGACCACCTTCGCGCGCCGCTTCTGCTCCGCCGTCGGCTGCCGCGCCTGGAGCTCCCCTTCCGCCGTTTTGTCCCGCTTCGGCTGCCGGATGTGGATCTTCCTGAGCTTCCCGCTCTCCAAAACCAGATAGCCCTCGACGGTGTCCTCGCCGGCCTGCTTCGCGATGTCCAGTTGCCACTTGTCCTTGAGATCCGGATGGTCGCGCCGCACCTCGTACGACTCGGTCGCGAACACCGCCCCCGGATGCTCCCGCCGCGCCTGCTCGATCCGCTTCTCCAGCGCCGCGCGCGCCAGTGCCTCGAAGCAGCCCCTGTCCAGGCAGCGCCCCAGCCCCTTCTCCGCGCCGTCGAAGAGGTCCGGCTGGCACCCCGTCCGCTTCTCGCACGCCTGGCAGTCGCCCGTGTCGAACTGCGCCTGCTTGAGGTCCATCATCTCCGCCGCGATCCGCCCCCGGACATACTGCACCGAGGGAGCGCCCAGCACCGCGCCGAATCCGATCAGCACCTTGTCCTGCCACGCCGCCGGCATCGTCGCCGCCAGTTCCAGCGCCTCCAGCGGCGCCTGCGCCAGGGGCGACTCCGGATCCGCCAGCCGCTCCTTCACCTTCTCCGACAGGTTCAGCAGGTTCGCCCGCCGCGCCACCCACTTGACCGTCCGGCCCAGCCGGTCGGCCACGTCCTTCGCGCTCCGCCCCGCCGCCAGCAGCGCGCCCACCCCCGCCGCCTCCTCCAGCGGCGCGAGGTTCCTGCGCTGCATGTTCTCGACCACGCACATCTCCCGCGCCTCGTCGTCGTCGGCGTCCACCACCATCGCCGGGATCTGCTCCATCCCCAGGAACAGGCACGCCCGCACGCGCCGCTCGCCCGCCACGACCAGGTAGCGGAACGGCTCCTTCGGATTCCCGCCGCGCCCCACCACCGTGACCGGATGCATGAGCCCGTGCCGCTTGATCGACTCCGCCAGTTCCTTCAGGGAGTCAGCACCGAAGGTCTTGCGCGTCTGCCACGGCGCCGCCTCGACCAGCGCCAGCGGCACCATTTGCAGCTTCGGCGCGGCCGGAATCTCCGTGACGGCATCGCCCGCGCCATCTTCCCGGCCCAGTCTGGAAAGAGCCGCATCAAGACACTCGAAATGCCACCCTTCACCGCCTGACACGTCAGGATGGCACGGCGGCAGCCCCTTGGGATGGTTCATCCGCACTGGCGCTGTTCGGAACGGACAATCACCCTCCGCGTCGAACGCGCACGCGTCGCACCCCGAGAGGTCGCCGGCATCCAGCACGACCGCGTACTTCGCGCCCGTCTCCGGGTGCGTCCAGGTATCGCCGGGCTTCAATTGGCTGCCGTCCGCGGCATCCGTAGCCGCCCTCTCACCCCGTTCCAGCACGCCCTCGGCCAGCCGCCCGCAGCTTGCCGGGTCTGTCTCCAGCCGCCCCGTGGCGATCTGGCCGTCCCCCGTCCCCCGTCCCCCGTCCGCATCCCGCTTCCGCCTTCTTGTCGCTGTCATCGCAACTATCCTTTCCCGCGCCTCTGCGCCTCTGCGTTAATGTCTGCTATTTGCCCCGCTCATCCTCAAACCTTCGCCTGCCGCCACAGCAGGAAGCAGTAGAAGAGAAACGCATACAGCCCTCCGGTGATGATCCAGACGACCACCATCCCGGCCCTGTCCAGCCGCATCAGCCTCCGCGCCATCTTCCTGGTCATGCCCCGTCCCTCACCGCGAGCTCCTGTCCGATCAGCCCGCGCATGGCCTCGTCGCCCTCCGTGTTGTAATCGAAGCGTATCGTGGCGCTGCCCCTGCCGCGCTTGCCGACGACCATCTCGTACCGGTTCCCCTGCACGCGCAGGCACTTCGCGATCCGGAATCCCAGTTTCAACATGCGCAGCGCCACCGGCCACGGAACATCGCCCCGCCCCGCCGCCGCGCGGAGTTCACGCCGCGACATCGCCCGCAGCCTCTCCGGCCTCTCCGCCCTCGGCAGCCCGGCCACGAGACGGCGCGCCAGCCAGAGGCCCAGGGCCGCGCCCGACGCCAGGCACAGCATCGTCCACAGACCCGCGCCGCCGCTCATGCCCCGTCCCTCCCCGCGAGCTCCTGTCCGATCAGCCCGCGCATGGCCTCGTCGCCCTCCGGCAGGCAGGCGTCGCGCATCGCGCGCAGCTCCTCCGGCGTCTCCACATGCAGCAGCACGCGCACGGCCGAGACCGGCATCCCCCTCAGCCGCTGGAGAAATCGCAGGCGGTAGGCCTGGCCGCCATCGCGCCCGCTCACGCCCCCGCTCCTTCCGCTTCCGCCGTCCCGCGCCGCGTGCGGCGCGCATCGCCGGGCTTGGGTGCCGGCTTCATCCGCGAGCCGTTGCGCCGCGCCGCCTCGACGCCCAGCCGCCCCGACTCGATCAGGAACCGCGAGAGGCTCTGCCGGTTGAATTTCGCCGCATGCATAAATACCGCTTTCAATTCAGGTTCGATCCTCAACTGCACTCGCTCTGCCTTCATGCCGCCCATTGTAAGCCTATCGTCACAATGAGGCAACAACAATGTGCGTACAAGAAAAATCCAATACTGTGTTGACAAAACGCGCCAATTGTGCGTACATTATCCCTGTGTTTGTGGCCTACGATCTATTTGTAAAGCACCTCGCCTTCTACGTTCGTGATGCAATTGATGTCGGCATTGAGATTCTCCCTATGAAATCCCTTCAAAGCCAGATGAGTTCCGGTGTGCCATACTACGAAGGCGAGTTTTACAACGTTGTCCGACAAGGGCGCGGAGTCCCGTCAGTTCCCCTTGTGATTCTAGGCATCGAAGCTTAATGAACCCGCCTATCTTCTCCCGACCGGAACCGCCCGGCGGCGGGCGGGAGGGACCAGGCGGCGACGGCGGACGGGGCCGGGAGCGTCGGGAGACTCGCGCCCGAGGGGATCGCCAGCCAGGCCGAAGCCGACGCGGGCGGCCTGCTCGATGCCGCCGGTGGGCAGGCCGGTGGTCATGCCGAGGAGGCGGTGCGCGTCGATGAAGAGCTTCTCGACCTGCTCCTCAGTCCACGCCTCGCCGCGCGCCACGCGCCAGGGTACCTTCCACATCCGATATCCCGATTCCCTCACCTGACTCAGCAGCGTCGAATCTCCAGGCGGAACGCTCGCCAGCGAGCGGTCGTTCAGCGCGTAGGCGATCGCCGGACGCAGAAACGCCTGCGCGAGTTGGTCGCCGCCGGGCATGACGGCGCCGGAGAACTCGCCGGCGAGGTCGAGAATCGTATTGGCCGTCTCGCGGTTCAGTTCCTTCTCGTCGTCGTCGTCGCCGTCCATGAGTCCCTTCGATGCCCGCCGCAGCACCATGCGCAGCGCGACGGAGAAGAGCGTGGCGGATACGGCGCCCGTGAGCGCCGCGCGAAACGGCCCCCAGTTGCCGGAACGCCGGGCCTTGATGTGCTCGGCCTTGACGTAGTTCCACAGGACGGCTGGCTGGCCCGTGAAGGGCATCATGAAGCCCAGCCCGCCCGAGCGGATCGAGGTGTACTGCGTGGTTTCGTCAAGCGGAGTGGACGGATTCTGCGTGAGGCGCGTGAGCCGCGACACGGTGCGCACGGCGTCGGCCTGCGACATGCCGCCGGAACGAAGAGTCAGGTAGAGATCGACGCCGTTCCCGATCTCGCCGGCGGTCATGAAGGACAGCGCCTTCTGCTGGAACCGCTGCCAGCGGTCCCGGCGCGCGAGACTGCGCGATTCCAGCAGGACGCGGCCGGCCTCTTCCAGCTCCATCCTGGCCGACGCCAGTTGCGCGAAGACGCGGTAGGGGGACCGGTGCCACCGGTCGTAGAGGTAGCCGTCGGCAATCAGGGCGTCGTAGGCGGCCTTGCGTTCGCGCACGCCGAGGCGCGCCAGGCCGGCCTGGGGACGGAACACGCGCGCCAGGAAGCGCGCCCGCGCGCCGGCGCCGGCGATGCCCTCCGACTCGATGGCGGCGGCCATCGCCAGCGCGCCGGCGTAGCGGTTGAGCGCGGCGGAACTGGCCCGCATCCCCAACATGAACCCGGCCGCCGCACGCTCGCGCCGGTAGAACCACTTCTGCGTCGCGGCCCAGTTGTCCGTGTGCCCCTTCTGGTAGGTCACGTACGCGAGCGTCTCCTTCATCGTCCGGACCGCGTCCTTGCCCCAGCGGTTGACGATTGCGCTCAGGGCCGGGCCGCGGGAGAGCAGCGTCATGGCGTCGCGGAACGGGATCGACCAGGCGGTGTACACGCTCATGTCGCGCGCCTGCTGGCGGTAGATGGAGAATATGTCGCGCACGAAGAGCGCGTGCGAGTGGGACTGGCGCTCCTTCGTCAGCCCCATGTTGTCGATCATGTGCGTACCCCTGGCGAAATCGTCATGGTCGACATCCGGCACCACGGCCTCGCGGTCGATGGAGCCGGCCAGCGTGATGTGGGGCTTGTCCTCGAAGAGCTCGGCGCCGGTCATACGGCGCGAGGTCTCGTTGCCGCGCCTGGCCCATTCGCGGGACTGGTCCGCCACCATCCACTCGACAAAGGCCTTCTCGGCGTCGCTCAACCTGGCCACCACGCCGCCGATGATCGCCTCGGAGGCGGCCAGGCGCGCGTCGTAGTCCTCGCCCTGGCCGCGGATGA
>JAKJEM010000011.1:0-4750 GCA_022705425.1 Planctomycetota bacterium
CAGACTCCGCTCGCTCAGCGGAATCGAATCCGTCACCACCAGCTCCGTAATCAGCGAACGCGACAGCCGCTCCGCCGCCGGACCACACATCACCGCGTGCGCCGCCGCCGCATACACCTCCTTCGCCCCCGCCTCGCGAAGCGCCTGCGCTGCGTTGCACAACGAACCCGCCGTCGTCACCATGTCGTCCACCAGCAGAACGTTCTTCCCCCGCACATCCCCGATGATGAACCCCACGCTCGACTCATCCGGCGATATCCGCCGTTTGTCCACCACCACCAGGCTCGCATTCAGCGCCCCCGAGAACGCCCGCGCCATCCGGATTCCCCCCACGTCCGGCGACGCCACGGCCAGGTCCGGGATCGCCCGCTCCCGGAAATACGCCGTCAACACCGGGAAGGAAAACAGGTGGTCCACCGGGATGTCGAAAAACCCCTGAATCTGCGTGGCGTGCAAGTCCAGCGCCAGCACGCGGTCCACCCCCGCCACCACCAGCAAGTTCGCCACCAGCTTGGCCGTGATCGGCACGCGCCCCTCTTCCTTCCGATCCTTCCGCGCGTACCCGTAATACGGCATGACCGCCGTAATCCGCCGCGCCGAAGAGCGCCGCGCCGCGTCCACCATCACCAGCAGCTCCATCAGGTTCTCATTCACCGGCGGACACGTCGGCTGGACGATGAAGATGTCGCGGCCCCGGACGTCCTCATTGATCTTGACGTTGATCTCCCCGTCCGGGAAGCGCGTTACGGTCACGTCCCCCAGCGGAAGGCCCAGATACTCGCAGACCCTCTTCGCCAGCGCCGGATTGCCGTTCCCCGTCAGAACCTTCAGGTCGTCCTGTTGAAGCGCCACGGGCCGTCCTCGTTTTAAGAACGCACTACCTCGCGCCATGTGTCACCGGCCGCAGCATGCTGCGGTATCGCGATGTCGCACGGGAGGTCATGAAAAAGCGACGTTACGAACGGTAGACTATAGCAGACCCCGCCACCCAATGCAAGCCAAGGGCGCGCCAAGACCGGTCAGTCTTGGGGGGACCCGCATGTGTGGCACACCGGCTGCGCTGCGGCGCAGCGCCTGTGGCGCCCTCGCCTGTGCCGGCCTCATAGAGCCGCTCCCACAGCCGCGGGCGGCTGTGCCACATCCCCGAGAGTGACCGATTACCGCCAAGAAAGCCCCCCCTGCCAGCACAGCCTCAGGGCAGCCGCCGCCCCGGACGGCGTCGCCCTTGGTCGTCCCTACGTCCAGAAGTCCCCCTCCAAAGGTGGGGCGCCTTCGATCGAACTCCACGCGTACGAAGCCCCCATCATCGCAAGTTCAGCGGACAGAACCTCTCCATGGTGTTCTTCCTGGTCGGCCAGCTGTTCGAAGACCCGCTGTGTCGCGGCGCTCCGGCAGCGGCCGGCGCACGCCCGGTAGAACTTTGCCGCGCGGCGCTCGTCCGCCAACGCGAACCGCACAGCCGCCTCGACCGAGTCGGACTCCGGCGCGCCCTCCGCCACGACCCCCGTCGGCGTGGCCGCGCGCTTCGCCGGCGTCGGCATCCCCCGCAGCGCCGCTCCCAGTGCGCGCACGTGGTCGCGCTCCTCTTCGGCCAGGTAGCGGAACTTCGCCCGCGCCAGCCGGTTTTCCGAGTGGCGCGCCAGGCGCATGTACTCCCGGCAGGCCGCCCGCTCCATCTCCACCGCCAACGACAGCACGTCGTAAGGCGACGCCTTGGCGACCCACGCGGTCAGGGAGCGACGGGCCATGGCAGACTCCTTTCAAAGGGAAACATCTATCACGCACACAGCCTGACCGCAGGCGGCATCAAGGACGTCCGCGCCCGTCACGAATCGGACGCCTCGCGCCCTTCCACGGGGCCAAGCCACTGACCAGAATACACAATCCGCGCCTGCCCCGCCAGCCGCACCACCCCCGGCTCCGGCCAGCGCACAAACATCCGTCCGCCGCGCATGACCACCTCGGCCCCGCGTTCGAGCAGTCCCAGGCAGCGGCCCAGCACCACCGCCGCACATGCGCCGCTCCCGCACGCCAGCGTCTCGCCCACCCCCCGCTCCCAGACGCGCACATGCACACGCTCCCGTCCTTCGGGACGGCACCACAGCACACTGGTTCTCTCCGGAAAGGCCGGATGCCGCTCGATCAGCGGGCTCACCCGCGCGAAGACCTCTTCGCCCGGTTCGCGCTCCGCGAACAACGCCGTGTGCGTCGTGCCCGTGTTGACGCACGACACGGCCCATCGCTCCCCTGCCACCTCCAGAGGATATCGCAGGACGCCTTCGCCCGACGCGATCATCGGAATATCCCTCGGGCGAAAGAGCGGACGCAGGATTTCCATGTCCACCGAGAAGGCCGCCGGACCCGAGGGGCACACCCTGGCGCGGTGAACGCCTCGCGGCGTCCGGATGAGCAGGTTCTCGTGATGCGCCTCCCCCCGGTCGAACAACCACGCCGCCGCGCATCGCAGCCCGTTGCCGCAGAAGTCCTCGGTGCCGTCGGGGTTGAACATCCGCATCAGCGGCAGCCCGTCTTCCCCCGTCTCGATTACCAGCAACCCGTCGCTGCCGACGCCGAAATGCCGGTCGCAGAGCCGCCGCGCCAGTCCGCCAGGGTCCGCCCGCGTTCGCGGACGTTCGTCCAACAGGATCAGGTCGTTGCCCGCCGCTTCCATCTTGGTGAAGGCCAGGGGCACGGCTATTCCCCCTCGAGCGGTTCCAGCCGCGCGCGCGCCGCGCGGGCCATCTCCGCGAACCACCGTCCGGACGGGTCCAGCACCACCGGCCACCAGGCCGAAGGCCGCGCGTCAACGTGCGGCAACGCCTCGCAGACCAGCAGCGCGTTGCGCGCCAGGCGCAGCCGCGCCCTTTCGGCCAGGCGCTCGACCCGCGCCAGGACGCGCCGCGCCACCGCCGCCCGTCCGCGCCGCTCCAAGGACCGGAGTTGTTCCGTCAGCGCCTTCCGACGCGCGCGCCAACGCCGCGCCTCCGCCACCTTCGCCTCAAGCGCCAGCAGCAGCGCGCTCCCCGCCCGTTCCGCCCGCGCGTATTCGCGCGCCAGCCGTTCGCGCTCCGGCCCGCCTCCCTCCGCCGGCAAATCCGCCAGCGCGCGCTTCAGCGGACGCAGCGCGGTCCGGTTGAACTCCCCCCGCCGCCGCTCGATCGCCGCCAGTTCCCGCGCCGCCTCGTCCTCGCGCGCACGCAAGGCCAGCGCCCTGTGCCGCAGTCCGTCCGCCCGACGCTGAACCTCCAGCAGCGTCGCACCCGCCCGCTCCGCGTCCTTCAGCGCCTGGAACCAGCGCGGATGCTCGGTGTGCGGGATGAACCGCGTCAGTTCGCACGCGCTCCGCGCCGCGCGCAGTTCCTGCAACAGCCGGCGCTGGTCGCGCACCGCCCCGCGCCAGTGACGGGCCAGCCCCGCCGCCGGCAGGGTCTCGCGCCCGAAGGCCTGCGCCAGATGCGCCGGGAGACGGAATTCCCCTTCGAGCGCGCCGACGGCGTCCAGCGCGTGAACGCCCAGGCGCGCGATCGGGTGGACCTCCACCGCCAGCCCGGCGGCCCGCATCGCCGAGAGCATCCGCCCCGTGCGCGGCAGGTACGCCGAACCCGTCTCCATGAAGAGCATGATGAACTCCCCCGCCAGCATGGCCGGCAGGACGAGGGCCTTCCCCGTCAGCGCCACACCGGGCCCCAGCGCCTCTTCCAGCGCCGCCGCCAGCGCCTCGACGCCGGTGACCGGCTCGCGCAGCGCCGCCTCCACCGGACGCCGTCCGCCGACGCGCAGATGCCGGGCGGTCAACCGCAGTTCTCCGCGCCCGCGCCCCGGCGCATACACCTCGAAGGGCAAGGCCCCGTCTTCCTGCTCCCCCAGCCGCGACATGGTCTCCTCGATTGCGCCGTCATAGGCCCCTCGCGCCCGGTCCGCCGTTGCGCCCAGAAAATGCCCCACGAACCGGAAACGCGCCAGCCTCGCCGTAGCCCGGTTGAACTGAAGGAGTTCCCGCGTGCCGATGAAGGACACGTTCGCCGGCGCCTCCCCCAGAAGGGCGCGGTGCATTTCCCGCAGCAATTCCTTGAAGAGATCCGAGGCCGTTGCATCCGGGCGGGCGGCGACGAAGGCCCGCACCCGGGCGCACAACTCGCGTCCCCTCCGCCGCGCCTCGCGCTGCGCCGTTGCGTCTGCCAGCAGCGCCGCGCTTTCGCGGCACGCGAGGCCGATCAACTCGCAGAACGGCCCGGCCATCTCCGCCGCCGGTGCGTCGCAGAGAACCCACGGCTCCAGCGTATTCTGCAGCAGCCCGCGCCACCCCCACGACTCCGTGACGCGATCCGAGCGGCCTCCTGCGTCAACCGCCGGAGGAAGCCGGTCCAGACGCACCCCCGCCGCCGCCAGCGCCTGACGCCGCGGCCAGACCTCCGCGCCGAAAAGGGAGGCCAGTTCCCCCGCCGCGATCCACACGTCGTTCAGGGCGCCGTCATTGCGCGTCACGATCTGCTAGCGCCCCCCCGGCAGCGGTCTCCGCAGACGCGAGAAGTGATCAAGGTCGTGAATCCCGAACAGACACGGCCGCGTTCCCGCCGCCGCGACGATCCCCTTGAACGCTTCATCCCACAGCGCCGATTGCCCGAAGGCCGCCAGCGGAACGCCGGGATGGCTGCGATCGAGCGAACGCATGAACTCCACCGGCGTCATGGCGTCGGACATCGAAGCATCCGTGGGCAAGTGCCCATTCAAAAAAGAGCGCCGGCGGGGA
>JAKJEM010000011.1:4760-50808 GCA_022705425.1 Planctomycetota bacterium
CTCCCCGCCGGCGGCGGTCAACTCCCAATTGGTCAGTTTACCCCGAGAACTTGCCGACGAGCAAGGTCGCGTTGTGTCCCCCGAACCCGAAGGAGTTCGAGAGCGCCTTTCGGACCGCGCACGGACGCGCGACGTTCGGGACGTAGTCCAGATCGCAGTCGGGGTCGGGCGTCTGATAGTTGGCCGTGGGGTGGATCACCCCGCGATGTATGACCAGCGCCGTGGCAACCAGTTCGACACCGCCGGAGGCGCCCAGCAGGTGGCCGACCATGGACTTGGTGGAACTGATCGCGACCTTGCGGGCGTGATCGCCCAGCGCGATCTTGATGGCCACCGTTTCGGCCTTGTCCCCCAGCGGAGTGGACGTGCCGTGGGCGTTGATGTACTCCACCTCCTCGGGGTTCACGCCGCCGTCGCGCAGCGCCATGCGCATGGCCAGCGAAGGCCCGCGCCCGGAGGGGTCCGGCTCCACGATGTGATTGCCGTCGTCCGAAGCGCCGAAGCCCAGGAACTCGGCGTAGATGCGCGCGCCGCGACGGCGCGCATGTTCCAGCTCCTCCAGGACGAGTATGCCCGACCCCTCGCCCATGACGAAGCCGTCGCGCTCGCGGTCGAAGGGGCGCGACGCCTTTTCCGGTTGGTCGTTGCGCGTGGAAAGCGCCTTCGCCGCGCAAAAACCGGCCGTGCCCAGGGGGGTGATGGCCGCCTCACTCCCGCCGGAGATCATCACGTCCGCGTCGCCGCTGCGCACCGCACGGAAGGCGATCCCCAGCGAATGACTACTCGACGCACACGCCGAGGTCGCCCCGAAGTTGGGTCCCATGAGCTGGTACTGGATGGCGATCTGACCGGCGCAGGCGTTGCCCATCAGTTTGGGCACCAGGAAGGGCGACACGCGCTTCGGCCCTTTCTCGCGCAGACGGGTGTGCTGTTCCTCGATCTCCCACAGCCCGCCGATGCCCGTGCCCACGACAACGCCGCAACGCGTGCGGTCCTCCTTTTCGAAGTCCAGCCCGGAGTCCTTCACCGCCTGAACCGCCGCCGCGACGCCGAATTGCGTGAAGCGGTCCACCCGGTTCGCGCTGCGCTTGTCCATCCATTGCAGCGGATCGAAGTCCTGAATCTCGCCGGCGATCTTGCAGTCAAACTCCGACGTGTCAAACGCCTTGATGAGCTTGACGCCCGACCGGCCGGACGTCAGTCCCGCCCAATAGGTCTCGATATCGTGACCGAGGGTACTGACGATGCCCAACCCGGTGATGACGACGCGACGCGCTTCGTTCACGCGACCCTCCCTGGCGGGTGACGTAGGCGGCGGGAGACACTCCCGCCGCCGCGCCCGCCGCACGTTTAGGCCTGCTTCGTGTCCTTGCCTTCCTTCTTCTGGCCGGCGTGTTCCTGCACGTACTTGATCGCGTCGCCGACGGTCTGGAGCTTCTGCGCCTCCTCCTCCGGCACGCTCAGGTCGAACTCGTCTTCGATGTCCATCACCAGCTCCACAACGTCCAGGCTGTCCGCGCCCAGGTCGTTGACGATGGACTTCTCGGGGGTGATCTCCTCCTTCGGCTTGTCCATCTTCTCCGCCACGATCTCGATGATCCGGTCATGGATTTCCTGATTCCTGTCCGACACAGTGGTCTCCTTTCCTCTAGGGCGACTCCTTCGCCCGAACCCAGACAACCGACCGACTTACATGCCCATGCCGCCGTCCACGTGAAGGACGTGGCCCGTGATGTAGCTCGACTCGTCCGACGCCAGGAACAGCACGGCGTTGGCGATGTCCTGCGGCTCGCTGTAGCGCGCCAGCGGGATCATCTTCAGCATCGCCGCCTTCGCCTCCTCGGGCAGTTTGTCCGTCATCGCCGTCTTGACGTACCCCGGCGCAATCGCGTTCACCCGGATGTTCCGGCTCGCCAGCTCGCGCGCCGCCGACTTCGTCAACCCGATCATTCCCGCCTTGCTCGCGGAGTAGTTGCACTGTCCCGCATTGCCGATGACGCCGACCACGGAGGCGATGTTCACAATGCACCCGGACTGCTGCTTCAGCATGTAGCGCGCCGCCGCCCGCAGACACACAAACGCCCCCCGCAGGTTGATCGCCAGCACCTTGTCCCAGTCCTCGTCGCTCATCCGCAGCAGCATCGCGTCGCGCGTGATCCCGGCGTTGTTCACCAGCACGTCCACGGAGCCGAACGTCCCCTGGATCTCCTTGAACAGCCCGGTCACCTGCTCGGTGTGGGTCACGTCGGCCAGATAGCCCTGCGCCTTCACGCCCTTCGCCGCGATCTCCGCCGCCGTCGCCTTCACGTCCTCAATCACGTCCAGCAGCGCAATGTTCGCGCCGGACTCGGCCAGCGTCAGTGCGGCGATCCGGCCGATCCCGCGCGCGCCGCCGGTGATTACGGCCGTCTTCCCCTTCAGGGGCGTCGGGGTCCTGGGCACGTTCTCCTCCTTCCAAGTCCCTCTGAGATTCCGTCCCGTCGTTCAGCGTGTCAGGGCGTCGGACGATGAAACGTTCAACACGGCGGCATCGGGCGCGACGCGCTTCATCAGGCCGGAGAGCACTTTGCCCGGACCGATCTCGATGAAGCTCGTGTAGCCGTCCCGGACCAGCCGTTGCACCGACTGGCTCCAGAGGACCGGGCTCTTGACCTGGCGCGCCAGCGCCCGGCGAATGTCGTCCGGGTCTGAAACCGGCTCCGCGCTCACGTTCGCAATCAGCGTCAGCGTCGGCGCGCGCAGCGCCGCCGCGGCCAGTTCCGCCTCCAGCCGCTCCGCCGCCGGCGCCATCAGCGGCGAATGGAAGGCCCCGCTCACCGCCAGGGGCAGCACCCGCTTGGCGCCGCGCTCGCGCGCCAGCGCCGCCGCGCGCTCCACCCCCTCGCGCGTGCCCGAGATGACGACCTGGCCGGGGCAGTTGAAGTTCGCCGCCACCACCATCGCCGTCTCGCGCGCCTGCGCGCAGATGGCCTCCACAATCCCGTCTTCCAGCCCCAGGATGCTCATCATCGTCCCCGGGTTCTGCGCGCACGCCGCGTCCATGAACTCGCCGCGCTTCTGCACCAGGCGGAGCGCGTCCTCGAATCCCATCGCCCCCGACATCACCAGCGCGCTATACTCCCCCAGGCTCAGCCCCGCCACGGACGTCACCGCCGAGAGGCTCTCCGGCTTCGCGGCTTTCAGCGCCTCCAGGATGGCCACGCTTGTGGTCAGGATCGCCGGCTGGCACCGCGCCGTACGGTCCAGTTCCGCCTGCGGGCCGTTGAAACACAGGGCCGCCACGTCCCAGCCCAGCGTCTTCGCCGCCTGATCGAAGACGCGCGCCGCCGCCGGATGGGCCGCAAAGTCCTTGCCCATGCCGACTGCCTGCGCCCCCTGTCCGGGGAAGAGAAGGGCTGTCTTGCTCATGGCTACCACCGAATGACCGCAGAACTCCACGACAGGCCGCCGCCGAAGGCGACCAGCACCACCGCATCGCCGCGCTTGATCCGCCCGGCGCGCACGGCTTCATCCAGCGCGATCGGCACCGAGGCCGCCGACGTGTTGCCGAACCGGTCTATGTTGCAGTAGAGCTTCTCCATCCCGATGTTCAGCCGCTCCGCCGCCGCCTGCAGGATGCGGCTGTTCACCTGGTGCGGCACGATCAACGCCACGTCGTTCATCGTCAGCCCCGAGTCGCGCAGCGCCGCCTCGACCAGGTCGGCCATCTTCACGACCGCGAAGCGGAAGGTCTCGCGCCCGTTGATCTGCATGTAGTGCAGCCGCTGCCGCACCGTCTCCTCGCTCGCCGGAAGCGCCGAACCCCCGGCGGGCACCTTCATGAAGTCGCTCCCGGCGCCTTCCACGCCGTACTCGGAGGCGAGAATGCCGTTCCCCGCGTCGCTTGCGCGCAGCACCGCCGCGCCCGCCCCGTCGCCGAAGAGAATGCACGAGGCCCGGTCGGTGAAGTCCGTGATCCGCGTCAGCGTCTCCGCCCCGATCACCAGCACCGTCTGCCGCGGATCGGCCTCGATCAACCGCGCCCCCATGATCGTGGCATACACGAAGCCCGCGCACGCCGCCGAAAGGTCGAACCCGCCGGTGTTCGGCGCGCCGAGCTTCTTCTGGATCAGGCACGACGTCGAGGGGAAGAAATGGTCCGGGGTGATCGTGGCCGTGATGATGAGGGTGACATCCTCCGGCTTCAGCCCGGCGGCGTCCAGCGCGCGCCGCGCCGCCTCGACGCCGAGATCGCTCGTGGCCTGGCCTTCGGCCGCCACGCGCCGCTGCCGGATCCCCGTGCGCGTGAAGATCCACTCGTCGCTCGTCTCCACCAGCTTCTCGAGGTCGGCGTTCGTCAGGACCTTCTCCGGAAGGTACGATCCGGTGCCGACGATGGCGGCTCTGATCTTGGGCGGTGTCATTCCTTGTCGGCGGCTCCGGGCATGTCCTTCAGGGCTTCCGCGATCGAACCGTTGACGTTCGTCCGCACGCAGTTCATGGCGCGCAGAATGCCCGTCGCCACGGCCTTCGCGTTCGAGCGTCCGTGCAGGATGATGACGCCCCCGTCCACCCCCGCCAGAAGCCCGCCGCCATACTCGGCGAAGTCCACGCGGCGCTCCAGGTTGAGCAGGACCGGACGCATCAGGTTGAAGCTCAAGCGCCCCCATACGTCGCGGAAGATGGCCTTGCGCAGCACGTCGGCGAGCATCTCGCCGTATCCCTCGATGGCCTTCAGTACGGCGTTGCCGGTGAACCCGTCGCAGACGACGACGTCGAACTGCCCGTTGAAGATGTCGCGCCCTTCGGCATTGCCGCAGAAGTTGACCGGCGCCGCGCCCAGCAGCGCCGAGGCGTCCTTCACCAGCGTGTTGCCCTTCGTGTCCTCCTCGCCAATGCTGATGATCCCCACGCGAGGCTTCTCGATGTCGTACAACGCCTTGCTCAGGATCGAGCCCATCACCCCGTACTGGCACAGGTGCGAAGGCTTGCAGTTGAGGTTCGCCCCCACGTCAATCAGAATGCAGTGTCCGGTCGCCGACGGCGCGCTGATGGCGATTCCCACGCGCCGGACCCCCGGGATCGGTTTGAGAAGGATCGTGGCGGCCGCCGCCATCGCCCCGGTGTTCCCGGCGCTGATCATGGCGTCCGCCTTCTTCATCGCCACCAGCTTCATCCCGACCAGGATCGAATTGTCCGGCTTCTTGCGAATCGCATCCACCGGCTTCTCGTCCATCCCCACCACCTGTGAGGCGTGGACGATCTCGATGTTGGACGGGACCGCGCTCATCCCGGCCAGTTCCTTCTCGACGGCGGCGCGATCGCCCACCAGCACCACGGTATGGTCCGGGCGCGCCTCGGCGGCCTGCACACCGCCCAGGACGGCTTCGCGGGGAGCGAAGTCCCCGCCCATGGCATCGAGCGCAATCCGCATGAGGGTCAGGCCTTGTCCATGGAGATCACTTCGCGGTTGGCGTAGTACCCGCACGTCGGACATACCCGGTGCGGCTCCTTGACCGTGTCGCAGCGCGGGCACACCGTCCGTCCGGGCTTGCTCAGCCCCGTGCCCGTACGACGCTTGCGCCCACGGGTCTTGGAATGCCTTCGTTTCGGATTCGCCATCCCGATCTCTCCTGACTTGCGTAAAAAGGAAGAGGCTGCCCGTCGAGGCTGCCGGAACGCAAACATACCTCCAGCGCGCTCATGCCGCGCAACGCGGCGTCACCTGGGCCGCCGAGCGCCCTCCGGCCCATCGGGCCTGTCCGACCGGCTAACGCGCGCCTGACGCCCGCTTCACGGACGCGACGCCCGCCGGCGCGGGCTCCCGGCAAAGTCGCGGTATCCTATTGAAAACAGGCTGAAAAGTCAAGTCGCGCCTTCACCCCGACTTGCGCCGTCCGCCTTATCGGGTGTGGGAACCTCCCCGCCCGACGATGCAATCTGTTGTATCCGGCCCCCCGACCCACGCCGCCGCTTGGGGACGGAGCGTGTGCCATTCACGCAACGAGGGGCGCAGCCCGCGCTGCGCCCCCCGTTCGGGTGCGTTGCCGCCCGCTCGCCTCACTTGTCCGCCGGGATCACCAGATCCGTCCCGGCCTGGAGGTCATCCGGGCTCTTCATCTTCGCCTTGTTCGCCTCGTAGATCAGCTTCCACTTGGCGTCTGTGCCGTAGTAGCGGCGGGAAATGGCGCTCAACGTCTCGCCGGCCGCCACCTTGTGGTGCCTGGCCGCCGCGGCGGGCTTCGTCGTGGCCGTGGTCGCCCCGGGGGCCGGTGTCGGCTTCGGCGCGGGGCGCGCAGCACTGCCCAACTCCGGAATCACCAGCTCCTGGCCGGGCTTCAGGTTGTAGGGCGCCGCAATCTTGTTCGCCTCGGCGATGACCTTGTACTTGCTCTCGTCGCCGTAGAACTGCTTGGCGATCTTGGCCAGCGAGTCGTTCGCCACCACCTTGTATTTCCGCTCTCCGGCCGGCGGCAGAACGGTGACGGGCGTCGGAGTGACCGGCGGCGGCACGTCAATCCCCGCCAGGGTCGTCGTCGGTGCGCCCGGCAGCGCCGGGGCAACCGCCGCGCTGACCGTTGTCGTCGGGGCCGCCGCCACCGCCGTTGTCGCCTTCGGCGCGCCCGGAATCGTCACTTCCGGCGATCCGCCCGGCGTGGCCACCGGCGGAGCGACCGGCTCCGGAATCGCGGGCAACACGGCCGCCGTGTCCATCGGCGTCGGCGGCGGAAGGGTCTTCTTGCTGCTCCGCGCCCACCAGAAGATGCCGATCAACGCGATCAGGAGCACGCCGATGGCAATGCCGATCTTGACGTCCCGCTGCATGACCCTGCCCTTTCCCTCAAAATCATTCATCTCGCCGCCGCGCGCCCACGCGCGCCGTACGGCGCTCAGAGCCTTCTATCCGGCGGCTGCGTCCGCCTACCGCCGTTCGTCACCGCGAAATGTAACGAGTCGGTACAGTTTCCGCAAGCCCGCGACGTAAGAATCCCAGTCCACCAGGATCGGCGCCGCAATGAAGACCGAGCTGTAACACCCGACAAAGGTTCCCACCACCATGACGAAGGCGAAGCCGTGGATCACCGGACCGCCCATGATGTAGAGCACCACCACCACGATAAACACCGTCAGCGCCATCAGGATCGTCCGCGACAGCGTCTGGTTCACGCTCATATCCACCAGGTCCGCGTCCACCCGCCGCCGCACGCCGCCCATGTTCTCGCGGATGCGGTCGAACACGACGATGGTGTCGTTGACCGAGTAACCGACCAGCGTCAGGAAGGCAGCGACCATCGTGACGTTCATCTTGATGTCGCTCAGGCCGAGCAGATTGCCGATCGCCGTCCCCGACAACGCATCGGCCACCCCCACGCAGCCCAGCGTCACCAGCACGTCGTGGATCAACGCCAGCACCGCCGCCAGCCCGAACTTCGCCTCCCCGAAGCGGAACCAGAGGTAGAAGATCATCGCGACCCAGCTCAGGATAATCGCCAGAATCGCCTTGTTCTTCATCTCGCCCGCCACCACACCGCCGATCGTCTCGATGCTGCGGAAGGGATCGGCGTAATACGCGCGGAAGGACTCCGCGATCTTCTTCTGCGCCGCGGACGTCTCCTCTGCGCCGCCCGTCAGGCGGACAAAGACCTCTCCGACCGACCGGTTCGCCACCGCGCGCGCGTTCAGGTCGCCCTGCACCACCAGCGCCTCGGCGCAACCCGCTCGCGTCAGCACATTCCGGATTTCCTGAACCTGCATCGGCCGGCTCAGCGCCAGTTTGAAGAAGGACGCCCCGCCGGCCTTCGGATCGCCGGGGTAGTAGGCCGGCGCCTCCGCCGCCGCCATCGTGACGGCCGGCGCGGCGTTCGGGTCATCCGCCAGTTCCTCCTTGAACAGCGCCACCAGCCGCTCGCGCACACGCTCCGCCGCCTTTTCCTCCGACAGCGGGTTCATCATGACCAGGAAGGACTCGGAGTTGAGGCCGACCGGGATCACCGAGCGCACCAGCGCCGCCGCCCCCGCGTCCACGAACTTGTCCCGCACCACCGTCTCCGTCAGCGGCTCGCTCAACGAAAGCCGCAGCTCCCCGGAGACCGGCGCCGAGAAACTCATGACCTTCAGCTCCTTCTTCTGCGAGTTCCGCACCCGCAGCACGTCCCCTTCCTTCCCGCGCACGGCCATCTCGCGCGCGACCTCGGCGCCCGCGTCCACGCCGTGGCCGGCCACGCGGACGTCCGCCGGCAGCGCGCCGTTGAACACCTCGCGCGCCAGCGCCTCGCGCACCGCCGCCGTCGAGCACGCGTCGCCCAGCTTCAGCACAACATACCCGCGGACGATCTCCACCCCCGTCGCGCTGCGCGCGTCTTCCTCGCGCACGAAGTCCCCGATCGTCACCCGCACCGACTGGCTCACCAAGTGCGCATCGAGCGCCTTGAGCAGCCGCGAGATCGTCTCGTCGTCCGAGACGCCGCCCACCTGGAACTTCACGACGAACTCCTGCGCTTTACCGGGCAGGACTACGTCGCGGATGGTGGACTCGGTGTATCGCCGGTTCGCCAGCAGGTCGCGCAGCGTTGTCTCGTTGATCGCCGAACTCGTCCGCACTTCATACTGGTACGGCGTCTTCGTCTCCTGCACGCTCCCCAGCAGGTTCCGGTCCTTCAGCGCCGCCGAAAGGTCGTCGGCCAGCTTCTCGCGCTTCTGCTCCTCCGTCAGCCGGCGCACGCGGATCGAGAACAACGTCGGGTCCTTCGCCTCGCGCTGCGCGGCGGCGGAACTCCACACGCTCTGCACGTCGGCGTTCTTGAAGACCCCGTCCACCCGGCGCCGGAACTCGCCGATCGGCACCCCCTTGCGCAGCTCCATGACGGCGCGGAAACCGCCGGTCAGGTCGGTATCGTACTTCTCCTCCCCCCGCATCGCGAAGACGATGAATCCGCCGACGATGAAGACAACAGACCCCACCGCGCAGATGCCCCGGTATCGGCTGAAGGGGAAACGCGGCGCATTCATCAGCTTGAACATGTGGAGCCTCGTCAGCCAGCCCTGCTCCACCAGGAAGTCCACGATCCACCGCGTCACCCACACCGCCGTGAACATGCTGACCGCGATCCCCAGCGTCAGCGTGACCGCAAAGCCCCGGACGGGCCCGGCCCCCACGCCGAAGAGGATCAACCCCGTGATGATCGTCGTCAGGTTGCTGTCCAAAATCGTGATGAACGCCCGCTCGTACCCGGCGCGGATTGCCAGCCGCAGCGTCTTCCCGCGCTCCGATTCCTCGCGGATGCGCTCGTTAATGAGCACGTTCGCGTCCACCGCCATCCCCAGCGTCAGCACCAGCCCCGCGATGCCCGGCAGCGTCAGCACCGACTGCATCCCCGCCATCAGCGCCAGGGTGATGACCAGGTTCAGCACCACCGCCAGGTTCGCCACCATGCCGGTGATGAAGTAGTAAACGGCCATGAAGATGAGCACCAGGATCAGCGAGATAAGACTCGCCCGGATGCCCGACCGGATGCTGTCCTCGCCCAGCTGGGCCCCGACCGTATTGTTCCATTCCAGTTCGATGTCCGCCGGAAGCTGCCCGGCGCGCAACGTCGAGACCAGGTCGTTCACCTCGGCGCGCGTGAAGTGGCCGGTGATGATCCCCGACCCCGAAATGCGCGAGCGGATCGTCGGCGCCGAGTAGAGGTCCTCGTCCAGGATGATCGCCAGCATCCGGCCCCGGTTCTCTTCGGTCAACCGCTCGAAGGCCAGCCGGCCCGCCCCCCGGAACCCGAACCCCACCGCCGGCATCCCCGTCTCGTCCTCGGTCGGGTGGGGGTTCGTCATCCACTCGCCCGTGACGCGCGGGCTGTTCTCCACCAGGTACCAGTCGCGCGAGCCCGGCGGCAGCGCTTTCACCTGGTCGTACGTCCCGCGGTGCCAGCGCACCGTCTTGCCCGTCTTCCGGTCGGCCACGGGCAGGAAGGGCGTGTAGCCCGGAACGCGCTCCCCCGTCGCCGCTTTCGCAATGTCCTCCGCCTTGTCGTTCACCAGGCAGAAGCGCAGCTTTCCCGCGCGCCGGATCAGGTCCTCAATGCGGCGCGATTCCTCCGCGCTCATCCCCGGCAACTGGATGTAGAAGCGGTCGTTCCCGCGCGGACGGATGTCGAGTTCCATCCGCCCCTCGGGGTCCACGCGCTTCCGGATCACGTCAATCACCCGCTGCGCGATATTCTCCTCGTGCGCATCGGTGACCGTCTCCTTGCGAATGCGGTATTGCAGTTCGCTGCCGCCCTGCAAGTCCAGGCCCAGCGGAATGGGAGACTGGTACCGGGTCCGCCCCCCTTCGTCCACCATCACCTTGCCGGTCTCGTCGCGCACGATGCTCTTCTGCCAGAAGATCAGCGCAGAGACGACGATCAGCGCCAGGACCACGATCAGCCGCATGTACAGCCGGGACGCGCGCTCGCCGTTCATGGGGGAAACGACTCCTATTTCTGCTCCGAGGCCGGGGAATCGGACAGGACGTTGTTGATCGCGCTGCGGCTGAACTTGAGCGTCGTGCCCTTCTCCTCGTCCACCAGGAGAATCACGCTGTCATCCTTCACCGAAACGATCTCGCCGTGCAGCCCGCCGATCGTCACCACCTTGTTCCCCCGCTGCAACTTCGCCAGCAGCGCTTTTCGCTCCTGCGCGCGCTTCTTCTCCGGGCGGATCATCAGGAAATAGACGATCGCCAGCAGCGCCAGCATCCAGCCCAGCGTCCACACCCACTCCATCGCCCCGCTCTGCGCGGGCTTTGCCGGCGCCGTCCCCGGCGCCTGCGTCACGGCCTTCGTCTCGCCCACAGCGACGGGCGCCGCGACCGGCGCGGCCCCTTCGGCCTGCGCCTGGGCAACGGGGGTCAGCACGAACCAATCCGATGAAATACGCAAGGCACGCTCCTCCTCTGGGTCACAAGCAACGGCCTCTAATCGTCCGGCGCCTCCAGCGGCGTCCGGCGGTGGCGCGCCAGGAACTCGCCGAACCGCCCGGCGAGAATGGCCGCCCGCATCTCCTCCATGAGTCGTTGATAGTAGCGCACGTTGTGCAGACTCAACAACGTCATCCCCAGCGTCTCGCCGGCCTGGAACAGATGGCCCAGGTACGCCCGCGAGAAACCTCGGCACGCGCAGCAGTCGCACTCCGGGTCCAGCGGGCGCGCGTCGGCCCTCCGGCCCAAGATGCGCATTTTTACCCGACCACGGCTGGTAAAAGCAAGTCCATTCCGCCCGCAACGCGTCGGAAGCACGCAATCGAAGAGATCCACCCCCAGCGCCACGCCCTCCCGGATATCCTCCGGGCGCCCCACCCCCATCAGGTAGCGCGGCTTCCCGCGCGGCAGGCGCTCCACCGTCAGACCCAGCACCTCCGCCATCAGCGCCGGCCCCTCCCCCACGCTCAGCCCCCCGACCGCATAACCCGGAAAGTCCAGCGCCGCCGTGCGGTCCGCGCTCTCCCGCCGCAGATCCGCATATACCCCTCCCTGCACAATCCCGAACAGCGCCTGGTCCGCGCGCCGGTGCGCCGCCCGGCACCGCGCCGCCCAGCCCAGCGTCCGCTCCACGGCCGCCGCCGCCTGCGCTCGCTCCGCCGGATAGGGCACGCACTCGTCCAGCACCATCGCCACGTCCGGGCCCAGCAGGTTCTCGATCTCCGTCACCCGCTCCGGCGTCAGGAAGAGCTCCCGCCCGTCCAGGTGGCTTCGGAAGAGCACGCCCCCCTCCGTCACGCGGCGCAGATCGGACATCGAGAAGACCTGGAACCCCCCGCTGTCGGTCAGGATCGGCCCGTCCCAGCCCATGAACCGGTGCAGCCCCCCCATCTCCGCGATGAATTCCGCCCCCGGACGCAGCGCCAGGTGATAGGCATTGCACAGGACCATCCGCGTCCCGCTCTCGCGCAACTGCCCCGGCGTCAGCGTCTTCACCGTCGCCTGCGTCCCGCACGGCATGAAGGCCGGCGTCGGGACCACCCCGTGCGGGGTGACGAACTCCCCCGCGCGCGCGCCCGTGCACGAGTCCACCGCCAGAAGACGGAACTCAAACATGGTCAGTACAACTTCTCGATTCGTGTCTGCCCATAATAGTGGGCCAGGATCTCCCGGTAGCTTCGTCCGGCGTCGGCCATTCCCTTCGCGCCGTACTGGCACATCCCCGCGCCATGCCCGAAGCCGCGCCCGGTGAAGACAAAGTCCCCCCCCTCCCGACGGCACTCGAAGCGTCCGCTCCGCACCAGGCTCCGCCCCGCGATCCGCCGGAAGTCAATCATCGAAAGGGTCACATCCCCCCCGCCGTAGACGATCCGCACCGCGCGCTCGCCGTCGGAGGGAACCTGCGTCGGCGCAATCTCCCGCACCGGCGCAACGACGGCGATCCCCTCCTTGCGCAGGCGCGCCGCCAGGTCCGCGCCGGAGAGACGCCCGCTCCACGTGTAGTGCTTCGACGGCGCGCAGTACGCGCACGTCGCGCTCCCCATGAAGTCGTACTCCGGCTTCCCCAGCGCCCGCCCCGGCGTCTCCGTTGAACCGCCGCACGTCGAATGATAGAAGGCCGGGAACAGCCGGTTCCGGTGCAGCAGCGCCTGGCCGGAGGTCTGGCGCACCGCCTCGGACACCGAGGGTTGCACCGCCCCGCCGGAGTACATCTGGTCCTCCACCGTCGAGGTCACGTCCCACTCGAAGGCCGCCCGCTCCCGGCAGAAGAACAGCACATAGGTCCGCGCCGCCACAGCCTGCGCCTTCAGCGCCTCGAGCGCCCACGACGCGGGCATTTCGCTGCCCAGCACCCCGCGCAGATATGTCTCCACGTCCAGCGCATTGATCAGCGTGATCGCATCGCCGCTGCGCAGCACGCGCAGCGTGCCCGGATAGCGCGAGTTCTCGATGCGGATCGGCGTCGGCCCCTCCGGCTCGATGACGAAGCCCGAGGACTTGTAGAAGTCATTCCCCAGCTTGAATCCCCCCGGCGCCGGACGCACGCGCACCGGCCCCAGGCTGGCCACGCGGCGCGCCGCCCCCTCGCGGGGAACGATCCGGCACGGCCCCGCCACGTGAATCACCGGCTCCGCCGGCGCGCAGGACAGCCACACCCGCACCGCCGGCGCCCGCGTGTAACGCGGCGGCTCGCTCGGTTCGGGCCGCGGCGGAGCCGCCCGCCGCGGCGTCGGCGGCGGCGTCTCGCCGGGGATGACGTCCGGCGGCGTGTAGTCCCCCCGTCCGACGAGCACGATGTGCTGGTTCGGTCCGCACGCCGACAACACCAACGCCGCCGCTGCGGCGAACAGGCACAGCGCCCGCGTCGCCCGCGCCCGACCCGCCGGTTCCGGCGCACTCATGGCGTCCCTCCGCCGGGACGCTTCGGAGGCGTCCCGCGATAGACCTCGCGGTTTGTGTCGCGGAAACGCTCGTACTCGCTGAAGCAGCACCCGCAATAGGACTGCAAATAGAGCTGCCGCCGCCGGGCCTCCTCACGGCCGGGATCGTGCCAGGGCCGCAGGTCGCGGTAGAGAAAGCTCACCCCCGCCTCCTCCGCCGCCTGCTCGCCCAGCGCGCGGACGCGCTCGTGATCGCGGTGCGGACTCCCCAGCAGCGTCGTCGTGAACGCGTCGAACCCATCCGCCTTCGCCAGGGCGGCCGTCGCCCGCAGCCGCAGGAGGTGGCACGCGTCGCATCGGCGCGCCGGATCGGGATCATACACCTCGTGGATGAAGCGCTCCAGCCCGTACCCCTCGTCGAAGGTTACGGGCAGCGGGTCGCCCTCCAGGAAGACGCGCAGGGCCTTCACCCGCCGGCGGAACTCCAGCAGCGGGTGGATGTTGGGGTTGAAGAAGAAACCCGCCGGAGTCACCCCCTCGCGCCGCAGGACCTCCAGCGGGCCGATCAGGCACGGCGCGCAGCAGATGTGGATCAGCGTCTTCATCCGTCCTTGAACAACCCGCGCTGTCCCGGCGGCAACGGCTGCCCGTCGCCGTAGTCCTCAAGGGCCTTCTCCGTCGGCACGCGACCGCGCGGCGTCTTCGCCACGTAGCCGGCCTGGATAAGGAAAGGCTCATACACATCCTCGATCGTGCTCTCCTCCTCCCCCACAACCACCGCCAGCGTCTTGAGCCCCACCGGCTGCCCCCGGTGGCGCAGGAGCGCCTCCAGAAGACGCCGGTCCATCTCCCCCAGGCCGCGCGGATCCACCCCCAGCCGGTCCAGACCCTCCCGCGCCACCTTTTCCGTAATCACCCCGTCGCCGAGCACCTCGGCCATGTCGCGCAGGCGGCGGAGGAACCGGTTCACCAGGCGCGGCGTCCCGCGCGAGCGCTTCGCAATGACCTCCGCCCCCGCGTCGTCCATCCGGATTCCCAGCGCCCGCGCCGAGTTCCGCGCGATCTCGAACAGGTCTTCCCACGGATAGAAGTCCAGCCGCTCGACCACCCCGAAGCGGCTGCGGAAGGGCGCGCTCAGCAGCCCCTCGCGCGTCGTCGAGCCGACAAGCGTGAAGCGCTGGAGGGGAATCCGCACCGACCGCGCCGAAGGCCCCTGATCGAGGATGATGTCTATGACGTAATCCTCCATCGCCGAGTAGAGGTACTCCTCCACCGTGGCGCTGATGCGATGAATCTCGTCAATGAAGAGCACGTCCTTTTCCTGGAGCTTCGTCAGCAGCCCCGCCAGGTCCCCCGCCTTCTCGATCGCCGGCCCCGACGTAGCCTTGATCTCCACCCCCATTTCATGAGCGATGATGCTCGCCAGCGTCGTCTTGCCCAGCCCCGGCGGCCCGCTGAAAAGCAGGTGATCGAGCGGTTCCTGGCGCTTTTTCGCCGCCTGGATGTAGATGCGCAGGTTCTCCTTGATCCGGTCCTGCCCGATGAAGTCATCGAAGCGCTTGGGCCGCAACGTCTGGTCCAGCGCCAGGTCCTCGGGTTGCCCTTCGCGCGTCAGAATCGTTTCGGTCATGTCATCCCAGCGCACAAGACGGAAGCGAAACACTCCCCCTGCGCCGATAGGATATCACGCGGCCCCGATTAAGAAAAGCGCGCCCCATCTGCCGAGTAACACGTCAGTCTTCCGGAGGTGTGGCACAGCCGCCCGCGGCTGTGGGAACGTCCTGCTGCGACAACCACGGGCGAGGGCGCCCGTGCCACACACGACACTCCAGTGCGTCCCCCTGAAGACTGACCGGATACTCTGCCGACCGCCTTCCCTTGCGCACAGGAACGCCGTCCGCGACCGTACCGCAGGCGCCCCCGCCTGCCGTCGTTGTCGCCCTCGTTGTCGCTGCCGTCCTCGTCCGTCGCCTATCGTCCGCCGTCCGTCGTCTGTCGTTTGTCGTCCGTCCTGCGCTCGCTCTCCCCCCCCTACCGCCTCCCCTCCCAAGCTCGCCGGTCAATCTCCTCTCCCTCCGGCGTCCTGACCGACATCGTCAAGGTGTCGCCCTCGACGGTGAAAAACGCGTAGTGGTGCTGCTGAACGAAGACCTTCGAGTGCGGATTGTTGATCCCCTCGCCCTTCGGTCGCAGCGGCGCGCCCGCCCCGCCCATTACGATCATGCTGACGCCGCCCGGCGGCTCGCTGCGTTCGTAGTTGTGATCATGCCCGGCCAGCATGGCGGTCGCACGGCACCGCTCCAGCAGCGGCATGACCGTCTCCTGCATCTGGCGCACCGTCTTTTCCGCAGGCTTGCCGTCCGCCCCCGCCTTGCCGTGCCGCCCGCTCGACCAGGCCGGGTAGTGGCTCATCAGCAGGATGAACTTCGCCCGGGAGGGCGCCAGCACGCCGGCCAGCCACTTCGCGTTGTCGGAATCCGGCGCCCATTCCTGCGCGCCGTCTATGCCGATGAGGAGGACCTCGCCCACTGCCTGCGCCCAGTTCCGGTTCCGCCCTCCCTCGCCGGGCGTGACGAAGACTTCGTCGTAAAGGGGCGCATTACGCTCATGGTTTCCGATGGCCGGATACATCGGGACACGCCCCAGCAGTTCCGCCGCCGGCGCGGCGAAGTCCGTTTCCCAGGAATGATCCACCGTCCCTGACCCGACGAAATCGCCGTTGTGCAGCACGAGGCGCGGATTCTGCGCCGCCACCGCCGCGGCAATCTTCCCCCACGCCACGGCGTTGTCCCGGCTGTCGCCCAGCGCCGCAAAAACCCACGCCCCGCCGGCAGGCCACGCGGGCGGCGGGGACAAGGGCTGCGTGACCGCATGATCGCCCGCAACAAGCCGCAGAGCCGCCGGCGCGGCCCGGCGCGGAATACGCACGCGATGGAAGAGCCCCGAACGCGATTCCACGACGGCGTCCTTCACCACAACGGGCTTGCCGTCGCCCGCCTTCACCACCTCGACCGACGCCGGCAGGTTCGTCCGCACGAACACACTCCAGCTTCCCTCGTCCATCATCCCCAGGACGGGGCCCACGACCACGCGAATGTCCTCGGCACGCAGCGCCGTCAATTCGATGCGCGGCCATCCGCCGCTCGACGCCGTCGCCTTCGCGTCCAGGCTCAACTGCGCCAGCAGCACATTCGCGCCGCGCAGAAGCCGCGTCGCCGGCACACCCGGAATCCGCCGATAGCTCATGCCCGCCATCGGCGGCTCGATTGTCTGCCCGTTCAGCGCGTACACGCCGGAGCTCTTGCCGGCCAGGGGAACGATCAGGTCGAGCGAGGCAATCCCCGCCGGGTCCGCCGGGAACTCCGCGCGCGCGACCACCTTGACCACGCCCACTTCCGGCAACGTCGGCGGCGTTGCCTGGAAGGTCTTTCCCTCATCGGCGCTGTATTGCCAGAGCGCCCCTTCAAGCAGATTTGCCGGCTTGGCCGACACCCCTCCGGCCAGAACAAGGAACGCAGCGAACGCATAGAAAAATCGCTTCATGGCGTATCAGCCTCCCGAAAGGCGCAAGACCTGCCCCGAGACACACTATCCGCCGTCCGCTTCTTCTCCGAAGCCGCGCGCGAAGGAGGAGCGTCGCCGTCCGAACGCTCACGCGTGCCGCAGCGCCTCGCGCACAAGATGTTCGAGCGGCGCCTGTCGGCCCAGCTTCTCCACCGCCCGAGCCACGGCGCCCTCCGCCGCCGATCGCGTGTATCCCAGCGCCAGCATCGCGGCCACCGCGTCGGCGGTAAGGACCACGTCCCCCTTGCGCGCGCCGGGGCGCTCGACGATCTCGCGCTCCATCGCGGACTTCAGCTCCAGGATGATCCGTTCCGCCGTCTTGCGGCCGACCCCCTTGATCTTGCACAAGATTCCCGCCTCTTCCTGCGCCACAGCCTGGCGGAAGTCCTCGACGGTGATCCCGTTCAGAATGGAGATCGCCGTCGTCGGGCCGATCCCGCCGACGCCCAGGAGTTGCGTGAAGAGGCGGCGCTCGTCCTCGGTGGCGAAACCGTAGAGCTTGAGGGCGTCGTCGCGCACGTGGAGGTATGCCAGCAGCCGCGCCTGGCCGCCGGGCGGCAGCGCGTCGTAGGTGGAGAGGGGTATCGTGAAGGCATAGCCGACGCCCCCGGCCGAGAGGACGGCCTGCGCCGGTGTACGAGAGGTCAGTTCACCCTGGATATGGTCGAACATGTCCGTTCGGAGCCGGGCGTCCCCGCGGAAACAGGCCACACATCGTCCGGCGGCGCCCTCCCGTCGGCGGAAGCCCTTCGGGCTAGTCCTTTGTCTTCAGGACCAGGTTGTACTGGGCCAGCTTGCGCTTGATCTCATTGAGCGACGTCTGGCCGAAGTTCGGGCAATCGAGCAGTTCCCGCTCCGTCTTCTGAACCAGATCGCCCAGCGTTTCGCAGCCGAGCGACTTGACGCACTTGAGGCTCCGCACCGAAAGGTCCATTTCGCCGACGGGCTTGGTCATCACCCCCGAAGCCTCCGGCACATCCAGCGCCGCCGGCTCCGGCGCCGCGCGGCCCATCCCGAAATGCAGGCCCTTCGACTCCAACAATGCCCGAAGCTCCGTCACCGACGCGTCGCCGAAGTTCTTCGAGTCGGCAATCTCCTGCTCCGAAAGGCGCGCCAGGTCGCCCAGCGTCCGGATGTTCATCTTTTCGAGCCCCGTCCGCGTCCGGGCCGAGAGGTCGAATTCGCTCAGCGCAATCCGCAACAGCGCCGCCGTGCGGTGCTGCCGGCGCTCGATCACTTCGTCGTAGTACATGTCCTGGCTGGCCACGGCGTCCTTCGCATACATCTTCACCTGCGCGTGGGTCGGGTCCACCGCCAGGATGCGAGAGTAGAGGTTGGCCGCCTTCTGGTATTCGCCGCGGTCCTCATAGAGCACCCCGAGATTGACGAGCACCCCCGCGTGCACCGGACGGATCGCCGCCGCCTGCTCGTAGTAGTCCAGCGCCAGGTCGTCGTTGCCGCGCAGATCGTGCCAATACGCCAGCCGGAAAAGGGCGCCGGAGTGCTGCGGGTTCAGGTCCACCGCGCGCTCGAAGGCCTCCATCGCCTGCTCATAGTTCATGTCGGCTTCGAGCAGACGCCCCTTCTGGTAGTGCAGTTCCGCGTCGCCGTCGTGCGATTTCTGGAAGGCGCGCAGCTTCGCCAGAGCGTCCTCGCGCTGCCCCGCGCGCCGCAACGCCTCCACCTGCGCCATCGCGCAGACGAAGCCGTCCTGACCGGCGTCGGCCGCGCGCTGAAGCGCCCGCACCGCGCCCGCGAAGTCCCCGATCTCCATCCGGCACAGCCCAAGGAAATACGCCCCGTCCGCCGTGCCCGACACCCCGTCCAACACCTCGCAGGCTTCCTTGTAGCGCCGCATGATCCACAGCCCCACCCCCGCCGACAGCGCCGCGCGCTCGCGCGCTTCCCCGCGCAAAGACTTCGCCCGCTCCTGCGCCTCAGCGGTCAGCTTCTGCAGCGTCTCCATCTCCCCGGCCAGGCTGTACGCCACCGTCCGCGCGTTCAGGAAATCAATGCGCCCGGCGGCGGCGTCCTGAAAAACCTCGGCAATGGCGGAAGTCTTCGACTCAGCCATACGCTCTCTTCCCTTCGCAAGTGGAGTAAAACAGAGACGAACCGCCGTCCGGCGCGCCGGACAAAGCCCTCCCCGCGGCCAGTTGACGAGTATCTCATTCTTATAGCACATTCCCCGAACGGGCGCAAGACGATGATGCCGCGTCAGTAATCGGTCACTCCTGGGAGGACTCGGCAACTGGACCGTGTGTGGCACACCGGCTGCGCTGCGGCGCAGCGCCTGTGGCGCCCTCGCCTGTGC
Source organism: Planctomycetota bacterium (assembly GCA_022705425.1). Classification (GTDB taxonomy): domain Bacteria; phylum Planctomycetota; class Brocadiia; order CAIUPP01; family CAIUPP01; genus JAKJEM01. Next base: position 23,953 of record JAKJEM010000011.1, read on the forward strand.
TGGCCTGATGGAGCCGCTCCCACAGCCACGGGCGGCTGTGCCACATCCCCGAGAGTGGCCGACCGATACCGCCGTCTCGTGCTTGAAAAGCTTACGGCGTCACGTTACGCTGCACCGGTTGCTCCGGCGCAGGACGCTGAATCGTCGCCCGCATGGCCGGCGTCCTCCGCGCCGGACTGCTTCCTGGAAAGGGTGTCACATGACGCTGTGGGACTACTACGTCGCCCTCGGACGCCGTTACGCTGAGAACTCCCTGCGGGACATCAACTCCGCCGCCCGATGGCGCGCCCAACGCCCCGAGCGCCTCCGGCAGTTCTTCCGCTGCATGGGCCTCGATACGCTCCCCGACCGCGCCGGGCTGCGCGTCACCGAGCGCGGCAAGCTTCGCGGACCGGGGCACACCGCCACCCTCCTGGCCTACGAGATTCTTCCCGACTGCTGGACCACCGCCACACTCTGGCTGCCCGATCCCCTGCCGCCGGGGAAGCTTCCCGGCGTCGTTTACGCGTGCGGGCACGGACTCATCGGCACCCTGCACTACCAGGCTCACCCCGCGATGTGGGCGCGGCGGGGCTATGCCTGTCTCGTCTTCAACACCATTGAGCAGGACGACAGCACCGGCGACCATCACGGCACCTATCACCATGGACGTTTCGACTGGATCTCCCTCGGCTACACCGCCGCCGGCGGCGAGCTGTGGAACTCCATCCGCGCCGTGGACGTCCTGGCCGCCCAGCCGATGGTGGATGCCGCCCGCCTCGGCGCCACGGGCATCTCCGGCGGCGGCGCGCACAGCTTCTTCGTGGCCGTCGCCGACGAGCGCATTCGCGCCGCCGCGCCCGTCTGCGGCGTTGCATCCCTTTCCCACACCCTCGGCCACCGCCACCTCTTGAACCACTGCGATTGCATGTATCCCCTCAACGTTCACCAGGCCGACGCTTCCGACTTTGCCGCCCTCATCGCGCCGCGCCCCGTGCTCTTCTGTTTCGCCCGCCACGACATCCTCTACTCGCGCGACGAATACCACGGCCTCGTCGCGCGGGCCCGGCGCGTTTATTCCCTGCTCGGAAAGGCGAGCCTCTGCCGCCTCTTTGACTACGACGGCCCCCATTCCTATCAGCCCGAGTGTGTCGCCGCCATCAACGACTGGTTCGATCGCCACGTCGCCGGCGCACCGCACCCGAAGGAGAAGCTCGCCGACCCGGTCCACAGCGAACGGGCGCTATCCGTCTTCGATGGCGACTTCCCCCGCCCCAACAACGTCAGCCTCCTCCCGGAACTCCTGTGCCCCGCCCCGGCCGTCCGCCTGCCCGACGGCCCCAAGGACTGGCCGGCGCGCCGGCGGACTGTCCTGGCCCGCCTGCGCGAGGAACTCCTCGCGCCGCTCGACGCGCTCGATGAACGTTCGGAGATAGAGACCGTCGGACGTTGGGTGTCGCGCACGACCCGGGTCATCAAGTTCCGCGTCCTTCTTGGGGGCTTGGAGCTTTGGGTGGAGCTCCAGCTTCCGCCCGATGCCGGGCGCGACATCCTCATCGCCCTCGCCGGGCCGGGCGAGATGGGGCTGGAGGTCTTCTGGCGCATCCGGGCGAACGCCCCGTCCGACTGCGCCGTGGCCGTCATCGAACCGCGCGGCGCGGCCTTCACCGGGACCTCCGCCTCGGCCCACACGCACCTCATGCGCGCCGGCGCCCTCACCGGGGTCACCCCCGCCATGCTTCTGCTTCAAGATCTCCGCAGGAGCGATGCCTTCCTCAAGGCGCTGCCCGAACTCAAGGGCAAGCGGCGGATCCTTTACGGGCGCGGCGATGCCGCCGCCGCCTGTCTCTACCACGCCATCCTGGACGACACCGTGTCCGGTCTCGTATTGGACGCTCTTCCGGCCACCCACCGCGAAGGCGCCATCCTGCCCCGCATCCTGCGCGTGTGCGACCTCGAACAGGCCTGCGGCCTGGCCGCCCCGAGACCGGTCGGTCTCCTCGACGGTCGGGGCGCGCGCCGCCTGTGGGCGCAACGCGTTTACGAGCGCCTCGGCGTCAGGGACAACTTTGTCGTCGAGCGCGAATCCCTCACGCGTCTCATCGCCGGCGTGCGCGCCCGCCTCAACCTTGCGCCGAGGAAGCCCTCCGTCCGCACGCAGCGGTAGAGGCCGGCGTCCTCAGGGATGCAAAGAGAAAGGTTCTCACCCCGCAGCCGATGTTACGCCGCGGGAGCAGGCAGACGCCGGCTCCGTTACTCCTCCTTCTTCGCGTCCTTCTTCCGCTGGTGTTCCCACCGGATGAGTTCGGACACCTTTCCCAGCGTGCTCCCCCGGCTGATCTCGGCCATCTCACGCTCTTCGCGCTCGACGACAGACTGCGCCCGGTTGGCCACTTCCAGAACCTTCTCCTTCGGGATCACCACCACCCCGTCGTCATCTCCCACGATCCAGTCCCCGGTATGAATTCGCTGCCCGCCGAAATGGAGCGGCGCCTCGATCATTCCCTGGCCCTTGGGGTCGCCCGCGCAGGGGCAGACCTGCCGCGCGAAGGCGGGAAAGCGCATTTCGCGAATGCTCGCCGTGTCGCGGATGGCCCCGTTGATGACCACCCCCGCCAGACGGCGCTGGATGGCGCTTTTCGTGGCCTTCTCCCCCCACACGGCCGGGGGACGTCCGCCCGCGTCAATCACCAGAACGCTTCCTTCGGGCGCCACGTCTATCGCCTCGACCGGTTTGGCCCAATCGCCGGGATAGGTCCACACCGTCAGGGCCGGGCCGGCCGTCTTGACGCCGGGCACGATTGCCCGGAGGCCCGCCACGGAACCGGAGAAGTGGAGCGCATCGCTCACGTCGGCCGCCGAGGCCTTCGCCAGCACCGAGGCGATCTGCGATTCATCGCCCCGCTTGAACCGGTCCGTTGCCACGCGCACGCCCGTAGTCATCGCCTTGCGGATGGCCGCTGCGGCTTTCTGGGCGTCCGGCGCGTTCGTGATCGCCCCGCCCACGATGACGATACTCGCGCCCGCCTCGACGGCGTCCACGACCGATTCGCTGTTGATCCCCCCCGCCACCGCCACGGGAACGGCCACCGCCGACGACACCGCGCGCAGGTCGTCGAAGGGCAGCTTGCCCTGCATTTGCAGGTCTATCGGCGTATGCACGCAGATGAAGGACACCCCCATCGCCTCGAGTTCCCTGGCCCGCCGAACGAGGTGGTCGCGGTCGGGCATTCCGATCATGTCGGCGGCCAGGCGCACGTCGTACCGACGCGCCGCCTCGACCGCCTCGCGTATCGTGGAGTCGGAGGCCAGCGCCAGCAGGTGGACGACATTGGCCCCGGCCTTCGCGGCGCACTCCGTTTCCATACGTCCCGCGTCGGCGATCTTCATGTCCGCCACCACGGTTGCCTGGGGGAACTCGCGGCGGAGCGCCCGGACGGCCTCCAGCCCCTCGCTCTTGATCAACGGCGTGCCCGCCTCGACCCAGTCCGCGCCGCCTGCCAGCGCCTCGCGCGCCGCCTTCAGCGCGCGTTCCAGCGTCACGTGGTCCAGCGCCACCTGCAATACCGGCTTCATCCTTCCTCCTCCGCCTTTCGGCGCATCACACGTCTCCGGGCACGAGGGTACGGCGGCGGCGGGGGGAAGTCAAGCGCCCCCGATGCCACGGCCACGTCGCGCGCAGCATCCGCCCCTTTTCCCGCCGCGCGCTTCGCGGTATGATGTTCTCGAGGGCGCAGGGTCTTCGCGAAAAGGAGCCGCCATGCATTACCGCAAGCTCGGCAAGTGGGGCGTCAAGGTCAGCGCCGTCGGCGTCGGGAGTTACCTGACCATCGGCATGAAACTCGACGAAGCCGCCTCGCGCCGGCAGGTGCGCGCCGCCTTCGACGCGGGGATCAACTACTTCGACACCGCCAATGCCTACAACAAGGGCGAGGCCGAACGGATGCTGGGCAAGTGCCTGGCCGAGTTCCCGCGCGCGTCGGTCTTCGTGCTGACCAAGGTCTTCGCGCCGATGGGGCCGGGGCCGAATGACCGCGGGCTGTCCGCCAAGCACATCCGCGAGCAGTGCGAAGCCAGCCTCCGGCGTCTCGGGATGGATTACGTGGACCTCTACATGTGCCATCGCCCCGACCCGGACACGCCGCTGGAGGAGACGCTGCGCGCCCTGGAGGACCTGGCGCGTCAGGGCAAGATTCTCTACTGGGGCGTCAGCGAGTGGCCCTCGACGCTGGTGCAGGAAGCGCAGGGGCTGGCGCGCGCGATGGGCGTCCGCCCGATGGCCGTCACGCAGCCGCGCTACAACCTCTTCTACCGCTGGCCCGAACGCGACCTCTTTCCCCTGACCGCGCGCGAGGGCATCGGCAACGTGGTCTTCTCTCCCGTGGCCCACGGGATGCTGACGGGCAAGTACAAACCCGGCCAGCCGCCCCCGCCCGGCACCCGCGGCGCGGACGAAGAGACGAACCACGTCCTGATGAACCTCTACTGGACGGAGGACTACAAGCAGAAGGCGCAGGCGTTCGTCGGCCTGGCGCAGGAGATGGGCCTGACCGGCGCGCAGCTGGCGGTGGCCTGGTGCCTGCGCCGCCGCGAGGTCTCGAGCGTGATCCTCGGCCTCAGCCGCGTCGAGCAGCTCGATGAGAACATCAAGGCGGTGGAGGTCCGGCTCTCCGACGACGTCGTCAAGAGACTCGATGGCCTCTTCCCGGCGGTGGAGGGGATTCCCACGCTGTAGCAGGAGCGGCGGACGACGCACGGCGGACGACGGACGACAGCGACGATGCGCGTTGCGGTGTTGCGGGCGGGCAGGAACGGACCAGGAAAGGAGCACACGATGAGGTATATTTCGCCGGCGCAGGGGCCGAAGCCCGCCGGACATTACGCGCATGGCGTGGAGCACGGGGGGCTGCTCTTCGTCTCGGGGCAGTTGCCTTTGGACCCCGCCACGGGCCAGGTCGTCGGCGCCACGGCGGCCGAACAGGCCGAGTGCGCCCTGAAGAACCTGGCGGCGGTGCTGGCGGCGGGCGGGAGCCGTCCGGACCGCGTGCTCAAGGTCACCGTCTTTCTCTGCGACTTCGGCCAGCGCGCCGCGGTGAATGCCGCTTACGCGAAGTTCTTCGGCGCCCATACGCCGGCGCGCGCCACCATTCCCATCGGTCCCCTGCCGAACGGGATGCTGATCGAGATCGAGGCGATTGCTGCGACGGCGGGTTAGTCCTTCGGGCGCCGCTTTCCTCCGGAGAGCCGACGGGCGATGGCGTGGACGATGCGCCCGGCAAGGGGCCGGCGAAGGCGGATGGCCTTGTGCCGGCAGACCTCGGCGCAGCAATGGCAGCTGATGCAGCGGTCGCGGTCCGTCCGGATGCGCCCGTCCTCCCGGCGCAGCGCCCCGACAGGGCAGTTCGCCAGGCACTCCCCGCAAGTCGCGCAGCGGTCGTCGAGCACGTCCGCGTGCGTCGTTCCGGCCTGCTCGTACATCCACCGGATGACGAAGGCCGGAACGACCCGGTGCACCGCGTTTCGGATGGCCGCCGGCGGACGCCGGAAGTTCTTCAGGCGCGCCTCGGCCAGGGGACAGCCGGCGATCAGGATGTCCTCCAGCCGGCACACGCCCAGGCCGCGCGCGGCGGCGGCGCTTGTCGTTTCCACCTCGCCCGGCGCGTAGCCCATGAGGTCGGCGGCGACGGCATCGAGCGCCACGCAGTCCGCCGAAGCGAGCACCAGCCCCACGGCGCGCGCATCGCCGGCGGTCGGGCCGTTTCCTTCCATGCCGAGGATGGCGTCCATGACGGCCAGTCGCGGAAGCACCGCGCTCTGGACGTCCACCAGCGCCTCGGCCATGAGGGCGGGTTTCGGCGCGGCGACGTGCGCGTCCTTCTTGCCCTTGCCGGGAATGAGCCCGAGCTGGTTCTTCACGGCGCCGGTCATCAGCGTCAAGCCGTGGGTCTTGAACTTGGGCAGGGTCACGATCAGGTCCATCTCCGCCAGAACGTCCGGCAGCTCGATCGTGTGAAGAACGCGCGCGCCGGGCACGGCGCGGGGGCGCGAGGGAAGGCGGTCGAAGTCCAGCAGTTGCGCGCCCGTCTCGGCGGCCACGGCGTGCAGGCCCGTGACCTCGATGGCGCGCCCCGTGGAGCCGAAGGCCAGGCTGCCGCACGAGTCGCCGATGAAGACGCGCGCGCCGCGCTCGATGAAGAACTCAGCCGCCGCCCGGATGAACTCCGGGTGGGTGTTGACGGCGCGCTCGGGCGGATCGCTCGAGCTGATGAGGTTCGGCTTGAGAAGGACGGCCTGCCCCGGCCGGACGATCTCCCCGGCCTCCGGCAGGAGGCGGAGCGCCTCCCGCACGGCGGCGCGCACGCGCGCGCGGTCGTAGTCGGCGCACCGGACGATGGAAACGACGGGCGGCATCAGGCCTACTCCGCCGGGCAGGACCGGGGACGACCGGTCACGGTTTCAGCCGCGCCGATCGAGGATGGTCCTGCGGTACCACTCGACAAAGGCGGGAATCCCGCGCTCGATGGGGAAGCTTGGCGCGTAGCCGAGCAGGCGGCGGGCCTTCGAGATGTCGGCATAGGTGGCCTTGACGTCCCCCGGCTGTGCGGGGAGGGTGCGGAGCCTGGGCGAGCAGCCGGTGGCGCGCGCGATCAACGCCACCAGTTCGTTGACCGACACCGTCGCCGATTCGCCGAGGTTGATGATCTCGAAGGGCAGCGCGCGGTCTGCGGCGGCGATGATCCCGTCCACGATGTCCTGCACGAACGTGAAATCGCGCCGGGACTCGCCGTCGCCGAAGACGGTGATCTCCTCGCCGCGGAACATCCGTTCGGTGAAGAGGTAGATCGCCAGGTCCGGGCGTCCGCGCGGGCCGTACACCGTGAAGAGGCGCAGGCAGGCGACCCTCATGCCGTAGAGTTCGTGATAGCAGCGGCACAGCAGTTCGCCGGCGCGCTTGGTGGCGGCGTAGGGCGAGATGGGGGCCTCAACGGGGTCTGCTTCGCTGAAGGGGAGCTTGGCGTTATTGCCGTAAACGGAGCTTGAGGAGCCGAAGACGAAGTTCTTGACGCCGTGCCGGCGCGCCAGTTCGAGCACGGCGGTGACGCCGCCGACGTTGACGCGCTCGTAGAGAAGGGGGTCGTGCAGCGAGGGGCGCACCCCCGCGCGAGCCGCCAGATGGATGACCGTTTCGATGCGCTCGCGGCGGAAGATGTCCTGTCCGAGCGCGGCGTCGCCGATGTCCCCTTCGTAGAGCCGCACCCGCCCGGCCGCCAGCAGCGGGGCGATGTTGGCGCGCTTGACGCGCGGGTCGTAGAAGTCGTTGAAGTCATCCCAGCAGACCAGGTCTTCGCCGCGCGCCGCCAGCCGGTCGAGCAGATTCGACCCGATGAACCCGGCGCCGCCGGTTACGAGTATCGCCATTCCCGCCCTCTCCACTTGCCGGTCGCAAAGCTTTCGAGATCGTTCAAGCCGGCATAGTATAGGGGGCGGCGCGGGGCAAAAGCAACGAAGCGGCGGCCCTGCGCTTGCCCGGGAAGCGCCGCTCTGGTACCGTGCGGGGGACAAGGGGCGGTCCTTTGGAGCGGGAGGCATCGCGTGACAGGTCCGGACCCTTGCGCCCGACACCCCATGGCCGGCTTCCCCCGTGTGTGCTTCATCCGCAACACCGTCCGCAACCCGAACATCCTCATAGGTGACTACACCTACTACGACGATCCGGAGGACGCGGAGAACTTCGAGCGCAACGTCCTCTATCACTATCCGTTCGTGGGCGACAAGCTGATCATCGGACGCTTCTGCGCGCTGGCGCACGGCACGCGCTTCATCATGAACGGGGCGAACCACAAGCTCTCCGGTTTCTCCACCTACCCCTTTTCCATCTTCGGCGGGGGATGGGAGCGGGCGACGCCCGGACCCGGCGACCTGCCGTTCAAGGGCGACACCGTGGTGGGCAACGACGTGTGGCTCGGCTATCAGTCGCTCATCATGCCGGGCGTACGCATCGGCGACGGCGCGATTGTGGCGGCCGGGTCCGTCGTCACGCGCGCCGTGGCGTCGTACACGGTGGTGGGCGGCAACCCGGCGCGGGTGATCCGCGAGCGCTTCCCACCCGCGACAGTGCGCGCCCTGCTCGAAATCGCCTGGTGGAACTGGGACATCGCCAAGATCAGCCGCCATCTCGATCGCATCACCGGGGCGGATGTCGAGGCCCTGCGTTGCGCAGTGTAGCGCGTCGCCTGCCCTGCGAGCATGGCTCCCCGGTCGGCGCAGGGGAGCGACACGACGGACCGGCTTCCGCCTTTGACGACAATTTCGACTTGACATTCCGCCCTGTTGTGGTTAGATTGAACGTACAGCGGCCTGGGAGGACGGGCCGCGTGCGACCTTCCTCTGTTGTGCTTCCAGACACGCCGAAGGCATTCTCCGACGTTCCGCTTTCGCGCTTCGGCCTCATCCACCGGCGTGTTCGGGCCTCGACGGGACGCACTCGCGTCTTGCGGTTATCCTCATTCCCCACAGATGCACGGACGCCGGGCGCTCTCGGTCGTCGCGCCGGCCTGCCGGGGCAGGCCGACCGATTCGGCGCCGCGCGGTTTCAACGCCGTCGTTTCGTCCCTTGTCGTTTCCGCAGCACCAAACACGGGCAGGGCCTTCTGACTCGTCATGGCCGAGAAACTCCTCCTGATTGACGGGCATTCGCATCTCTACCGGGCGTTCTATGCCGTCAAGGGGGGGCTGACCACCCCCGAGGGCGCGCCCTCGAATGCCGTCTTCGGCTTCACGTCCATGCTGCGCAAGCTCCTGCGCGACCACGCTCCGGCGTACGCGGCTGTGGCCCTGGACTTGCCCGCGCCGACCTTCCGCCACAAGCTCTACGCGGAATACAAGGCCACGCGCGAGAGGCCGCCGGAGGAGTTCGTCTCCCAGATCCCCCTGGCTCGCGACGTGTTGCAGGCGATGCAGGTCCCCGTCTATGCCCTGGCGGGCTACGAGGCCGACGACATTCTGGGGACGCTGACGCGCCAGGGCGTCGAGCGCGGTCTCGAGGTCGTCCTGGTCACCGGCGACAAGGACGCCGCCCAGCTTCTCGGCCCCGGAGTTTCGATCCTGGACACGCTGAAGGAAACGGTCACCACCGCCCAGACCCTTCGCGAGCGCGACGGGATCGCGCCCGAACAGGTCATCGAGGTCATGGCCCTCGCCGGCGACGCCTCGGACAACGTGCCGGGCGTGCCCAAAGTCGGTCCCAAGACTGCCCTGGAACTGATCCGGCAGTTCGGAACGCTGGAGAATCTCCTGGCCCGACTCGACGAGGTGAAACGCCCGGCGCTGCGCGAGAACCTTCGGCAGCACGCCGACCTCGCCCGTCTTTCGCGCGCGCTCGTCACCATAGACCGCGGCGTGCCCGTCACCCTTTCCCTGGAGGACTGCCGCCTCCACCCGCCGGATGCCGCTCGGCTGACGCCGGTCTATCAGAAACTGGGCTTTCGCCAGTTCCTTTCCGAACTTGCCCCCGGCCCGACGCGCGAGAAGGCGAAGTACCGCCTCATCGTCACGGAGGAGGAGTTCCGGGGCTTCCTGACAGAACTCGACCGGCAGAAGCGCTTTGCCCTGGACCTGGAGACGACGAGCGCCTCGCCCCTGGCGGCGCGCCTGTGCGGGCTGTCCTTCTCGTGGGCGCCGAAGGAGGCGTACTATGTGGCTGTGCGCGCGCCCGTCGGGCAGCGCGTCCTCGACGAAAGGTTCGTCCTCGACGCCTTGAAGCCGATCCTGACCGATCCCGCCGTGGCCAAGGTGGGCCAGAATATCAAGTACGACATGATCGTGCTGCGCCATTACGGCATCGAGGTGCGCGGGGTGTCCTTCGACACCATGGTGGCGGCCTACGTCCTGAACTCCGAGCGCCGGCGCTACGCCCTCGACGACCTGGCCGCCGATTTTCTCGACTACCGCATGATCCCCATCACGGACCTGATCGGCAAGGGCAAGTCGGCCACAACGATGGACCTCGTTCCGGTCGAGCGCGTGGCCGAATACTCCTGCGCCGACGCCGACATCACGTTGCGCCTGATGGAGCGGTTCGCCCCGGAGCTTCGCGCGCAGAAGATGGACGCCCTCTTTGCGGAGTTCGAGATGCCGCTGGTTCCCGTGCTGGCGGAGATGGAATACGCCGGCATCCGGATTGACGTGGCGGAGCTGCGGGCCATGTCGCAGTGGCTGGGGGAGAAGATCGCCGCCGCCGAGCGCGAGATTCACCGCGCCACCGGCGTCGAGTTCAACATCGGCTCGCCGAAGCAGTTGCAGGAGATTCTCTTCGACCGCCTGAAACTTCCCAGGGGCCGGCGGACGAAGACCGGCGCCTCGACCGACAGCGATGTCCTCGAAAACCTGGCGGCCGTCCATCCGCTGCCGGCCATGATCCTCGAATGGCGGCAGCTCTCCAAGCTCAAGTCCACCTACGTGGACGCCCTGCCGGAGATGGTCCACACCGACGGGCGCGTGCATACCAGCTTCAACCAGACCGCCACGGCGACCGGACGGCTCAGCAGCAGCGACCCGAATCTGCAGAACATCCCCATCCGCACAGAGACCGGTGAACGAATCCGGAAGGCCTTCGTCCCCGCCGGCCCGGGGTGGCGGCTGCTGACGGCGGACTACTCGCAGATCGAGCTGCGGATTCTGGCGCACATCTGTGGCGACGCCACGCTGCGGCGCGCCTTTGCCGAAGACCAGGACATCCACCAGGTCGTCGCCGCGCAGATCCACGGCGTGCCGCCGGCGGAGGTCACACCGACGATGCGGCGCGCGGCCAAGACCGTCAACTTCGGGATCATCTACGGCCTGTCTGCCTACGGACTGGCGCGGGACCTGCGCATCACGCCCCTCGAGGCCGAGGCCTTCATCCGCGGCTACTTCGACCGCTATCCCGGCGTCCGGCGCTTCATTGACGCCACGATCGAGGAGGCGCGCCGGAACGGCTACGTCTGCACCCTGGCCGGACGCCGCCGACCCCTGCCGGCCCTGAACGATCCCGACCGCGCCACTCGGGCCTTCGCCGAGCGCGCCGCGGTGAACACCGTCATCCAGGGCACCGCCGCCGACATGATCAAGCGCGCCATGATCCGCATCCACGCGCGCCTGCGCGCCGAGAAGCTCCGCGCGCAGATGCTCCTGCAAATCCACGATGAACTCGTCTTCGATCTGCCCGAGGAGGAGGAAGAGCGTCTTTCGTCCCTGGTGGTCGAGGAGATGTCCGGCGCGCTGAAGATGGACGTCCCGATCAAGGTCAACACCGCCGTGGGTCGGAACTGGCTGGAGGCCAAGTGATGTCCCGGCCCGGCCCGAAGGTTGTCGGCCTCGCCGGCGGGGTCGCCTCCGGCAAGAGCACCGTGGCGGCGATGTTCGCGCGCCTGGGCGCGACGGTCATTGACGCCGACGTCATCGCCCGGGAGATGCTGACGCGCCCGGAGGTCGTCCGCCGGGTCCGCGAGGCCTGGGGCGAAGCGGTGCTCGATGCGCAGGGCCTGCCGGACCGCCGCAAGCTGGCCGAGGTCGTGTTCAAGGACGCGGCGGAACTGAAACGTCTGACGAGCTGGACGCACCCGCTGACGATCGCGGAGATGCGCGCCCGGCTGGATCGGGCCGCCGCCGACCCGACGACGCCGCTGATCGTCATTGACGCGCCGTTGCTGCTGGAAGGGCCGTCGCACGCGTGGTGCGACGCCATCATCTTCGTGGAGGCCGGCGCCGGCCTCCGTCGCACGCGCGCGCAGAAGGCGCGCGGCTGGGCGGAAGGCGAACTCGATCGGCGGGAGGCCCTGCAGGCCCCGCTGGACGAAAAGCGCCGGCGCGCCGATGCCGTCGTTCGGAACGACGGCGCCGAGGAGAAGACGCTCGAACAGGTCAAGCGCCTCTTCGGTTTGTGGACACGCAAGGACCGAATCTGAACCCGTTTCTGGAGGAACACGCATGGCAAGGTCGAAGCAGTCGGGCAACATGGGCGGGGACCGCGGCAACGTCCAACCCCGCCACGGCAATCGCGGCAATCAGGGGCACCCGGGCGGCGGCTACCCGAACCCGCAACGCGGGCCGGGCTTCCATCGCCCCCACAAGCCGCAGCATCCGCATCCCAAACCGCCGCCGCAGCCCGATCCGGTCGAGACCGAAGAGGAGTTGGCCGCGCAGGCGGCGCCCCAGGGCGCGACCGGCGAAAAGCTCTTCATCGCCGACCTGCAGCACATGGCCATCAAGGAACTCCGCGAGACGGCCAAGAACGAAGGCCTGACCGAGTACTCGCAACTTAACAAGCAGGATCTGCTCTTCAAGATCCTCAAGGAACGCTGCCAGAAGAGCGGCGCGATGTACGGCGAGGGCGTCCTGGAAGTCCTGCCCGACGGTTACGGCTTCCTGCGCTCGCCCGACTACAACTACGTCGCCAGTCCCGACGACATCTACGTCTCGCCCTCGCAGATCCGGCGCTTCGGCGTCCGGAGCGGCGCCATCATCCAGGGGCAGATTCGTCCGCCCAAGGAAGGCGAGCGGTACTTCGCCCTGCTGCGCGTCGAGGCCATCAACCACGAATCGCCGGAGAAGGTCCACGAGAAGATTCCCTTCGACGAACTGACCCCGCTCTACCCCGAGGAGCGGCTGCGCCTGGAGACCGATCCGAAGAACGTGGACATGCGCATCGTGGACCTGATCACGCCGATCGGCAAGGGCCAGCGCGGGCTGATTGTCGCCCCCCCGCGCACGGGCAAGACCGTCCTCATCCAGAAGATCGCCCAGGCCATCGCGGAGAACCACCCCGAGGTGTACCTGATCGTCCTCCTCGTCGCCGAGCGGCCCGAAGAAGTGACCGACATGGAGCGCAGCGTCAAGGGTGAAGTCGTCAGCTCCACCTTCGACGAATCCACCAGCCGCCACTGCCAGGTCTCCGAAATGGCCATCGAAAAGGCGCGCCGCCTCGTCGAGTACGGGCGCGACGTCGTCATCCTGATGGACTCGATCACTCGCCTCGGCCGCGCCTACAACGCCGAAGTGCCCCACAGCGGCAAGATCCTTTCCGGCGGCGTGGACTCGAACGCCCTTCAGAAGCCGAAACGGTTCTTCGGCTCCGCGCGCAACACCGAGGAAGGCGGCTCGCTCACCATCCTGGGCACCTCCCTCATTGACACCGGCAGCCGCATGGATGAAGTCATCTTCGAGGAGTTCAAGGCCACGGGGAACATGGACCTGCACCTCGACCGCCGCCTGGTCGAGCGCCGGGTCTTCCCCGCGATTGACATCGAGAAGTCCGGCACGCGCAAGGAGGAACTGCTGCTCACCCCCGACGAGCAGAAGCGTATCTGGGTGCTTCGCCGCGTCCTGAGCGAGATGCCGATGATCGAGGCCGTCGAGCTCTTGCGCGACCGCATCGCCCGCTCGAAGAGCAACGAAGACTTCCTGCGGACGATGAACCTGAACGCCTGATCCGCGTCCCCCCTGCGCCCTCCGCGCTCGGACGCCGGAGCGAGAATCCCGGCGTCCGACGCGGAGGGCCGCATTCCGCTTCGGACCGGCCTCCGCTCCGCCGGTCCGGCCTGTGGAGCGCCACCGCCCGCCCATGGACCTCGGCCTGCTCTTCATCCTTCTCTTCGGCAGCGCATGGCTCTACGGCGCCCTTGTCCTCGCCGTGGTGGACGCGCGCTGGAACCTGAACCGCATCGTCGGGTCCGCCGGGCTCGCGCTCCTGTCGGCTGCGCTCATTGCCACGAGGCGCACCGGCCCGGAGTGGCTGCTGCTGACGGCCCTGCTCTTCCTGCTCACGGCGCTGATGCCGCGCCTGCTGCGCAAGTACGTCGGCCTGCTGCTGGCGCAGGGGCGGCTGCGCGCGGCTCTGCTGTGGCAGGCTCTGGCGGGTCCGCCGGCCTTGCGTCTTTCGCCGGCGCAACGGGAGGAACTGGAGCGCGTGAATGCGCTGCATCAGTCCCTCGACCCGCACGGACCCGGGCCGGAGCGCCGCGCCGGGACCCTGGCGCGGGTTGCGTCGGCCCCCTCGCGCCGCGCCTTTCACGCCGCTGAACTCGAAGCCGCCGCCCTCCGGCGCGACTACGACTTCGCGCGGGCGCTGATCGAGGACGTGTACGGTCCCGACGGCCTTCCGCCGGATTCGCCGTCGCTGTATACGGCGGCCATCGTCCTGGCCGAAAGCAACCGCCCCGCGCGCGCGCTGGCTGCCCTGCGCCGGGCCGAGGAGCGGCTCGTCCGCGCCGACCCGGCGGACCTGCGGCGCTTCCTGGCCTTCCTGCACGTCTATGCTTCCTGCGGCAGCGTCGCCGATGTGGAACGCCTCATCAACCTCAACCCGCGGGCCGTCACGCGATTTCCGGCCGCCCTTCCCTCCTATTGGCGCGGTCTGGCGCTGGCGCGCGCCGACCGTCCCATCGAGGCCGCCGGCGCGTTCGTGGATGCCGTGGCCCTCACCGAACCGGGCGAGGAAGCACTCCGACGCCACCTGCAACGGCGCATGAGCGCCCCGCCGCCGCCGCTGCCCGCCGGCGCGCTGGGCGCCGGGGCTGCCGAAGACCTCGATGTTGTCCGCCGCTTCGAGGGCCGTCCGTGGACGCTTCCCGCCAGCCTCTTCGCGCCCCGCCGGGTCCTCGTCTCGTGGATTCTCGTCGCGCTGTGCCTGGCGATGTTCGCGTTGACCGAGTTCTTCGGGTCCAGCACCGCCACGAATACCCTCGTGCGCTTCGGGGCCAACGTTTCGGAGCTGGTCCGCCAGGGGGAATGGTGGCGGCTGGTGAGCGGCGTCTTCCTCCACGTCGGCGTGCTGCATCTGCTGTTCAACGTCTATGCCTGCTTCCTGCTCGGCGCGTTCGTCGAGCGCCTGGTCGGGCGCTGGGAGATGTTCGCGGCCTTCCTGATCTCCGGCGTCGGCGGCAGCGCGGCCAGCGCCTTTCTGGGGGCCAACGCCGTGTCCGCAGGGGCGTCGGGGGCGGTCTTCGGCCTGCTGGGCGCCGCGACGATCATCGTCCTTCGCTTCCGCAGTCTGCTGCCCGCCGACGTACGCCGGATGCAGCTGCTCAACTTCCTCTTCATCGCCGCCATCAACATGCTCTATGGTTTGCTGGAGCCGCGGATAGACAACTTCGCCCACGGCGGGGGATTTGCGGCCGGGGCGCTGACAGCGCTGCTCTTTGCGCCGCCGCACCTGGCGCAGCGCCGGCGTCTCTTCTTTCGCGCCGTCGGCGGGATCTTGATCGGCGTGATGCTCGTCGTCGCCGGACATGCGGCGAACCACGCTCGGGCCCACGGACCCACCCGCGTCCCCCTGGTCGCCTGGCGCGCGCCGGCGGGGGCCTGGGCGGTCCACGTCCCGGCGCGCTGGCACGCCGAGAAACGCGAGCCCTTCGATGTCCTGTTCAGCGACCCCTACGGCGCCGCGCTCGGCGTGGCGGTGTCGGCCTCTGCGCCGCGGCACGACGCGTTTTCCCCTGCCGGGTCGGGCTCGCCGCGCCGGCAGGACGCCCTCGGGCGGGGGTGGGAGGAGAGCGTGACCGTGATCCCGGAGCGGGACGTGCGCGTCGTCCGCCGGCAGCTCCGCCTGGCGGAGCGCAATCGGGCGGTGACGCTGGTCTATGAGTACGACCGCGATGAAGCGCGTTACTACGAGCCCCTGCTGGAGCGGCTGTTGGCCGGCGTGGAGACGGCGGACTGAGCCGCGCCCTGCCGGGCGTTGTAGAGGACGCCGCCCGCGTCGCGATAGCGGCGCAGCACGGCGGCGGCTTCGGCGCGCCGGAGGTCCACAACCACCTCCACCCCGCGCGCGCGCAGCGCCGCTTCCCATTCCGGGAGTTTGGCGCCCTCATCGAACCCGATGCCGCGGGCGTCCTCGTCGCGCGCGCCGCAGAGCAGACGGCGGATGCCCGACCACATGATCGCGCCGTAGCACATCGCGCACGGTTCCGTGCTGGCGGCAAGGTCCATCGCCGGCAGGCCGTCGCCCCCCAGGTCGAAGGTCCCCCGTGCCCGCTGCGCCGCGATAATCGCCGTCACCTCGGCGTGGAGCACACAGCAGTTCAGCGGCATGACCAGGTTCACCCCCACGGAAACCAGGCGGCCGGTGTCGCGCTCGAAGACGGCCGCGCCAAAGGGCCCGCCGCCCGCGGCGATGTTCCGCCGCGCCAATTCGAGGGCCAGGCCCATCCGCTCGTCGTCGGTGGCGTAGCGCCCGGAGCCCCGGCGCGCGAGTTCCTCCGCCCAGTCCGGCAGCGTCAGCGTCAGCGATGGCGCGGCCATGTGAACCGTCTCCCTCTCCCGTCGCGGCCTCCCCGGCCGGTCCTCAGCCCAGGAGCGTTTCCATCAGCGTCGCCAGGACCGCGCCCTCGTCCAGGCCCGTCGTTACGGCGATCTCCGGCCCCTCGCCGACGGGCACCGTCATGCCGCGCGTCAGCCTTCCCTCCAGCTCCACGTCCAGGCGCAGCGGCTCCGTGACGAACAGTTGCGGGGCGAAGAGCCACAGCATGGGGCACAGGTCGTAGAGCACGGGCCGCGCCTTCCGGCGGTCGTGCGGACGCCACAGCTCAATCAGCCGCCGCAGGGCGCGGGCGCGCGCCGTGTCGGCGGCCGCCAGCGCGGCCAGGTCCTGCTCGCGCATCGTCGCCCGGCGGGTGACGTCCCACGTCCCCAGGAAGCGCACCCGCCCGCTGCGCAGGACGAGGCGGGCGGCCTCAGGGTCGCAGACGATATTGTACTCCTTGCGCATCCGGTGCGGCTCTCCCGCCATGGCGGCGATGCCCTTAAGCTTTGCGGCGGTCCCCGGGTGGCGCTCGATCAGGCGGGCGGCGTTGGTCATTGCGCCGATCGTCACCAGCCAGATGTCGCCCGCGTGCGCCTCGATCGTCCGCGCCAGGAGGTCCACGCCTCCCTCCGCCGCCGGCGGCGGCAGGACGTCCTCCGCCGAAACGAGGGGATACTGGTTCGGCTCGCGGCGCAGCCAGGCCCGGCGCGGGTCCTCCGGACGCAGCGCCAGCGGTTCGCCTTCTCCGGCGGCCCAGGGAATGTCCTCGCGCCCGAAGACCTGGAGCACCTTGGCGACGAGACGGCCTCGCAGGTCGGCGCGCCCGAAGACGGTGGTGACGGCGCGGATGTCCAGCTCGGGGCGTCGCGCCGCCCACGCGATAGCGATGGCGTCGTCCACATCGTCGCCGATGTCCGTGTCTATGATGATCTTGACGGGGGGAGTCATTTCATTTCAACCCGTATTTGTCCAATTTGCGGTAGAGCGTCCGTTCGCCGATCTTGAGCAGGCGCGCCGCTTCCTCGCGGTTGCCCCGCGTCATCTCGAGCGTGGCGGTGATGTGGATGCGTTCGACGTCGTCCATGGGCATTCCCGGCAGGATGCCCGTCGTCTCGCCGGCGGGCGCGGGCGCCGCGGCGACATGGGGGGGCAGGTCGGCGGCGTCGAGCACGTCGCCGCGCGCCGTGACAACCATGGCCTCGATACAGTTCTTGAGTTCGCGCACGTTCCCCGGCCAGGCGTAGCGGTAGAGCGCGCGCCGCGCCTCCGGCGTCAGGCCCTTGACGCTCTTGCCGTGCTGGCGGTTGAATTCCGCCAGGAAGTGCTCGATCAGCAGGGGAATGTCATCGCGGCGCTCGCGCAACGGCGGCAGGTACAGGCGCACGACATTCAGCCGGAAGTACAAGTCCTCGCGGAAGGTCTTCTGCCGGACGAGTTCCTCGAGGTTCTGGTTCGTCGCCGCCACGAGGCGCACGTCCACCTTGATCGGGGTGTTCGAGCCGACGCGCATGATCTCGCGCTCCTCGATCACGCGGAGGAGCTTGATCTGCGTGGTGATCGGCATGTCCCCCACTTCGTCCAAGAAGAGGGTGCCGTGGTCGGCGTACTCGAAGCGCCCGCGGCGCTGCTGGTCGGCGCCGGTGAAGGCGCCCTTTTCGTGGCCGAAGAGTTCGCTTTCGAGGATGCCTTCGGAGAGGGCGGCGCAGTTGAGGCCGACGAAGGCGCGCGCGCGGCGGGGGGAGTTGTTGTGGAGCGCGCGCGCCACGAGTTCCTTGCCGGTGCCGCTTTCGCCCTGGATCAACGCCGTGGCGTTCGTGCCGGAGATCTGGCCCAGGACGTCGAAGATGCGCTGCATCGGCTGGCTCTGGCCGACGATCCCCTCGAAGCCGAAGCGTTTGTCCATCTGGCGTTTGAGGTCGGCGCTCTCGCGCACCAGGCGCTGTTTCTCCGCCGCCTTGGCCACGAGGGTGCGCAGCACCTCGATGTTCAGCGGTTTTTCGAGGTAGGTCATCGCCCCTTTGCGCATGGCCTCGACGGCGGTGTCAATCGAGGCGTGGCCCGTGAAGACGAGCACCTCGGCGTCGGGCCAGTAGCGCTTCGTTTCCTCGACGATTTCGAGGCCGTTGGCGTCGTGCATGATGAGGTCGGTCAGGACGAGGTCAATCTCGCCCTCGCGGACGATCTCGAGGCCCTCCTTGCCGCTGGTGGCCACGCGGCAGTCGCAGCCGACGCGCCGGAGCACCTCGGCCGCGGCTTCGGCATCCGTCTCGTGGTCGTCAACCACCAGGACGCGCAATTGGAGTTTGCCGTTGGTGTCAGCCATTCGGCGCGGCCCCCCTGTCCGGCGTCGGGGCGGGGGAAGCGTCCGCCGGCGTTGTCGAGTTCGCCGCAAAGGCCCTTTCCGGGTCCAGCGGCAGCGTGATCGTGAAACAGCTTCCCTGGCCCACCTCGCTGTGGACCGTCAAGCGCCCGCCGTGTTCCTCGATGATCCGTTGCGCCGTCGGCAGGCCGAGGCCCGTCCCGCCCTTGCGCGTCGAATAGAAGGCCTCGAAGATCTTCGGCAGGTTCTCCGGCGCAATGCCGCGTCCGGTGTCAATCACGTCCACGCGGACCTGGTCCTCGCCCGCCCGCGCCGTGCGCAGGATGACCTCGCGCGGACGGCCCTCCTCCATCGCCTGCTGCGCATTGAGCAACAGGTTCAGCAGCGCCTGCTTCACGAAGTTCACGTCGCAATAGACCGCCGGAAGCGGCTCGAAGCTCTTGCGCAACTCGATGTTCTTCGACTTCAGTTCCGGCCCCAGGAACACGGCGACTTCATCCACGACCTTGTTGAGGTCCGTCTGCGTCAGCGTCAGCGGGTGGCCGCGCACGAAATCGAGGAACGCCTCGAGGATGGCGTTCAGGCGCTTGGCCTCGCCCTGCAGCACCTGCAGGCGCTTGAGCGCGCGGCGCTGTTCCGGCGTCTCCGCGTCGCGCATCTCCTCGGCCAGCAGTTGAAGGTTCAGGTTCAGGCTGTTGAGGGGATTGCGGATCTCATGCACCAGGCCGCCCGCGAGCGCTCCGGCGTAGGCCAGATGCTCCGAGCGCCGGTTGCGTTCCATAGCGTCCATCACTTTCTCCTCCCGCCGCGTCATCGAGAGCAGCATCAGGATGATCCCGACGACCACGCCGATCGGCAGCAGCGCCGCGACCGCGATGATGGCAAGGGTATAGGCGTCAGGCATCGGGATGGCCGGCGGAATAGGTCATGCGGTGATTGTAGAGGGTCAGGGAACGCGATGCAAGGCTACGACGCCGGCGTCGCGGCGGGGCCCAGATACTCCTCCACCGCGCGCAGGAAATCGGCGGTGGAAGAAATCTTCGTGACGGCCAGGTTGAACTTCTTGCCGTTGACGAGGGCCTTGGCGTAGTGGCAGGACTGCTTGCGCATCATGATCGTTCCGCGCCGTTCGCCGTGGAGCGCCGTCAGCCCGGCGTAGTGCTCCAGCAGGATGGCGCGCAACGTCTCCTGCGGCGGCACGGGGGGCAGTTCCCCCGTGCGCAGGAGCCCTTCGGCCTGCATGAAGATCCAGGGCTTGCCGACGGCGGCCTGCGCGATGGCGACGCCGTCGCAGCCGGTCTCCGAGAACATGCGCCGGACGTCGAGGGCGGTGTGGATGCCGCCGTTGCCGATGACGGGCACGGAGACCGCGCGCTTCACCTGCGCGATGATCGTCCAGTCCGGCGGCAACGTGGCCGCGCCCTCGGCAAAGCGGGGATGGACGCAGACGGCGACCGCACCGGCGCCCGCGGCGCGCCGCGCCAGCTCGACCGCCGTCACCTTGCCCCGGTAGCGCCCGGCGCGGATTTTGACCGTCACCGGGACCTTCGATCGGGCGACCATGGCCGCCACGATCCGTTCCGTATGCTCCGGCGACTCCGAAAGCGCGCCGCCCATGCCGTCGGTAAGGATCCGGCGCTTGGGACAGCCGCAGTTGAGGTCCACCAGGTCGAAGCCGAGTTCGTTCAGGATGGCCGCCGCCTCGGCGGCCTCGGCGGGGTCGGCAGACATGATCTGCCCGGCGATGGGGTGTTCGTCGGGCTGATAGTCGAGGATGTGGAGGGTGGCCGGGATGCGGCGGACCAGATCGCGCGCTTTGACTACCTCGGTGGTCGCCAGCGCCGCGCCGAAGCGGCGGCAGATGCGCCGGAAGGGCCAACTCGTGTAGGCCGCCATCGGCGCCAGGGTGAGGTTCCCCGCCAGCGCCACCGAACCGATCCGCATGACCGTGGCTCCTGTGCCGGCGCGTCACTCGCTGAGGAGTTCTTCGCCTTCGGTCAGCGTGACGACACCCTGCCGCTGGGCGCTCTCGTGCGCGGCCAGGCAGACCTCGACCGTATGCGCCCCTTCCGCCAGTGTACAGAAGGGCGTCGCCTTGCCCTCGATGGCGTCCAGGAAGTTCCCCGCCTGCGCGACGAAGGGCTCGTCCACCTGGCCCCTGGCGTCCGGCTTGGGCTTGGGGATGTCCGTCCAGGTCCATTCGTTGCGACGGCGCAGGAAGATTCCCAGGCGCGAGTTCCAGTTGTCGCACACCAGGGTCCCCAGCGGCCCGGCCACCGTCACCTGGTCCACGCGGTTGGCCTGCCACATGACGCAGTGGACGTTCGCGCGGGCGGAGTTCCGGCGGAAGCGCAGCAGCAGCGAGGCGGAATCCTCCACCTCCGTCCCCTCGATCTGCTGATGCTCGGCCGTGGCGATCACGCTGCGGACGGGGCCGAGATACCACTGGATCAGGTTGACGATGTGGCTGCAGATGTCGAAGATCGCGCCGCCGCCCTGCTCGCGATGGACGGCGTACGTGTTGCGGTAATCGGGCCGGGCGACGCGATGGTCGTAGCCGACGACGTGGGTCACGTCGAGGACCTCGCCGATGAGGCCGGAGGCGACCTCGGCCTTCAGGGCGCGGGCGGTGTCCGTGGCGCGGCGGACGTGCCCCACGGCGGCGACGAGCTGCTTCTCTTCCACGGTCCGCGCCAGATCCTCGATCCCCTCCGTGCTGAGGGCCAGCGGCTTTTCGATGAGAACGTGCGCGCCGGCCTCGGCCGCGCGCTGGGCGTAGGGAACGTGCAGATTCCCCGGCACACAGACGACAGCGGCGTCGAAGCGCTCGAGGTCCGCCTTCTCGAAGTCCGGGTACGTGGCCATCAGGGAGTAGCGCTGCGAAAGGTCCGCCAGCCGCTCGGGGCGGCTGTCGCACACCGCCACGGCGGCGCGCCCGGTCTTCAGGAAACAGCGCACGTGCCGCTCGCCGATGCTTCCGCCGCCGATCACCAGAACTTCGTACATGGCCCGCTCCCGTCTGCTGGGGTTCGTTCGAAAGGGTTCCGATTGACGCGCCCCGGAATCTTACCCCGAAGGCGCGCCCGAGACAAGCCTTGCTTTCCCCGCGCGACGCGGTACACTCAAGGCGTTGCGGCGGAAGGGAGGATTCCATGACGGCGTTCGGGTTCGAACCGTGGCTGCCGGAGGCGCGGGCGCTGCACCGCGAGATTCCCGTCTTCGTGCCGTACATCGAACACTACGGCGGGGTCTTCAAGCCTTCGGGACAGCGGCAGTGCGACGTCGAGAAGCTCGACGCCGCGGGAATCCGCGTCTTCGGGGCGGCGGTCGGCCACGGCCCGCACGCCCTGGCCATCGGGCCCGGCGAGGTCGGCATCATGGCCCCCGACGATCTGCTCCATGAGCGCCTCACTCAGAAGCTCCGAAAGCTCCTCGACGATGCGCGCGAGTGCCCCCGCGCCCGGCAAGTCCTCACCGCCGCCGACCTGCGCCCTGCGCCGGGCGACGATTCGCTGCGCTTCTTCCTCCTCGCCACGGGGCAGCGGCAGTACCGCACCCTGGCAGACGTGGATTTCTTCTTCCGGCTCGGGCTGCGCGCCGCCCACCTGGCCGGAGACAAGTACCTCCGCGGAATCTTCGTCGAGAAGGCCGATGGCGCGCCGGTGCCGGTCGTCGGCGAGTTCGGGCGGCAGGTCCTGGCGCGCATGAACGAACTCGGCATCGTAATTGATACCGCCCACATGTCCGACGAGGCGGTGATCGAAGTCGCCCGCCTCACGACACGGCCCATCTTCGACGGCCACACGTGCAGCCGCGACCTTGTGCCCTCCTCGCGCGGCCTGAGCGACGCGGCTCTCCGGGCCATCGCGTCCACCGGCGGCTGCGTGGGGATTCATTTCGCCGATCACATGCTCGCGGAGTGCGTGAACGGGACCAAGTACCCCGGCCCCGGCTACGCCGGAACGGCGGGCCTGCACGCCTACCACCGCCGCGTCCTGGCACAGGCGAAGGACCCCGCCGAGATCAAGCGCCTGCGCGACGACGCGGCGGGGCGGGCGCAATTTCTGCGCGAGAATGGCTTTCCGCCGATCCCCCCGCCCGGACGCGAGCGCATCGTTGCCGTCGCCCACATGGCCGACCACGTGGAGTATCTCGTCAAGGTTGTCGGCGTCGAGCACGTGGGCCTGGGCGGCGACGTCAACGGCATCGGCGACGACCAGTGGCCGCTGGGCATGGACCACGTCGGCCAACTGCCGAGTCTCACGGCGGAGCTCCTTCGGCGGGGTTGGACGCCGGAGGCGCTGCGAAAGTTCCTTTCGGAGAACTGGCGGCGCGTCTTCGAGGCCGGCTTCCCCCCGGCGTAGCGTCCGGCGCGGCACCGGCGACGGCGGAAGTTGACGGGGGGGCGCACAATTTCCAGCTTGACTTCCCGCCGAACGAGGGATATACTTCTTCCAGGCACGGAACTAACGATGCACTCCTGCGCGCGTTAGTAGGAACGAGGCACAAGGTGGCGTTGCCCGGCGACAGCCTGGAATGGCTCTTCGGGGAGCTTGCGCACGCCGTCGCTCACGGCAAGGCTCTCCCGGAGGCGCTCTCGGAACTGGCGCGCGCGGAGGGGGGCAGCCGGCGCGGCCTCGCCGCCGGACGACTGGCCGAGGCGTTGGCGCGAGGGGAGACACTCGCCGGCGCCGTGGCGGCGGACCCGCAGACCTATCCCCCCGGCGTCGCGGCGGCCCTCGAAGCGGGAGAGAAGGGCGGGCGGCTGGCCGAGGTGCTGACCACCCTCTGCGATCATGCGCGCATGGACGGCGCCCTCCGCTACAGCCTGTCCCGCGCCCTCATCTATCCCCTCATCATTTCCATTGGCGCAACGGTCTCGCTTCTCTTCATCCACGCCCGGATCGTCCCGATGTTCCGGCGCATGTTCGAGGAGTTGTGCATCGAGCTTCCCGCCCTGACGCAGTTGACGCTCTCCGGCGGTGCGCTGGTCCTGGCGACGCTGCTGGTCATCGGCCCGGCCGCCGTGCTGGCGGGGCTGTACTTGATCTCCTGGGACAGCTTCGGACGCTTCGATTTCCTCGATGCGGCGCGGCTGCGCCTGCCCGTGGTCGGGCGTCCCGTGCGGCGGATTCTTCTGGCGCGCTGGTGCGCCACGGCGGGCGCGCTCTTCGCCGCCGGTGTGCCGGAGGCCCGCGCCGTGCGCCTGGCCGGCGAAAGCACCGGGAACCTCGCCGTCAACCGCGCATCCGCCGAGATCGCCGCTGGCCTTGAGGCCGGTGTGCCCCTGTCGCAGGCCATGGCCGCCCAGTCCTTCTTCCCGCCGCTCTTGAGCTGGATGGTCGGCGCCTCGGACCGGGCGGGAGGCCACGGCGATCTCTGGGCGCTGGCGCAGGAAACCTACAGCGACCAGGCTCGCGTGGAAACCACGATCATGACCATGATCGTCGGCGTCTTCTTCGTCTTTGTCATGCTGCAACTGGTGGCGCTGACGGTCCTCTCCATGTTCCAGCCGTTGATCAAGCTCATGAACTCCCTCGGCGGGTGAGGCGCTCGGCGAATGTCCGGAGGACTACACGAGTATCTAGCGGCGATGGTCCTGGCGCTGATGGCGACCCAGGTGTGGGTCTTCGTCTGCCTGGTGGCGCTCAACTACTGGCTGGGGCTGCTGAGGCGCAGCTTCAGCCTGTCGGTGCTGGAGCACCTCCACGCCTTGACGCGGCTGGGGTTGCCGTTGACGCAGGGCTTCCGGCGGTGCGAGGAAGCGGGCCTGTCGCGCGGGTCGGTGGAGGACATCCGAAGCATCGAGGAGGGCTTGCAGCAGGGATGGTTGGTGGGCGACGCGCTCGAACGCGTCTCCCGCCGCAGGAACATCTGGCAGCATCTGGTCCGCCGTTTGACGCCCTCGGCGTCGCGTCGCCTGGTCAGCCCGGCGGAGGCGGAGGTGCTGCGCGTGGGCGAGCGCAGTGGAAACCTGGCCGACGCGGTGCGCCTGGTCCTGACGGAACGCCGCCGCCACGACAACATCCGCGCCAGCCTGCTGGCCGTCTCCTTCTATCCGGCGGCGCTGGTCGTGGTCTTCGGCGGCATCCTCGCTGGTCTGGTGACCTTTGTCATCCCGAAGTTCAAGAAGATGTTCGAGGAGATGGACCTTGGCCTGCCGCCGCTGACGCGCGCGTTGCTGGCGGCTGCGGACACGGTCGGCACATACTGGTTCCCGGCCCTGCTGGCGCTCCTGGCGATGGGGGCCGTCGCGGCCCTCGCCCGACAGAGGGCGAGCGGGGCGGGCGCGCTGTCCTCCCTCATGGACCGCGTTCCGGGCCTGCATCGGCCCGTTCGGCGGGTGCAGTTGGCGGAGTTCTGCCACGAGCTGGCGATGCTGCTGCGCGCGGGCACGCCGACGCACCAGGCGCTGGGGGTGATCGCCGAGGGCGCCGTCCATCCCTGGGTCCGCCGCCGCGCCGCACGGGCGGCGGAATTGACCGCGCAGGGGCGCACCCTTGGGCAGGCCCTGGATGAAACCGGACTCGACCGCCGGGCGGCCTGGTTCGGTCATGCGCTGGCCGACCGGACGGACATTGCGGACGCCCTCTCCCGCCTGGGGGATGACTATGCCGAAAGCGTTTCCTGGACGGCGGCGGTCTCGGCGCGTCTGATCCCGCCCCTCCTGGTGTTGATCGTCGGCTCGTGTGCCGCCTGGGTCGCAGTGGGGGTCTTCCTGCCGTTGGTCAAACTCATGGGGGGCATCGGCGGTTGACACGAGGCCCCGCCGCATTAGGGAAGGCGTATGACGCCGGAAAGAACAGCCAGCGTCGCATCGGTCGAGTTGATCGGCTACGACCGCGCGGAGAAGCCCCTGGCCGTGCCGGTGCCGCCGGGATCGAGCGTCGTGCAGGTGGAGGAGGCGGTGCGCGCCGCCGGCGGGCGCATCCTGCGCTCGCGCCTGCGGCCCACCGACCGCGCCCACCCCGCCGGGGTATCCGCCGAGGACTTCGCGCGCTTCAACGAGATGCTCGCGTCCGCCGTGCGCCGAGGGGTGCCGATGACCGAAGGGGTTCAGCGCCTGGCGCGCGACATGACCTCCGGGCGGTTCCGCGGCGCGCTCGAACGAGTCCGGGAGCGGCTGGCGCGCGGCGCTACGCTGCGCGAGGCCTTCGACCCCGAGGCGACCGGCTTCCCCCGCCTCTACGGACGCCTCATCGAGGCCGGCGCGGCGGCCGGAGACCTGGCCGGCGTCCTGATGGCCTTCAGCCGCAACGTGCGCGTCAACGCCCTCTTCCGGCGCGGCGTCCTCGAAGCCTGCGTCTATCCGATGCTGCTGCTCGCGGTCTGCATCGCCTTCCTGGGCGGACTCGGCGCCGCCCTGCTCGGGCGGGTCGAGTCGGTGATCCGAACCCTTTCGCTGCCCATGCCCGGCCTGACGATGACCGTGCTGGCGCAGAACGCGCTGGGGATCGCCCTGTGGTTGTCGGTGATGGCGGCGGCGCTGTCGGCGCTGGCGCTGCTGATCTGGTCGGCTTTCAGCCCCGCCGGACGACGCACGCTGGAGTATCTGTTGCTGCGCACTCCGCTGTACGGCAGGATGTATGAAGCAGCGCTGTGGTCGAACGCCGCCGATATCCTGGCGTTGCTGCTGCGGGCAAAGACGCCGCTGCCGGCGGCCCTGCGCCTGGTCGGGCCGGCGGCCGGTGCGGAGCGTCTGGCGGACGCCTTCGACCGCATGGCCCTCGAGATCGAGAAGGGGTGCTCCCTGTCCGCCGCCGCGCGTGGCGAGAAGGACGCGCCGGCGCGCTTCGTCCGCGCCGCCGACGCCGCCGAGATCAGCGGCGACCTCGAAGCCGCCATGACGGCCCTGGCCGAGGACTACCGCCGCGCCGCTGAGCGCCGCGCCGACTACATCGTACGGCTCCTGCCCGTCATCCTCACCTTTGCCCTGGGCGCGCTGGTCTTCCTCATTGCGCTGACCGTCTTTGTCCCCGGCCTGAGCCTGTGGAGGGCGGCCTGGTGATGCCTGCCTCGACATCGCGGCGCGGCTTCATTCTGCTGGACGTGATCCTGGCCCTGGCGCTCATCGGGTCGGGCGTCCTGGTGGTGATGGTCTTCTGCCGGAACGAGGCGCGGGAGACGCGCGTCGCGCATGAGCGCCTCGTGGCGCAATGGGCGGCGGAGAGCGAACTGGAGCGCCTTCGCGCCGCCTCCTATGCCGATCTTGCGCCGGGCGAGCGCCTTCCCGTCAACTCGCCTTTGCCCTCCCTGCGGTTGCTCAAGGAGGGGCGGG
>JAKJEM010000011.1:50818-61739 GCA_022705425.1 Planctomycetota bacterium
GGGTCCTTCTCACAGTCGTCGAGGTCGAGCCGGGCCTGAAGCGCGCAACGGCGCGCGTGGAGTGGAGTTCACCCGTCGGCAAGCCGCTCTTCACCGAATTGACGGGCTTCTTCTCGAAGGAGGCCCGGCCATGACCTGCGCCCCGCGCCGCGCCACAGGGCCTTCCGCCGCCGCAAGGGGGCTGACGCTCATCGAACTCATCATCTCCATCGGCATCACCGGCGTCGTCATCGCGCTGACCACGGCGGCCTTCGCCGAGACGGTGCGCACGCGCGGCGCGCTGGACCGCTACCTCGAACGCGCAGGCGCGGCGGAATGGCTGCTGCGCAAGGTCGCCGACGACGTGCGCCGGGCGCGCGCCATCGAGGACGGCAGCGCCTCCGACACCCTGCGGCTGGCGACGGCGTCGGGCACGATCACCTGGCGCGCGACGGACGGGCGCGTCGAGCGCGCCGACTCCGCCGCCGACCGCGCCCCGGTGACGGTCTGCCGAACGCCGGGCCTGCGCGTGACCTTCCAGCGCGAGGATGCGCGCGCGGTGATCGCAACGGTCGAATGGGACGAATCGCCGCGCGTCGGGATTTCGCATCCCATCCTCAGCCGGCGCGCCGTCCGGAGGTGCCCATGAACGCCCGCCAATCCTCGACGCGCGGCCTGGCCTCGATCCTCGCCCTGGTGACGCTGTCGGTGCTCACCCTCATCCTGGCCTCGGTCCTTCAGCACAACGCCTTGCGGCGCGGCGAGCTGAAGCGGGAGCGCGAGGCGGCGGCGGCGTTGTCGCTGGCCGACTCGGGCGTGGACGAGGCGCTGCACCGCCTGGCGGCAAGCCCGGAGGGGGGCCGGGTAACGCGCACGACGGACCGCGGCGGCTACGAGGCCGTCTGGCGCCCCCTGCGCGAAACGCCGGGCACGTATGAGATCGTCAGCCGGGGGCGGAGCGGCGCGGGGGCCGGCGCCGTCGTCCGCATCGTGCGGGCGAAGGCCGCCCAAGCTGACGCCGGGGCGCGCCTGACGGCGTGGGAAGCGAGCGGCGAGGCGCCGTAGCGCGGCGCCGCTCAGTACCAGCGCCAACCCAGCGACGTGGGCTGGAAGTGGCACAACTCCTCGACCTTCATTTCCGTGCGCTTCAGATCGTTGCCGTCCAGCATCTCGGTGTCGCCGTTTTCGGCGCACCAGCGGACGATCTCGCGGCGCAGGCGTCGGGCGACATCCGGCGCGACACCTTCGGGGATCAGGTTCCGGAGCTCCTGAGGGTCGTTCAGAACGTCGTAAAGCTCCTCGACGCCGTTGGTCTCGCTGTAGATGTACTTCCACCGCGCGTCCGAGGCCATGTAGCTCTGCCACGGGGAATGGAGGCAGTGGGCGATATAGACCTCGCGCACGCGATCATCGCCGTGCAGGGCGGAGGTCAGGTCCTTTCCGTCGGTGGGATACGGAAGGGAAACGCCCGCGAGGGAGGCCAGCGTGGGCAGGACGTCCTGCAAGCCGGCCAGCGCGTCGCTGGAGCGGCCGGAGGGCGCGCGGCCCGGCGCGCTCACGATCAGCGGCACGCCCACCGAGCCGACCTGGAAGTTGCACTTGAAGCACCCGCCGTAGTCGCCGATCAGGTCGCCATGGTCGGCGGTATAGAGCACGATGGTGTTCTCCGCCTGACCGGTCTGGCGCAGGAAGTCCATCACCCGCCCGATCATGGCGTCTTGGAAGGTGACCAGCCCGTAGTAGTGCGCGCGGAAGACCTGCACCGCTTCCGGCGAGTAGAAGTTCATTCCGTGCCGGAAGGCGGAGATGCGCATGTGCGGGTTGCGGTCGGCGAGCATGTCGCGCGTGCCGAAGGGCGGCGGCACACGGCGCGGGTCGTAGAGCCGGTCGTACGGCTGCGGCGGATCGTAAGGGGAGTGCGGCTTGGGGAAGGACATCCAGGCGAAGAAGGGTTTGTCCCCATCCTGCTCGGCGTGACGGCGCAGGGCGGCGAGGGTGCGCGCGGCCACCCAGGCGTCGGGGGCGTGCTCCTGGGGCAGGGGCGTGGCGGCGGGGTGCATGTCGTTATTGCCCAGCGCGTGCGCGCGCGAGTAACCCCGCCAACCGACGTCGGCCAGGTAGTCGAAGTAGTCCTCCACGCCGCGCAGCCGCCCCTCGGGATCGTGCGTCTTCAGGATGCGCCCGGATTCCATCAGCTCCGCGTACTGGAAGCCGTTGAGGGTGCGCGGCTGACCGGGCTTGGCGTAGGGCACATAGTGCAGCTTGCCCAGGGCGTAGGAGCGATAGCCGGCGGCGTTGAAGACCTCGGCGATCTTGCACTGTCCGTCGCGGATGGCGCCGTGGTTGGTCTTGTGGCCGGTGCACTTGGTGGGGTAGTTCCCGGTGGTGATGGAGGCGCGAGCGGGGACGCAGATGGGGCAGGGGGTCTGGGCGCGGCGGAAGAGGACTCCCGACGCGGCCAGCGCGTCGAGGTTCGGCGTGCGGATGACGGGGTTGCCGGCGCAGCCCATGGCGTCGGCGCGCATCTGGTCGGCGGTGATCAGCAGAACGTTCGGCTGGCTCATGGAACGGTTCTCCCCCCGCACCAGTCAAGCGGCCTTCGAACGCGGCGGCGCGGGGTTCTTCCACCGCCGTTGTCCGATGGACCCGTCCTGCTCACGAACGGCCATCGTCTCGTGAAGAAGGCGGGCTAACTGCGCAGCGTGCCCCCCAGGGCGGCCAGCGCGCCGATGCACGCCTGCCGGGCGGACTCGACCTCGTCGCTCGTCAGCGTGCGGTCCGGCGCGCGGAAGGTCAGGGAGAAGGCGATGCTCTTGCGCCCTGCGGGGACCTGCTTGCCGCGAAAGACGTCGAAGAACTCGATGCGCTCGAGGGTGGCGATATTCAGCGCCCGGACGACACCTTCGATCCGTTCCCAGGTGACGGCTTCGTCCACGATCACCGCCAGGTCGCGCACGGCGGCCGGCTGCGTGGGCAGCCGGGTATAGGTCCGGTCAAGCGTCCCGGCGGCGACCAGGCGCTCGAAGTCGAGCTCGGCCATGAAGGGGGCGCGGGTCAGGTCGAACTGCGCGCAGGCAGCGGGCCCGACTTCGCCCAGCACGCCGACGCGCGCGCCGTCGAGCAGAATCTGCGCGCCGCGTCCTTCGGCGAAGAAGGCTTCCGTGATCGGCTCGAAGCGCAGACGCCCCGCCAGGCCGAGCGCCTCGGCCAGGCTCTCGATCGCGCCCTTGAGCCGAAGGAGGTCCTCCTCTTCCAGGACCGCCAGGACATTGCGCTCGATCGGCAGGGCGTCGTCGCGCGCGGGGGTGCCCTCTGTCCGCGGCGGACGAGGCAGGAAGACACGGCTGACCTCGAACAGGGGCGTCCGGAGGACGCCGTGCGCCCCGTTGGCGCGTTTGACCGCCAGCAACGCGGGCAGCAGCGTCGTGCGCAGGCGGTCTTCATCCTTGCGGACGCCGTTGTTGAATGTCAGCGCCGGCGCGTCCGTCCACGGCGAAACGACCTTCGTCATCGCCTCGGTGTAGAAGGTGCTGGTCACGACGTCGAAGTACCCGGCGCCGATCATCACGCGGCGGGCGACGTCGAGGCTGCGCTCGAAGGCGCTGACGCGCCCGACCGTGGCCGTCAACGTGCCGGTGTCCGGGATCTTGTCGTAGCCGTAGATGCGGATGACCTCCTCGATGAGGTCGGCCTCGCGGGCGACGTCTTCGGCGCGCCAGGGGGGCACGCGGACCACGGCGCGCCGCGCGTCGCCGCCGGCGGGGGCGAAGCCCAGGCGCTGAAGGATCGCCGCCGCCACGTCCGGAGCCACGGCCGTTCCGAGCACCTTGTTCAGTCGCGCGTAGCGCAACTCGACCTCGCGCGGGACATACGGACAAGCCCAGAAGTCGAGGAGTCCCTCGCAGACCCGGCCGCCGGCGACCTCCTGGATCAGGCGCACGGCGCGGCGCGAGGCCCATTCCGTCTGCACCGGGTCAATGCCGCGCTCGAAGCGGTAGGAGGAATCGGAGGCCAGCCCCAGCGCGCGCGAGGTGCGCCGGATGTTCGTGTTCTCGAACTGCGCGCTTTCGAGCAGGACGTTCGCCGTGGCGTCGGAGATCTCCGATTCCTTCCCGCCCATGATGCCGGCCACGGCCACGGGGTGGTCGGCATCGGCGATGACGAGCATCGAGGGCTTCAGGCGGCAGAGCGTGCCGTCAATCGAGGTGAGCGTTTCGCCTTCGAAGGGGCGGCGGACGATGATCTTGCCGCCGCGGAGCCGGTCGAAGTCGAAGGCGTGCAGGGGCTGGCCGCACTCGAACATGACGTAGTTCGTAACATCCACGACGTTGTTAATCGAGCGCACGTTGACCGCTTCGAGGCGGCGGCGGAGCCAGTCGGGCGAGGGGCCGACGCGGACGCCGCTGATGAGGCGCGCCGTGTAGCGCGGGCACAGCTCCGGGGCGTGAACCTCGACGGCCGCGGCGGCGGCGATCGGCCCCGCGTCCACAGCGAAGTCCGCTGCCGGCAGGACCAGCGGAACGCCGGTCAGGGCCGCCATCTCGCGCGCGATGCCCACCGCGCCCAGCAGGTCGGGCCGGTTCGACGTGATCTCTGCAACGTAGAGCGTGTCGTCGGGGAGGGGGTGGATTTCCTCGATCAGGCAGCCGGACAGGCTAAGCCGGCGGGCCATCTCCTCGGCGGAAAGGGTCACCGGGCAGAGCTCGCGGAGCCAGCTAAACGTCATCCTCATGGTCCGTCATCCGTCCATTGAGACCGCGCGGCGCGGCGGCCTAGAACTGCCGCAGGAACCGCAGGTCGTTTTCCAGGAAGAGGCGCATGTCGTTGAGGTTCAGGCGGCGCATGGTCACGCGCTCGACGCCCATTCCGAAGGCGAAGCCGGTGTAGCGCTCGGCGTCGTAGCCGACATAGCGGAAGACGTTCGGGTCCACCATGCCCGCGCCGAGAATCTCGATCCAGCCCGCCTTCTTGCACACGGAGCATCCCTTGCCGCCGCAGACGAAGCAACTGATGTCCACCTCGACGCTCGGCTCGGTGAAGGGGAAGAAACTGGGGCGGAAGCGCATCCGGATGTCCTTGCCGTACAGCCCGCGCGCGAACTCGAGCAGGACGTACTTCAGGTCCGCCATCGTGACGCCTTCGTCCACGACCAGGCCCTCGAGCTGGTGGAAGAGGAAGCCGTGCGTGGCGTCCACGGTGTCGGGGCGATAGACCTTGCCCGGCGCGATGACGCGGATGGGGGGCTTGCGGCTTTCCATCACGCGGACCTGGACGGTGCTCGTCTGGCTGCGCAGGAGCACATCGTCGTGCAGGAAGAAGGTGTCGAAGGAATCGCGCGAGGGGTGGTCCCTGGGGATGTTCAGCGCCTCGAAGTTGTAGTAGTCGAGCTCGACCTCGGGGCCGACGGCGACCTCGAAGCCGAGGCGTTTGAAGATGTCCTTGACCGCCTCGATCGTTTCGTTGATCGGGTGCAGGCGTCCGCGGGGCGGCAGGCGTCCGGGCAGGGAGAAGTCGAAGACCGGCCTGGGCGGCGCGGCGGGGGCGGCGGCGGGCTTCGCGACGAGCGCGGCCTCGAGTTCCTGGCGCAGGGCGTTCAGGAGCTGGCCGAGGAGGGGCCGTTGCTCGGGGGCGGCCTGGCCGAGGAGGGCGAAGATGTCGCGCACCTGGCCCTTCCGGCCGAGGAGACGTGCGCGGAGCGCCTCGACCTCCGCCGGCGTTGCGGCGGCCTGGGCCTCCGCGAGCGCCGCCGACCGGAACTCGCCGAGCGTTTCCGGGGTCAGGTGCGTCGGGGTCTGAGCCATGGCTGCTACCTCTGAAGCACGGCGGAAGGCGTCCCGGGCGAACCGGGAACGCGGAGGCCGCCGCCGTGGGTGCGGCGCTCCGCATCCGGGTGTCGCGTCCGGCGAAGGCGGGCTACCCGAGCGCGGCCTTCGCCCGGGCAAAGACGGCGTCGAAGCCCGCCGGGTCGCTCACGGCGATCTCCGCGAGAATCTTGCGGTCAATGACGATGTTGGCTTTGCGGAGCCCTTCGATGAAGCGGCTGTAGGACAGGCCGCGCTCGCGGGCGGCGGCGTTCACACGGATGATCCACAGGCCGCGGAACTCGCGCTTGCGCGTCTTGCGGTCGCGCGTGGCGAAGCGCATGGCGCGCATCACCGTTTCCTTTGCCGTGCGGTACATCTTGCGGCGTCCGCCAAAATAGCCTTCGGCGGCCTTCATCACCCGCTTGCGCTGGTGGCGCGACGCGGCGCCTTTCTTGGCTCGGGGCATGGGTCTCTCCTTCCGTATCTGGGCCCTGCATCGTGCGGGGCGGTGGTTCCGGGGCGCGGCGCGCAGACGACGCCGGTCGGGCGCGTCCGCGCCGGCGCGCTACTCCATCGCCAACTGGCGGCGGATGATCTTCACGAACGCGGCGTTGCCGACCGTCTTGGCCGTGCCGAGGCGGCGGCGGCGCGCGCCGGTCTTCGAAGACATCAAGTGGCTCTTGCACGCCTGATGACGCAGAATCTTCCCGCGGCCGGTGATCTTGACGCGCTTCAGCAATCCCTTGTGGGGCTTGAGCTTGGGCATGACCTATCCTTCTTTCCGAAAAAAAAGACCCCTCTCTTCCCTGCGCGCCACGCCGGCGCGCTCCAGTGTCTTCCGGTGCGTTCGACGGACCGGCGGGTCCGCTATTTCTTCACGAGGACGATCCCCATGCGCCGCCCTTCCATGTGCGGCGGGCGCTCCGTCTTGGCGATGTCCTGGAGCTCGTTGCAGAAGCGCTCCAGCACTGCCCGTCCGAGTTCGGCATGGGACAGCTCGCGGCCTTTGAAGAAGACGTTCACGATCACCCGGTCGCCGCGCTCGATGAACCCGCGCGCCTGCCGCACCCGCACCATCAGGTCGTGCTCTTCGGTCTTGGGCCGGAGGCGCAACTCCTTGATCTGCGGCGTGTGCTTGTGATGTTCGTGCTGGCGCTTCTTCTGTTCGTACTTGAACTTGCCGTAGTCAATGATCTTGCACACCGGCGGATCCGCCTCCGGCGAGACCATCACCAAGTCCAGTTCCGCCTCCTGGGCAAGCTTGCGGGCGTCCTCGATGGTCTTGATGCCCAGCATGTCGCCCGTGTCGGCGATCAGCCGCACCGTCTTCGCGGTGATCCGGTCGTTAATCGGCAGTTCCTTGGTGCTCACAGACCTCCCTCGTGCTCAAACAGTCCCCGCGGGTTTCGTGCCGGCGGCCACGCCGCCGCGATCACGTCTTCTCCGCAATCTCGCGGCGCATCCGGGCCGCGAAGTCCTCCACCGGCATGACACCCTGGTCGCCGTCCTTGCGATGGCGGACGGAAACCGCGCCCTTCTCCGCCTCCTTGGCGCCCACGATGGCCATGTACGGCACCTTGTCGAGGGTGGCCTGGCGGATCTTGGCGCCGATCTTCTCGTTGCTGGCCTGGAGGTGGACGCGCAGGCCGGCGTCCTTCAACTGCTCCGTCACGCGCGCAGCGTATTCCGTCTGCGCCTCGCCGATCGGCAGCACCCGCACCTGTTCCGGCGAAAGCCACAGCGGAAAGGCCGCGCCGTAGTGCTCGATCAGGATGCCCACAAAGCGCTCCAGGGAGCCCAGCGGCGCGCGATGCACCATGACCGGACGGTGCGGCGCATTGTCCGCGCCGATGTACTCCAATCCGAAGCGCTCCGGCAGGTTGTAGTCCACCTGCACCGTGCCCAACTGCCACTGGCGATTGAGCGCGTCGCGGACGATGAAGTCAATCTTGGGACCGTAGAAGGCCGCCTCGCCGGGGGCCTCAACGTAATCGAGCCCGAGCTTGCGCACCACGTGGCGCAGGTTCTGCTCGGCGCGCGCCCAGTTCTCCGCCGAGCCGACGTACTTGTCCGAGGCGGGGTCGCGCAGGCTGACGCGCATCTGCACCTGGGTCAGGCCGAGCGTCCGGAACATGCTCTGGACCAACGCCACGCAGGCTTCGACCTCGCCTTCGAGCTGCTCCGGGGCGCAGAAGAGATGCGCGTCGTCCTGCGTGAATCCGCGCACGCGCACCATGCCGTTGAGCTCCCCCGAGCCCTCGTAGCGGTACACCGTCCCGAACTCCGCCAGGCGGATCGGCAGGTCGCGATAGCTGCGCTGAGCCGCTTTGTAAATCTGGATATGGAGAGGGCAGTTCATCGGCTTCAGGAGGTAGCCTTCCACCTCGCCGGCTTCGAGGCGGTTGCTCAGCTCCGCGCAACCGCAGTTCTCGTCGGCCAGCTTGGCCAGACACTCCCGGTCAATCAGCGGGGGATACTGCGACTCGCGATAGTAGGGGTAGTGTCCGCTGGTGCGGAAGAGGCCCAGGCGCCCGATGTGCGGGGTATAGACGCCCTGGTATCCGAGCTTGCGCAGCTCGGCGCGGATCCAGCTCTCCAGCTCCGTCCGGATGATGGCGCCCTTGGGCATCCAGAGCACCAGGCCGGGCCCGACGAGGTCGTTGAGGTGAAAGAGGGCGTGCTGCTTGCCCAGGTGGCGGTGGTCGCGCGCGCGGGCCTCCTCCAGCCAGCGCAGATGCTCGTCGAGCGCCTGGCGGGTCCAGAAGCCGGCGCCGTACACGCGCTGGAGCATCGGGTTCTTCTCGTCGCCGCGCCAATACGCCCCGGCAACGCTGAGCAGCTTGAAGGCCCCCGCGTCGGCGGTGGTCGCCAGATGCGGCCCGCGGCAGAGGTCCATGAAATCGCCGCTGCGGTAGAAGCTGATCGTCTCGTCCTGGAGCCCTTCGATCAGCTCGACCTTGTAGCTCTGGCCCTCGGCGTCCAGCCGGCGCAGCGCCTCGGCGCGCGGCAGCTCCATCCGCTGGAAGGGCGCGCGCTCCTTGACGATACGCGTCATCTCCGCCTCGATCCGGTCCAGGTCCTCCGGCGTCAGCTTGTGCTCCAGGTCGAAATCGTAGTAGAACCCGTTCTCGATCGCCGGGCCGATGGCCAGCTTTGTTCCGGGGAAGAGGCGCACCACCGCCGCCGCCATGATGTGCGACAGGCTGTGGCGCAGGATGTCGAGCCCCTCAGGCGTTTCCTTGCGCACCGGCTCGATTTCCGCATCGGCGGGGGGAACCCAGGCAAGGTCGCGCATCTGGCCGTTGACCTTGACGGCCACGGCTTCGACCTTGGGGGCGACGGCGCGCAGCGCCTCGGCAATCGAGACGCCGGCGGGAAGAGACGGACGGCTGCCGTCCGCGAGAAGCAGTACAGGCATGGCGTTCCCTAGTTTCCTTGAAAGAGACCAAGGTGGCGGCCGCCCACGGGACAGGGAAACCCCTACGGCGGCGGTTCCGCGCCGCGCAATGCGGACGCAGATGGTGGGCGATACTGGGCTCGAACCAGTGACCTCCAGCTTGTCGAGCTGGCGCTCTAGCCAACTGAGCTAATCGCCCGCCGATGTCGAAAACACCCGGGAATCTTAGCAGACAGGGGCCGGCGCGTCAACCCGGATTTGCCGGCTTCTGCCGGCCCGCGCCGCCTCCCCGGTTCATTTCCCGACCCTGACGAGGGGGTGGAAGGCGCCGGGGACGGGGTCTTCGGAGGCGACGAAGAGGTATCCCCCGCCGCAGCCGCTATACATGGCCCCCGGATAGCGGCGCTGGTAGCGGCGCAGAAGGGCAACCAGGTCCACCGTGAGCGCGGGATGGCGCACCGTTCGAGGGAGCAGGCGCTCCCAGCAGGTCATACAGTCATTCATGGCGCGCGCGAGGGCGCCCAGGTCGCGGTTGAGGATCGCCGCGAAGCAGTCGCGCCCGGTGCGCCCCAGGCGTTCCACCCACCGGGGGGAGAGGCGTTTGACGCCGAGCGGGTTGTATCCCGCCGGTCGCGGCGCGACGGGCAAGATGTGGATCACGCGTTCGAGCCAGCGCGCCGGCGCGGGGTCGGCGCACTGTTCGATGTGACAGGGGTAGAGCCCCCCCTCGTGGGCGAAATCATAGTCCAGCCGCGAGATGCCGGGATAGATCAGGCCGATCATGTCCTGAGAGCCGGAAGGCTCGGCCCTGCCGCGATTCTCCGCCTCGTACAACTCGCGCACCAGCGCCGCCGGAACTCGCCGGGGCAGCCGGCCCTTCCACAGGCGCAAGGCCACCGCGCGAGTGCCGGTGGCCATGCCGCAACGTTCCATGAACCGAAAGGCCGGTTCAAGGCAGACCACCACCATTGAGCCGGGGGGCGAAGGATTGCGGCGCGAAATGAAGGGCTGGTCAATCCACCCCCCGGCCAGGGCCATCCGGTAGGGAATAAGACCGACGGGGTCCGCGGGTTTCGAGGCAGGAGAAAGGGACGGCTCCTCGCGACGGCGCGACGGTCGTCCGGAATCAGCGGACATGCGGCCGGACCTCCAGGGGCGGGATACGGCGCGGAAGCTGCGCAGGACGACATGATATCCTGCCGCCCCCGCGCCCCCAAATCGAACGCCGGGCAGAATCGGGTGACGGCGGACGCGACGCCCGCGCCACGGAGGAGGGGCGCGGCGCGTCGGGCGCACGATTGCGACGGTGGACGGGGGAAAGTAGAATGAAACAGCGCGGCAGGCGTGGAACGGACGGTCAACGGCCCTATCGGAGCAAGGCGAACATGAAGACGCGCGCGGTGCGACTCTACGGCAAGAACGACATCCGGCTGGAGGAGTTCGATCTGCCCCCCGTCGGCGACGATGAAATCCTCGCGGAGATCGTCTCGGACAGCATCTGCATGTCCTCCTACAAGGCGGCCAAGCAAGGAGCGGAGCACAAGCGCGTGCCGAAGGATATCGCCCAACACCCCACGATCCTCGGCCACGAGTGCGCCGGGCGGCTCGTCCAGGTCGGCCGCCGCTGGCGCGACAAGTTCAAGGAGGGCAGCAAGTTCTCCATCCAGCCGGCGCTGAACTACCGGGGCAGCGTCTATGCGCCCGGCTATTCCTATCGCTGGATCGGCGGGAACGCCACCTA
>JAKJEM010000011.1:61749-64180 GCA_022705425.1 Planctomycetota bacterium
CCCCGCCGAAGTGATGGAGATGAACTGCCTGCTCGAATACCGGGGGCCGGGGTACTTCCTGGCCTCGCTGTCGGAGCCGATGTCCTGCAT
The DNA here is from genome assembly GCA_022705425.1 of Planctomycetota bacterium. Taxonomy (GTDB): domain Bacteria; phylum Planctomycetota; class Brocadiia; order CAIUPP01; family CAIUPP01; genus JAKJEM01. Next base: position 61,840 of record JAKJEM010000011.1, read on the forward strand.
CATCGGCACGTTCCATGCCATGTACCACACGCGGCAGGGCGTTTACGCGCACGACATGGGGATCGTGCCCGGCGGGAACATGGCCATCCTGGCGGGGGTGGGGCCGATGGGTATGGGGGCGATAGATTACGCGCTGCATTGCGGCCGGCGTCCGGCGCGGATTGTGGTGACGGACATAGACGACGCGCGCCTGGCGCGGGCCGCCACGCTCTACAGTCCGGAGGCGGCGCGCGCCGAGGGAATCGAGCTGATCTACCTCAACACCCGCCCCCTGCCGGACGCGGCGGCGCACCTGCTCTCCCTGACCGGGGGCAAAGGCTACGACGACGTCTTCGTCTTCGCTCCGGTGCGTCCGGTTGTCGAGTGCGGCGATCGAATCCTCGGGCGCGACGGTTGCCTCAATTTCTTCGCCGGGCCCACGGACCCCAACTTCCGCGCCGAACTCAACTTCTACAACGTCCACTACTCCACAACGCACATCGTCGGCACCAGCGGCGGCAACACCGACGACATGGTCGAAGCCCTGGACATGATGTCGCGGGGCCGGCTGAATCCGTCGTGCATGATCACGCACATCGGCGGACTGGACAGCGCCGTGGAGACGACCCTTCACCTTCCCGAAATCCCCGGCGGCAAGAAGCTGGTCTATACGCACATCAACATGCCGATGACGGCCCTCGCGGACTTCGAGGCGAAGGGCGCGAGCGACCCCCTCTTTGCCGCGTTGGCCGAAATCACCCGGCGCCACAACGGCTTGTGGTCTCCGGAGGCGGAGGAGTATCTTCTGCGCGCGCGCGCCGGCGGCTGAAGCGCCCGCGCTCTCCCTCCGCCGGTTCCCCCGGACACCTCGGAGAGACACGATGAAGACGCTGCGCGAACCCCTGCGCTTCCTGGCCTCGGAGGAACTAGAGGCGATCCACCGAAACGCCCGGCGCATTCTCGCCGAGATCGGGATGCAGATTGATCACGACGAGGCGCTCGATTACCTGAAAGCCTTCGGCTGCCGAATTGACCGCGACAAGCGGCGCGCGCGCTTTCCGGAGGAGGTCACGGAGGGGTGTGTGGCCCGGATGCGGCGCGCCTTTGCCGCGTGCCGATGGCCGCAGGAGATGGCCGTGCGCTACTCGCGCGTATCCTTCCAGTCGGGGGCGTTCGGGGTCCATCCCGACTTCACCGTCAGCGCCGGCGGCTACTGCGTCTTCATCTTCGACGAGCGCGGCGTGCGCCGCCCGGCCACTCTGGCGGACACGCGCCGCGCGCTGAAGCTGGCGCATCAGCTCGACCAGGTCGCCTATACCGGCCTTCCCGTCGCGGCGCAGGACGTGCCTCTGCCCGTGCGCCAGGTGCGCATGGCCGCCGAACTGGTCAAGGCCACCGACAAGTACGGCGGCATCGAGACGCTGACCCCCTTCGACATCGAATACGTCTGCCGCATCGGCGAGGTCGTCCGGGGCGGGCGCGAGGCGCTGCGTCGCCGGCCCATCCTGGTCGGCTACGCGGAAGCCCGGACGCCCCTGTGCCTCGACGGGAACATGTGCGAGGTGATGATCGAGTACGTCCGGCGCGGGCTTCCCCAGTCCCTGGACACCATGCCCAACGCCGGGGCCACCGCGCCGATCCACCCCGCCGGGGCGCTGGCGCTCGGCGCCGCCGAAACGCTGGCCGGGCTCGCTCTCGCCTATGCCGTGGACCCGGAGGCCGTCGTCACTCTCGACATCACGCCCTCCTTTGCCGACATGCGCACCGGCCTCTTCAAGTACGCCGGGGCGGAGCGACTGTCGCTCCTCGGCGCGCGCATCCAGATGATCAGCGAGTACTACGGCTGCCCGAGCGGCGTCCACGGCGGCAAGACCGACGCCTGTTCGCCCGGCGTGCGCGCCGGGGTCGAAAAGGGAATCTCCATGCTGGCGCCCGTCCTCTGCGGCGCCATCGGCTTCGGCACCGTGGGACATCTGGAGAACGCCGTCACCTTCTCCCCCGCGCAGCTCATCCTCGACAACGAGATCGCCCGGTACGTGCGCCGCGCCGTGCGGGGCTTCGAGGTCACCGACGAGACGATCAACTTCGATCTGATCCGCCGCGTAGGTATCGGCGGACACTACCTGGCGGAAGAGGAAACGCTCGAGGGCTTCCGGGAGTTCCTGGACCGGTCTCCCTTCTGGAGTGTCATGCCCTGGGGTGAAGACGCCGGCGGCGGCCCGGCGCACGATTGGACGGCCCTGGCGAACCGCAAGGTGGAGGAACTCCTGTCGAACGACGTCCCGTCGCCCCTGTCGAAGGAGCAGATCCAGGCGGTGGATGAAATTGTGGCGGAGGCCGAGGCGCGCGCGAGAGAGGACGG
>JAKJEM010000011.1:64217-85134 GCA_022705425.1 Planctomycetota bacterium
CGTCCGGCCCAGTGCCGAGGGGCCTCTGGGGGCCTGTGCTAAAATTGCCCTACAAATCCACTTGCATACTAACGCGCGTTATGTATAATGCGTCGCGTCGTTGACCGAGCTGCAGATGGGGAGGGAGGGATGGGCGCAATCGTCGGGCGGACGGGCGACTTGAAGGGCATACGGCAGGTTCTGGGACACACGCAGGAAGAACTCGCGGGGCTCCTGGGCATTTCGCACCGGGCGCTGCAGAGTTACGAGCAGGGCTGGCGTCCCATTCCATGCCGTGTACAACAGACGCTGGCGCTGCTGCTCTACCTGCACTATCGCAAGACCGCCGGGAAACCGCCATCCTGCTGGCGGGCTCAACTGCGCTCGCGCCCGGCGGCGGCGATGCCCGGCGTACAACCTGCGCGCCGGGGATGTCTGCTGGATGATCGCCGGAGCGCAGTGCAACGACATTGCGCCTACCGAGACGGAGAAGATGATGTCGGCCTGCCGTCATTGCCCGGTGGTGCGCGCCTGGTGGCCGGACGAGACCGCCGCCCCCTGAGGACGTCCGGTGTCGCTGCCGCTCACTCCTTCGGCTTCCGGCGCTCCTCGACGATCTTCTCCGCGATCGCCACCGGCACGGCCTCGTAGCGCTCGAAGTGCATGGTGAAGCTTGCCCGGCCCTGGGTCAGGGTGCGCAGGATGGTGGCATAGCCGAACATCTCGGCCAGCGGGGCGAAGCCCTGAATCTCCTGAACCCCCGCGCGGCTCTCCATGCCCATGATCCGCCCGCGGCGCGAGCAGAGGTCGCCGTTGACCGACCCGGAGTACTCCGGGGGGGTGACGACGCTGACGGACATGACCGGTTCGAGGAGTTGCGGAGAGTCCTTCAACACGCCGTGGCGGAAGGCCGTGGCGGCGCAGGTGCGGAAGGCGAAGTCGCTCGAATCCACGTCGTGGAAGGATCCGTCCACCAGCGTGGCGCGCACGTCCACCACCGGAAAGCCGGCATAGGGGCCCTTCTGCATGGCCTCGGCGATGCCGCGCTCGATCGAGGGGATGAAGTTGGTGGGGATGGCGCCGCCGTAGATCTTGTCCACGAACTCGAAGCCCTCGCCCGGCCCCAGCGGTTCGAGGCGCAGCACGACGTGGGCGTACTGGCCGCGTCCGCCGGTCTGCTTGACGTGCTTGTGCTCGATCTCGACTTCATGCGTGATCGTCTCGCGGTAGGCCACCTGGGGCACGCCGACGCGCGCCTGCACGCCGAACTCGCGGCGCATCCGGTCCACGATGATCTCCAGGTGCAGCTCGCCCATTCCGCTGATGACCGTCTCGCGCGTTTCGCTGCTGTGGGTGACGATAAAGGTGGGGTCCTCCTCCGACATGGCAAAGAGGGCCTTGGCAAGTCGCTCCTGATCGGCGCGCGTCTCGGGGGTGATACTGACCGAGATGACCGGGGCGGGGAACTCGATCGCTTCGAGGACGATCGGGTGGTCCTCGTCGCACAGGGTGTCGCCGGTGCGCGTGTCGCCCAAACCCACCACCGCGCCGATGTCGCCGCAGGGGATTTCGTCAATCATCTCCTGGTGGTTGGCGTGCATCTGGATCAGGCGCGCGATGCGCTGGCGCTTGTCCACGGTGCTATTGAGCACATAGGTGCCGGCCTTCATCGTGCCTGAGTACACGCGGACGTAGATGAGCTTGCCCATGTGTTTGTCGGCCACCACCTTGAAGGCGAGGGCGGCCATGCGCCCGTCATCGCGAGGATGGCGCTCGATCTCCTTGCCGTCGCGGCAGGTGCCGATCGTCGGCGGCAGATCCACCGGCGACGGGAGGTAGTCCACCACGGCGTCGAGAAGCTTCTGAATCCCCTTGTTCTTGAAGGCCGCGCCGCCGTACACCGGGACGATCTTGCGCGCCAGGGTGGCCTTGCGGACGGCCGCCCGCAGGTCGGCCACGGGAATATCCTCGCCGTTGCAGTACCGTTCGAGAATCTGCTCGTCCATCTCGCCGAGTTTCTCGACCAGGTGCTTGCGCCAATGCTCGACCGCCGCGGCCATGTCGGCGGGCACTTCCGCGCCCTTCTCGCCGGTGTCGTAGTAGAAGGCCCGCCGTTCCAGCAGGTCCGCCACGCCGATGAACTCCTCCTCGCGCCCGATGGGGATGACCATCGGCGCGGGATTGGCGGCCAGGGACTCCTCCATCTCCTCGACAACAGCGAAGAAGTCCGCGCCGGGGCGGTCGAGCTTGTTGACGAAGGCGATGACGGGAACGGAGTACTTCTCGGCCTGCCGCCAGACCGTCTCGGACTGGGGCTGAACGCCGCCGACGCCGCAGAAGAGGCCGATGGCGCCGTCGAGGACGCGCAGGGAGCGCTCGACCTCCGCCGTGAAGTCCACGTGGCCGGGCGTGTCAATGACGTTGATGCGGTGGTCGCGCCACGAACAGGTCGTGGCGGCGGCGGTGATGGTAATGCCGCGCTCGCGCTCCTGCTCCATCCAGTCCATCGTGGCCTTGCCGTCGTGGACCTCGCCGAGGCGGTGGGTCCTGCCGGTGTAGAAGAGAATGCGCTCCGTGCACGTGGTCTTGCCGGCATCAATGTGCGCCATGATCCCGATGTTGCGCACGCGCTCGAGCGGCACCGTCCTGGCCATGAGAGATTCCATCCGCCGAAAGAAGACAAGGATTCCCCCGCCTGTTGACACGCGGGGCGCAACAAGAGGGACGCCGTACAGCGAGGGGATTGTATCGCGGGAGACCGATCAGCAACCGCGCGCTGCCCGTGGAGAATGCATTATACCATGTCCGGGGCGGATTTCAAATGCATAGGACGGCATTGGACGGTATTGGCCGCCGTTGTCCCGCCCAATCTCCTTGCAGGCGGTCCTCAGCGCTGCCGCATCGCTCGCGTCACGGCGCGCAGGGCCTTTTCGATGTCGGCGCGGCGGACGTCCAGGTGCGTCACGGCGCGCGCCAGGTCGGGCCCCAGAAGGCTGACCAGCACCCCGCCCGACTTCAGGCGCGTGACGAGCTCCGTCGCGCGCGCCGGGCCGCCCGCCACGCGGAAGAAGACCAGATTGGTCTGCACGGCGGCAGGGTCCGCCTCGATTCCCGGCACGCCGGCCAGCCCTTCGGCCAGAAGGCGCGCGTGGGCATGGTCCTCCGCCAGACGCTCGACGTGATAGCGCAGCGCATAGAGCCCCGCCGCCGCCAGGTACCCCGCCTGCCGCATTCCGCCGCCGAGCATCTTGCGGATGCGCCGCGCGCGCTCGATGAAATCCGCCGGCCCGGCCAGCACGGTGCCCACCGGACAGCCCAGCCCCTTGGAGAGGCACAGCGTCGCCGAGTCGCACAGTCGGCCGTACTCCTGCGCCGACACTCCCTGCGCCACGGCGGCATTCGCCAGACGCGCGCCGTCCATGTGCAGCGCCAGACCCATCGCGCGGGTCAGCCGGCGCAACGCCCGCACGCGCGCCAGGGGATAACACACCCCGCCGGCCAGGTTGTGCGTGTTCTCGATCTGCACCACGCGCGTGACGGGCTGGTGCACATCCGGCGCGCGCGCCGCTCCGCGCACGGCCTCGGGCGTCAGGAGGCCGTCCGGCATGTCCACCGTGTCGAACATCAGCCCGCAGATCACCGCGCCGCCGCCGACTTCGTACCGGACGGTATGAGAGCGGCGGTCGGCGATGACGGCCTCGCCCGGCTGGGTCCAGGCCTTCAGGGCGGTCACGTTGGCCATGGTGCCGCTGGGCAGGAAGAGGGCGCGCGGCTGCCCCAGAAAGGCCGCCGCGCGCTCCTCGAGGGCGCAGACGCTGGGGTCGTCGCGGAAAACGTCGTCGCCCACGCGCGCGCGCATCATCGCGCGGAGCATCCCCGGCGTCGGGCGCGTCACCGTGTCGCTGCGGAGGTCTATCATCGCGGGGCTCTCCAGCCGTGGCGCGGGCGTCCTCGCCCGCCTTGCGCGGAGTCTAACGCCCGGCCCCGGCGCGCGCAAGGCGGGCCCCCGCCTCCGGGAGTTCCCGTCGGGGGTGCGGCACAGCCGCCCACGGCTGCGGGCAAGGCGCGAGCGCGACGCCGCTGAAGGGAGTCTGCCGCGCGGTCCGACGTCCTTACGCTTGCCACCCCGGCGCGATTTCGGGCGTGAGGCCGGCAGGCGCGCGGAGAACGAGGCGTCGGGCGGGGTCGCAACGCCACTCCACGGTGATGATGCCGGCGGGGGTGGGGCATTCGCCGCGCGCCCACGTGAGCGGGCCGGGCACAGGCTTGACGGCGAAGCGCCGGAAGCCCGGCGCGATCGGGCGCAGGCCGAGGACGTAGTGCGTCAGCGCCCAGGAGACCATCGGTCCGCCGCCCTGGCAGAGGGACTGCACGACGCCGGCATTGTCGGCCCAGAACTCCGGCAGCGTGCCGAAATCGAGAATGTGCGGGTTAAGCCACTGACGCGCAAGAAGAACGTGAAGGCGTTCCTCCGCATCGAGCGGCTCCAGCGCCGATAGCACGAATCCCTGCATCGGCGGGGTGGCCGTTCCGAGGCGTCCATCGAGGGCGGTCAGGTCGGCGGCCAGGCGTGCGCGGTCGCACTCCGCCGGCAGCAGACCCGCGACGACGGCAATGGCCTGGGTGAGCTGGCTGAGGTTCTCGCCCAACTCGGGGCGGTGCAGGGGCCGGTCAACGAAGAGGTTTCGCCGCCCGTCCCAGAAGGCGGCGGTGAAGGCCGCGCGGAGCCGGCGAAGGCGCTGCTCCCAGGGCGCGGCGTCGCGGTCGAGCGCGCGGGCAAGCTCGCTCACCGAGGCCAACGCCGCGCCCCACAGCGCGTTGAGGGGGGCGGAGCGGTCCTTCAGGCCCCGCCAGTCCACCCAGATCCAGGATTCATCCATCCGGCGGAGATCGAGCAGGCCGCGCTCATCGCAGAGGGCGTCGAAGTACTCGATGGCGCGCACTGCGGCGGGCCACAGGACTTCGATCAGCGCCCGGTCGCCGGAGTAGCGGTAGTGGCGCGCCAGGCTGCACAGGAAGCCCAGGGAATGGTCGGGCAGGTCGAGGCCGGTGCCGGCCTGGCGGTGGGCGTCCAGGGCGCGCAGGAGGGACATGTTGTGGGGATAGGGGGAGGGGAAGCGCCCGTCGCGCGCCTGGCCCCGCGCGAAGTGCCGGAACTGGCGCGAGGTGATCGGGTGGACGCCCTCCGACACGTACACGGCCATCTTGGTCCACTCCTGGTCGCCGCTCCAGGGGGCTTGTTCGCGGAAGGAATTGTCGGAGTGGTGGTCGGTGGTGACGAGTGCGGCCGTGCGCGCGCCGGCGCGCCACAGGCGTCCGTAGTCGGCCTGGGAGGCCTCGAAGTGTCCCCGTTCGCACCGCATCGTCCACTGCCGCTCCGCCTCGATGCCATGGAAGCGGACAACGCCGCGTCCGGGGTGAAGGAGGAACTGTATTTCGCGGAAGCCGTGGAGGTCGAAGAAGGTGAAGCGCCGCCGCCCCCGCGCGGTGACGTAGCGCGCCCAGTTCGCCATCCGCCCCATCGGCGAGAGGAGCGGGTCGGCGTTCATCTTCTTCTCCGCCCAGACGATGTCCAGCGTCAGGCCCTCATCCCCTTCGATCTCGAAGGAGGGGCGTCCGAGGATGTACTCCTCGGCGATCAGGCGGAACCAGCTTGCGCGGTCGGGCTGCGCCGCCAGCGACAGGGGGGCGAAGGGAGAGCCGGGCGTTGCGCCGGGGAGGGTGTCGCCCAGCGCCTCGTAGGCGCTGTCGTCCGACCGCACCCAGTAGTACTCCTCCGGGTCCATGCGCCAGCGCAGCGTCCCGGCGGCGGCGAAGCGGAAGCGTCCGTCGCGTTCGAAGACGAAATCGGGTTTCGGGCGCGGTTCGTACGTCTCGATCCACGGCATACCCCCCTTCCGCGCCCGGACCGGGGGCCAGGCCGAGTCGTCGAAGGGCGGGTCGGTCCAGCCCGGCAGTTCCCGCCGCGCGTCGTAGTCCTCGAAGAGGGCGCACCACATGCTGCGGCGGGGACGGCGGAAGCCATAGGCCCGGTCGAGCTCGCCGCGCCAGGCCTCGTCGGTGACGAAGAGCCGCGCGCCGTCGGCCACAAGGTCGGCCACGAACCCGGCGCCGGCCCAGGCGGGCGGGTCGAGCGTTCGGTCGCGATGCAGGCTGACGTAGAGGCGCACGGCGACGACGTTCGGCCCCGGACGCAGCCGCGACGTTGCGTCGAAGGCGTCAAAGGTGGCGCAACGTCGCCCGCTGACCAGCGGACCGCGACCGGCCCGGCTGCCATTGATGAAGACCTCGTAGCGCGAGTCGCCGGCAATGCGGAGGACGGCTGCGCGGGGGACATCGGCCAGATCAAAGGTGCGGCGGAAGAGATAGAACAACCCCGGCAGGTCGCACCGATGGGCATAGCTGATGCAGGCGGCCTCGCCGGGGAAGGGGGGGTGTTCCGCGGACATGGGGGCTCCGGGGTGGGCGGTGAACGGCGGACGACGGACGACAGGCGACGGACGACAGACGGCGGACAACGGGCGGCGCTCCTGCGGCCTCGTCCGGGGCTTCGGCGGTCAGCCCAAGCGTGTTCAGGCAGGCAGCAGACGCAACTCGTGCTCGCCGGGGCCAAGGTCGCAGGCGATGTAACGGCCTCGGCGCAGAGAGAGAACCTCCGGCCTCTCGCACTCGCGCCCGTCGCAGAACAGCCGGCGTCCGGCCTCCTCCGGCAGGCCGGCCTTGGCACGTGTGCCGGGGGGGGGCGTCAGGCGCAGCGTCATCCCGTCGGCAGAGCGTTCCCAGCCGGCCTCGATCGTGCCGTGCGGCGTGGGCACGCGCCCGCTGATCCGCGTCAGGCCGCCGCACGAAGGCAGCACGGTAAAGGAGCCGAACCCCGGCGTGGCGGGTTCGACGCCCAGCAGGTATTTCCCGGCGAAGATCGTCGGCGAGGCCCCCCAACCGTGGGAGTGGCTGCTGACGCCGGACCACTCCTCCCAGATGGTCGTGGCGCCTTCGGCGAGCAGGCCGCCGTAGTGCTTGCGGATGTTATTCACGGCGGCGCGCGCGCGCCCGATCTCGAAGAGGGCGCCGAGGGCGAAGTAGAAGAAGAAGGGGGAGGCGATCGGCACCAGGGAATCGTGCGGCCAGGTGACGATGCCGCTGCCCATCTCGATCCAGTTCTTCGGGTCGGGATTGATGTAAAGGGGGAAAGGTTCGTCGTCGGGGAGCGCGGCGGCCAGGATGCGGCGCGTCTGCTCCGGCGTGGCGATGTCCCACAGGAGGGCCAGCAGGTTGTCCTGCATCCCTGCCTGGCGCGAGAGGCCGCGCTCGTCGCGGCAGTTGACGTAGATGCCCCGCGTCTCATCAAAGAGAAGGCGCTGCGTGGCGCGGCGCGTGCGTTCGGCCAGGGTGGCATAGCGGGCGGCGTCGGCGCGTTCGCCCAGGAGTTCCGCCAGCCAGGCGCATTCGCGCAGGTGCTGATAATAGCACATGTTCATCACGCTGACGGCGCCGTCGCGCATCTGCGGCGCCCAGTCAATCAGGATGTAGCCGCGGTGGCGGACCTTGGTGCGGTCCGTCTGCTTCGAGGGCATCACGACCACCAGGTCATCGGGCATCCGCTGGCGCTCGAACCACTCCGTCAGGCGGTTCACGCCGGGCCAGACCTGCCGCGCGAAATCCGTGTCGCCCGAATGGCGCACGTAGTCGGCCAGCGCCGGCGGAAAGGCGCTGTTGTAGGTGGGCATGTTGACGAGGTCGCGTCCGGGATAGCGCCCGGAGACGTAGCCCTCGGGAAGTTGGGAACTCATGAACAGGTCGAGCGCGTGCCGCGCCAGGCGCGTCTCGCCGAAGGCGTAGTAGGCCGCCATGGCCTCGGGCACCATGTCGCCCAGCCAGCCGCTGCGCTCGCGCCGCGGCGTGTCCGTGTAGATGTCCTCCATGCACAACTGTACCGTGTGCGCGCCGAGCTGCCACACGCGCGAGAGCGTTGGGTCCTCCTCGCACACCAGCGAGCCGCGCCACTCGACGGGATAGGTGCTGACATCCTGCCGGACGGAGAGCAGCGACGCCGAACCCCCGCGGACTTCGACGAGGAGGTAGCGCAGGACCTTGGGCATCATGAGTTGATGCTCGAGGACGCCCGTCCCCAGGATGACGCGGTCGGCGTAGCGGACGGTCTGGGCGTTGCACTCCACGCGCCCCTTGCGGAAGGTCTCGCTGTAACCGAAGTCCACCACCGTGCCCGGCTCGCCCTCGAGTCGGAAGGTCAGATAGCCGGCGGAGTTCTCCGCGAAGTCAATGACGGCGTAGGCGGCGTCGCGCCCGTTGGCGGGGGCCGAAAAGCCCAGCGGAAAGAGGGTTACAGGGTCTTGCCGGACGAGGTCGGCGGGGGCGCGCCGGGCGTATTCCATCATGTTCGGCAGCGTGACCATGTTCCGGGGGTCGGCCTCCGGGGCGGGGCGCGAGAGGCCGCTCTCCAGCACGCGCGCCGGCACACGGGGGATCAGCGTCAGCAGGGGAATGGGCCGGGGCCGCAGCTCCTCCCACGGCGCCAGCGCGGCCGGAGGGAGGGGGATCGCCTCGCGCCAGGTCGCGTCGTCGAAGTCCGGACGTTCCCATCCCGTCTGCGCCCTGCGCGCATCGAAGCACTCAATGAAGGACTGGTGCGCCGAAAAGCGCGGGGTGTCGCTCGCGTAGGCCGTCTCGCGGATGCAGCGCCACGCCGCATCGGTGACCGCCCGTCCTCCCTCCCATTCGACGGCGGCGATCAGCGCCGCGCGGTGGGCAATGAAACTGGTGATGGCCGGCACGGGACCGATGGAGTGGACCTTGAAGGCGATGAGATTGCCGCCGGGACGCACGAGGCGTGTGATGTCGTGCGTGTCGTAGAGAGGGAAGCGGTCGTTGTAGCGCCCCGGTCCGAACCCCACGCGCACGCCGTTGACATAGAGCCAGTAGCGCATGTCCGCGCACGCGTGAACGCGCACCATGCCGGGCGCGGCGGGCAATTCCAGCCGGCGCCGGAACAGGCCGTACTGATTGAACTCCGTCGGGGTGTCGTTGCACCAGATCCAGGACGCGGCGTGAATCGGGTTCATCATTCTCCTCCAAGTCAGGGGCGGCGGCGATTATACGTCGGCGGGAGAGAAAAGGAAACGTTTCGACGCTCGAAACGCCACTTGCGGGCCTGACGGAAGACCGTTAAGCTATCGCCGTTCCAATGCCCGGAGCGGGACAAGGGAGGTCGAAGAATGAGGAAGACGTTCTGCGGTGCGATGCTGGCGGCGATGGCTTTGACCCTGTGGACGGGCTGCGCGCGCGAGAAGGCGTCGCCGCCCCTGCCGCCCCCTCCGCCGCCGACGGTATCGCCGGCCAAGGACTACTGGCGTCCCCTTTCGGAGGGCGAGCCCGGACTGCGCAAGGTCGCCGACGCGGCGCGTATCCCCGACCTGCGCCCGGCGCTCGAAGGCGATCGGCGCGACCTGGTCAAGGCCCTCGATCAGAGCCTGCGGTATCTGCGGACGAAGTCAAGCGAGAGACACTACCCCATCCAGGGCATCACCCACGACCTGGCGCGGCGGAGCGTCGAGGCGTTCCGTACGCTGATCGGCGAGGCCGGCTCGCCGGAGGAACTGGCGCAGGCCATTCGGGCGCGCTTCGATGTGTACGAATCGGTCGGATGCGATGACGAGGGCACGGTGCTCTTCACCGCCTATTATACGCCGATTTTCGACGCCAGACTGAAACGCGACACGACCTTCCGCTTCCCCCTCCACCGCCTGCCCGAAGACCTCGTCAAGGGACCGAATGGAGAGTGCCAGGGGCGGCGCCTCAACGACGGGAGCATCGTTCCCTACTACACGCGCGGCGAGATCGAGAACGGCGCGCTGCACGGACAGGAACTCGCTTTCCTCAAGGACCGCTTCGAGGCGTACATCTGCACGATCCAGGGTTCGGCGCATCTGCGTCTGCCCGGCGGCGCGCTCTTCCGCGTGGGCTATGCGGGAAACAACGGGCGCGACTACACCTCCGTGGGGCAGGCCATGGTGCGCGACGGCGTCATCGAACGCTCGCAGCTGTCCTTGACGGGGCTGACGGAGTACTTCCGGAAGAACCCCGACAAGCTCGATGTCTATCTGCCGCAGAACGAGCGCTACGTCTTCTTCACGCGCACCGATTCGCCGCCGATGGGCAGCCTGGGCGTGCCGGTGACGCCCCAGCACAGCGTGGCCACGGACAAAGCCATCTTCCCGCGCGGTTGCGTCGCGCTGGTGGACACGCAGGTGCCCGTAATAGGCGCCGCCGGCATTCCGGAGCAACGGCCCTTCCGCCACTTCGCGCTCGACCAGGACACCGGCGGCGCTATCCGCGCGCCCGGGCGGTGCGATATCTACCTCGGCATCGGCGACGACGCCGGACGCCGGGCCGGTTGGACCCTGAGCGAAGGACGGCTCTACTACTTCTTCCTGAAGTGACGCCACGCCGCCATGACCGAATCCCGGGAGCCTTCGCCCGAACGTCCGCGTCGCGGACCCCGCCGCAAGTCGCGCAAGCTCCCCGACAAACTCATCCAGGTCCAGGAGGCCGAACTCCTCGAGGTTTACCCCGACCAGGCGGGCCTGCGCCTGGACCAGTTCCTGAAGCTCAAGCTGCGCTGGCGCTCGCGCACCAAGGTGCAGGAGCTGATCGCCGAGCGCGACGTGACGGTGAACGGCCTCCGCGTGGACCGTTCCTACCGCGTCAAACTGGGCGAAACGGTCCGCCTGCCCGTCCCCCCGCCGCCGCCCGAACAGGTGATCCGAATGGGGGAGATCGCCCTCGACATCCTCCACGAAGACGACCAGCTCATCATCCTCAACAAGCCGCCGGACCTTGTCGTGCATCCGGCGGGCAAACACAAGTACGACACCCTCATCAACGCCCTGCATCTGCGCTATCGCAGTCCCGACGACCCCGCCCGCGACGTCATCCCCAAGCTGGCGCATCGGATTGACCGGGAGACCAGCGGCGTGCTCATCGCCTGCAAGACGCGCCGCGCCGACCGCAGCGTGCCGTTGATCTTCGAGCGCTCCGAGGTCCGCAAGGAATATCTGGCGATCGCGGAGGGGGTCTTCGAGGAGAACTCGGGCATCATAGACCTGCCCATCGGACGCGAAGAGGGCGTGGACCCGAACCTGGCGCGCCGCGCCGTGCGTCCCGACGGCCAGAGCGCGCGGACAGGCTACGAGGTCGTCGAGCGCTTCCGGGCCTTCACCCTGGTTCGCTGCCGCCTCTTCACGGGCCGGATGCACCAGATCCGCATCCACCTGCAAGCCCTCGGACACCCGATCGTCTGCGACAAGTTGTACGGCCTGCGAACGGAACTCGCGCTGTCGCAGGCTCGGCCCCTGGCCCCGGACGAGACGGACCGAACGCTCCTGGCGCGCCATGCGTTGCACGCCCACCGCCTCACCTTCGCGCACCCGGCCACCGGCGCGCCGATGACTGTCGAGGCCCCCTTGCCGGAGGACATGCGGCAGACCTTGGAGGCGCTGCGCCAGGGATGACCGAGGGACCGATTCAGGAACGGGTTCTGGCCTTCGTCCGCGCGCGCGGCGAACGCGGCGTCGCCCCAGCGGAGGTTGCCGCCGCCTTTCTCTTCCCCACCGGCGCGCAGCCTGCGATGGCGGAGAAACTGGCGGAAGGCATCCTGTCGGCCGACGCGCGGCTGAAGCGGCGCGCCGACGGGCTCTGGGTCGCCGCCGCGCCGGTCTCCGCCGCCCCGGCCGCCTTCACCGTCATCGAGACGGTGGCCGCCGAGTACGGCGGGCGTTTCCTCGATCTGGAGTGCTCCGCGATCCGCGTCGAGGCCGACGGCCGCCCGACCGGCGCGCGCGGCGCAGCCGTACGCCCCGACCCCTGGCCGCCGGGACTGATCCTGCCCCCCGCGCTGGCGGCCAAAGTCCGCGCAGCGGGCACGATACAGGACCTGCTGCCCAAGGTGGCGGAATTTGCGCGCGGCGCCACGCTGACGGCGTGGCGCATCGGTGGACTGCACACCGCCGTGGCGCGACTGAACGAGGAGACCGGCGGCGGAATCCTGTCCCTCCGACGGCTGGCACGCCGCTTCATCGAGCCGCGCCTCGATTCGGCGGCGGACTTGGCCGCGCGGCTGGGGCTGGCCGCGCGCGAACCGGCCACGGCCTCCGAGCGCGCGCGTTACACGGCGGAGATTCTCTGCGCCCTCCTGACGCGCCGCGCCGAACTCGGCCTGCCCCCGCCGTCCGAGTGGGCGGCGGAGCAGCACGCACCTCGCGAGGAGGTGGACTTCGCGGGGCGTCAGTTCGACCGCGGCTTCCTGGACACGCTCCCCGATCGCCCGGGCGTATATGTCATGCGAGACGCCGCAGGGGCGGTTGTTTACGTCGGGAAGGCGCAGAACCTGCGCGAGCGCGTGGGCAGCTACTTCCGGCCCCGGACCCAGCGCGACGAGAAGACCGCCCGTATTCTCGAGGAGGCCGCGCGGATTGACGTGGAGGAGACCGGTTCGGACCTCGGAGCATGGCTGACGGAGTTCGAGCGCATCCGCGCCCTGGCCCCGACGATCAACACCCAGTTCGACGTCCACGCGCGCCCGGCCGCCGCGCGCGCCCCCCGGCGGCGCATCATCGTCGTCGCCCCCGCCCCCGATCCGGCGCAGGCCGAGTTGTTCCTGCTGCACGGCGACCGTGCCCTGCGACGGCTGCTCGTTGCCCGCAACGCCCCGGCCGCCGCGCGCGAGGCCATCGGGGCGTTCTTCTTTTCCGGCGCCCCGCCGGCCGAAGGCGCACAGAACGCGGAACTCCTTCAACTCGCCTGGAGCTGGATCGAACGGCGCGCCGACGACGTCAACGCCTTCGACGTGGACCTCGCCGGGGGGATGGAAGCCGCCGTGCTGCTCCTGGAGAAGTACCTGCGTGAGACCTCCGAGGAGGGGCGGGTCTTCCACACTTGAAGGCGGGGACGGAAACGCGCGGGGACGACCTTTCGGCCGTCCCCGCACGCGGCATCCGGTCACGCACCGCCTGAAATTACTTCCGGGCCGACGGCTTCACGGAGACGAACTTCTTCTCGCCGCCGCGCTGGAGGAGGAAGACGACGCCCTGGGGCGGGACGCGCTTCATGGCCTCCTGGAACTCGGCGAGGTTCTTGATGTCCTGCTTGCCGACGCGCGTGATGACGTCATTGGCCTCGATGCCGGCCTCGGCGGCGGGGCCGTCGGCGGCCACGTCCACAACGATGACGCCCTTGAGCTCCGCCGGAAGCCCGAGCCCCTCGGCAATGTCGGGCGTCAGCGTCTGGACCGTCAGCCCCACCTCCGGCGCGGCGCCGCTGGCGCCGTCCTTGCCGCGCGCGGCCCAGGCCACCTCGGCGCCGGTGGGCTGCTCGCCCAGGGTGACCTTGAGTGTGCGCTCGCGTCCTTCGCGCAGGACAACAATTTCCACAACCGCGCCGGGGGCGGACTCGGCCACCAGGCCGCGCAGCGTGCTCGTGTCCGGCGTCGGAGTCTTGTTGACCGACTGGATCAGGTCGCCCTGTTTCAGGCCGCCTTTGTCGGCAGGACCGTTCGGCTTCACGTCCACGACAATCACGCCCTTGTCGTCCTTCTTGAGGCGGAACTTGTTGAAGACTTCGTCGGAGTTGCGCAGGCGGAAGAGCTCCCACGCCGCCTGGTCGTCAATGTCGCCGGGCGTGGCGATCTGAACGCCGAGGTGTCCGCGGACGATGCGCCCGGACTTGATCAACGCCTCCGCCGTGGGGCGCGCCAGGCGGGCCGGCACGGCGAATCCCAGCCCCGCCGAGGCCATGGTGGGCGTCACGATGAGGGTGTTGATGCCGATGACCTTGCCGCTGAGGTTCACCAGGGGGCCGCCGCTGTTGCCGGGGTTAATCGCGGCGTCCGTCTGGATGTAGTCCTCGATGGCGTAGGGGTCCTGGTTGGCGTGCAGGTCGCGCAGGCGTCCGCCGCCAAGGATGCGGTTGCGCGTGCTCGGGGCGCTGACAATCCCTGCCGTGAAGGTGCTGCCGAATCCCATCGGGCTGCCGATGGCGATCACCCACTCGCCGCGCTGCACTTCGTCCGGACCGGCCCACTCGATGGCCACGAGGTTCTCAGGCTTGATCTTGATGACAGCCACGTCCGTGCGCGGGTCGGCGAACAGCTTCTCGGCCACCATCTCGCGCCCGTCGCTGAAGATGACCTTCACGTCCTCCGCCTTGACGTCGGCGATGACGTGATTGTTCGTGACGACCCAGCCGTTCTTCGCGTCAATGACGAATCCGCTGCCGAGACCGGGGGTCTTGAACTCGCGCTCGCGCTGCGGCGCGTTCCGGCGCGGCGAGCGGCCCTCCCGGTCGGGAATGCCGAAGGGAAAGAAGTCCTCAAAGGGCGAGGACTGCTGGCTCATCTTCACCGTTCGAACCGTTGAGACGCTCACCACCGCGGGCGCGGCAAAGTCTATCACCTTCTGGAAGATCTGCGTGAAGGGCCTCGCCTGCGTGTTGAGGTCCTGAAGCTCCTTTGCGATCTGCTGGCGTTCCTGGGCAAGAGCGGCCGGTTTGGCGGGCGCCGCGCTCCGTTCCGGAGCGGCGTCGGCGGCCATCGCAACAAGAGCGGCAAGCGCGAACCCCGAAATCATCGTTCTGATCATGGCTCCATGTCTCCTTCTTCTGACGTACCCGGTCATGCCCCGCCGGCGCAACGGCCGTCGGCCTTTCCTAGACTAGCGAATCGCCTCCCGACTGGCAACCCCCGCTTGCCCGGTACGGGCATTCTTCCTTTCATGAGTTCTCTCTTTGACGCCATGCGGCGGAGGGCGTCCGCCATTCCTGCTGCCATGTGTATTGTACCACATTCCACCGTCAGTTGCGACATGAACACTCTCTAACACTCTTAGACGCTTCCATCGCGGGCTTCTTGGCCTGGAACGAAACCTTCCGGCGTGAAGGGCCGGCGGCGGGGCGATGAACTGGCGCGGGCGGGGCTGTCGCGTCTTTGCTTCGAGACCTCGCTTCGTTGCACGGCGGCAGTCAATGGAGTAGTATGAAGCGCGCCATTCGCCGCTGTGCCGTCCTTCCGCCGCCCTGTGTTTACGGAGTGCCGGCATGTCCGAGCCGCAACCCTACCCCGTCTTCGACCGCTCGCGCCTGACGCTTCTTCCGTTGCGCGAGCGGGCCCATGACGCCGACATCAGCGAGATACTGCCGCTGGACGCGCCAACCCCGGAGTACGCGCATCCCGACCTGCCGACGCTGACGGAGCGGATCGTGACGGCCCGCCGCAACGGACGTCCGGTGATTCTGATGATGGGCGCGCATCCGATCAAGAAGGGATGCTCGCGCTTCGTGATTGACCTGATGGAACGGGGCGCCATTACGCACGTGGCCACGAACGGCGCCTGCGCGATCCACGATTTCGAGTTTGCGCTGATCGGCGCGACCACGGAAAGCGTGGCCCGATACATCATCGAAGGGCAGTTCGGACTGTGGAAGGAGACGGGCCTCCTGAACGACGCCTTCCGCGAGGGGCTGCGCTGCGGCATGGGGATGGGGCAGGCCGTGGGACGCGCCATCGAGGAGGGCCGCCTGCCGCATCGCGACATCAGCATCTTCGCGGCCGGATACCGCTTGCGGATCCCCGTCACCAGCCACGTCGGTGTGGGCTACGACATCATCCACGAGCATCCGAATTGCGACGGCGCAACGCTGGGCGAGAGCAGCTACCGCGATTTCCTGGTCTTTGCGCGCGCCGTCGAGGACCTCGAAGGCGGCGTGCTGCTGAACTTCGGAACGGCGGTCATGGGGCCGGAAGTGTACCTGAAGGCCCTGGCGATGGCGCGCAACGTCGCCCGCCGACAGGGCCGCAGCATCCGGCATTTCACGACGGCGGTCTTCGACTTGCAGGATATTCCAGAGGACTTCCGGACGGAGATGCCGAAGACCGAGGCGCACTATTACTACCGTCCGTGGAAGACGATCCTGGTGCGCACCGTGGCCGACGGAGGGGAGAGCTACTACTTCCGGGGCGACCACGCGGTCACCCTGCCGACCCTTGCGCGGAGCGTTGCAGGGAAGATAGGAAAGGCCTCGACATGACCGACCACGCGGCGTTCACCGAGGCGCAGTGCATCGCCTGGAGGCTGACGGATGGCGCGCTGGTGATCCGGGTGCGCCCGGTACCCGGAAGCCGCGTCGAGTCGTACGAACTGCTCCACGGCGAGATCGTCGAGGCCTTGCAGCGCGCGCCTCGGTCCAAGGTGATCATCAATCTTTCGGAGGTGACCGACCTCAGCAGCCAGATGCTGGGGATCCTTGCCGCGCTGTACCGGCGCGTGTCGAGCCCCGGCGGGATCGTGGCCGTATGCGGCCTGAGCCCGGAATCGGAGCGGATTCTCCGGTTGACGCGGATGGACACGCTGCTGAAGGTCTGCCGCGACGAAGCCGCGGCACAGCAGGCCTGACGGCCTTCGACAGCGCGCGGGGGCCCGTTCCGGACGCGCCAGGCAGAGGAGGAGGAGGGGAAACCCGGCATGGAAACGACAGGGACGGCAAAGGGTCCGAACGGCTCGGCGAAGAGAGTCTCGCGCGTGATTCGCGGCGCGCTGATCGTTGCCGCCGTGGCCGTCGCGGCCGGAGCGGTGTGGTGGTTCTCCGTCCTGGGTGACGTGCGACGCGCCGTGGCGCTCTACGATTCCGGGCAGACGTCCGACGCGGCGAACGCGCTGCGCCGCGTGATCGCCAGCCCCATATCGGCTTTCCGCCTGCGCGAGGCGGCGCAACATGCCCTGGGGCTGTGCCTTTCGGCCGAGGCGTCGCGTCTGGCGACGCGGGAGCCCACCCGGCAGGGGTATGAAAAGGCCCTCGGCATCCTCAAGGAGGCGCGGGCGCTCGCGGGCCCGACGCCGGACATCGAGAGCCAGGTTCGCGAATACTCGGCGGCCCTCAGTCGCCTGGAGGGCAAGGGGCCGCTGCCGCCGACGCGGTATCAGGTCTTCGGGCCGCCCGAGACCTCGGGGGCGAAGCCGGAGACCGCCACGCCGGGGCCGGCGGACGGTCAACCTTCGGAGCGGGCCCGGTAGTACTCCTCTCCGGCGCGCCGCTCGCGCACGACACGATTCGAGCGCAGCAGCGCCTCGACGCAGCGCGCGGCCTCGCCGGCGGGAAGGCCCATCCCCGAGGCAATGTCGCGCGCGGTCACCGGACGCCGCCGGATCATGTCGAGAACCTCCCCTTCCCGCGCGCCGGCCTCGGCCCCTGAGGTCGCCGGTCGGCGGAAGTCCGCAATGACCTCCGCCTTCGGTCCCAGCAGCGTGGCCAGCGTCGCCAATTCGGTCTCGGTCAGCGCGCGCACGCCCTCGTCGGCGGTGGGGCGGACTGCCGTGTTGAGTTGGATGCGGTCCGGGGCGATGCGCGCGATCAATGGAATGAGCCGGCGCACCTGCTCGGGGGTGGAGTTCACCCCGGCGATCAGAAAGACCTCCAGGCGAATCTCCCCCTTGAACTCGCGCCGGAAGGCGGCCAGCCCCTCGACGACTGCGCCCAGGGTGACGCCCGGCGCGGGGCGATGGATTTGTCGGAAGGTCTCCTCGTCGGCCGCCGAGAGCGTCGGCAGGACGACATCCACGCCGGCGCACGCGGCCCGGACCTCAGGGAAAACGAACAGGGAACCGTTGGTCAACAGGGCGATGGGGATATCCGTCCGGCGTCGAATCCCTGCGACAATCTCATCCATCGCGCGGTTCAGCGTCGGCTCCCCGGAACCGGACAGGGTGATGAAATCGGGGCGAGGGCCGGTGCGCAGCTTCTCTTCGATCTCCGACAGCAACTCCGCCACGGGTGCGCCGGCAACGCGCGCCGTCGTCAGGCGGTCGGTGCGGCCGACCTGGCAATAGACGCAGTCGAAGGAGCAGACCTTCCGCGGGGCAAGGTCACACCCCAGTGACAGGCCAAGGCGGCGGGAAGGGACGGGGCCGAAGACATGCTTGAATACGCGCGGAGAGGGGACGGGCATGGGTTTTCCTTTTCACGCGGGAGGACCGGGCGGCGCCTTCATGTTAGCCCGGCGCCGGGCCGTACGCAACCGCTCGGGCGGCATCTCCCTGCGCCGCACCGCATCCCAGGCACTCGCCGATGGCCTGCACGGCAACATCGGCATGTCCCGCGTCCAAAGCGGCCCGCGCGCGCCCCAGGCACTCCTGCTGGCGTTTCGTGAAGACGACGGGGGCTTCCGGGGCGGGCGGGTTCGGGCAGGTCTCGGCAAGGATCCGCGCCTCGAGGGCCGCCAGCCCCGCGCCGGTCACGGCGGAAATGCGCACCGGCTCCACGCCCAGCCGGACGACGATTTCTTCCGACGAGTGCGCGGCGGGCAGATCGCACTTGCTCAGGACGGGAATGCAGCGGCCGGGACGCGCGGCGATCAGCTTCAGATCATCGGGACCGAGGGGCATGGAAACATCAAAGAGCAGCAGAGCGAGATCGGCATGGCGGAGCGCCTCGATGCTGAGGGCGACGCCCTCGCGTTCGACATCGTGCGCCGTCTCGCGTATGCCGGCGGTGTCCGTCAGGCGGAAGGGCACTCCGTCAACGGCCAGGAGTTCCTCGACGGCGTCGCGCGTGGTGCCGGGCTCATGGTGAATGATCATCCGCTCGAAGCGCAGCAGCGCGTTGACGAGCGTGGACTTGCCGGCGTTGGGGCGTCCGGCCACAACCAGCGTCAAGGGCTCAACCAGCCCCCGTCCCCACGGGGCGGAACCGCTCAATGCGCGCAAGAGCGCATGCGCCTGCGACAGGTCCCCGGCGGCCAGGGCGTCGGCCGTCCGCCGCAGGGCCTCGGAAAGCGCGCCACGGTACTGCGTCAGGAGCATCTGCGCGCCGCGAAGGGTGGGCGCACCGGGCAGCCGTGCCGCGGCCTCGCGCTGGACGGCGTCCAGTGTGCCGTCCTGCGCGGCGAGTTCCGGCCAGGGAACTTCGCTTGCGCCTTCGGCCGCCAAGGCCTCGATGACGCGCCCGACAGCCAGCGGGCCGCCGTGGCAGTTGATGATGAAACGCCCCTCCGGCGCCGCGCATTCCACGATGACTTCGTCGAGTTCCACCCCGTTGCGCCGCAGGCGCCCGTAGAGCAGACCGCCGGCCGGCAGACGCGACGGACGACGTCCGCGCGGGCTATGGAAGAGTCTATCGAGGATGGCGGACGCAGAAGAACCGGCCAGAAGGATCAGGCTGATGCCCCCCTCCCCGGCAGGCGTCAGCCGGCAGGCGCAGGCCCGTGCGGATGGCGGCGTGACGGCGTCGGTCACGGTCAGTAATCGAGGTCCAGGAACTCGCCGGGATTCGACCGCTTGCCCCGCCGCTTTTCCTCGGCGGCGCGGATGTTCAGGTCCACCACCATCTTCTTGCCGAAGAGGACGCTGTACTCCGTCATCCGCGTGTCGAGGTCCATCCACAGCACCTTGAGCTGGCCCTCAATCTGCGCGAGGCGTCCGGTCAGCATCTTCTCCATCTGGAGCTTGTCCAGGCGCTCGATCTGCGTTTCCAGGCGCGTCACGGTCTGCTGGTAGAGCGCGGCGCGTTCCTTGTTCCCCTTGGCGATTTCGCCCTGGACAAGAGCCTTTTCGGCCTCGAGTTGACGCACGGTCAGTTCTCGGGCAGCGCGGCAGATCAGAAGGCGGTCTTCGAGTTCCACCTGGTCGCGATAGAGCTGCCGGATGGCGGCCAGGGTGTTGTTGACGCGGTCAATCATCGGCTTTTCGCGAATGGCCGCGTCGGCGACGCCCCCCGCGCCGAGGGCCAGGCACAGGGCCAGCGCGCCCCAGGCGGCCTTTCGCAGTGCGGAACGGATCATCCTTGCTCCTCCCGGTGGATTGGGTACCTGCGTCATGCTACCCGCGCCGGGCGGGCAAGTCAAGACCCCGATTCTCCAAAAAGCCAGGACAGATGCGGGCTGCTCTGGAGCTGGCGATGGGCCGAAGCGAGGTCTTGTTCGGTGATCGGGCCCAGTCGGGCCAGACGCCCGGCCTCCTCGGGAGACCGCTCCACCGCGCCGACGATGCCGAAATGGCGGAATTTCTGCATCGCCTGAGGAACGAAGCCGGGGTCGCAGGCCATGGCGCTGCGGTAGCAGCGGATGGCGGCGTCCTTCTCCCCGAGCATCTCCCAGAGCATCCCGATCCACCAGTGGATTTGCGCATCGTAAGCGGGATCGCCCAGGCCGCTTTCGAAGGCCTGGATGGCCTCGCGGCAGGCGCACTGGAAGGCGTCGGGATCGGCAGCCACGACCTCGCCCTTGCCGGGCCCGGCGCGCGTAAAGCGTTGCACGGCCAAGGCATATAGATTGTAACCCAGGGCGAAATGGACCAGGGGGTGCCGTCCGCCGGCCGCCAGGGCGCGCCGAAGACGCAGGACAACCTCTTCGGTGCGCCCCAACAGATACTCGCACTCTGCCAGCAGCAACTCGCGGACAAAGCGCTCGCGCGGGGCGGCAACCTCCGTCGCCTCGATCGCCATGCGGAGCGACCCCATCCGATCATGCGCATGGCGGCTCAGGCGAACGATTTCCATGGGGTCAAGTCGTCCGTCGCGCACCATGCGCAACGCCGTGTCGTGCCGGCGGCATTCGCAGCGCAGAAAGATGTGGAAGGCCTGGCCGAGCTTGGCGGTCTCGCCGGCGTCGTCGCGCAGGAGATCGTAGATCAGGCGGTAGAAGAGGCGCGAGAAGGGCGAAAGCGTGCAATACTGCTCCAGCCGCCTCAAAGCGGCGCGCACCTGTTCCGTCCGGCTGGCGGTTCTACCCATGACTGATCTCCCGCGTCAACCTGCCCGTCACCTCATTATTCGAGTGCCCCCTCCACAAGTCAAGGACGCGCGCCGGAATTGACTTTTTTGGGCCGCCGTCCTACACTGCGCCTCCGGCGCGTCCGCCGCCGCAAGAGCCGTCCTTCTA
>JAKJEM010000120.1:0-5279 GCA_022705425.1 Planctomycetota bacterium
ACTCGTCGTCCCACCGTCCCGCCATCACCTCCCGCGCCGCGCGGACGATCAGCCTCCCCTTCTCCCGCGTCAGCGCCCCCAGTTCGACATTCGCCTCCGCCGCGCACTTCTTCAGAATCCCGAAGGCCCGAATCACCGGCCGCCCCCAGCGGTAGCGCGCCCCCCCGATACGAAAGTTCACTATCGAACGCTGCGTCTGCGCCCCCCACAGGCGTTCCGCCGGTACCTTCACCGGCCCGAGGGAATCCGTTTCAACCCGACAAGGAAATTCCAACCCCCGCTTTCCGCGCATGACCGTGCTCTCCCATGGACCCGTGTGCTCCGCACTCTAGTCCACGCCGTTCACACTGTCAAGCGCCGGACGACATCCCCGCAGGTCCTGCGTCCTGCCCCGGAGGTCGTCCCCCCGCCGCGCGCGCGCAACGGGGGGACTCCGCCCGTTCACGCCTTCACACGCGCCACGCTATAGTCGCCCTTGTGCCGATCCTTCAACTCCCCCAACTTGCTCTTGTTCCAGTTCTGCACGTGAGAGAAGTAGCCTACGATCCGCGTCACCTGCGTCACGTCCCGCCCGTTGATCACCAGCCGCGTCAACTGCGCCGGCGTCAGACGCTCCAGCGTCGCCGACTTCACGTGAATCTCCTCATGCTCCGGAGCGCCGCGCCACGAAAACACCATCCCCGCGCCGTGCTCAAAGTCATCACCCACCTCGACACACTCGATGTTCGACGTCGCGCACACCGCCACCGCCTCTTCCTTCGTCATCATCCTCTCCCTTGCTCTCGCTCCGAACCCGCCGGGTTCGCCCCGGCCATGTCACCGGCCGCGCGGCCGGACTCTCATGCCCTCATCCCCCGAAGGGGCCATTCTCATGCCGGGCGCCTTGCGTGCCGGCGCGCCCGAATCCTTCCCGCGCCCCCGGCACTTCGGGCAAACCCCGAAGAAGTCCAGCCGGTGACCCAGGAACCGATAGCGCCTCTCCCCCTTTACCCGGGGCTCCATCACCAGCACCCGCCCCACCTCGACATCCCGCACACTCGCGCAGGACACGCAGGTCACGTGGTGGTGCGGGCGCGTCGTCCCGTCGAAATGACCCGGCCCCAGCCCCGTCTCGATGAGAAGCGCCTCCCCCTCCTCCACCAGCCGGCGCAGATTGCGGTACACCGTCCCCAGGCTCACGCGCGGCGCCCGACGCCGCACCTGGGCGTACAACTCCGCCGCCGTCGGATGGCGCGTCGTTGCGCGAAGCGCCTTCAGTATCTCACGCCGCTGCCGGGTCGTTCTCCGCATCATGGCGCGACCTCCTTATCAGTAAGCGTTATCATTAGCATATACCACCCCTCGCTGTCAAGTCCGCCCGCAATACAATCCGTGGGGCCACAACGGGACCGCCAGACGGGCCCCGACTGCGCGGAATGGCCGCCCGGCGCGCACTACACGCACCCCGCCCCCCCCACACGGGCTGCAAAAAGTCTTTGACCCGTTCGCGCCTGGCCGATACAATACCGATACGTGAATGCTGGCTGTCTTTGGAAGGAGCCGCCATGTCCCCCGTCCGGCTGATTACCGCCCTTGTGCTGGCGCTCTTCGCCACCCAGGCGTACGCCCAACTCAGTTGCACCTATGAACTGTCCTCGCGCCGCGTCAATCTGAAGGAGCAGATATCCTCCACGCGCGTGAACCTCAAGGAGCAGATCAGCGCCGAGTTGCCCGAACTCCAGCAGGAGATATCCGGACGCCGCGTCAACTACAAGGAGCCGCTCGTCGGACGGCATTCGGACTCGACCGTCCTCACCGGCTTCCGCCCCAACCTTCGCGAAGCCATTTCCGGCACCCTCCCCGATGTGCCGGTGGACCTCTCCGCCCGCCGGCCGCACCTGCGCGAGGCAATCTCCGGAACGCGCGTCAACTTCCGCGAGAAGCTGAGCTACCAGTGGGAATGCGGACGTTAGACCGGCTTGTTCACGCACCGCCGCGATTCGTGAATGGGCCGGATTAGCGTGCCCCTGAATCGTCCGATTCTCGCGTCGCCTCCATCAGCGCCTCCACCGGGCAGATGAAGATGTCATCCACCAGCACGCGCGCATTCCGGAGCTTCTCACCCTCGATGACCCGGAAGAGGTACCGCCCCTCTCCCACCGGCGGCGCGGCGCATCCCCACAACAGTTGCCACCCCGTTGTGGGAACCGCCACGCGCCCCGTACGCGATTGATATCCTCCCTCCACCGCCGCACGGAAGGACATTCCCACGCTGCCCCCCTCATCCCCTTCCGCGCGCACGAAGCCGCCGAAAACCACCGCCGTTCCCTTCCGCAGGCCGAAAGGCCCCAGGTCCAGCGTGCAGCTCCGCAGGCCATCCCCCTCCGCCAGAGCCAGCGCCGCCCGACCACCCTGCCGCCCCGGCGTTGCCGTCGGAATCCCGGACGTCGCCTCCTCGAACCCCGCGTTGGGGAAGACGTTGCACCTTCGGAAGAGGGCCTCATCATAGGCCGTCGCCCCGGCGTAAACCGCCAGCGGCAGATCGAATCGGCGCAGACCGACGCGACCGCCCAGCGGCTCGACCGCAAAGCCGTGCGCCCGCTCCAGGATCAACCCCGCGAGTGCGGCATACGGTTCAGCGCTCACACAAGCGCGCCGCGCCGCTTCCCTCTCGACAAAGGCGGAGACCGTCGTCTGGACGCGCCCTTCCATCTCCCGCCCGTAGGCGGCCCGCCGCCGGACTTCCGCCTGCACGCCGTGCAGATTGCGTCCGAGCACCCAGGCCTGCCCGCACAGCACCACCGCCAGGCAGAGGCCGAGTACGGCGCGCTCATCCCACTCGCGCCGGCCCCCCCGCCAGTCCTCCGCCAACTGCGCCATCTCAGGCATCGCGCGACGCCATAGGGCGCGCGCCGCGTAGAGTGAAAGGGCGACATACGCCAGCATGTGATAGGCGCCCGAACCGTGCTCAAGGACCAGGATCGGAAGAAAGGTCACAAGGAAGCACGCGCCCAACATCCGATCCCACCGATCCCCGCCCCAGGCAATCGCGAGAAAGGCCAGGATCAGGGCGGCATGGATGAGCGGCATGACCAGGGCCTCCGCCTTGCCTTCGGCCCCGGAGCCGAAGACCCGCGCCCCGTCCGGAATCGCCAGGACAATCGCGCCCAGCACGAACGCGCCGATCACAAAGCGCCCGCGCTCGTCCCGTCCCTCTCCCGTTCCCCACTTCAACCGCGCCCCGAGTTCCCAGACGAGCGCCAGCCACAGAAACCATCCCCACACCCCCGCGTGGAAGATGGATTGTGCGTGAGAGCGGAAGTGACGCAAGGCGTTCGCCGGAGAGGGGCCGCCCCCCTCGCCCGGCGCAACGGCGGCGTCGGCTGGAAGCATCCCCAACGCAAGTCCACGATAGGAGGGCAGCGCCGCCAGGACGAGGAGCGTTGCGACAGCCCAGATCGCCGCCGCCTTCCAGGCCCCGCGTCGCACCTCCCCCTTTTCCTCGAACCTCGGCAGCACGACCACGACAAGAAGGGCCGTCGAGATGAAGAGCGGCGCGAGTTCACGCGAGAGGATCGCCGCCGCGCCCGCCGCGATCATCCACCCCAGCCGCCGTCCGGACGGAGCCTCCTGCCATCGGGTCAGGCACCAGAGCCAGGCCAGCACCGCCGCCAGCTCAGTCGTGGTCGTGTACCAGGATTTCCAACTCGCGATCAGGAGATAGACGCCGTGGAAGGCCGTCAATGCCCCCGCCGTCGCGCCGACACCCCGCCCCCCCAGACGGCAGCCGACGGCATACACAAGCGCCGCGACCGCCATCCACAGAAGGATGAACATGAACTGATAGCCCCGGAAATTGAAGCCCCAGAGGTAGTAGTTCGTCAGCCACATCGCATGGGGCATGGGGCGGTAGTAGTCCCCGAAGAGCGGCTCGACGAAGATGTTCCAGGGGCGGCGCGCATCGGCGGCGCTGCGCTCCACCCAGCGCAGGTCGTCCGAGACGACAAAGGTGTCGAAGGTTCCCGCCGCGTGGAGGGCCATCACGGACAGGATGAGAAGCAAGGGCCAGTGACGCAGAGAACCCCCCGCGCCGAAGACCCTTCGCCCTGCCGTCACGTTCTCTTCCGTTGCGGACAAGCCCGTCCCTTTCCCTGCGCTACACCAGGCCGGGAATCCCGCCTTGCGCGGACGCCCCGGCGATGGCGATGTTAGCGCAGCCTTCCCCCTGAATCAAACCGGGCACTGACGGACGGGACGGCGTGCCACGGGCGACGGACGACAGACGACGGACGGCAAACGACGATTCCGAACGCATTGCGCTCCCCGCGCGATTCCGCTCTAATGGAGACGTGCCCGCAGAACGCCGGCGAGACGCCACTGTGTGCAGCGACACCGGCAATCCGGCGGCGTAACGGCGCAAAGGCAACGGAGGACGCACATGCCCCTTTCGCTGAAGGAACTGGCCTCGTCTGCCGGCGCACGAATCGTCGTTCACGCGCAACGGGCGGCGTCGCTCCGGATCGCCCGCGTCTTCGCGTCCGACAAGATCAGCGAACTCCTCCATCACGGCGGGCCGGACACCCTCCTGCTCACCACTCTGGCCAACCCCCATCTGCTCCGCGCCGCAAGCCTGGTCGGGGCGCCTGCCCTCTGCCTGACCGGCGGCGGCGATATCCCGCCGTCCCTGCGCGCCGGAGCGGAAGCCCACGGTATCGTTCTGCTCCACACACTTGACAACCTTGCCCAAGCGATGGCTCGTTTCCAGGACGGCCGCCGGACGGACTGACCCTTCCATCAGCGCGCGATAGCGGAAGCGGCGGATTCGGACGGCCGCAGGACGAAGACAACAGGGACCATGCCCGATTGTTCCCACGAGATTGAAGGCGGCGACTTCGACCGGGCCGGCGAGGCCTCCGGGCGGCTGAAGGACGCTCTCAAACGCCTGGGCGCCGCGCCCGAAGCCGTCCGGCGCGCGGTCATCGCCGCCTACGAGGCGGAAACCAATGTCGTCATTCACGCCCGCCGCGGCGCACTCCATGCCGTGATTACCCCGGACCGCGTGGACGTGGACGTCGTGGATGAAGGGCCCGGCATCCCCGACGTTGAGCGCGCCATGGAAGAAGGTTTTTCGACGGCCTCCCCCGCCGCCCGTGCGCTCGGCTTCGGGGCGGGCATGGGCCTGCCGAACATCCGCAAGAACACCGACCGCATGACGCTGGCCAGCCTTGTCGGCGGAGGAACGCGCCTGCACTTCACCGTCTTTCTCAAGGGCCTTGACGCCGCTGCAGACGGACATCCCG
>JAKJEM010000120.1:5289-5518 GCA_022705425.1 Planctomycetota bacterium
CCGCCGCTGTACGCGCTGTCTCCGCTGCCTCCGCGCCTGCCCCACCGGCGCCCTTCGCATCCGCCCGCCCGCGCGGGGCACCCCCGCCCTGATGGGCGACCCCATCATCCTGAGCCACCTCTGTATTGACTGTGCGGAGTGTGTGCGCGCGTGCGCCTTTCGGGCGTTGCGTCTCGATGCGCAGCATGTTCTCCCCCCGCCCGATCCCAACGCCGTCCTCGCCCTCAGA
>JAKJEM010000121.1 GCA_022705425.1 Planctomycetota bacterium
GGCGTCGGGCCGCCCGCCGCGCCAGCGTCATCAGGTCATTTGACGATCCGGCGATGCGATTCGGGTCGCCGAAGATGCGCCGCAACTCCGCGCCGGCATCGGGAATGCGTCGGCGGAGACCCGGCAGCGCGGCAACATCGAGCGCTCCGGACAGGCTGGCGGCCGCCGCAAAGCGGTCGGGATGCCGCAAAGCCCACTTGAAGGCGCCGTAGCCGCCCATTGAAAGCCCCGCCACGAAGTTGTCCTCGCGCCGTTCGGACAGGGGAAAGAGGCGGCGGGCCACCGTCGGCAGCTCTTCGGTCAGGAAGGTCCAGTAACGCCCGCCCGCCGCCATGTCCGTGTAGAAGCTCCGATGCACCGCGGGCATGACCACGGCCAGCCGCAGCGGCGTCGCGTAGCGCTCGATGGAGGTCCGTCGCATCCAGATCGTGTGGTCGTCCGAGAGGCCGTGCAGCAGCCAAAGGGTGGGCCAGCGGCGGCGCGCGCCTTCGGACAAAGGGGGCTGTGGGACGATCACGCACATCGAACACGCGAGGCGGAGCGTCTCCGAATGAAAGCAGCAGTCCATGAAGGCCATGTCGTTCCTCCTTGAGTAACGCGAACAATCCGGGAAGGGCCCGTTCTATCGCGTCGTCGTTCGAGAGACTCATGCGTCTGGCGCGGCGGCACGGACGCGCCGGTCCGGCTAACGCGCGAAACGCCTGCATTTCGTGAATAAGAAGGCTAGAAGGTCAATCGAATGGAGAACCGTCTTCCCTTGACGGACACGGTTTCCGTCGCGGGGTCGTAATGCCCGCCCACGCACGCCACGGCGCGGCGTTCGTCCGGATGCGGGAGCCGGACGCGCACTTCGGCGATGGGACGTTCGGATTCGAAGGCACACGTGATGGCGTCATGCTCTGCTTGCGCGGTCACGCGCAGGGCCCCGAAGTAGGACTTCACCCCGTCCAGCTCGATACGCCTTCCGGGGGTCAGCCATTGGCGAGGGATTCCCTTGAACAGATCGAGCCGGCTTCCGTCTTCCATGTAGAGCATCCAACGTGTCTGCATGAGGAACCAGGCTTCCTCATGGGTCTTGTGTTGGCTGACGCCGTAGTAGTGTTCCCAAAAGGTGTACGTCTCGCGATCCTGCAAGGCCGTGAGCTGGTTGTAGTATGCCTTTAGGAAGAGCTTGACCTCACCGCGCCGGAGGTGCGCGAAATCGTGGCGGCAATAGTAGGGCTGGCTCAGGGCGGCATTCTCGCGCGTCACTGGGTGCTGATTGGCCTTCAGCATCAGTGCCATCTCCCGGCTTCGGCAGTCGAACACCTCGCCGATGCCGAGCCACAGAGGGCCGGTGAGACAGTTGCGGGCCGCGACCGTGCCGTGGGTCCAGCACCTCAGACCCTCAAGGTAGAGTGGACTGGCGCCGCTGCGATCCGCCCAGGACGGCAGCCAGGGAGTCCATGTACCGTCTGCAAGTGGCGTTACCGGCGCCAGCGCCAGAGCGAGGCGCAGGGATTCTGCGATGTCGAACCGGTATCCCGGCAACTCAGCCTTCAGTCTTCGCGCGTAATTCGGGCGGACATGCGCCAGCGCTTCCGCCATGCGCGACAGCCCCAGGTAGGTTCCCGCGTTGAGGAAGAAGGAATGATAGAAGTCGTTCGGGTCAGAAACCTTTCCATCCACGAGTCCGTAGCAGCCTGTCGGCCGTAACTCCGGTCGTTTGTTGCGTTCGCGCCAGGCGAGGAGGTAGTCGCAGGATTTGACCAGTCTGGG
Source organism: Planctomycetota bacterium (assembly GCA_022705425.1). Lineage (GTDB taxonomy): Bacteria > Planctomycetota > Brocadiia > CAIUPP01 > CAIUPP01 > JAKJEM01. The sequence continues at coordinate 1,759 of JAKJEM010000121.1, forward strand.
CGCAGCGCGCCGGAGCCAGGGCATGTCGCGTGTGTATCGGAAATGCTCGCCCACCGCCCAGAGCAGGGGGCCTGTCTCGCTCTGGTAGTTGGCGAAGTTCTGGATGAACCCGTCCTCCCGCTGTCGCTCAAGGAAGAACTCGATGCATCTCTCGGCAAGTCGGTGCATGCCCATCGAGTCGAAGAACTGGATGATCGGGGCGCTTTCCGTGCCGATGGGCGCGTACCAGCCGACGGTCGCCATGGCGGGCCTGTCCGGCTCTTCCCCAATCGTCGCCAGGTCGCAGTGCAGCAGCCCCGCCTTCACGCGTTCGTCAATGGCCGTCTCCGGCACGGATAGAGTCGCCGCGGCCGCCAGTTTGTCGCGCCAGAATCGGCGGCATGCGGCCAGGTGCGCGTCGAAATTGATCTTCGCAAGTCTCTTCATTCGTGCAGCGTCTGAAATGGGCGAATGGGGAATCGCCGCCTCGTATATCGCCTTGCTGCCCGGCCGCACCATGATCGCCATCTCGCTCTGCGGCATCGGCTTGCCGTTGATGCGGTTCGCCGCCAGGCACTTGCCCGTGACCTCCGTTGACAGACTGTAGCCGTTTTTGAACCTTCCGTAGGCGCTGGCGTGGATGGCCCTGAAGAATGCCAGCGCAGGGGTCCGTCCCACGTTCACCGCCTCCACCCGCAGCAGCAGCACCACCTCTTCGTCGTGCGCCATCCTGCGGCGCGCGCGATCGCGTTCTTCGGGGGTGAGCATGTTACCTCCGGTATGCGCGTAGCCCGTCACGAAATCCGTCCCGCGCACCGACCCTTTGCCCAGCGGTCGTTGCTCCATCGTGGCGAAGGCGGTCACGTGGTACTGAATGCTCTGCTCGTCCTGCACCGATCGGAGAATCGGCAGGCAACCTTCCTCCAAGCGCCGTGTGATGAGGGGGCGGCAGTGTGCGCCGGGGCCGACCGAAAACCGAATGTCGTCCGCATCTGAGGCGCTGTCGGCAAAGGGCTTCTGGCAGGAATGGAAGAACGGTTGGATCTGCCCCCAGTAACGATAGTCCCAGTCCTTGTCGCCCCGGCTGGTCAGGCGCAGGGGACCCACGTGAAATATGCGGATGTCGCGCCCGACTCCCAGCCATGTCGGGCAGTATACCACCCGGTTGTGCGCGCAGGCATTCGCGTAGCTCTCTTCGGGTTCGGATTCCATGCGCTGGAAGTCGCCGACGAGCCTCTTCTGCGCAACAGAGCGCGCCACATCCGTATAGCTGCGAACATCGCCGTCCGGCAGCACGGCGGCCCCGAAGTCGGGCAGGAAGACCGGGTCTTCGCCCGCGACATCGCGCAGAACGAAAGTGAATGGGTCGCGCTCCGCCCTTACATGCACGAGCGTCGGGCAGGCGCCGATATCGAGGTTCGCGGCGAGAACCTCCACCGGCAGCCGCATCCTCTTTCGAAAGCATCTCGGGCCAGCCAGCTTTCCATGGCGGACCTCGATGACGCCCGAGCGCTGCTCTCTGAAGACGACTATGACCCGCACGGAACCCTCCTTTGTGTCCGTCAACTTGGCGGTTGTGTCTGCTCCCACATCGCTTCGGAACGCTCGGGGACGATATGGCCGCGTCGGGCGGGGCAGATGCCTCAGCCCAACTTCTTCGCAAAGAGCCTCAGCAGTTTCTTCGTCATCGGACCCGGCACGCCCTTGCCGATCTTGTGTCCGTCAATCGTGGCGATGGGGCAGACGTCGCAGGTCGTGCTGGCCAGGAAGACTTCCGCGGCGTCAAGCATCTCCTCGTAGGAGAAGGCCTCCTCCCGATGCCCGATCCCGGCCTCGCGCGCCGCTTCCAGCACCAGCGTGCGGGTGATGCTCGGGAGAATGCGGTGGTTCGCCGGGTGCGTCCGCAGCACGCCGTTGAGGACGGCAAAGACGCTCGTCGAGCTTCCTTCGCGGACCGTGCCGTCCTCCGCCACGAAGATGGCCTCGAAGGCGCCGGCGTCCGCCGCGTGTTGCTTGGCCAGGGTGTTCGCCAGGAGCATGGTGGTCTTGATGTCGCAGCGCTGCCAGCGCGGATCGGGCACGGACACGGTCGCCACGCCGTTCGGGAAGCGGACCCACCCCGGCATCGGCGTCTGTCGCGCCCAGGCAAAGACGGTGGGGGAGGGGGTTTGGGGAAGGCGGTGATCGCGTTCGGGCGCCGCGCCGCGGGTGACCTGCATATAGATGTAACCGCACCTCACGCCGTTACGAGCGGTCAGTTCCTCGAAGATGCGGGCATATCCTCGGGGTGTGAAGGGAGGGCGGATCCGGATCGCCTTCAGGCCGCAACACATGCGCCGATAGTGCTCATCAAGGCGGAAGAGCCTCCCCTTGTGGACGCGCACGACCTCGTAGATTGCCTCGCCGAAGAGGAGCCCCCGGTCGAGGATGGAGACCTTGGCGTCAGCAATGTTCACGTAGTGTCCGTTGAGGTAAACGGTCGGTTCAGGCATGGGGGTCTCCTGTCGGTTTGCGGCGCAGGATGGCGACGGCGGCGAGGCCAGCCGTTCCGGCAATGCAGAGCCAGGCGAAGACGTCGCCGTAACGGGTGTAGGCGGAGCGTGTTTGCGAGAGGGGTACGCGCCCGATCAGGCGTCCAGCGACGACGCGCCGCCTTCCGTCGGGTCCGGTTACCACCTGTAGCAGGCGCCCGTCGGGTCCGATGATCGCCGAGATGCCGGTGTTCGCGTTTCGCGCCACGCCCACGCGGTTCTCCACCGCGCGGAAGACGCACAGCGCCAGGTGCTGGTCGAGTTCCATGCTGTCGCGGAACCAGCCGTCGTTGGTGATGTTCACCATGAAGCGCGCCCCGTTGCGCACGAAGCGGCGGAAGAGGGCGGGGTTGGCGTCCTCATAGCAGATCGTGACGCCGAAAGGCATGGCTCGGCCCTCGATGGGGAGATCGAAGAGCGCCGCTGTGCGTCCGGGGGTCAGGTCGGGTCCCATCACCGGCGGGCGCAGGAAACGCAGCATCTCCAGCGGGGCGTACTCCCCGAAGACGACGATGTGGATTTTGTCGTACCGTCCCAGCGGTTCTCCGCCGGGTCCGAAGAAATAGGCGCTGTTATGGCGTCGCTTCTCGCGCGGGAAGTAGCTCTCCGCCCCGACCAGCAGGTGCGTCGGCGCGCGCTCGCGCAGGCGCGTCCACTCCCCGCGGCACTGCTCCAGGAACGCCGCCCACTCGCGGTATTCGGGCATTTCCTTCAGGCGGGCCACAAAGGGATCGTCGAGCATGATGTTGATGGGGGCGGGCAGCGACGTCTCCGGCCAGATTACCAGGTTCGGCCGAAGCCCGGCGGGGGGATCGCTCAGGTCCACGTGGCGCCTCATCTGGGTCAGGCCGTCCTGGAGGGTCGGCGAGATCTTGAGGTCCTGCGCGATGTTCGCCTGCACCATCAGCACCTGCGGCCCTTCGGTGGTGGCGATGTGCTTTATCCGCGCCACGCCGTAGGCCAGCGTCGCAACGACCAGCGCCACCACCGCGCCGGCGGCCACGACGTTCCGGCGGGTGAGCCTGGGCCGTGACAGGGCCACGTCGGCCAGGCAGCCGTTCACCGCCAGGATCAGAAAGCTGACGGCATAGGCTCCCCCGAAATCGGCGATCTGGATCACCGGCAGCCATTCATGCTGCGTGTGGCCCAGGAAGAAGAAGGAGAAGCCGGTCAGGAAGCCGTTCCGGATGAACTCGAGCGC
>JAKJEM010000122.1 GCA_022705425.1 Planctomycetota bacterium
TCAGAGGCCGCCGGGGCCGTCAGGTCAGTCGCAAGCGCCTGCGCCTTGTCCAGCCTGGATTGCCGCGTCTCGAAGAGCGTCTTCGTCTCGCTCTTCTGCGCCTCCGCCACCGGATGCTCGGTGTCGGTGTCCGTCGTCACGTCCAGCAGCGCGCCCGGCGTCTTGACCCCGCGCTTGGTTGTCACCACGCCGTCAGAGGCCGCCGGGGCCGTCAGGTCAGTCGCAAGCGCCTGCGCCTTGTCCAGCCTGGATTGCCGCGTCTCGAAGAGCGTCTTCGTCTCGCTCTTCTGCGCCTCCGCCACCGGATGCTCGGTGTCGGTGTCCGTCGTCACGTCCAGCAGCGCGCCCGGCGTCTTGACCCCGCGCTTGGTTGTCACCACGCCGTCAGAGGCCGCCGGGGCCGTCAGGTCAGTCGCAAGCGCCTGCGCCTTGTCCAGCCTGGATTGCCGCGTCTCGAAGAGGGTCTTGGTCTCGGACTTCTGCGCCTCCGTCACCGGATGCTCGGTGTCGGTGTCCGTCGTCACGTCCAGCAGCGCGCCGGGCGTCTTGGCTCCGCGCTTGGTCACGACCACGCCGCCCGAGGCCGCCGGCGCCGTCAGGTCAGTCGCAAGCGCCTGCGCCTTGTCCAGCCTGGATTGCCGCGTCTCGAAGAGGGTCCGCGTCTCGCTCTTCTGCGCCTCGCTCACCGCATGCTCGGTGTCGGTGCGCGTGCTGATCGTGCGCTTGTCGGCCCGCGTCTTGCTCACCGACTTGCGCACCACCACGCCGCCCGTCGCCGCCGGCACCGTCGCAGCCGTGCCGGCGGGCCGCGAACGGTCCACCTCCTCGACGGTGGTTTCGAAGAGCGTCTTCGACTCCGTCCGTTCCGCCGCCAGCACCTCCAGCTCGTGTTCGCGGTCCTGTGCGATATCCTGCGTGCAGTTGCGGTTCTTACTGCGCGCGATGTCCACCACCGCGCCGTCGGCCGCGATGCCGGGCGTCTCCAGCGGGACCGGCGCGCCCAGGTGGTCGACGTCGCCCTCGCGCACCTGCTGCCAGGCCGAGCGCTCGCGACGCGTGTAGAGGTCCTCCGCGGCCGTGTGCCTCGGGAGCGAGAGCGTCTTCGTCTCCTCCCGCACGAGCGTGCAGCTCCACATCCCCGTCTCGCGGTCAAGCGAGACGTTCTGCAGCCGGTATTCGACGCCGCTCGTGGAGACCGGCACGGGCGGCAGCGAAGCCACGTCGTAGAAGAAGCGAATCCACTCCTTCGCGGCGCATCCGTCGTACATCAGCACCTCCAGGCCCGGCGGCGTCTCTGTGCTCGCCAGGATGCCCATGACGGTGCTGGTCCCGTCGTCGTTCTCGGTGTTGCGCGCGGCCCGGAACGTATAGGTGCCCGGAATGGCCGTCTGCTTGTCGAAGGTGGGATTGTCGATTGTCCCGCGCGCGATCAGCTCGGCGCAGAACTCCCGCACATAGGTCTTGTCCACATGCGGGTAGATGACGACGTAGTGCGTCCCGAACGCCGCCTGCACGTCCGCCGCCACCTGCTGCACGCGGTAGACGCGCCCTTCGGTGTCGGCCCCCGCGCCCCAGGCCGCGCCCGAGATGCTCGGCGGACGCAGGAACCCCCGCCGCAGCGTCTGGTAGACGATCCCCGGCTGGCCGGCCTCCTCGAAGTTGCGCACCACGCGCCACAGCCCCGGCACCGCCACATCCTGCTCGGCCGCGGGATTGGTGATCGCGTGCGTCTCGACCAGCGGCGAGGCGGCGACGAAGTGGTCGCCGTCGCCGTAGAGGTCCAGGAACGCGCGCACACGCTCCGAGAGGTGGGCGTCCACCTTCCAGTAGCGCGTGAACTCGTCGGCCCCCAGCAGGGGGACGGAGGCGCGCGCGCCGAAACGCGCGTCGCGCCCCATCACCTGCGCCGCGATGTCCGTCAGTTCATAGGTCCCGAAGGAGTTGGCCATCCCGCCGCCCCCCCCAGGCTCATTCCTGCTTTTCGAGGAACAGGTACACCGTGTGTCCGGCGATCTCAGTCGTGTTGGTGACCGTGATCTTCTGCCCGGTCAGGACATAGACGTCCGTCGGCAGGCCGCCGACAACCCGGCAGGTCTCGACCGTGGTCAGGTTGCCCACGTCGCGCGTGGTGACCCCGGCGCCGCCGACCATGTAGTCGTGCTTGACCTGGAGCACGCCGCCCGTGGCCGTCGAGACGACGCCCTTGAGCAGCAGCACCCCGCCGCCCGTGTGCTGCCACTCGCCGTAGGCGCCCGTGGCCACGTTGCGCACGACGATCTCGCCCGCCAGCGCCGCAAAGGTCGCCAGCGCCAGCGCCGCGACCGCCATCGTAAACATCCGTTTCTTCATTGTTCTGCCTCTGTGTTGTTGTGGTCCAACCGCTGGCCCGCGGTTTTGTGAATACCCTGCCATTGGGGCAACCTTACGCCCAGGCAGGAGCCGAATGCAAGACCCTCCGGCCCTTGGTCCGCAGCACGCGCCCCTCGGCCCGCGGCACGCGCGCCACGATCTCCGCCAGCCCGGCCTCGTACTCCTGCCGCCAGGGAGCTGCATCCATCTCCTTGCGGTCCATAAGGCCTATCAAATCGCACACGCAGCGCGCCAGCAGCGCCCGCGTGCCGGGCAGGGCAAGCTTGTCCGCGTCGGCCGCGAGCGTCGAGGGCGCCGTCCAGCCATGCACGTCCACCGCCGCCGTCCCGGCCGCGTGGCCGCCCGCCGCATCATCCCACTGCCAGACAGCCAGCGTGGCCTTGCCCGCCGCCGCCGCCGCCGTGGTCCAGACCCCCGTGCCGGCCAGGTCGCCCGAGGAGAGATCCTCCGGCTCGACGTACCACAGCGGCGCCTTGCCCGCCGCCAGGCAAACGCCCGTCACGCCCAGCCACCCGGTCAGCGCCACCACCCCGGCCACCGGCGTCTGCGCCGGGGACGATGCGCGCAGCAGCGGCCACGGCGCCAGCGCGCACAGCTCCCGGTGCTGCAGGTCGATCCGGCCCACGGCCAGCGCGATGTCCGCCGCCGCCGTCAGCCGCAGCGCCCGCACCAGCGGCTCCTTGACGTCCGCCAGCGTGTAGAGCTGTCCGAGCATGTCGCGCCTCCCCTATCAGTCCGGCTCGTCGGCCACGTCCTGCGCCGTGATGTCGTTGACCGTCACCACCGTGTAGGTGTTCGTGATCGTGGATCCCGAGACCGACGAACTCTTGTAGATCGTCAACTTGGTGGGCCGGTCCGCGGCCGCCTGTGCCGCCCAGGCCGCGTGGAGCGCCTCCATGACGGCGAAGACCAGCTTGCGCACGTCGCCCGTCGTCTCGTCGGCCTCCGCGTCCGTCAGCTCGGCCAGGAGCTTGTTGGACGCCGCATCCGCCGTGTTGAACGTGATCGTGTGTCCCGAGTCGTCGGCGACGTAGCCCGCCCCCAGCCAGGTGGATGGTTTCTTATCGAATGCCATGATGCCGTTCCTTTCCTATGTCCGCCACGCGGATGACTTTGCCGCCGCCCCTACTCCCGCACCGCTTCGATGTAGGAGCGCATCCGCACATCGTCGATCAGGATCCAGTAGGCCGCGCCGGACTCCAGCGCGGGCACCGTGTCGCCCGGCGCCGTCCGCCTCACCCGGTCGCCCATCTCAAGGCTTGCGCTCCGGCATCCCGAGCATGCCATCGACAGCACCATCGGGATCGCCGGAAGCCAGCGAGTCCAGAGCCGCCTGCTTCGCCCTTGCGCGTTCATTCCTGCGTTCCTTCCGCGTCTCCGCAGACCGGGCCAGGAGACTGGCGACGATGCCCAGGAGCACCGTCAGCACAGCCGCCCAACCGTAGTTTGGTATCGTATCCATGGCTCACTTGTTCACCGGCGACTGCGCCGAGAACAGCACCTTGTACCCGAAGAACGCCGCCACCGTGGCCGCCAGGCTCACGACCAGCGCGCTCCAGTCCCCGCCGTTGATCTGCCCGTCCGCCGTGGCGCTCTCCCACAGCGTCAGGAGGCCCACCAGCGCGACGACTCCCGCCGTTGCCTTGGCCGGTAGTTTGCCCCCGAAGAGCACTGCAGCCGTCTTGATGACCTGGACGATCATCGTGATGATGGCCGCGTACTTCGCGACCGACACGGCCTTGCTCGCCAAGAACCAGTCGATCAGCCCCGGAACCTGTTCCGGGACGTAGACCGGATCAAGCTCCTCCTGCGCCAGCGCGCACCCCGCCGCCATGATCGCTCCAGCCATAAACCATGCTGTCTTCTTCATGTCTCTCATCCCTTCCCCGGCGTGATTGCCGGAAATCACCAGTTACCGACCCCGAACGCACCCGCGTCCAGCGCCGCCTCGCACAGTTCCCGCGCCGGATTGCGCGCCAACTCGAAGAAGTTCACCGGTTTGCCGGTTGCCAGCGCCCTCGCGGTATACGCGGCGACCTGTTCCTTGTTGTGCCCCGGCTGAATCTGGTAGAACAAGATGTCGGAAATGCCTGCGAAGTCGATGCGGTAGGAATTGTGATGGACTCCGATACTGCGCTTGAAGCCCTTCCGGACTGCGTCGCGGTACAGAATCCACGCGGCAGTGGATCCCTTCTCCTCTGTCATTTCCAGGGCTAGAACAAAGGTCGAGGCGTATTTCAGCAGGCCGGTCTTGCGCAGGTCGTTGCCGTACTGCGCGGGCTTCTGCAGCAGCACGTCGTTCCAACCGATGTCGTCGTCCGCCATGCCCCACAGCACAACCCCCATGCCGGCCCGGCGGCACTGGACGATGCGCTTCTTCGCCAGCTTGATCCAACCCTTGTCGAGCGGGCCAAACATAGTCGACCCGTAGATGCTGTAACCGCCGCCCTCGCCATCCTTGTGGTTGCACAGGAACAGGTGGACGGTGTTGCAGCCTCGTCCGATCTGCCAATCCAGGTAATCCTTGAACTTGCCGTCCGAGAAGAACGGCGAGAGCATGTTCATCATCCGCCGCTCGGCGCCATCCCCGTCCCAGCAGGTCGCCAGCGTGCATTCGTTCCAGTCCGGCCGGAACCATCCCGGCAGCCATCTGCATAGCCAACTGCTCGCCTTCATCTATCCATCTCCTCCCGTTTCGCGTCGCGCCAGCACTCCCGCAGCGTGTCGCGGATCACGCCATGCGCCTGCTCGCTCTGGAGCACGCACGGCTTGCTCGCCGTGCGGAACATGAGGCGGAAGACCAGCAGCACGCACGCCGCCTGCGTGGCGATGGAGGCGATCAGCGCGATCAGCAGCATGCGCACGATGGAGCCGTCCGCCGCGACCTCCACGGCCTCGGCGATGCTCCCCGCCGCGCCCGCGACCTCCACGATCCCCTGCGCCGGGAGAACCAGCGGGAAGAGGAAGATGATGGCGAACAGGCCCGCCGTCGAGCCCACCATGCCCGCCGTGCTGGCAAGGTATGCG
>JAKJEM010000123.1 GCA_022705425.1 Planctomycetota bacterium
GCCACGCCCTCGGCCTGCTCGAACCGGTCCCGCCAGACGCCGACGCGCCACACGGCCACGATGGCGACGCCGCCCAGCACGATCACGGTGATGATCCCCATGTCCTGATCCTCCTCTGTGGGTTGTCGCCTCACGACTCCATGTCAGGCTTGAGTCGCCGCCGCAGCGCCTCCTCCAATTGCCGGCATCGGCCCAACGCAGCGTCGAGGTCCTTCTTGATCCCGATGCTCTCGCGCGTCAGCCGCTTAATCGCCTCGAGGTCGAGCTTCCGCCGCTCGCGCTCCTCGTGCAGTATCGTCATCAGCCCCATCGTGGCGGCGATCATTGTCGCCGCCGTCTCCCGCAGCACCAGGTCCTTCGAGTCCTCCATCGTCGCCGGATGTCCCGCGTCGGTCGGAATAGCGTTCACCATGATCAGCTCTCCTTTCTGTTGTACGGAGTCGTTGGGCGCACGGACCCTGAATCAACGGTGTGGCGGAGTCCTACAGCAGTCCGCGAATGGCGGCTGCAATGGCCTCATGCCGCTCGGCGAGAGCCAAGAGCGACGCTTGATCGGCGGGTCCCAGGCAAGACAGACCGAAGGGCATCGTATGCCCCTTGCCATCGCGTGGATGCTTGTAATGAACCTCGACGAGGTCACAGGCACCGAATCCTTCGCCGGGGCAAAAGACCACCACGGTGCCCACGATATCCTCGGCTCCGGGATGGTACGGGTTCAGTCGAATAATCACCTTATCCCCCGGCTGCAAATGTGCTTCGGCATGAGAAGCGCGCCTTGTCTCTCGCACGGACTTTGCCACATTATTCTCCTTTACCTTGTTGCATACGTGCCGGTCTGCCGCGCGGTTGTCTCCGACCCGACCACCGGCAACTGGTTCACCGCGCCGGCGGTGTCGACCAGTTCCAGGTGCTGGTAGATGTTCGTCGTCAGGCGGATGTCCGAGTGGCGCATCAACTCCATCGCCGTGCGTGGGGCCACACCGCTGCGGGCGAGAAGCGTGCCGAAGGTGTGCCGCAGGCTGTGCAGGTCGACGGTCCGCTTGGACTCGTCCTTCTTGGCGATCCCCGCCATCTTGATATCCCGGTCGAAGACGCGGACCACGGGCACTTCGGGCGTGAGCGGTTCAGTCGGGTCCAGAACGACGGGGGCGGGTCTGCCAGACCACAGTGCGTCCTCCTGCGCCTCCTTGAGCCGGATCGCCAGGTACGAGCGGAGCGATTGCACGAGGTCATCGGGCAACGGCTGCCGCGCGCCGCGCCGGGCCTTGTCGTGCTTCGCGTGAAGGTTGAGGTACGGCGGCTCGGCATCGAGGTGCAGGTCGGCCAGGGTCCGGCTGGCGAGTTCCCCGGCGCGCAGGCCGGTGTAGATGGCGACGCGGTAGAACATCGCCCGGTCTCGCCCCAGACGCAGCATCGCGCGTTTTGTCTGGTCGCTGATCTTCGCGCGCAACGTGCCTTTGTCTTTCCCGCGCGTGATGAGCATCTTCTCGTAAAGTGGGCGCTCCTCGGCTGCCTTGAGCAACTTCCCGATTTCCTCCAGCGTCAGAGGACGACGCTCGCGCCGGCGGTCCGCCGCCTCGTTTGCCCGGGGCATCCCCGCGAGCGGGTTGTTCAGAAGGCGCGCCTCGCGCAAGCACCAGTTGCAGAGTGCCACGAGGGCAATTTGGTGGGTATTGCGGGTGCGCGCGGCCATGCCCAGTTGGGCCTGTTTCAACAGCCATCGTTCCACGAGCACCCGCTGGATGTCGCGCAGGCGCTTGAAGCCGCAGTCGTTCGCCACGCGGGCGATGGCGTTGCCGGTGTCCCTGATGTGCTCCGGGGTTCGCTCGCACGCGCGCAGGTGCGTCAGGTAGTCCTCCACGTGCTGGTCCAGAGGGATTTCCGCATGGGTTCCAACGCGCGCCTCGTCGTGCGTCATGATGCCCGACTTGACCTTTTCGACGTCGGAAATCAAGTTGGCCAGGACCTGCCGCGCGGTCTGCTCGTCTCGGCAGCCGGTGCTCACACGTCGCACCTGGCCGTTCGCGTCGCGGTATCGTGCGAACCAGTTCTCGTACTTGAAGACGACCCGTTTGCCGTCCTTCTCCAACTTCGCAACCTGCGCTCGGCCCATGTCGTCCGTCCACCGCGCGATCTTCACTCCCCGGCGCTCGGAAATCACCGCGCCTTCAGGCAGCGGCCGCCTATACTTCTCTCTGTAAATGGTTGCCATAGTGCAACCTCCTTTCCGACCACATGTGAGCCAGCTTTCGCGCCGTCAATCAAGGCGATTCTTCAAGTATTCCTGCGGCCACTACGCCGGCTGTGAGCGGCGCATTTCGCGCTCGTCCGGGCATCCATCGGCGAGCCATTTCTCCACGTCGGCGCGCTTCCACCGAATGAGCGCGCCGAGTTTCAGCGGCTTCGGCATCCGCTTGGACTGGGACAGCCGGTAGACATGCCGTTCGGAGCAACTGAGCAGGCGGGCGACGCCGCCCACGTCCATCAGCAACGGTGCGGGCGCGGCCTCCGCGCCAGCGTGACACCCGCCGGAACATGCGCTGCCATGCGTGGCGGGACGTTCGGCCGTCTTCTCCATCTGTTCCTCGCTTTCTGATCTATTGCGGTTCCCTGCGAATGCGGTTGACGTATTGCTTGGAGACGCCGCACTGTGCGGCAACATCCTTTGTGGGCAGTTCCGGGTTCTCACGAATCAGGGCCTCGACCGCCGCGCGCTTGCGGTCGTCTTGAGGCTCCTCCGCAGGCGGGGTGACGGTTGCGTAGCCGGGCGTCTTACGCGGGCCAAGCAGCCAGCGGAAGATGCGGCCCTCCTCCTCGGCCAAGTCCACGAGACGCTTCACGCGGCGCGAGGAGAGCTTCTCTGCCTCGGCTTCCTCCAGAATGCGCGCCAGGCTCTTCGGCTCTTCGCCGATGAACCGCGCCACGAAACCCCGCGCGTCATACGATGGGGCCGGTTCTTTCTCCGTGGCGGTGCCGCTTTTCTTGCCGCCTTCCTTCTTGAGGGAAGCGGGGTCGAGGTCGTCGGCGGGCATCCAGACCGGATACGCCCAGCGCAGGCAACGTGGCGGCATCGGTGGCCAGGACCGCACGGCGGCCTCCAGCACGACGGCATCGCTCTTCTCGTGCCGGCGCAGGACGACGTGTGTGTCCGTGGCGCGCGATTGCGCGCCTGCGCCCGCCCCCACGTCGGTCAGTTCCTTCTGCGACTGGTTCCCCTTGCTGGTGTGGTGGATTAGCACGAAGGAGCAGTCCAGGTAATCGGCAAAGGCGTCGATGCAGTTGTAGAGATTCGCCATCGTGCCGTTGTCGTTCTCGTCCTTGTTTTCCGGCATGAAACGGTAGAAGGCATCGAGGATGACGATCTTGAACTGCCCCGGGGAGAACCGCCGGAAGTACTCCCCCAGAGCGAAGAGATTCTTGAGGCGGCCGCGCAGGTTGTCCACGTGGATACGGTCGGCCACGTCCCCGAATGCGATGCCACGCGCCTCAGCGACCTTCGGAATGCGGTTGGCGCTGGTCTCGCCATGCAACTCGTTGTCAACGATGAGCACGTTGCCGGCGACGCAATCCATGCCGAGCCAGGGCCGCCCCGTGGCGACGGAGAGCGCAAGGTCTATCACGAGCCACGACTTTCCGATCTTCGGGGCGGAGATGACGTTCATTGTCTCGCCGCGCCGCAAAAGTCCTTCGATCACCGGCGGTCGCAGTGCGGGGTATGCCTGTACGAGTTGCCGCAGGGTCTTCGGCATGGCCCGTGAAGGGTCGCCGACGACCATGTTGGACAGGTCCACGCCGCTGGCGGCGCGTGCCACGGCCAACTGCTTCGCGTGGGCAATGGTACGGGTCACATAATCGGCTCGCAGCGCCTTGTCGGGGTTCTCGTCGTGTTTCCGGCGCGCCGCGACGACGAGGTTGGCGATTTCCTGGTCCGACCATCCATTGAGCGCCGCGATATCCGCCAGGCTCAGGTCATAGGCGCTCTGCGATTGGTCGGTCAGGTCCACACGCTGGCGGTTCCACGTCTGCGCGAACGCCGGGCAGAACTGCATCAAAGCCGCGAACTTCTCCGCCGGCGGCTCGGCGTTAATGTGAAGGGCCACGTCGCCGGTTTCGTGGGACGCGGTATCGAGGGCCACATCCTCGCACGCGAACGGCGCGAAATCGTCCGGGTTGTACCGGCGGTCCTCATGGTGCTCAACCAGGCGCACCTCAACCGGTTCCGCCCCCTTGCGGTTCCACGTTCCGGGGAGACGTAGGACGCGGGCGAGATCGCCCACCGGGTCCACTTCCCATCCGAACGTGCGCGCCGTCTCCCGGATCAGGTTCACCCACCCCTTGGCGCGCTGCGCAGCTGCCAGACGCTCTTCCTCGGTTTCGAGCAGCCACGGCTCCTTGAAAAGCCACCAGGCATGCAGACCGTGGCCGCTGTCCACGATCAGGCTCGGCGGGAACGGCAGCTTGGCCAGGATGGCCCGCGCGTCCTCCACCGACGGCGGTAGCGCTTTGTGCTCGCGCCAGGGCGCGGGCAGGTCAATGTCGGCCCAGAAGCCGACGATGGCCACAATTCGGGACGCTGAAGGCTTGCCCTTGCAGTCCCCATCCGCCAGCCCCACGCACAGATACACGTCCTGTGTCTTGCTCTGCTCAGCGGCATAGAGCGTGACGGCCTTCAACGAGGAGAAGAACCGTGTGCGCCGGTCGGGCAGCGTGAAGATCGCCAGGCGGCGGCTCTCCGCGACAGCGTCGCCATATAGAATGTTCAGGAACTCTTCCATTCACCGCCTCTGCTTCTTGCCCGCGAACTGGCGCAGGCGTTTGATCTCGCGGTCCACGTACCAGCGCGCCTTCTCCAGGTCCTCCAGCGCGTTTCCTTTCAGTCCAGCGCGCCAGAGGTATTTCATGGCGTTACCGATGCAGAAGTTCATGTGTTCGGTAACTTGGATGCACTCGACGCCGGACGGGTGACTCGTGTAGTGCGCGGGATGGTTCACGCTGTCGCTCATCATCGCTCCTCCGGGTCAGGTCTGGTCCGACTCGTCGCGCTCGCACTCGCCGTCGCAGTTCGGGTTGCCACAGTTTGTGCATGGCGGCGCGCCCTCCTTCTCGGCGTGGCATTCCGCGCAATACGGTCGTCCGTCGAAGACGAATTCTGCGGGGTCGCCGCACGAGACGCAGGATTCGCGGCGCAGCGTGCGCGGCAATTTCGACGGTTTGACCTCGTCCGCTCCTTCCGACGGCAAATGGCCGTGATGCCGCTTCATGTGCTCGATGCTCTTGTCAATCACCGGCCTGCACCGGAGGCAGACATCGTAGTGGCCATAGACGCCGGTCTCTTGGCCGCAGCAGACGCAGTGGCGGCGGCACGCCTGGCAGAGGCCCAC
>JAKJEM010000124.1 GCA_022705425.1 Planctomycetota bacterium
GCGGAATCTCCACCGAATACGGGTCCATCCGCCGCAGATTGTATCGGAACGTATAGACCGCGTAGTTCCGCGTCCGCGCCGGACGCACCGACTTCGGGAAGTCCGGATGTTCCAGCAGCGTCGCCAGATACCGCTCCGCAAAACCCACCATCTTCGCCGCGCGATTCACGTCCATGTTGGCCAGCGTGTCGCTCGGCGTGAAGGACTTGTCCCGCGTATCCGCCGTCGTCGTCAGCGTCAGGCTCGGCAGCACCAGCATCACCCCCCCGGTGTTCTGGATCGTATCCGCAAAGAACTCCTTGCCCCCCTTCACTCCTTTGGCCACGTTCACCGAAAGCCGCGCCAGCGGAGTCACCATCGCCAGCCCCCCGTCCCCCAGCCCGACATCCGACCCTTGGTGGAAGAACCCCATCCGCTCCCCCCCAAAGGTCAGATCCAGCGACAGGTACAGATGCGGCGTCTTCCCCGCCAGGAGCTTCCGCAACGCCTCGTTCGCCTCGATCTCCTCGATCTGGCGCCGCGCGTCCTCCGCCCGCTCGCGGTAGCGCGTCTCCTGCTGTTTCATCATCGAAACGAACTCGGCCTTCCGCTCCGCCGACAGGTCCGCGAACTTCGACCCCCGCGACCATTTCGCCAGAATGGACATCATCGCCACAAAGTCGGCCAGCCGCGCCTCAATGGCCTGCGCCTCCGCCTCCAGCCGCGCCCGGTCCTCCGCGGACACCTTCCCCATCTTCAACTCATAGTGGATTTGCGACTTGCGGTGGTGCGACTTGTTCTTCTGGTAGGTGAACTCATCCCACAGCGGCTTCTTCAACAGCAGCGAACGCCCCGTCTCCATCGAGGAATCCGCCCGCAGACGCGCGATCTGTTCCGGAGAGGTGTCGCTGTAAACCTTGGCGTAGAAATCCGCCTCCTTGAGATCCTTCGTCCGCTGCTCCATCTCGTCATTCGTCGGGTTCCGCTCCGGGTACACCGATCCCAGGAAGAACGACTCCCCCCGCAGGTAGTTGCAGTGGTCGCTCACCGCCGAAAACACCAGCGTGCACTGCGGCGGGTTTCGCGTGTAGTGGTCCAACAGCCTCAGCAGCAACGCCAGGTTGCACGCGCTCTCCGCCCCCGGGCTCATCGAAGGCGTCACGCTCAGAGCGTCCTTGTACGCCTG
The DNA here is from genome assembly GCA_022705425.1 of Planctomycetota bacterium. GTDB lineage: Bacteria > Planctomycetota > Brocadiia > CAIUPP01 > CAIUPP01 > JAKJEM01. The sequence goes on from JAKJEM010000124.1 coordinate 1,166, forward strand.
GAGATGCACCACCTTGTCCGCCTGCTCGCGACCCGGCACCACCACCCAGTGATTCAGCGCCTGCACCAGCGCCCATCGGTTCGGCGTCCCCTGGCGAATCTCCACCGCCCCCGTCTTGCCCCCCTTCACCCACGCCCGGAGCTTCGCCCCGTCCGCCGGCAACACATAGAACCGCGGCACCGACAGCGGCGCCGGATAGACCTTCATCGCCGCCTGGCGGGCATTCTCGACGTCCTTCCCCACGAAGATCAGCGCCTGCGCCCCCAACTCCAGCGCCGTCACCCACGCCCGGTGGCTGTCCATGTCCATCAGGACCGCCGCGTTCATCGGCGACGCCGTCTGAAGGTCCTCCAGCGTCCCCTTCCCCAAATCCACCAGCGGCCCCTTCCACTTGCCGCCGGGAATGTTTCCCGGATGCGCGCTGTTCGGATAGAGCGGATGCAGCGCAATCACGCTCCCGTCCGGAAGCGCCACCTCCGCCGTCCCCGGAACGAAGGCCGCCGTCGGGAAGGTGATGACCCCGTTCTCGAACCCCGTCGCCTTGAAGCGTTCCCCCACGTACCGGTCCAGCGCCTCGCGCTGGGGAGAACCCATGTGCCGGCTCGGCGCCAGCCGCATCAGGTGCTCGACATCCTTCAAGTCGCCCTCGGCAGCCTTCAGCGGCAGACATGCGGCCAACGCCCACACCGCCGCGCAGAGCAGTACACGCTTCATCAGTCGGGCTGGTCCTTTTCTGAAACCGGCGCGAAACGTCCACCGCCCTTGAGAAGCAACGAGACTCCCCGGCGATCCCTCAACTCGCGGGACCCCGTTCACGTCCCAAGCGCCACGCCTTGTACCAAAGCGCCGTCCCGGCGTCAAATCGCTGTGCGACCCTTTCTCCCCCTGTTCATTCGGTTGCGCTCGCCGTCGCCTCCTGCGCAACCCCGCCCTGCCGTTCCCTCAAAGCCGCTTCAGGGCCGCAGTCTGCAAGCTCTCCGGCGTATAACCGTGCAGCTCAATCCGGTTCCCGTCCGGATCTGCCACCCATGCCTGCCAGCTGTTGTCCTTACCCAGCTTCACCGGCGTCACCTCCACCCCCTTCGCCCGCAGCGTCTCGGCCGCCGCCGCCACGTCCTCCACCTCGAGACACAGGTGCCGATACGCCGGGCGCGCCGCCGCCTCCCCAACCTCCCCTTCGAACAGCTCGAGAAAATTCCTCCCCCCCGCGCACAGGTACACCCCGTACCGAACCCCTTTCTCATTAATGAAGTCGAACCCGGGACGCAATCCCAGCGCCCCGACATAGAACGCCACCGACCGCTCCAGGTCCCGCACCGTAAAACACACGTGCGCGATGCCCTTCACCATGCTCTTCGCCCTTCTCGCTCAGGAACTCCCCCGCCAGGAACCGGCCGCCGACCGCCTTGCACTTGCGCCGGGCGGCGACATTATGAATAATCTTTTCCAATCCGGCAAGAGGCCGGCGGGCGTCGCTCTCTCTTTAAAGGACAGTGCCATGCGAACCTCGTGCAGCTCCTGGAGCTATCACCGCGTCATCAAGGAAGGCCAACTCGATCAACTTGGCTGGATCCGCGAATGCGCCGCCATTGACCTCGACGGCGTCGAACTCCTCGGGCGTCACTTCCCCACCACCGACGTCGCCTACCTTCGTCGCGTCCGCAAACTCTGCGCCGACCTTCACCTCACCATCGCCATGGTCAGCGCCGGCGGGCACCTTACCACCTCCGACGATGCCCAGCGTCAGAAGGACGTTCAGGACATCGGCCGCTGGATGGACGTTGCCGCCTTCCTCGGTGCGCCCCTCGTCCGCTTCTTCTGCGGCAAGGGCGCCGAACTCGACGCCGGCGGACCCGCCCTTCACGCCAAGGTCCTCGACGCCATGCGCCGCATCGCCGCCATGGGCGAACAGCGCGGCATCGTCGCCTCCCTCGAAAACCACGGCGGCACCACCGCCGACCAGCTCCTCTCCCTCCGCAAGGACGTGGACAGCCCCTGGCTCGCCTTCACCCTCGACACCGGCAACTTCCCCCCCACCAGCGCCGTCGGCCCCGACACCTACACCAGCATCGAACGCTGCGCCCCGCACGCCGCCATCGTCCACGCCAAGTTCTTCAACGTCCTCCCCGACGGGCGCGACCGCGACTTCGACTGGGCCCGCATCCACGGCATCCTTGCCAAAGCCGGCTTCCGCGGCTTCCTTTCCGTTGAGTATGAAGGCCAGGACCCCGACGAGATCGCCTGCATGCGCCGCATCGCCAAGTACCTGAAGACCTTGCGCTGATCTCGGCGCGCCGTTTGCCGTCCGTCGTCTGCCGTCCGTCGTCCGTCGTCTGCCGTCTGTCGTCCGTCGTCCGTCGTCCGTCGTCTGTCGTCCGTCGTCCGTCGTCCACTTCATTAACAGGAGCCCCGCATGTCCAGCAAAGTCAAGGTCGGCATCATCGGATTGGGCGCCATCGGCAACGTCCACATCGAGTCGCTGCGCAAAGTCCCCGACGCCGAAATCGCCGCCCTCTGCGACGGCATCCCCGAACGTCTCAAGAGCAAGGGCGAAGCCCTCGGCTGCAAGAACCTGTACGCCGACTTCCGCGAAATGGTCAAACAGCCCGACCTCGACGCCGTCGTCGTCGCCGTCCCGAACGCCCACCACTGCGACGCCACCGTCGCCGCCCTCAAGGCCGGGCGGCACGTCCTGTGCGAAAAGCCCATGGCCCTCAACGCCCGCCAGGCCAGGACGATGGTGGACACCGCCAGGAGCGCCCGCAAACTCATCCAGATGGGCATGACCTGGCGTCAGACCGCCGAGGCCCAGCTCCTCAAGAACATGATTGACGAAGGCTACTTCGGACGCATCTACCACCTCCACCTCTGCATGCGCCGCCGGCGCGGCGTCCCCGGCCTCGGCGGCTGGTTCACCACCAAGGCCCTCTCCGGCGGCGGATGCCTCATTGACATCGGCGTCCACTTCATTGACCTCGTCATGTGGCTCTCCGACAACTGGAAGCCCGAACGCGTCAGCGCCGTCACCTATGCCGAGTTCGGCAAGCGCATGCGCCAGTACACCTACGTCGGCATGTGGGCCGGACCCCCGAAGTTCGACGGCGTCTGCGACGTGGACGACTACGCCAGCGGCATCGTCCGCTTCAAGGGGTGTACCCTCACCTTCGAACTCAGTTGGGCCGCCAACATCAAGCAGGAAAGCTACGCCGAGATCATCGGCGACAAGGCCGGCGTCCGCGCCTTCGACGGAAACCCCATGACCATCTTCACCGAGTCCAGCGGACGCCTCCTCGATGTCGCCCCCCAGTACGCCAAAGTCGCCCAGTTTGATGTCCAGGCTGCCAAGTTCATCGGCGCCATCCAGGGCAAGAACCCCGTCCCCGCCACCGGCGAACAGGGCCTCACCGTCATGCAGGTCCTCGACGCCATCTACAAGTCCGCCAAGGACGGCAAGGAAGTCCCCATCGCCAAAGTCTGAAGTCCCCGTCCGACTCCATCGGGGCGCGGCCCGTCCGGCTGCGCCCCGATGCTTTTCCCCAAGCCCACCCCTGCCGTCCGCCTCCCTACACCCGCCTCACCACCACCAGCTTCCCCATCTGGCGCAGTTTCTCCGCCAGTAACGGCACAATCCGCTCCCGCGCAATGATCCCCTTCTGCCGGAAGGCCATCTGGCCCGAGGCCGGGTTCCGCGTCCCCCCCAGCAGCACATCCACCCGGTCCGCCTCGCGCAGCAGCCCGCACAGCCGCGTTACCGCGCTTTCCTCCTCGTATTCCGAGGGGTCCGCCTCCAGAACGTTATAGACCTGGTTCAGCGTCACCGCCCCCTCCGCCACAAGGTCCACCCCCTCCAGCGCGTACTCCGGCGGGGCCAGCGTTCCCAGCGACTCCTCCTCCAGCCGCAACGTCCGACCCGTCCGATCCGCCACGATCCGCGCCGTCGTCCCCCCGCAGATCGCCTTCCGCCCGGCGGCCTCCATGAAGTCGCGCACCGTCTGCGCATCGCGCCCGCGCTCCTCCGGCGGCCCCGTGAAGATCGTCAACAGCCGTCCCGCCCGGCAACGCGCCAGCACGGACGTCATGTCGTCCTCTGCGCGCCCCCCGTCGCAGCGCAACGCCTCCACCCGCACCCGCTCCGGCAACT
>JAKJEM010000125.1 GCA_022705425.1 Planctomycetota bacterium
CGGCGCGGTTTCCAGACAGGCCACAATCACCGGCGCCCGATCCATCGTCCTTACCAGACGCGACTCCGTCGCAAGCGACGCCTGCCCGTCCAGCACAATCCGGCGCGGACTGCGCCCGCCCGGCAGCCGGCACGTCAGCTCCGGGTCATCACGCCGCGCCGTTCCGCTCCCCACAAGAATGGCGTCAATCTCATTGCGCCAACGATGCACCAACTCCCGCGACGCCTCGCATGAAATCCATCGCGAATCCCCCGTCGCCGTCGCGATCCGTCCATCCGCGCTCATCGCCCACTTCGCGATCACCCACGGCCGCCCCCGCCCCTTCAACTTCAGGAAGGGCGCAATCATCCGCCGACACTCCGCCCCCAGCACACCCTCGATCACCTCTACCCCCGCCTTCCGCAGCCGCTCCGTCGCCGGCGCCTGCGTCGGATCTCGCGCCCCGATCACCACCCGCACAAAGCCCGCCCTCAGCACCGCGTCGCAGCAGGGGGGGGTCTTCTTTCTCTCGCCCGTGCACGGCTCCAGCGTCACGTACAGCGTCGCCCCCGCCGTATCGCCCCGCGCCATCTCGATCGCCCGTGCCTCCGCGTGCGGCCCCCCGAACCGTTCGTGCCAGCCCTCGGCCACCACGCGCCCCCCGCGCGCAATCACCGCGCCCACCGGTGGGTTCGGCTCCACCCGGCCCCGGCCCAGCGCCGCCAGATCCAGCGCCCGGCGCATCCATGTCTCATGTTCGCTCATCATGCCCCGCATTATCCCGGCGCGCGTCGCCCGGCGTCAAGTCCCGCGCGGATGCCGCGGCAACCCCCGCACCTGGTGCGGTTCCTCCCCCGCGTCCGGGGTCTCCGGCGGACCCTCATTCTCGTCCAGGTCCTCCTCCGGCGGCGGCAGCGAGAGCGCCGCCAGACTCGCCCCCGGCGTCAACTCCTCAACACCCTTCAACTTGCGCCCCACCGCCCGCGTCCGCACCCGCGCCTTCTCCACCGACTCCGAAGCCTGATGCAACTTCCGATGAACCAGGTCCAGCGCCTCCCCGTACTTGCTCCATTCCGTCTTCACCGCCGCCAGCAGTCTCCACACCTCGCTCGATCGCTTCTGGATCGCCAGCGTCCGGAAGCCCATCTGCAAGCTGTTCAGCAGCGCCCAGAGTGTCGTCGGACCCGCCACCACCACATGCTGCTCGCGTTGCAGCGCGTCCGTCAATCCCGGACGCCGCACCACCTCGGCGAACAGCCCCTCCACCGGCAGAAACAGGATCGCGAAATCCGTCGTCTTCGGCGGCTCGACGTACTTCTCCCGGATATCCCTGGCGCACTGCCGCACCCGCGCTTCCAGCGCCCGCCCCTCCTGCTCCGCCCGCGCTGCGTCCGCCTGCTCCTGCGCGTCCGTCAGTCGCTGGTAATCCTCCAGAGGGAACTTCGCGTCAATCGGCAGCCACACCGGCTCATCCCGCTCCCCCGGTCCCGGCAGCCGGATCGCAAACTCCACCCGCTCCCCCGTCCCCCGCGTCGCCACATTCGACCCATACTGCTCCGGCGTCAGCACCTGTTCCAGCATCGTCCCCAACTGGATTTCCCCCCACGTCCCCCGCGACTTCACATTCGACAGCACCTTCTTCAAATCCCCCACCCCCGTCGCCAGCGTCTGCATCTCCCCCAAACCCTTCTGCACCTGTTCCAGTCGGTCGCTGACCAGCTTGAACGACGCATCCAGCCGCCGTTCCAACGTGCTCTGGAGCTTCTCATCCACCGTCTGCCGCATCATCTCGATCTGCTTCGCATTATCCGCCTGCAAGCTCTGGAGTCTCCCCTCCACCGTCACCCGCACCGCCTCCAGCTTCTTCTCATTTGAGTCCGTCAGCCGCGCCACCGCCGCCGACACCCCCTCCAACTGCGCCTTCTGCGCCGTCGCCATCTCCGACAGCATTCCCCGCGTCATCTCATGCAACTTCCCCAGCGTGTCCCGCACCTCCGCCCGCAACTTTCGCGCCGACTCCCCCTCCTCCGTTCGCAACGCGTCCAGCCGTTCCCCGCTCGCCTTGGCGAAGGCCGTCAACTGCTCCGAAAACTCCCGCAGCCGCTTCTCCTGTGCCGCCGCCCCCTCCGCTGCTCGCTGTCCCATCGCCTCCCCCAATCTCTCGAACGCCTCCGCCAACTCCGCGCGCTGTTCCCGCGCCCCCCGCGCCATCTCCTCCCGTCCCTGCCCCGCCTCCTCCTTCACCGTCCGTTCCATGCGCTCCTGCGCCCGCTCGAACCCCTCCAGCCGCGCCTCCAGCGCCGCACCCTCCGCGCCGCCCTTGCGCCGCAGCAGCGCAACCAACAGCGCCACCGTCACCCCCAGCAGCGCCAGCGCCGCCGCCAGCATGATCTGGATTGCCGTCACCACACCCTCCTTTCGCCGAAGACCCCCGTTCCCATCGCCGCGCAGTATCGGCTATTCACCCAGCCGAGTCAATCGCCCGCGCCCCCCCGCCCGCCGTTGCCGTCGGCCGTCCGTCGTCTGTCGTCCGCCGTCCGCCGTCCCGCACTACGCATTTGCGCCCGGCAGGGGGGGCAGGCATAATGGAAAGGGATCCTTTACCGGCATCGCCGGCGGCCCTTCTTCGGAGCACATCATGGGCGACAGATGGACCCTGCACCGCGCCGAGTGCGTCCTCGTCGTTGTGGACATACAAGAGAAACTCGCCGCCCGCATGGCCGAACGCGACGCCGTCGTCGCCGCCGCGCGCGCACTCATCCTCGCCGCCCGCCGTCTCGAAGTCCCCATTCTCGTCACCGAGCAATATCCGCGTGGCATCGGCCTCACCCTTCCCGAACTCCGCGACGCCCTCGGCGAGTCCTGCGTCCCCATCGAAAAACTCTCCTTCGGTTGCGCCGCAGAGCCGCAGTTCCTCGACCGCCTCCGCGCCCTCCGCCGCAATCAGGTCGTCCTCTGCGGCATGGAAGCGCACGTCTGCGTCCTCCAGACCGCCCTCGGACTCCTCGACAAAGGCAGCGTCGTTCACGTCGCCGCCGACGCCGTCTGCTCGCGCAACCCCGAACACAAACGCATCGCCCTTGATCTCATGCGCCAGGCCGGCGTCGCCATCACCTCCTGGGAATCCGCCGCCTTCCAGTGGCTCGGCAAGGCCGGAACGCCCGAGTTCAAGGACCTCCTTCCCCTCTTCAAGTAAGGCATCTCGCGCGCCATGCCGCCGCCGACTCCGCCTGCTGAGCAAAGCTGTTGCAGCGCCACCCCCGGCGCGGGAATCCGCCTCCTTCTCGACGGTCTCGCCGCCGAAACGCGCCTGCGCTGGTCCCCTCTCGGCGCCGAAATGCTCGCCTGGACCCAGCGCTTGGCCCTTTTCCTCCGCGAAGGCCGCCCGCCGCACCGAGGCGGCCCTCTCCGCATCCGGGTTGACGCCGCCGCCCAGGAACCCGGCGGCCTCATAGACCCCCTTGAAATCAACGCCTGGACCCCGCGCCTTGCCCACTTCCTTTCCCGGCGCGGCATACGCGCCATCGTCTGCAACGACGCCGTCGAGGTCTCCCAACTGATGCAGACCTTCACCCTCCTGTGGCAGGTGCGGCACTGCCTCTCCCGCGCCCGCGCCAACTGGGCCGATCGCCTGCGCGGCAGGGGGGGGGCCTGCGCCGCACTTACCGGCAGCGGCGTCGAACTCGCCTCCGTCGTCGTCCGCCTCAACCGCAAGACCGGCGAACTGATTGTTACCCCCCGCATCCGCGAACACTTTCTCTCCGGCGTCGTCCGCCAGTACAAGGAACGCTTTCCCCGCCTCTGCGACCATCGCGCCTTTCGCCGCGCCGCCCCCGTCTACGCCTTTGCCGCCTTCGCCGTCACCTTCATCCCCGTCTGCGCCGCCGTCCTCATCGGCTTCCCCGAATGGGTCGTCCTCGTCGAGGCCCTCGTCATCGGTCTCATCATGGCCCTCTGGACCTACGTCTTCTTCCTCGTCATCGCCGCCGAAGAGGCCGACAAGGAGCGCCAGGCCCGCGAACTTGCCCGGCGCCATGCCGCCCTCGAAGACCTCTACGAGCGTGTCCAGAAGGACCTCCAGACCGCCCGCAGCATCCAAAGCCACCTCCTCCCCGACCCCCGCCGCCGGCCCTTGCCCCGCCACGTCGCCTTCGCCCATTTCTTCCTCCCCGAGATGGCGGTCGGGGGGGACCTCTACGACCTCAAAGGCCTTGACGACCGGCGCGTCGCCGTTCTCCTCGCCGACGTCGCCGGCCACGGTATGTCCGCCGCCTTCGTCACCGGGCTCATCAAGACCACCATCGAGTTCGGACGCGCCGACCGCGCTTCGCCCGCCGCCATGCTCGCCGAACTCAACAGCGTCCTCGAACGCCTCACTCCCTCCGGCAGCTTCGCCGCCGCCATGTACTTCGTTTACGACGTCCAGACCCGCCAACTTCGCTACGCCAATGCCGGTCACAGCCCCGCCCCCATCATCGTCCGCAAACGCTCCCGCGAAGTCGAGTTCCTCGAAGACAACGTCAACCTCCTCATCGGCGTCAACCCCGAAATGACCTACGACGAGACGCTCGCCGATCTCGAGGTCGGCGACAAACTCGTCCTCGCCACCGACGGCATCACCGACAGCGTGGACCCGGCCGGCGATGATCGCTACGGCCTCGCCCGTCTCCACCGCCTCCTCACCGAGCACGCCGACCTCTCCGCCGCCGAACTCAAGGATAGGGTCGTCGCCGCTCTCGAAGCCTTCAGCGCCGGCGCCGAGCGCCCCGACGACCAGACCCTCCTCATCATGGAAGTCCTGCGCTGACCCTTCCCCGCCGCGTCCCGGAGACCCCATGCCCGACAACCGTCTTGCCGGCGAAAAGAGCCCCTATCTCCTTCAGCACGCCCGCAACCCCGTGGACTGGCGTCCCTGGTCCCCCGAAGCCTTTCAGGAAGCCAGGCATCGCGACCTGCCCGTCTTCCTCTCCATCGGCTACTCCACCTGCCACTGGTGCCATGTCATGGAGCGGGAATCGTTTGAGGACGAAGTCGTTGCCGCCTTGTTCAACGAGACCTTTGTCAATATCAAGGTCGATCGCGAAGAACGTCCCGACATTGATGCCGTGTATATGCAGGTGTGCCGCCT
>JAKJEM010000126.1 GCA_022705425.1 Planctomycetota bacterium
TGGAAGGGGACGCCGCCGCGGCGGCCGGCGCAAGGGGAGTTCGAGAAGCGGGAAGCGCTCTGAGTGTATCTGCTCGACACCAACGTGTGTATTGCGGTCCTGCGGCGGGCGGGATGTCCGGCGGCGGCGCGTCTGCGGCGCTGCGATCCGGGGGAGATACGGCTGAGCGCGGTCAGCGTGGCCGAACTGCTGTACGGTGCGTGGCGGAGTTCGCGCGCGTCGGAGAATGTGGCGCTGGTCAAACGCTTCGCGGAACCGCTGGAGTGTCTTCCGTTCGATTCGGCGTGCGCGGAGGAGGCGGCGGTGATCCGGGCGCAACTGGCGGCGGCCGGCACACCGATCGGTCCCTACGACGTTCTGATCGCCGCGACGGCGCGCGTGCACGGGCTGATCCTGGTGACGCACAATACGCGCGAGTTCGAGCGCGTCGCCGGTTTGCGGACGGAGGACTGGGAGAGGGGATGACGTTCGGGCGCGCGTCGGCTTGACTTCCGGGGCGGGGCGGGTAGAATCGGGCGCGTGAAGGGGATGTTCGGATTTTGGAGTTGAAAGGATACTCGGATGCCGAAGAAGAAGACGCTGGAGAAGCGCCGCCAGAAGCTTCGCAAGAAGAAGGCGAGCAAGTAAGGGACGCGAGGACAGATTCCCGCACGGATGGGCGCGGCAAGGCCCGACGTGCGGGATGACGTTTAAGTTGCCGCGAGGGACCGGCTCCGGCGTCCTCGCCGGCGAAGGGGCCGCGCTTGACCCGCAAGGCCTTGTCCATGACCTTCGCGGTCCGTCCGCCCTCTGCCGCCGGGTCCGCCGGTGGTGGGCGCGGCGGCTCAACCCATGTCCGGGGAGGTGAGGATTGTGGTCCGGATGATGCGGAAGGAGTAGTGGATGTCGCCGGGGTAGTTGTCCTCCGTCCAGGGGTAGAGATCGCTGCCGCCGGTGATGCGGATCTTGAGGGACTTGGGGATTTCGAAGATGGCGCAACTCATCCCGGCCAGGGGGTTCTCCCGGTAGTGCGACTTCATCTGCATCATCGCCTTCTGTCGGCGCGCACGGGCCAGGGCCTCGGTGTCCTTGTGCGGGTCGCCACCGTCAACCTCCACCTGCTGGTGCGCCCACAGCTCCTTGCGGGCCTCGGGAATGGGCAGGTAGGGATGCCCGATGCCGTCGAGGACCGTTCCGTCCACCTGGGCCGACCAGGCATCCGCGCGGAGGTGCATTCCCCAGAGGTTGCCGATCCGATAGCGCACCGGCATGACGCCGCGCACGTCCAAGGGCCGAAAGAACTCCTCGGTCGGTTCGGCTTCGAGCTGGATGAAGCCCGGCGGCTGGCAGGCTGAGCCGATGACCACGACGCGCACGATGGGCGCGTCCTCGACGATCTCGATCGTGTCCGGCGGGAAGGGGCGTCCAGGGCGGTCGCGCACGGAATTGACCGGGTTCATCTCGACGCCGTGGAACTCGGCCCCGTGGAAGAACCGGCGACTGACGGTGACGTTCTGGTAGTTGAACGGCATGTGGTACTCGTACGTCTCGGTGACCAGCTTCTCCCGCTTCATGGGCGGGTCGGGGTAGGGATGCACGCGTTTTTCGGACATCGTTGCCTCACTATTCACCGGAAATCCCGGCTGCCATTTCCCTGATGATTGGGGGGTTCACGACCGCCGTGAACGTTTCTGCAGGCATCTTCCCTTCCGCTGACGGAAAAAGCAATCGGATTTTCATTCCGCCCGGTTCGTCGCGCGTTCGGACGGCTTCTCGCGCAGCGTCGTCCGCGCCGGTTGTGCGACGTCCTCGGGGCACACCCGTCCGCATCGGGGACGTCGGGGTCTAAGGGGCGGGGCTTTCCGGCGGGGGGGGGATGCGGCGGGCGTCGAGGTGAATCTGGAGGATGAATTGGGCGGCAAGGCGGTCCACGTTCTTGCGCTGGCGGGCGTGGGTGAAGCCGGCTTCGTGCATGACGCGGCGGGCGCGTTCAGTGGTCAGGCGCTCGTCCACGAAATGAACGGGCAGGCCGAGGGGCTTGAGCTTTTCGGCAAAGGCGGTGACGCGAGCGGCCTGGGGGCCGAGGGTGTCGTTCATGTTGCGGGGGAGGCCGAGGACGATCTCGGCGACGTCGTGCCCGGCGATGATCTCGCGGAGGCGGGCGAGGAGGGCGTCGTCGGATTCGACGCACAGGGTGGGCAGTCCGTGGGCGATGAGGCCAAGTCCGTCGCTGACGGCGAGGCCGACGCGCTTGCCGCCGTAGTCTATTCCAAGGATTCGCATGGGGGCTCCGGGGAGAGGGGACGGCGGACGGCGGACGGCAGACGACGGACGACGGACGGCAGACGGCGGACGACAGACGACGGACGGCGGACGACGGACGGCAGACGGCGGACGACGGACGACGGACGGCGGACGGCGATGCGGTTCGCGATTCGAGTGGGGGCATGATAGCATAGGGCGGGAGGAATGGGAATGGGTCTGACGAAGCAGCACTGGATCGTGATCGCGGCGGTGGCGGCGGTGGCGGTGTACCTGGTGGTGGACCGGCTGGTGGTGACGGAGAAGGAACGGGTGGAGCGGGCGGTGGAGGGGCTGCGCGATAGTGTGGCGCGCGCGGACTTGCGGGCCTTCGGGGAGATGATTTCGCCGGGGTACGGCGACGAGAGCTTCAGCGCGGAGGCGCTGCTGGGGGCGGCGGCGAAGTTTTTCGAGCGACACGGGCCGCTGGCGCTGACGGTGCGCGATATGCGGGTGACGGTGTCGGGGCCTTCGGCGGCGGCGCGGGCGTCGGTGACGGCGCGGAGCGAGCACGGCTACTGGGGGCGGTCGGAGTGGCAGGCGGATTTCCGCAAGGAGCGCGACGGGCAGTGGCGCGTGGTTCGCCTGACGCCGCTGCGCTTCGGGGGGAAGGAAGCGGGGGGCTGGGGCGACGTGCTGCGCGGCGCGGGGCTGTAGGGGGGCGAAGGCTAGAGGGGCTTCTTGGCGCCGGTGGCGTCAATGTTCACATAGACGAGGTTGGCCGAGCAGATGCGCACGCCGCCGACAAGGCCGGTGACGGCGACGGTGACGGACGTGGTACCGACGCGCTCGATTTCGGCGTGGAAGGCGACGACGTCGCCGAGGCGTGCGGGGCGCTCGAAGCTGATCTCGGCGGCGCGGGTGACGAGGGATTTGTCGCCGTAGCGCTCGCGGATCAGGCAGTAGCCGATGGTGTCTATCTCGGCCATAAGGTCGCCGCCGAAGAGGTGGCCCTGGTGGGTCATGTGTTCGGAGCGGACGAGGAACATGCTGGTCATGGGAGGTCCCTCCTGAGGACAAGGATGGTTCGGTTGGCCGATTCGGCGACTTCGGGGATGAGGCGTGCGCCGGGGGAGTCGAAGCGCGCGGCGAGGCGATAGCCCAGGCGTCCGCGGGCCAGGTCGGCGATGAAGGGGTTCTCGGCGTGGGGCTTGGCGCGGCCCCAGGCGCCGAGGTTGCGGCGGATGAGGGAGGGGAGGCGATAGGAGGCGGAGTCGGGCGCGGCGCCCTGCTCGAAGGAGAGGACGATGAGGTCGGGGGGGGGCTGAAGGGCGCGGAGGGCCTCGGCGGAGGCGTCGAGGGGTTGCGGGTCGAGGGGGGCGTTGAAGCGGGGCATGTCGCGCACGTCGCCGATGAAGACGATGCGCGTGTCGGCGTCGGCGTGGGCTTGGAGCCACATCTGCGCGTCGTAGCGTTCGTACTCGGACATGGCGTGGTTCAGCATCAGGCCGGGGATGGCGACCCAGGCCAGGAGGGCGGCGGCGAGGAGCTTTCCGGCGCGTCCGGGACGCCGCCAGAGGCGCACGAGGGCATATCCGGCGAAGGGGGCCAGGACGAGCATGAGGGGGAGGACGAAGCGGGGATAGACGTAGGCGACGACGAGGAGGAAGGCGAGGTAGTACGCGGCGGCGGCGGCGAGGAGCCAGCGGGGGGCGGCGTCGCGGCGTTCGCGCAGGGCGAGCACGACGCCGGCGAGGGCGAGGAGCAGGCCGGGGAGGGTCCAGGCATCGGCGAGGCGCAGGAGCGTTTCGAGGAAGAGGCGGATCTGGCCCAGGGGGCCGCGGGCGCATTCCTGCCAGGGCTGTGAGGCGGGGCCGGCGATGGTCTGCACGTGCCGCCAGAAGTCGGCGGGTTGCAGGAGGAGGTTGTGGATGAGGAGGAAGGGGATGACGGAGGCGGCGGCGGCGAGGAGGAGTTTGCGGCGGCGGTCGGGGGCGGGCCAGGCGCGGAGGATTACGGGGACGGGCAGGAGCAGCAGGAAGGGATAGACCTGGTCCTTGGTGCAGACGGCCAGGGCGGCAAGAAGCCCCAGAAGGGCGTAGTCGCGGGGGCGGTCCTCCTGGAGGAGGCGGACGAAGACGAGCAGGGCGGCGGCCAGCCAGAAGGCGGCGGGGATGTCGAGGTTGGCGTTCTTGGCGTAGTAGAGGGTGACGGGAGAGAGGAGGAAGAAGAGGGCGCCGGCGAGGCCGGCGGATTCGTCCCACAGGCGGCGTCCGAGGCGGTAGAGGCACCAGACGAGGCCGAGAGTCATCAACAGGCTGACGAGGCGCGCGGAGAGGATGAAGAGGGTGGCGGCGACCTTGGGGTTTTCGCCGAAGGCGGGAAGGAGGAGGAGGGCGCGGGCGGGGAGGAAGGCGACGTGGAGGAGGTAGAAATGGAAGGGGGGATAGCGCCAGGCGGTGACTTCCTGGAAGGAGAAGCCCATCTGGGCGAGGGTGCCGGCGGGGACGACGGAGTCCTGGGCGAAGTCGAAGAGGTGGGGGAGGCCCCAGAGGATTCCGTAGCCGCCCAGGAGCAGGGCAAGGGCGAGGAGGAGGAGGGGTGCGCGCGCGGGCGCGACGGCCTGTGCGGGGGCGGGCAAGGGGCTGTCACCTGGGCGGGCCGGCACGGGAAGGGGCCGCTACCTGACGATGCGAACGGTGTCCTCGGGCATCAACATGCTGAAGACCTCCTCGACGTCGGCGTTGTGCATCCGGATGCAGCCGTGGCTGACTTCGGTGCCGATGGACGCGTCGTCGTTCGTGCCGTGGATGCCGAGCTGGCCCGGCCCGCCCGAGAAGCTCTCCAGCACCTCGCTGAACGCCGACA
>JAKJEM010000127.1:0-4731 GCA_022705425.1 Planctomycetota bacterium
GCCCGGAATCGGGGCCGATCCGGGGATCAACCGGAAGAGGCTTTCCGGTTACGGAGGGGGAGGGGATGGTGATGATGCGTGAGACGCCGACCGTGGGCCGTGATGGATGGCTGGGAAGCGTGCCTGGTTGGCAGAGGAGGCAAACGCTCAGCAGACTTGTAGGAGCGGGCTTGCCCGCGACCGCCTTCCATCGAAACGGCTGACGACTTCGCGGGCAAGCCTCCTACAAGAAACGGCTAACGACGGTCGCGGGCAAGCCCGCTCCTACAAGTTGCCCGGATGTATCTGCCTCGTCGGTCCTCGGGCATCCCGCCCAACGCGCCCCTTGACGGGCACCGGTTTTCGGGGTGAAAATAGCTTATGATAAGGGGCGTTGCAGATAGTACCAGATAAGGGAGATGCAGACCCTGGAAAACACTGAACTCGCCATCCTCCCATCCAATTCCGCCGAACTCCTCGTCCCCGCCCAGTTCCCGCCCGATCGCAATCCCGCTCTTGTTTACCTCGCCGCACTCGCGCCCTCCGGACGGCGCGCGGTGGAAGGGCGCCTGAAACTCATCGCCAACCTGCTCGGCCATGAGCGGCTCGACGCCCTCCCCTGGCACCTGCTGCGGTACCAGCACGTGGCCGCGATTCGCGCGAAGCTCGTGGAGATCGGCCAGGCGCCGGCCACCGTGAACCTCGCCCTGTCCGCATTGCGCGGGGTGGCGAAAGCCGCGTTCAACCTGGAGCTGATCACCGCCGAGGAGTACCAGCGCCTGCGCAATGTGCCCACCGTGAAAGGCGAGCGCCTCCCGGCCGGGCGGCATGTGGGCCCCGGGGAACTGGTGGCCCTGCTGGATGCGTGCGCGCGGGATGCCGGCCCCGCGGGGGTGCGGGATGCGGCGATCATCGGGCTCATGTATGCCGCCGGGGGCATGCGTCGGTCGGAGATTGTGGGCCTGGACCGCGGGGATTATGACGCCTCCACCGGGGAACTGCGGGTGCGCGGGAAGGGCTCCAAGGAGCGGCTGGTGTATGTGGACAATGGCGCGCGGGATGCCCTGGAAGACTGGCTGCTTGTGCGGGGGGATGAGCCGGGGCCGCTCATGGTGCCGATCAACAAGGGCGGGGCACTGCAATGGCGGCGCATGACGGATCAGGCGGTGTACGGGATCCTGCGCAAGCGCGCGGGTCAGGCAGTGGTGGAACAGGTAAGCCCCCACGATCTGCGGCGAAGCTTCGTATCGGACCTTCTGGATGCGGGCGCGGACATCAGCACGGTGGCGAAACTCGCGGGCCATGCCAACGTTCAGACCACGGCGCGCTATGATCGGCGTGGCGAGGAGGCCAAGCGCAAGGCGGCGGCATTGCTGCATGTCCCGTATCGGCGGAAGGGGTGAGGGAGGGGTTGTCTGCGGTCTGTAGGCGGAGGCTATTACCGCCTACCGGGCCGGATAGGGTCCCTTGCGCGGCGACCGCCTGCGGTCGCTATGTACCGACGCGCGTTCCCTATGCGGCCCCTCCGGACGGCAACGACGGACAGACGCCCAAGCCTTTCCGTCCGTCAGGACGATTGGCCGAAGGCCCGTAGACCCGGGGCACGGACGGCCCGACGGCAAACGACGGCGGGCGGGACGCCCGCCCCACGCGGATGAAGGCTAAAGGCAAACGACCGGCGCGGATTTGGGACCGCAGACGGTCCTTTCTGCCCGCGCCCTGCAAACGGCAAGGCGAGACGCACTCGGGTGCATTTCGGTTTTGTGGGTACTTGCGCGTCATCTGATCGCTGAATTGACGGATTGCCTTGCCCCCGTTATCCTTATCCTCGCTTCCCGGCGATCTCTGGGGGATCGCGCTGTGGCAAGTCCGCGATTGGGGCCGGACTCATGAACCCTCCCGATGATGACCTCCAGTTCGATCTCGACCTGTGCCTGGATCAGGATGAAGATACCCCTGCCCCCGCTCTCGCGCGAGTGGGCCGGGATGAGATGAACCTCGCCGAGTTCCCCTTCGCACTCCTGGCCGATCGCGTCCCCGCCGGCATGAGCACCGTCCGTTTCGAAGACGAGGTCGAGGGGAAGGACGGAAAGCTCGTGACCCGGGTCTGGACCGTCACCGGGAGCGAGAGTTTCGGCCTGCCGCTGGCGTCGGATGAGCAGGTGTATGTGGCGCTCATGGAAGTGTCCAAGGAGCAGGGGTTCGGGCAGCGCTCGATTTTCGTCACCCGCTACGATCTCATCAAGCGCCTGGGGTGGCCGGACAAGGGCGACAGTTACCGCCGCCTGCGCGCCGCCCTGGACCGCCTGCTCGGGGTGACGATCAAGGCCGAGAAAGCCTTCTGGGACAAGACGAAGCAGCGCTATGTGGACGTGGGCTTCCACATCATCGACGAGTACGCGCTGTATGATGAGACTCCCGGCCGCAAGAGCGCCGGCAAGCAAGAGGCCTTGCCGCTGAGCTTCGTCACCTGGAACCAGGTGATTTTCCGCTCCATGCAGGCGGGCAATATCAAGCAGCTCGACACCGCCTTCTTCTTCTCCCTGCGCCATAACGTGTCGCGCCGTCTGTTCCGCTATCTGGACAAGAAGCGTTATGACGGCAAGCCCAATTACCGCATTCGGCTGAAGAAACTGGCCTTCGAAAAACTGGGCATGAGCCGCAGCTATTACCCCAGCCAGATCAAGCGCGAGCTGGAGCGGGCCCACGAGGAGCTTGGCAGCCTGGGGTTCCTTGCCGATGTGCGCTACGAGAAGACCGCGGGCAATCCCGATGAGATGGTGGTCTACTCCTTCACCCGGCGCAAGCACCGGGTGACCTCCGAGCCGCCGTCGCCCGACCATGCTCGGGAGCTCGCGGAGATGCTGGCGGAGGTGGGCGTGACTCCCTCCGTCGCCCGGAAGCTCGTGGAGCAGTTCGGAGACGAGGCCCGCATTCAACTGCAGTATCTTCCGTATCGTGGGGCCCAGGATCCGGCGGCGGTGATCGTCGAGGCGATCAAGGGGAGTTGGGAGCCGCCGGCATCCTACCTGCGGGCCCGGCGGGATCAGGCGCAGCGCGAGGCCACCGACCGGCGCCTTGCGGAGATGAACCTTGCGCGCGAGGCGGAGCAGACCCGGGCGGAACATGCCCAGCGCGCGGCGGCAAGAACCTTCGACAGCCTCCCGATCGGCGTGCAGCGGGAAATCACGGAGCGGGCGACGGCGCGGGTGGGGGAGATCAGTCCACCCCTTGCGCAACGTCCCGAGAGCCGGGCGTTCGGAGCAATGGTCCAGCAGCAGATCGCCGAGATTATCCGCGACGAGTACCCCGAGGAGTACCGGCGCGAACTGACCCGGATCGAATCCGCGGCGATGGACCTGAACGACGATTTGTGAGGGCGCGGGGTGGGCTCGTACCGCGCCGGACAGATACATCATCGCGTGGGGCAGTCTCCCAGCATCCGCGTGGGGCGGGCCTCTCGCCCGTCAATGCCCCGGAGTGAAACCCGGGTCTGGAGGTCGTCACAGGCGTGGGCTCGTCCCCTCGTCCCTTCCGGGCGACGAACGACGACGGACGAAATGCTCCTCCCTCCGAGAATATATAACCATGGAATTTGTGACCCTAGGGTCACAAATTCCATGGTTATATATTCTCGGCGAGGTACGAGGCCCCCAGTAGAACTGCTGGCGTCGAGACGCCCGCCCCACAAACGGCAATACCAGAGCGGCGCGGAAGGAAGCTCCTTCCGCGCCGCTCTATGGTGTGCCCAACTCATCTACGCCTGCGAGTAGCATTACATCCGCACTGCGCGGCCGGCTTCTACCAGCCCGGCGCGTAAGAGTTCGCGTTCGCCCAGGGCAGATAGGTGTCCATGGTCGCCTTGTCCGCGGCGTAAGCCTTGCTGGACTTCATCCACTTCACGTGACCATCAACGTAAGCGATGTTGCGGCCCTCATTGTGGGGCTCGGTGGCGTCCGATGTGTACCCCGCGCCGCATCCCACCGGGTTCCGCTTCCAGGGGCGCCACGGGTTACCGCCGTCCGCTACCCAGAAGAGTTCCGCGGGCTTTTGAACCTTGGACATTTCCGTGCCGCGGCCATTGCCCAGACCCCGGCAGTTCCAGCCGTAGCTGCTGTTGAGGTTCATGGCATTGGCCCATGAGGACCAGTAGGAGCAGGTGGTGCGCCCCGTGAAGATCTTGCTGGGGCAGATGAACAACTGGTTGTTCTTCACGTACGGGAAGATGACATGTTCCGGCCACGAACCGCCCGGCGTGTTGCAATTGGCGCCCTGGTTCCAGCCCACGTAGACCTCGTCATTGTCCTGGCCGTACATCAGCGCACCCAGAGCGACCTGCTTCAGATTGCTGGCACAGCTTGCCATCCGGGCTTTTTCCCTGGCCCGCGCGAATACTGGGAACAGAATGGCGGCCAGGATCGCGATAATCGCGATGACCACGAGCAGCTCAATCAGTGTGAACCCCTTGCGCCTCATCCTGACACCTCCGGAGATATGTGATGCCACTTTCTTCGCGCTTTCTTGCGAAAGTCCTTTGAGTCTAAAGTACCGATTTTGAGGGCCCAATGAGGGCCGCCGGTAGCCCTTTTCCTGAACAGTTCACGTGAAGATTCTCGAAACACGACCTTTGACGCAAAGCGCCCGTCCCACGCAACTCGAGATGGACAAAGTTCTTGCAGGACGAGGCCCAAGCGTGGAGAATCACTGAAGGTGTGTTTCACCGGGGAGGGAACTGCTCCAAAGTTGGAGAGG
>JAKJEM010000127.1:4771-5032 GCA_022705425.1 Planctomycetota bacterium
TCGTGACGCGGGGGCGTGTAGCTGTCACGTTCTACTTTTCTCAATCTACCGTTCTCGCCGACTTGCAGATTCATTGCACCCCGGGAGGGATGGTTCGTTGATGAACCCCACTAATGGTCTGTTCATGGTCGTGATCTGCCTTGCGCTGAGTGTCTCCTGCGCGTGGGCACAGGGCGTAAATGACCTGTCCCTGGGCGTGGCTTATGCGGACATGGGGGACTTTGACTCCGACTGGGGGCTGCGCGCTCAGACGTGGCTTTC
>JAKJEM010000128.1 GCA_022705425.1 Planctomycetota bacterium
CCCCACCGCCCCTGGAACCGCCCCGGAAGCCATCTCCCTCAACGTTCGCGGGGCGATCCTGATGTCCCTTTCCAACAACCGCGACCTGCGCGTTCAGGTCCTCAACCCCGACATCCGCCGCACCGCCGAAGAGGAAGAGCGTGCCGCCTTCGACCCCGTCCTTCGTGCCCGCGGCGATCGTGGCAGGACCCACTCCGAGCAGTTCGCCCGTTTCGGAAGCGGCTTCGAAAACGCCGAAGTCAACGACTTTAACCTCGGCCTCTCCGCCGAAAACTACTTCCCCACCGGCACGCGCCTTGCCTTGGAGGCCAAGTCCGCCTACGTGGACTCCAGCCTCTATTCCGATCCCCTCGCCTCCACGCGTGTCGGCGCTACCCTTGTCCAGTCTCTCCTTCGAGGCTTCGGCCCCGATACGAACCTCGCCGCCCTGCGCCAGGCCCGCGTGGATACCGAGATCTCCCAGTACGAGCTTCGCGGCTTTGCCGAGGCTCTGGTCGCCCAGGTGGAACAGACCTACTGGGAATTCACCCTCGCCCGCGAGAAGCTCCGCATCTTCGAGTCCTCCGTCAAGGTCGCCGAGCAGCAGTTGGCCGAAACTAACGAGAAGATCGCCGTCGGACGCATCCCGGAAATTGAACGCGCCGCCGCCCAGGCCGAAGTGGCCCAGCGCCGGCAGGAACTCATCGAAGCACGCAGTTGGGTGGCCAAACTCCGCGTTCGGATGCTCCAACTCCTCCACCCCGGACAGGATATGTCCTTTTGGAGCAAGGACATCCTTCTCGGCGACCTCCCCGTTTCCCCCGCCGAGGAACTCACCAGCGTCGAGGAGCACGTCCGCGTCGCCCTCGAAATGCGCCCCGACCTCCAGCAGGCCCGCCTCGAACTCAGGCGCGCCACCCTTCAGACTGACCGCACCGCCAATGGCGTCCTTCCCCGCCTCGACTTCTTCATCACCCTTGGCACTACCGGCTACGCCACGAGTTTCGGCTCCAGCATCGGCAAGCAGGACGGCAAGTTCTATGACGCCCGCGCCGGACTCGAGTTCGAGTTTCCCCCCGTCAACCGCGCCGCCCGCGCCCAGCGCCAGCGTTCCCTCTTCAATGAAGCCCAGGCCACGCGCGCCATTGAGCGCATGAGGGACCTCGTCCAGGCAGAAGTCCGCACCGTCTATGTTGAAGTGCAGCGCGCCCGCGAGCAGGTCGCCGCCAGCGTCGTCACCCGCCAGTTGCGTGAACTCACCTTCCAGGCCGAGCTCGAAAAGTTCGGTACGGGGAAGTCCACCAGCTTCCTCGTCGCCCAGGCCCACCGCGACCTCATCGCCAGCCAGATCGCCGAGGTCGAAAGCGTCGTCAATCACCTCAAAGCCATTGTCGAGCTCTTCCGCCTGGAAGGCTCCCTCCTCCAGCGGCGCGGCATCGGCGTGAACTCCGAAGGTCCGGCAGGCTTCCTCACCGAAGCGCACGATTGACCGGTTTCCTTCCCCGGCGGCTCCTGCAAGGACGCCTTCATGTTCGCCGACGCCTTCCACCGGGTCGCCTCTCGCCTGCGACTCCGAACGCTTCGTTCCCTGGTTGAGCGCGTCCGCGCCCTCGATCCCGCCGTCCGCGCCCTCTCCAGCGCGGACCTGCGCGACTCCGCCGCGCACTTCCGCAACCGCCTCGCGCGCGGCGAGTCCCTGGACGACCTCCTCCCCGAGGCATGTGCGCGCGTCCGCGAGGCCGCCGGACGCTGCCTGGGCGAGCGCCACTACGACGTCCAGATCCTGGGCGCCATCGCCCTGCACCGCGGATGGATCGTCGAAATGCAGACCGGCGAAGGCAAGACCCTCACCGCCACCGTCCCCGCCTTCCTCAACGCCCTCTCCGGGCGCGGCGTTCACGTCGTCACCGTCAACGACTACCTTGCCGCCCGCGATGCCGACTGGATGGGCCCGGTTTACAAGGCCCTGGGGCTCACCGTCGGTCGCCTTGTTCAGGGAATGGAACCCGCCGACCGCGCCGGCGCCTATCGAGCCGACGTCACCTACGGCGCCAACAAGGAGTTTGCCTTCGACTACCTGCGCGACCAGATCGCCCGCCACGCCCGCCGCGCCGCCGGGCAGGAGGGCATCTTCGAGGAACTCCGCCGCCGCACCGACGCCCGCGCCCAGTGCGTCCAGCGCGAACCGCACTACGCCATCCTCGACGAGGTGGACAGCATCCTCATTGATGAAGCCCGCGTCCCCCTCATCATCTCCGAGCGCGACAACGCCGAGTCCCCCTTCGCCCCCATCTACCGCGTGGCTCGCCAGGTCGCGTTGGGATTCCGCCGTGGCAGGGACTACACTCTCGACCACGCCGAGCGGCGCATCGAACTGACCGTCGAGGGACTCGACCGCGCCCGCCGCCTCGCCCCCGCTCTCCCCATGCCCCCCAACCGCCCCTTCGAACATCTCGTCCACCAGGCCCTCCGCGCCGAGCACCTCTTCCTGCGCGACCGTGAGTACCTCGTTACCGACGACCGCGTCGGCATCGTGGACGAGTTCACCGGGCGCATCCTCAAGGACCGCACCTGGTCCCTCGGCCTCCACCAGGCCGTCGAAGCCAAGGAGGGTGTCCCCGTGACGGAAGAGAACCGCACCCTCGCCTCCGTCACCTTTCAGCGCTACTTCAGGGGCTACAGCAAACTCGCCGGCATGACCGGCACCGCGCTTGTCGCCGCCGCCGAGTTCGCCCGTGTCTTCGACCGCGTCACCGTCTCCCTCCCCACCAACCGCCCCCTCCGTCGCCGCCCCCTCCCCACCCGCATCTACTCCACCTGGGAGGAGAAATACGCCGCCATCGCCGACCGGATCGTCGAGATTCACCACTCCGGACGCCCCGTGCTCGTCGGCACACGCTCCGTCGCCCGCAGCGAAGCCCTCAGCGCATGCCTCACCGCGCGGGGCATCGCTCACAACGTCCTCAACGCCCGCAACCACGCCATCGAGGCCCTCGTCATCGCCCAGGCCGGCGCGCGCGGACGTGTCACCATCGCCACCAACATGGCCGGCCGCGGCGTGGACATCAAACTCGAACCCGGCGTCGCCGCGCTCGGCGGCCTGCACGTCCTCGCCACCGAACTCCACGAAGCCCGCCGCATTGACCGTCAGCTCACCGGGCGCTGCGGACGCCAGGGCGACCCCGGCAGCTACGAGTTCTTCCTTTCCTTCGAGGACGAAATCCTCGCGCGCTGGAACAGAACTCTGAGCGCGCGCCTTGCCGCCCGCGCACGGTCCGGACGCCCCGCGTCCGCCCTGTGGCTCCCCCTCTTCCACCTCGCCCAGCGCGCCGTCGAACGCCGCCATCTCCGCGTTCGCCTTGACCTCATCCGCTACGACAAACACCTCGAGGAGATGAAGGGTACCCTCGGCGCGCCGCAGTGGGGATGACCCCGCTCACACCACCCGCACCTTCGACAGGTCGAACTTCGGCGCCGGGAATTTCGGCTTCAGCCCTTCCAGCGTCTCCACCAGAATCTGCGACACGGCCAGGTCGCGGAACCACTTGTGGTTCGCCGGAATGATGTACCACGGAGCGTGCCCCGTGGAACACCGCTCGATGGCCTCCTCGTACGCCCTCACGTAGTCCCCCCAATACTTGCGCTCCTCAAGGTCCTCCGGAGTGATCTTCCAGTTCCGCTCCGGGTCCTCCACGCGCGCCAGCAGCCGCTCCCGTTGCTCCTTCCGGCTGATGTGCAGGAAGAACTTCAGCAGCACGACGTCATTGCGCGCCAGAAGTTTCTCGAAACGGTTGATATCCTCATAGCGTTCCGACCATACCGCCTTCGGTACCAGGTTATGCACCCGCACCACCAGGACGTCCTCGTAGTGCGATCGGTTGAAGATGCCGATCTCCCCCCGCGCGGGAACCGCCTTGTGGATGCGCCATAGAAAGTCGTGCGCCAGTTCCGCCTCCGACGGCTTCTTGAACGACGTCACCCGGCAACTCTGCGGATTCAGACCCGACATGACCCGCCGAATCGCCCCGTCCTTGCCCCCCGCGTCCATCGCCTGGAAGACCACCAGCACCGCCCGGCGTCCCTCAGCGAAGAGACGGTATTGCAGCGCCGCCAGGCGCCTGACGTTGGCCTCCAACTCCTCGCGCGCCGCCAGCTTGTCCGTGAACCCAAGGGTGTTCCCCGGATCATGCTCCGCCAGCCGCACCTTCCGTCCCGGACGCGCCAGCAGCTCCTGTCGCAAACTCATCGCTCCTCCTCTCAGCGCGTCGCCGCATTACAGTCCGGGACGCGTCATCCGCTCCGGACGCACCCACGCGTCGAACTCCCGCGCCGTGACGTAGCCCAGCGCCAGCGCCGCTTCCCGCAGACTTGTTCCCTCGCGGTGCGCCTTCTGCGCCATCGCCGCGCACTTCTCATATCCGATGCGCGGCGTCAGCGCCGTCACCAGCATCAGCGAGTTCTCCACGTTCGCGCGCACCCGCCCCTCGTCCAGTTCAATCCCGCGCGCGCAGTGCTCGTCGAAGGACCGCATCCCCTCTGCCAACAGCCCGATGGCGTCCAGCGTGTTGTGCAGCATCACCGGCTTGAAGACGTTGAGCTGAAAGTTCCCCTGCGACCCCGCAAAGGCCGTCGCGTGGTCAAGGCCGAACACCTGCGCCGCCGCCATCGTCAGCGCCTCCGACTGCGTCGGGTTCACCTTCCCCGGCATGATCGAGGAGCCCGGCTCATTCTCGGGAATGAGGAGTTCGCCGATCCCCGCACGCGGACCGCTGGCGTACCACCGCACGTCATTGGCAATCTTCATCAACGCGCCGGCCAGCGTCCGCAGCGCCGCGCTGGCATCCACCACCGCATCATGCGCCGCCAGCGCCGCAAAGCAGTTCCCCGCCGTCCGGAAAGGCCGCCCCGTCTCGCGCGC
>JAKJEM010000129.1 GCA_022705425.1 Planctomycetota bacterium
ACTGGTACAGCCCCAGGTAGAGCGTCGCCAGAAGAATCGGACCGCCCGTCCACGGATTGATCAGGAGTTCGTTCAGCCGCGCGCGCACCCCCGCCTTCGGCCCCGCCGTGCGGCTCATGACGCGCGCCGCGATCTGCGACGCCATCCGCTGCCGCTGCGTCGCCGCCGCGTACTGCGCCGGTTGCGCGTGCGCACGCCGATATCCCTCCAGGATCTCCGCCAGCCGCCCCGCCGGACCCGCCGCCAGTTCACCCGCAATCTCGCCGTCCCCCTGCAAGACCAGCAACGCGCGCGCGCGCCGGTTCAAACCGTCCCCCTCCGGCAACACCTTCTCGATCTCCGCCGCCGCGTGCTCGATCGCCCGGTGGTATCGCACACCGTGCGGACGCGGATTCCGCTCATGCCGCTCGATCGCCTCCCAAAGCTCCGGGATTCCCCGGCCCGTCGTGGACACCGCCGGCACGACGGGAATCCCCAGCTCGGCGCTCAGACGCGGCGCGTCTATCCGGATCCCGCGCTCCTCCGCCTCGTCCATGACATTCAACACCAGGATCAGCGGCAGCCCCGCTTCCAGGAGCTGAAGGGTCAACGCCAACATCCGTTCCAGGTTCTTCGCGTCCACCACATGCAGGACAATGTCGCTCCGCCCTTCGCGAAGGACGGCACGCCCACGCGCTCCTCCTCCGACGTCGGCAACAGCGAGTACATCCCCGGAGTATCCACCACCGCCCACCGCGTTCCGCCCCGCTCCGCCGTGCCCTGCGTCAACTCGACCGTGGTACCGGGGTAGTTCGAAACGGTGGCATACGCGCCCGTGAGGTTGTTGAAGAGCAGACTCTTCCCCACGTTCGGGCTGCCGACAAGGACGATCCGCTTGCTCCCACCGGCGGCGGCGCCCGTCTTGCCTCCGTCGCTCATACCGCCCCTCCGCGCCGCCGCGCCCGCGTCGCACCGGCCAGACGGCACGCGCCCCCCGCCCGGCAACGCTCCACCCGCCGCACAAAACGCGCCAGCCGTTCCAGAACCTCCGGTTCGATCTCGTGCTCGATCCGGCAGGCATTCCGTTGCGCCGCCGTCGCCTCGACACCCAGGATGTCCTTCAGGAACGCGGCCAGCGCGGCGTGCCGCCGCACCAGGTCCCGCGCCGCGCGCTCCCCCGCCGCCGTCAACGTAACGAACTGGTACGGGTCATGCCGCACCAGCCCCCGCGCCGAAAGACCCCGCAGCGCACCCGTGACCGACGGCGCGCGCACGCCCGACCGCGCCGCGATCTCCTTCACCCGCGCCACCCCCCGCTCGCGCGAAAGATGGTAGATGCACTCCAGGTAGTCCCCCCGGCTCTGCGAAAGATCCGCCTTCTTCGTCCGCCCGGCCATCTCCCGCCTCCCCGGTCCAGGTCCCGACGCCGATACTTAGTCTTGCCTAAGTTTATCAGGATGAACTAACTTCTGTCAACTCACAGGGACCCTCTCCGTATCCGGTCAGTCTTGGGGGGGGCTCGGCAACTGGACCGTGTGTGGCACACCGGCTGCGCAGCGCCTGTGCTGGCCTTATAGAGCCGCACCCACAGCCACGAGCGGCTGGGCCACATCCCCGAGAGTGACCGATGACCCCTCTCCGCCCCACGCCTCAGCCTTCGCCCCCATCCTGCCCCGGCGTCAGCGTCGCCCCCGACGCCATGCGCGTCCCCAGCTTCCCTTCCGACGCCGCGCCCCACGTGTAGGCCATCACGCCGATGACGCCCAGCAACGCTGCCGCCAGCGCGACCCAGATCGCATTGCGAAGGGTGAGCAGAACCAACGCCGGCGCAGCCGAGAACAGCGCGCAGAGGAAGAGCGCCCCCAGGTTCAGCTTGGGCCACCCGCTGGCCAGGCGCATGACGCCAATGGACAACGCGCCCCCCACCGCCGCCGCCAGGGGAAGCGCCGCCGACCACCACAACAGCGTCCCGTCGGCATGGATGCCGTCGAACCCTCGCTCGCGAAGGGCCGCCGCAACGAGGCCGATGTAGGCCAACTGCGCCAGCCCCGCCCCGCCCACCCACGCGACCCCCACGGCCACGCTCGATGAGAACTTCTTGCCAGGAGTCACCATCGCCGCGCCTCCTTCCCGCCGAGGTCCGCTGCCATCGTCCGCGCTTAGGACAATGATAGCAGCCCCCCATCCCCCGCGCAACGCCCCCCCGCGAACGGAAACCGCGGCTTGACAACCCGCCCGTCTTCCCGATACGCTCTTGACCACGACAGGATGCGGCGCCTTCCGCCGCGGGCCCGTCACGGAGGACTGCCATGCGAAGGACTCGGATCGCCGTTGCCGTCGCCGGGGCGTTGTGCTGGTGTCTGATCGCCCGCGCCCATCTCTGCGACGATGTCTGGCGGCAGATGGACAAGCTGATCCTCAAGCCCGACGTCACCAACCTCGTCGCCAAACCGGGCGAAAAGACCGAATTCAGCGTGCTCATGCAGCACAACATGGACCGCCCGATCGCCTGCTTCGTCAAACTCATCGGCGAGAGCCCCGGCTTCGACGTTACCGTGGAACCGGCCGCCGGATTCAACCCCGTGCGCCCCGGACAGCAATACACCTACAAAGTCGCCCTCGCGGCCAAGCCCGACAAACCCTCCGGCAACTACCCCGTCTCCTTCCGCCTCATGGGCAACGACATGCGCCGCCAGCCCCGCGAACTGAAGAGCCTGACGCTCGGCGGCGGCGCAGCCGCCCCCGCCGCCGGAACGGCAACGCCCGCCCCGCCGAAGAAACGCGCCGCTGTTCTCGGCCTCGGCCCCGACAAGACCGCGCCCGCCGTTGACGGAGACGTGACCGACGCAGCCTGGCGCGGGCCGACGCCCCTCTCCGGCTTCCTGGTGGACGAGAAGACCCGCGCACGCCGCGAAACGCTCATTGTCCCGCGCTGCGACCCCGACCGACTCTGGTTCATGATCACCTGCCCCGGCGCCCCCGCGCCAAACGACGCCGTCATCATCTGGCTCGCCAACCCGGAAAAGAAGAACCAGCGCGTCAGCATCCGCGTCGAGTCCGACGGCCGCGTCCACGTGGACCACTACCGCGACGAGGCCTCGCGCTCCGTCGAACCGACCGCCTTCGGAATCAAGGCCGCCGTGGCCGCCGGCGAGCGCGCCTGGTATGCGGAAGTCGAAGTCCCTGCCCCCGTCGTCGGGCGCGAACGCATCGAGAAGGACCAGATATGGCTTGTCAACTTCGCGCGCGACTCCAAAGCGCCCCCGGCGGAACTCAGCTACTGGTCCGGCTCACCCGCCGCCGGACAGAAGGTCGAATCCTTCGGCGAACTCCGCCTCACGCCGTAACGCTCCTCGCCGCGCTGCTCCTCGCCGCGACGGCCTTCGCCGGACGCGCGCCCGTCCTCTTCGACGCCCCCGCTCCGCCCGCGGGCGCCGTCGCCGTCGGAACCGCCCACTTCGGCATGGGCGCGGTGACCGCGCCCGACCACATCCGCGCCCTGGCCCTTCCCGGCGAAGTCGAAGTCCCTCTGACCGTCCTTGCCTTCACCCCCTGGCCCGACGGAAGCCTCATGAGCGCCGAGGTCGCCTTCCTCCTCGAACCCGCCCCTGACCGCGCGCCGCGGTCCTGGGCGATCAGCTGGGGCCCGGCCGCCCGCGCGCGAGAACTCGCCCCCCTGCCCGACGGCCCCTTCCCGACCTTCTCCCTCGCCCCCGAACTCGACGACATGCAACCCGTCATGGACGTCTCCCTCGGACAGATCATGGTGCGCCTCGACGCCCATCCCGAGTACTACTACTACTGGTACCTGATCCCCATCGCGGCCATCCTCGCCCTGTTGATCTATCGAAAGGCCCGGCTCCGGTGATCTCGCGGCGCATCACCCTGTGGCGCTGGACCATCCGGGCGCTGGCCTTCGCCTTCTTCGTGTACGGCGGATGGGCCTTCGCCCGATACACCGGCAGCCTCGCCCCCGCCTCGCCCGCCGTGGACTTCGTGGCCGAGCGCCAACCCCTCCTCGACACCTATCCCCCCTCGGCCGTCTGCCGCTTCACCGCCTATGGCCAGGCGATCAAGGGCTGCATCGTCGAACTCCTCTCACGCTCCCTGACGGAGGGGGCCTCCGTCGCCCGCATCCTGCCCTACCTCGCCGTCTTCATCCTCCTCTCCTTTCTCCTCGGGCGCTGGTGGTGCGGCTGGGTCTGCCCGCTGGGAACCACGGGCGACCTCCTCGACGCCCTCCGCGCCCGGCTGGGGCGCGGGTACTGGAACATCCCCGCCCGCCTCCGCCTCGGCGCGCGCGTCACGAACTACTCCCTCCTCGGCGTCACGCTGGCCGCCTCCTACCTCTTCCGCCCCGCCCGCTTCACCACCCCCGGCGAGTGCCGCGTCTATCTCCCCTTCTGCAAAATCTGCCCCGCCCGCGTCACCTGCCCCGTCGCCGCCGCCGCCGCGCCCTCCTGGTGGGGCGGTTTCGCTAACGGACTCGAAACCTTCTTCACCTTCGCCATGTGGATTACCCTGGCCTTCTTCCTCCTCGCCTTCCTCGCCATGCGACGCCTCTGGTGCCACTTCTGCCCCATCGGCCTCTGCTCCTCCTGGTTCAATCGCGGCGGCGGCCTGGCCCTGCTGAAGGACGCCGGCCGCTGCAACCGCTGCGGCGCCTGCGCCGACGCCTGCCCCATGGGACTCACCCACATGCGCGACGAAAAGCAGCGCGCCGACATCAGTTCCCCCCAGTGCATCCTCTGCCTGCGCTGCGTCGAAACCTGCCCCCGCGACAACTGCCTCACCCTCAAGTTCTTCGGGCGCACCGTGCTGCGCTCGCGCCTCCCCATCCCCCGCC
>JAKJEM010000012.1:0-265 GCA_022705425.1 Planctomycetota bacterium
GGCCGCCGATGGCGTGGCGGTGGCCGTGCCGCCGAAGTCCGGAACGCGTCCCGGGGCGCTGCTGCTGCCCTTTTCGGTTCCCGTCGAGGGGCGCTATTCGATCTGGGTGCGCGTCTTCTGGGGGACCGATGGCGAGGGGGCGTGCAGCGATTCGCTGAATGTCTCGCTCGATGGCGCTGCGCCGCGAATGTTGCAGGACGCCACCTATGAGGTGTGGCACTGGGTTCCGCTGCGGGCGCGGGAAGGGATCCCTTTGGCGGCGGGC
>JAKJEM010000012.1:302-14160 GCA_022705425.1 Planctomycetota bacterium
ACCTTTCTCTTCACCAACCGCGAGGATGGCATCAAGTTCGATCAGGTCTTCATTACGCCATGGGACGAGGACGAGTCGGCGCGGTACGTCCCCCAAGGCATCGAGTGACGCATGGCGGCGCGGCGATGGCTGTGGG
Source organism: Planctomycetota bacterium (assembly GCA_022705425.1). Classification (GTDB taxonomy): domain Bacteria; phylum Planctomycetota; class Brocadiia; order CAIUPP01; family CAIUPP01; genus JAKJEM01. Next base: position 439 of record JAKJEM010000012.1, read on the forward strand.
TGATCGGGGCGATGGCGGCAGGCGCGGCGATGGCGGCGTCCTTGGTGCTGTTCTTACGTCCGAGACCTCCCGCAGTCCCCTATCGCGCGCCCTTGCCGGCGGGTTATCGGGCTCTTTCCGCCGGCGCAGAGGGGGCATTCTACGCACGCGTTGCCACGACCGCAGTCCCGACGGCCTGGCTGGCCCTGGGCGAGCCGGCGGCGGACCACGCCTGCCTCCGGTTTTCGGAGGGCGCGGCGGAGTGGCTTCGGGTCTCGGCGCGAGAAGCGGTCGTTGAGGCAAGGGCCACCCTTGAAGCCGGGCATACGGTTGAACTCTCGCGCCGGGGCGGCGAGCTCCTTGTTTACTCCGGCGGGCGGCGGCTGATGCGGCGACCGATGCCGCCGGGGCGGATGGAGTTCCTCCTGTTCAGCGCCGATCCCCAGGCGCGGCTGGCACTGCAGAAGCTCGCGCCGGTGCGCATGAGCGACGATTTCATGCGCGAGCGCGTCGCCGACGGCGACGGCTGGACGGCGGCATCCGGGCGCTGGCGCAGCGAGTACACCTTCGCCGCCACCTCGCCGAATCCCTTCATGTGCCAGGGCTTCGACAAGAACGGTGACGCCATTCTGCTGGCCGGCCATCACTTCTGGAATGACGCGGAGTACGCGGCGGCGCTGAAGCCCGAGGACGCGCGCGAGGCGGGGCTGGTCTTTGCCTGGCGCGACGCGCGCAACTACTGCCGCGCCGTCGTCCGCCGCGCCGGGACCGCCGGACAGGCCGCTCTCGTCCGCGTGCGCGACGGGCGCGAGGAGCCGCTGGGCGGCAACGCCGTGCCGATCCTCTTTCCCGGAGGACGTTGGGTCCGCCTCAGCGTGACTTGCACCCAAGGTTCGCCGACCGGCGCGATGCGCGTGGACGGCAGGCCCCTGCTCGATCTGCCGCCGGACCTCGACACCTTCGGCAAGGCGGGCTTCTTCGTCCGGCAGGGCGGGGCGCTCTTCGACGACTTCACCGCGCTCGATGTAGCCGAGACCGACGCCCCTCCGGCGCTCGCGGCGCGCAGCCGCGTCTATTCCGTCAAGGAACGCTATGCCCGCGACGACCGCGACGACTGGCTCTATCGCTGGGCGCGCGGACTGGACGCCTGGCAGCCCTTCACCCGCCGCACCGGGGAGAAGGACTTCGGCGGGGAGTACTTCCACCTCCCCCTTTTCGGCGACTTCCTCCTGCGGACCGAGGCGTCGAGCGCGCCGGCGCGGGTGGTCCTCCTTCACCCCGATGGCGAAATAGCGCAGGATGTGCCGCTGCCGGGGCCGGGGGCCTTCGAGTTCCGGCGCGCGGGGGGTGAGATCCTGCTCAACGGGCAGCGCGCGGGACAATGGCCGGCGGGGCGCGGCGCGCGGGTCGGCATACTGACGGAGGGGGGGCGGCCCTCCGGCGCGCCGGCACATCGGCTGTACTCCCCGGCGGTGCGCGAGGAACTCTTCGACGGCGCGCCGTCGGACTGGGCCCCCGTCCAAGGCCAGTGGGAAAACACCAGCCGCTGGCGCTGCAAGCAGGAGTGGGGTTTCTTCTCCGGACAGAGCAACGACTGCGCCGCGCTCTTCAGCAAGCAGCGCTTTGAAGGCAACCAGACGCATCTCTTCTACTATGGACTCAAGGACGTCTTCGGACGGCAGTTCCAGAACGATCGCTATGCCCGCCGCGACGTCAACTTCTCCTTCATGACCGACGGGCGCGACCTCTTTTCCGGCTATACCTTCCTCTACGGCGGCTACGAGAATGCCGGCGCCTTCCTGCTGCGCGGACGCGAGATCGTGGCGCGCAACGACAAGGCTCGCTTCGCCGAGGACCAGGGGATCGAGGACCAACACCTCTTCTGGCGGCGCATCCGTGTGGACTGCGCGGAGCGGCGCATCCGCGTCCGACTGGAGGACGAGGTGCTGATTGACTATGCGGAAACCTCGTCCGACGCGCCGCGCGGCGGCCACGTGGCCCTGTGGACCCGGCGCAACGGCGTGATGTACGCCCGGCTCAACAGCTCGGCGGAGTCCATCCACCCCGCGCCCGAGCCCTACCTCCTGGGCGAGGCGAGCGACGCGGACCTGCCCTGGCGCGCGTTGGAGCCGGGCCGCCTGCTCCTGCGCGCCGCGCCCGATGGCATGACGCGCGTGCAGAACCGCTGGGGCGGCGGGGACTTCGCCGTCGAATACCCCCTGCCGCACCCCGTGGACCTCAACGTGACGCCCGTCCTGCGGATGCGCCTGGACATCCCGGAGAACGTCAAGGTCAACCTGCACGTGCGCGTCGGCTACCGCTACTTCGTCCTTTCCATGACGGCCCCCACGCGGCAGACCTATCGCATCCTGGGAAACCCCGCCGATGAACCGGCGAACGTCAGCCCCGACTGGCGGCTGCTGGCCGCCGCGCCCCTGGCGTGGCCCGATGTCGGCGGCGAACCGCAAGGGGCGCTCCGCGGCGAATGGCGCATCAACTTGCGCGATGAACTGCGCCGCCGACTCCCCGCCGCGACGGACCTCCTGCTTCACCGGCTCGTCGTTGGAAACACCAGCCATGCCGACTACCTGATGGCCGGCCTCTCCGGCAATCCCCCCGGCGCTGCCTACGCCCTCTCCGCGCCCTCCTTCGAGCCCTGAGCGGGATCGGGTCGCTGCCGGACGCGATCAAGGCGCGCGGTGGCCGAAGCTTCGTGCGTGCGGGGTGAAGCGGGGACCTGTCCGGCTTCCTGCATCGGAGAGACGACGCCGCGTCGCGCAGGCCACCGAAGACCTCCGTTTCCCGCCAGGCGGAACAGCCGCGGTGTGCTTCCCCCCTTGCGCCGGAGGGCGCGATGCGGTATCAAGAAACGGCCCACGGCGGCGGAACGCCGGTGCTCCAATGTCCCCGTTCTGAAAGGACGCTGCCCCATGTCAGGAACCGCTCGCTCTGTCGCTTCGTCCATACTGGCTGCGGTCATCCTGGTACAAGGGATCTCCTGGAGCCAGACGCCGTTGGGGACGCCGCAGGAAGTCGTCATGGCGGAGGGCTACTACAAGCCGCTGGACGGCCGCTACGCCTTCGGAACGGTCTTTCCGCTGGTGAACACCTACGCCGGAGCCAACCATCCCGGCCTGCTCGCGGGCACGCCGCTTGCGGGTGCGCCCGAACAGCACACGATCATCGAGGCCGTGGTGAACGGCGCTCCGGCGAGCGCCTTCACCGAAGAGGACGTCGGCAAGGAGTTCGTTCTCCTGTGGGGGCACCGGAACCCGGCCCACGTTGACCGGACGCGCGTGGATGAGTTCGCCCCCATGGAAACGACAAGCCGGTACAGCAGGGTGGTCCATCGGCTTTCTCCCTCGCGCATCGTTGTGGATTTCCCCTACAACGGGGGCAACGCAGAAAAGCCGGCGGACCTCAGGAATGCCAAGGCGCGCATCTTCAAAGACAGCAGTGCCGACTGGAAGGCGTTCGGCGCAACGCTGAACCGGCCCGAGACCCCCGACGTGGGGCGCCTGGAAGCCTACCGTCCGCACCCGGCGGGAAGCTTCCGCGTCCATGCCTACGAACTGAAGTCCTTCGACCCCATGACGATCACCCTGGGGCGGCAGGTGAAGATTCATGCCGGCGCCCCGGACCAGTACGCCTTGGTCAAGGTCGGCGTGGAAGATCACTACCTGCTCGAAGTGGACGACGGCACGCCGATCTACAAACGGCCCGAGGCCATCTTCAACGTGAGCAACGGCGGAGCGAACTTCATCTGCCAGAATATCGTCTTCAGCCCGGCTCACCGGCAGCACAAGGGCCGCGTCGTGCATGGCATCCGGGTGCTGACGAGCGCCACGGGAAAGCCCGCCGGGACCATCGCCATCATCGGCTGCAAGACCTATACCGAGTTCGATCAAATCGCCGACACAGCCCGCGGCGCGGCGGGAATTACCCACGAACTCCCGGCGCTATCCTCCGTGACCAACGGACGAGCGGGTTCCTACAGCGGCCAGGGGCTCGCGCGCCGAGCGTCCGTCTTCGTCACGATGGCCTTCATCAACTGCGATTTCATGGGCGCCAATCCCTTCGGGGCCTCGACGGCCAGCGGCGACGGCTGCAACATGGTTTATATTGACTGCACGGGCGACTTCAACCCGCAGTCGCGATGGGGCACGAACGTGCTGGACTATACCGGACACGTTCGCGCCGACGAGGCCGCCTACCGTTACGCGCCCGCCTGGGCACAGGAGGCCCGGAAGGCCGGGTGGTATCCCACCGATGTCGTCGTCCCCAAGGGCGACGCCAACATGCTCGTCGGCCTCCAGCTCGGCGGCTCCAACCGGTTCAACGTTACCAACATCGAGCGTTTCATCTTCCTGAAGAACACCCCCGGAAACTCCAACCTCACGGGCTACTACAACGTCTCCTACAACCGGAGCGGAACGAAAATCCCCGTCCGCGCCGAGTTCAAGTCCGTCAGCTACGACATCCTCCAGCACGAAATACCCCGCGCGAACAAGCGCTATGTCATCAGCCGGCACTACACCACCAGCACGCGCACCTATGACTGGCGCGAGGCCAACGGCAACAAGGGCCTCTCGACGGCCGACCTGTTCTCCTACCTGACCAACTACAACAACCCCATGTCCGCCGTTGTGGTCGCCGACCCGACCGGCTTCCGGTCCGGCGACACGGTGACCAGCGAGGGGACGGCCAAACGCGTCGTGGAGGTAGTAGGCAACGAACTCCGGCTGATGGACAGGACGGGCGACTTCGCCGCCGGCAAGGTCATCAGCAACGGACGCGTGGCGACCCCGATCGTCCGGTACCACGCGCTTCGCTGCGAATACGCCTATCCGAAGGCCCTCCTCCCCTTCGCCATCCGCATGGACGCCTGCTGGACGACCATCCTCCAGTGCTTCGGACATGAGGTTGACCCCATGCAGATTCCGTCGAAGGGGCGCGGGGTGGCCGTCCAGGCCGGCGACCAGTTCCGCATCCTGCCTTGCCTCCTCGTCACACTGCCCGGGCGCTTCGCCGACGTTGACGCCGTGCGCGGGAGGATCGTCGGCAGCCGCCGCCGCGCCACCGCCGAGATCAGCAGCTTCCTGCGCACCTATGATCCGACCAGAAGCCAGGAGAAGAACATCGAGGAACCCTACTACCAGGTGAACCTGGCCGACGTGAAAGGGACCTTCGAGCCGGGCGAGACGATCCTCCTGACGGACGGCAAGGCGCCACAAACCGCCACAGTGCGGAAGGTGAGCACACACGACCCCGTGGAGGTCCACACGGCCAAGGGCATCGAGCGCGTCGCCTATCCTGACTGTCCGGCGGAGTTCGTCTGGGCGCGTTACAGGACCGACACGCGCCTGGGCACGACCGACACCCAGCGGTACTACACCTTCTACAACGTCTGCGAGAAGGCCCTTCCCGCCGACCTGCCGGTGACCCTGGAGATTGAGATCGTCAAGAGCAACGCCGAGCGCCTGCTGAACCCCGCCGCCACGGCCCAAGTCCGGCAGAAGTACATCAGCAACGGCACCCTTGCCGGACGGCAGGTCTTCGAGTGGCCGGCGAGGGGGAGCCTGTGGCAGGAGGGCAACGGATGGGGCAGCGCCAACATGAACGACAGCGGCGATATGGCCGGCCACTTCGCCTACAGCCAGGTTCATCACTACTGGTACTTCCTGCGCTGCGACATGAACCACGGCTTCTGGCGGCAGAACTACCTGAAGCCGCCCACGCGGACGATCACCTTCAAAGGGGAGGCGGTCAGTGTCGTGCCGCTGGAGTTCTACTCCCGCGGTCATATTCTGATCAACTGCCGGCGACCCATGACCGGGCAGTTCAGCCGAGGGGATGAGGGGAGTCAGAACTTCGACCGACGTCGGATCGTCGAGGACTACCTCGCCGGACTGGGAGAGATTCCGCCCGTTGCCGAGAAGGACCGAGCGAAGCTGATGAGTTTCGGCGGCGACGCGAAGGCGAACACCGGGTATCGGCACAGCTACGTCCGCGAGGAGGACACCGCAAACGCCCCCCTGCCGCCCTCCGACTTGGTGGAAGTGCTGAAGACCGTGGGGGTGGAAGTTCTTCCGCTGGACAGACCCTCGCCCAACAGCCGGGTCCAGCCGAAACCGTGAAGGGCTGATCCCCTTGCGCGTCGAGGACGATGCTGCGGAGCGCAGAGCATCTTCCTCAATGGCGGCGTCACCCCCGCCGGGTCACGCCGGCGGGGGCGGGATGTCCATGGGCCGGCCGCTATCGAGGCTCTTCTGGATGGCCTCGCCGGTGGCGATGGTGTGGCGTCCGTCGAGGATATCGGGATGCATGGGCGTTCCGGTTTCCAGCGCGCGCGCGAGGGCGCGGATGATCGTGCGGTCGCCCCCGCCGTGGCCGCCGCCCTCGCTGTAACAGGGGATGCGCGTGGCGGAGCGTCCGTCGCGCGGACGCAGTTCCACCCACAGGCGCTCATCCATCGCATAGCGCACCGCCAGCGCGCCGCGGTCGCCGATGACGTCGAAGAGGACCTGATACTCCGGCGTGAAGTAGCACTCGACGTAGTTGATCTTCACCCCGTTGGCGCAGTCGAGGATGGCGACGACGTGGTCGTCCACGTCCGTCTCGGCGGCGAAGACGCAGAGGGACTCGCGGTCCGGGTAGGATATGCCGCCGATGGTGCTCCGGGCGCCGTTGAACTGGCAGCCGTCCCGCGCGGCGCAGTCCGAGCATTTCAGGTCATTGGGCTTGTCGCCGCCGAAGACGGCGCGCCCGCCGGCGGCGAAGACGCGCACGGGGGCGCTCCCGGCAAAGAGGTTGCAGAGGTCGAGGGCGTGGCACCCCTTCTGCAGCGTGAGCGACCGGACCTGGTCGCGCCGGCGTGTGCGGTGGCGGCGGAAGAAGCACCCGCTCCTTCCGACGTAGTCCATGCAGATGATGAGCTTCACGTCGCCGATGGCCCCGCTGTCAATGATCTCGCGGGCCTTGGCGATCACGACGGAAGTGCGAATCTGCATGTCCACCACGCCCAGCCGCCCCGAGGCGCGCCACGCGCGAACGACGGCATCGGCCTGCTCGGTCGTCTGAGCCAGGGGCTTCGAGACGTGTACCGCCAGGCCGGCATTGAAGCAGTCTATGGCGTTCTCGGCGTGGTGGATGTCCTAGGAGTGGATGGTGACGATGTCGGCATCGGCGCGACGGTACCACGCCGGGAGATCGGTGACGAACTCGGCGTTGCGGACGGCGTCGCCGAACCGGTCGCGGACGGCCTTCAGCGCCTCGGGATTGGGGTCCACGACCGCCGTCACCTTGCAGTCGGTCAACGCGATCCAGTTCGCCAGCACCGCGCGTCCGCGCCCGCCCGCGCCCAGCAACGCCAGTCGAATCGGTCTTCCAGCCATGTCCGTCCCTCCTTCGGGGCAAGTATCCGCCTCTTCCGTGATACGCCGCGCCATGCGGCCGCCGCAAGAGCCGGCGGCGCGTCATTCCGGGGGGTCTCGCACCGGGACAAGATCACATTCTACTTGATCGCGGGCTGCCATGTCCTGTCGGCGTTTGAGATTTCCGGTGATACAATCACCGCGGTGGCCTGTCCTTGGACAGACGGCGCTCAGCCATCACGTTAGCTTCCTCTGCCCACGCCCCAGGCGGTGCGACACGACGCAACGCCTCCCGTCCGGTGCGGTGGGACGAGCCGGGCCGCGGCCGCACGAGCCCCGACGTCCTTCGCTACAACGAAGCCGCCGCACGGGTCATGAAGGAGAACGGCGTCGCGGTTGACGACCTCTATTCCGTCATCAAGCCGCGCATCGCCGAACTCCAGTCCAGGGCCTATGACTCCGACGGCCACTACAACGAGAAGGGCAACCAGGCCCTGGCGGAGGCGGTGACAAAGACGATCGCTGAGGCGCTCCATCAAAGGCCGCGCGCGATGCGGGAATGACGCAACGGGGCCAGCGCGACGGAAAAAGCCCGGGGCGCTCGCGCCACAGCGGGGCGAGGCAACGATGCCGCAGCCAGCAACGGTCTTTCCAGAGAGAGGATACCCCGAAAAGCATCAAGGCCGCCGAGCGTATCTCACTCGGCAGCCTTGACTTGCGACTGGTGGAGGATAGGGGAGTCGAACCCCTGGCCTCTAGAATGCCATTCTAGCGCTCTCCCAACTGAGCTAATCCCCCGGCATGAGCGGGCGTCAGTGGAGATGAATATACCGCATGGCGCGGGAAGAGTCAAACGCTCCATTCCACGGGCAAGGACTCGCGGCTGCACACGGCGAGGAGGCCTGAGGCGTCATCGGGTCGCGACTGGTCCGCGCTTTAACCGCTACATCTGGTAGCGCCCTTCGGGCGGTTTGGGCGCGTCGGGGGCGGCGGGGGCGACGCCGGGCTGGTAGAGCATGACGGGCATCATGATCCCCCCGGTGCCGATCTCCGCCAGTCCGCCGGCGGCGACGCGCACGGCCAGCAGGTTCGGGCCGTCGAAGCGGAGGTGGCGCGCGATGTCATCGAACTCCTGCGGCTTGACGAATCCGGTCTTTTCGCCCAGGCGCTGGCCGTTGAGATAGACGTCCACGTTGTGGTCGAAGCCGCCAAACCAGAGGCGCAGTTCCTTGCCCTTGAACTCGTCCGGAACGGTGAAGGCGGCGCGATACCACGCTTCGCCCTGGTACCAGGGGAGGCCTTCGTCGGCCCAGCAGGTGGAGAAGGTGGCCATGTCGCGCCAGCCGGCGGCGTTGAAGTCGGGCTTCCACCAGCCCTGCTCCGCGCCGACGGCCTTCTCGTCGAGGGAAAACTTCCAGACGTCGGGCAGTTGGACGGCGAGGCGTCCGCCGCCGGAGAGCGCCTTGGCGCCGGCGTCCACGACGCGCCCGACGAAGGTGCGGTAGTACTGGTCATAGGCATAGCGCAGGTGTGCCCAGTGGGGGTCGGGGCGCTCGCTCATCTGCTTGCAATGGGCGGCGAGTTCGGTTTGCGCCTGGACGGCGACGGCGAAGTCGCAGCGTCCGATGGCGTTCCAGATGCGCATGAAGATTTCCGCCGAGCGCAGGCCCGCTTCGGCCATGGCGACGGCGTCCTTTTCGCGCGCGTCGGCGGCGAGACGTGCGGCCTCGTCGAGGTCGGCGCGGGAAGCCTTCAGCATGGCGGGGGTCCAGATCTTGTGCATGCCGTAGCTGCTGCCGGAGTGGGAGGGGGTCTCGGCGTAAGTGCGGTCGAGGCGCGTCCAGTAGCGGCGCATGGGGTCGGCCGCAGCGCCGTAGAAACCGGAGTAGAAGCGTTCCATCTCGCGGTCCACGTCCACGCGGCTGTCCCAGGAGAGGCGGACGCTGAGGTAAAGGGAGGGGGCAATGGCGGACCAGGTGTCAATCGTCTCGAAGATCCAGGCGAGTTGCTCGATATTCGCGCGGTTCGTTTCGTCGGCGACGCGCTTGTAGAAGTCCACTTTGCTGAGGGGAAGGAGGCTGTCGGCGAGGTTGTAGTTGTACATGTAAAAGCCGAGCTTGGGCCCCAGCCGCGCCCAACCGCGGATTTCCTCCTGCCAGAGCTTGTTCATTTCGCAGACGGGGTTGCCCGGTCCGTGGAGGCGGCAGCGGCGGATGGGGGCGATCATGGGGAAGACGTTGGGGCTCATGCGGGTGACTTTGAGGGGGATGCGCGAGTATTCGCTGTACACAAGGATGCCGAGGTCGCGGTCGGGGAAGCGCTGCGAGGTGATGGCGGCGATGTCGGCGGCGAACTGGAAGATGCGGTCGCTGCACGCGGGCTTGCCGCTGGAGGGCTCGAAGTAGCCGGGGGTGTCGAGCTTGGCGCATTCGGCGCATTCGCACAACCCGCCGCCGTCGTTCGGCCCGGCGGCCAGGACGAGGAGGGGGGATTTCTCCATTGTTTTCATCAGGGTGTCGGCGGCGATGCGGACGACCTCGGGGTTGGTGGTGCAGAGCTGCTTGGCCGTGCGCTGGCCGCGGTTGAGGCTGCCGTATTCCGGATGGGCCTTGAGGACGTCCTTGGGGATCAGGTGCGAGTACGCGTGCGACCAGCTTCCGCACTGGAAGTCGCCGTTGAGGCGGCGGAGCCAGGCGGCGGTGGGAGCGCCGACGCCGTTCTTGCCGCCGTACCAGAAGCGCCGGTTGATCGAGTTGCTGACTTCGGAGCGATCGAGGTTGTCGGGAATGACGATGGTCTTTCGCGCGGGGATGACCTCGCCGACGTCGCCGGGGGTGTACCAGCCGCAGCCGAGCGTTTCGAGGAAGCGGTTGGCGCCGATGTAGAGGCCGCGCGGCGATTCGGCGACGATGAGGAGGCGGGGGCCGCGCACGGCGAAACGGAAGCCGTCGCGCGCGCGAGAGGCCAGGTCCATCGTCAGGCCCAACTCGACCGCCAACGCGTCAAGCGCGATGCCCGGCGCCTTGGGGTCAAGGGCGGCCGCTCCGTCAACGGCGGCCACGGGCAACTTCGCGCCGGACATCTTCTCGATTACGCGGGCGAGCTCCGCAGCGGCGTCGCAGGTGTCCTTGGGGGCATCGGCCTTGACCCAGATCGTGGCGGAGGTCCGACCGTTCTCAACAAGCGTAAGGGCCGGGGCCGATGGGGCGCACAGGGCCAACGCCAAAGCAGGGATCAGGAGAGCGGAGCGAGTCATGGGCAAGGGCTCCTTGATGGGGAAGGACGGCGGACGACAGACGACGGACGGCGGACGACGGACGGCACGGGGAGGCGCTGCGGGTTCACTGCGGATCCCGGCGGGCCAGGTGCGGCGACGAGTCGTCAAGGGTAGCGCGCGCGCCGGAGAGCAGGATGATGTCGGCAGCGTCGAGCCGGTCGAGGGTAACGACGACCCTGGCTCCTTCGCGGGCGACGGCAACCTTGTTGCCTGCCGCAGAGCGCGCCTGGGCGGCGGCGGCAAGAGCGGGCAGTTCCACACGCAGCTTCTCCACAGGCATCAGCCTCGGCCGATAGGTCGGCTGAGCCTTCTCGTTGACCGGGGGGGTCATTTCGGTCTTGTGCGTCCAGTTGGCCAGCAGAAGAGCGGCCTCGCCATTTCGGAGAATGACCTCGGCCTCGACGGTCGGGACGGAGGCGACCGCCGCGCGCGCAAGGTCCTCCGGCAGCGCGCAGGTGATCAGGCGGCGTTGGATGGGGTCGAAGTCGGCGGCCATGTCGTAATCCGGGCGGCGTACCGTTTCGCTGTAGGCCAGTCCGGCGAAGGTGGCAGCGACATAGACCCGCCCGGCGCCGACCTTTCGCCGGATCAGGGCGGGCGCTCCGTCGGCAAAGCGGGCCAGGACTTCCGCTCCGGCGGCCTCCAGTGTCTGCCGCCCGATGGCGGCCTTCAGGGCGCCGGCGAGGCCGAAGCCCGGTTCGGCGCGAATGGCCGCCGCCGCGGGGGCCTCGTAGGGCTTCCCCTTCTCCATTCCGAAGAAGGGCTGAAGGCCCGTGGCGTGGTAGCCGGGGTCCCGCCCCCACAGAGTGACGGCCGGCGCCTTCTGGCCGGTCAGTTCAACCAGCTCCGGGGCGGCCTGGTCGCATTCATTGCGCCCGAGACCCTCGGCGTCGGTCCAGAGGATGCCGCCCTTCTTCACCCAATCGAGGACGGCGCGGGCGGTGTTGGAACGCAGGTGGCTGCCGACGACGAAGAGGGCGCGGCGCCCTTCGAGCGCCCCCTTTTCGATCAGCGCCTCGCTCAGGACGTCCACGGGGGCTTGCTCATGGCGCAGGGCGGTCCAGACCCACTTGGCATCCTGAAAGTGCTCGGTGTGGCCGATGCCGCGGCGCAGATTGAAGGAGGTAATCGGGTAGAGAAAGGCCACGGGCGCCTTCTCCGGCAGGCGGCGTCCGTCGTAGGTGATGTCTTCGGCCTGGGCGAGGAGGCGCACCGCGCGAGCGACGTCCATCATCAGCGGTTCGCGAGACGCGCCGGTGTATTCGTCGCCCTGGCCGTAGGGAGGGCCGTAGTTGTACCAGCAGAAGCTGCGGACTCCCCGCGCAACGCAGGCCATCAGCCGCTGCGCCGGAGCGCCGCGGTGCGGCTTGATATACACATGCACAGGCACGCCGTTGGTCAGACCGATCGTGCGAGTGATGTCGGCGAGATAGGCGTCCCAGACCCAGACGCGCGCGTCACGGTTCGAGGTCTCCCAGGTCAGGGCCGTCGAGGGGGTACTCTCGTAGAACTCGAAGTAATCCAGGCTGTGGCCGTCCCACGTGGGAGTGGGGCCGCGCAGGGGCGAGATGCGGATGCCCGCATCCTTGAGGGTCCGCGCGGCGGGTTCATAGAAGCGCGCCGTGCTCCAGTTGACGAAGCGCATGGAGTAGTAGAGGTTCGCGGCCTCCTCGGGGGTGTTGCAGGGCCAGGAACCCGCCGTGGGGCGGCCTTTGTCGGCGGGGTTCTTGCTCTTCTCGGCGCCGGGCTTGGGGCCTTCCCAGTCGGCGAAGGGCACGACTTCGTCCCATGCGCGCCTGCCGAAGAGCTCCGGCTTCAAGTTCAGCGATTGGAGATACTCGCGGAAACGCTTCCCGCACTCGGGGCAGGGTTTGATGTGGTCGGCCTTGGCGATGCAGCCGATTTCGTCGCCCCAGTGGACCCAGATATCCTTGACTCCCTGGAGGGCCTCGGCGCGCTTCTTCAGACTCTCGATCATGTCGCCGCGCTTGGCCTCGAGTTTCGGGTCGAAGGGGCAGGCAATCTGGTACCAGGGGGCTTGGGCGTGGCTGAAGGTGATGTGATGGGTGAAGTCGTCGCGCAGGCCGGCCTTGGCGGCCAGGGCCAGGCTGCCCTCGCCGCAGAAGCCGTTATAGCCGAGGTGGCGGAGGATTCGCACCTCGGCCTTGAGGGCTTCGAGGCTGCTGTGACGGCCCCAGATGTTGACGCGTTCGTTTACGGTGTCGTCATCCACATACCCGCCGAAGTTCGCCTCGAAGGCGTACTTCTGCGGCAGGCGGGGGTTGTCCTTGAACGCCTCGTCGAAACGCTTCAGCCGCGCGCGGTTGAAGTCGGTGAGGGAGAGAAAGCCCGCCAGGAACTCAGGGTCGGTGGGTTTGGCGCCCCGGCGGAGGAGCCAGGCAGGAATGACAATGACGGAGAAGGTGCGCCGGCCCGTCTCGCGGATGGTCTTGAGCGCCTTGCCGCCGACGGAAAGTTCGTACTCGGCCTCGAAGTTAACGCACTTGGCGAACTCGATGACGACGAAGTCCGAGGCGCCCTGGCCGGAGAAGAAGTCATTGCAGTCCTTCGGGAGCGTCCACTCGCCGAGTTTGACCTTTCCGAGCGTTCCGGCCTGCTTCCAGTAGAGGCCGCGCCGGAAGGCTACGTCAATGACGGGGGGCGGCGCGTCGGCCTTGAGCAGGCGCACGCGCAGAGCCAGCGCGCCGGGCTTGAGGGTGGCGGCGCCGACCTCGGCGGGGGTCATCAGGTCAATCTGGCCCTGGGCAAAGAGGGCGGCTGGCAGAAGGAACAACAGGGTCAGCGCCGAAACGCCGAAGCGGACTCTCATTGCGGCGTCTCCTCTTCTCGAACGAAGGGGGCGAGGGCGTAGGGGGTCAGGTGCAGGACGCGTCCGATATCGCACGCCACCTTGTTGCGGCGGCGGACGCCGGCCAGGGCCAGGTGCGGCGGTTCGTCGAAGGGACCGGTTCCGCCGACGGTCTCCAGGCGCGGGGGATGGGGCGCGGCCAGGAAGGCGCGGAGGGCGTCGCGGTAGCGCGCCTGACCGGTGGCGCGGAGGGCCAGGGCAATGAAGAGGACGGCATCGGCGGG
>JAKJEM010000012.1:14306-14575 GCA_022705425.1 Planctomycetota bacterium
TCGTCTGTCCGTCCTCGACGGGGTCGCCTTCGCCGGTGGCGAGGTTGACGTGGACACTCTTGACGAAGTGGCCGTCGGGTCGGACAGCGCGCGCGTAGAGATCGGCCATGCGGCGCAGGACGGCCTCGTCGGCGGGGTCGTTCGTCAGTTCATGCTTGACGAGGATTCCCGACAGCGCGGAGGTGATCGAAGGCGCGGAGGAGGCCGTACGCTCGTAGGTCTGCCAGGCGGAGACCGTGTTGAGGATGACCTCGCGCGTCCAGGGGTCG
>JAKJEM010000012.1:14661-34003 GCA_022705425.1 Planctomycetota bacterium
CGGCCGTGTCGCAGGGCCGCCAGCCACAGCCCGAGGTCGGGAACGGCCTCCGTATTCAGCCAGGCGTAGCCGCCGTCGTCGAAGGCCCAGCAGTCCTTGTCGGAGTAGAAGGCGATCATCACGTCGCCGAAGTTCATCAGGCCGTACCAGCCGCGCACGTCGCGCTCGCGAACGAGGAAATCGGCCAGGGCGGCGACCTCCGACTCCAGCGCCTCGTGGCCGGCGGCAAGGGCCGGGGCCAGCGCGCCCAGGACGCGGCTGCGGGCCAGGTCCTCGGACGCGGGGATGAGTCGCGCCGGGCGGACGAAGCGCAGCGCCGCCTCGGCGGGGTTCTCCTCCGGCGAGGTGTGGAAGTGGAGCATCAGCTCGGAGGCCTTGGCGATGCCCGTGGCGCCGTGCGTCTGCGCCGGGAAGGGCCCCTCGAGGTGCTCATACATGACCGGACCCCAGCGCGTCGGCGAGTAACGGCGCAGGTCCAGGGGCGTCGCCTCGGGCGGGATCAGGCCGAAGGTGACATCGCCCGCCACTGCATCGAGGGACAGCGACCGGGGGTATTCCTGCCAGAAGTACCGCATCGCGGCGGTCACGCCGCCCTTCGGTCCGGCCAGGTGGCACCAGCCCTGCGAACGACGGCCCTCGACGGCCTTGACCCAGGAGCCGGCGCGCGTGGCGCGCTTCTCGGTCGCATAGAAGGAAGAACCCAACTGGACCTGGCGCGCGAAGGGCCAGGTCGGCCCCTGCGGCACAGGCTGAAGGACGTCGCGATAGCCCGGCCCGCGTTCATTGGCGAAGGCGTAGCGCGTCTCATCGCCGCCGAAGGCCGTGTGAATGGTCAGGGTCAGGGCGGCCACAAGGTCGCGATCAGGATCCCCCAGGTAGATACAGACCGGTTGCAGCGCGACGCGGGGCGCGTGGCGAAGCGCCTCGATGAAGAGGACCATCTCGCCCACGACGCGCCCCAGCTCGACGAAGTGTCCGGTCCAGCGGAAGACGACGCGGTTCGCGCCGCCGACGATGCGCCGGGGACCGTCGGGGTCGGGCGTCCAGGGCAGAGCGGCGCGCCGTGTGCCGTCGGCGTCGGCCAGGATCATCTGCGCCGAAAGCCCCGGCGCGCGCAGGACCTCCTGCCCGTTGAAGGTGATGCTGAGAAGGCGGTCCGCCGCCGGGGCGAGGCGCAACGCGCCCCGCTCGAACGCCGCCTCCAGGTCGGACGTGCCGTCGCTCGGCGCCTCCGGGCGTGCGGCCGGCGGTGCGCCGGGGATGATCTGGAAGTGATTGCGTCCGGGCTGCAAGTCCACGGGGCCGCAGAGGTGCAGCCACTTGACGGTCCCATCGGGCCAGCGCGCGGCGGTCGTGCCCTCGATGGTGAAATCGCGCCCGTCGGCGCTACGCAGCCGGAAGAAGCCGCCCTGCGCGAGCGCCCCGCGCGGAAGGGGCACGCCGCCCAGGATCACCTCTCCGGGACGGGGCAGACCGGTCGGCTCATCAATGAAAAGAGTGGCGAGGCAGGCTTCATCGGTCAAGATACGGCTCCTCGTGCTGTAGGCGCGCTGCACATCGAAGAACACGGGCCGACGCCCGGCCCGCAAGGCGCGTCGCGTTCGCGCCCCGCGTCGCGGAGGCCGGAAACCGGCTCGTCATACGGCAAAGCGATCCGTCCGTGCGGTCGGTGGGTTGTGGTTCCTTCCGCTGGCCCTACTCGTCCTTGCCTTCGTAGCCGGGGGCGACCCTTGATCCCAGCCGCGCGCCGGTGTCAATGCCGCGCAACTGATTGAACAGGTTGTGGATGCGCGGCGTCAGCCGTCCGCCGTCATCGGCGGAGTTGTTCTCCTCCTTCGGCGAGGTGGAGCCGCTGCCGGTGACCGGATAGCGTTCGCCGTACAGGTTCCAGGCGTAGTGATAGGAATGGCCGAGGCCCACATCGTCCCCCCAGTACGTGTTCATGCAGATCGTTGGGTCTATCGCCGTAGTGTGGACCATCCAAAGCGCGCGCTCTTCCGGGTCGCCGAACCAGGCCACGCTGCCGTCGCCATACAGGACGGTGTAACCCTCGCGGTGGACGAACGCGCCGAAACCGGGCAGGGAAACGGTGAGCCGCCGGCGGTAGAAGGCGTCGGAGACGATGGCGCGCCCCGCAAGCCCCTTCGAGGTCTTGAAGGGCGGCGCGCCGGTGTGGGTCCGGACGGTTCCCTTGGTCCACGCCACCGGGTAGAGGCCGTCCTGATCGAGATAGTTCCGCGGCTGCTTGAGGAAGGTGGACCATGCGCCGATCTGCTGGTTGGCGTACCCGTAAGAGGAGGCGACGTATTTCGTGGCGGCGGTGGCCCAGTTGCCGTAAAGGAAGGTCGTGCGCGCATCGGTGGCTTTCGGGGCGCCGGCGGCCGTCTTGCGCCACGCTTCCGGGCCGAAGGCAAAGGCCGGCGAGCCGCACGAGGCCAGGTTCATGCCGCTCGACGACGGACAGTAGAAGGCCCGTTCATCCGGAACCATGCCGGTCACGAGCAGGAACCCGAGGCCGGTCGGAGCCATCTTGATGTCATTGACGCCATTGGCCGCCGGCACGTTGGCCGCGCCGATGACATGCTGATAGCGGGCGTTGGCGACCGTGGTCCCCCCGCCGACGACGTACTTGTCGGAGAGGCCGTCGGTGAAGATGGGGTTGTTGTCATCCCCCCACGACAGGCCGGCCGGGAAGTACTGGCTGTAGTCCGAGAGGTACATCTCCAGCCCTCGACCGATCTGGCTCAGGTTGTTCATGCAGGCCGAGCGCCGCGCCTTCTCCCGCGCCGCGGCCAGCGCCGGCAGCAGCATGGCGGCCAGGATGGCAATAATCGCGATGACGACGAGCAATTCGATCAACGTAAACGCGCGCAGCAGTCTTCGCAGTCGCATGGCACTCCCTCATTGATGTGGATGCGCAATGGCCGGGCTCCGTTTCACGGCGCGCCCCTCCCCGCTCCTGCGGGGGTGGCGCCTGCTTCTCTTCGTTCGTCGTCAATACGCCGGCGTGCCCACGTCAATGTCCCGAAGCTGGTTGAACAGGTTGTGGACTCTGGGCGTCAGAGCGGCGCCGGCGCTGCTGTTGCTGCTGGCGGTGCTGGTGGCGTTGGGCGGGAACTGCCCATTGGTATTCCAGGAGTATCCGCCGGAATCGCCCAGGATGGCATAGACCAGGTTCTGCAACTGCGTCTTGAGCGGCTCCTCCTGCAACGAGCTATACCAGCAGATACGCTGTTCGCCGTCGCCGTACCAGGCGACGCTGCCGTCGGAATAGAGAACGTTATACCCGTCCTTGTGGCAGAAATACCCGTAGCCGGGCGGGGGCTGGCTGTTGGGATAGCGGCGCAGGATCCCATCGGACACCACGGCGCGTCCGCCGGCCAGCTTGTTGGTCTTGAAGGGCGGCGCGTTGCAGGTGGTCATGACATACGGACGGGTCCAGGGCACGGCCACGCGGGGCACGGGCGCACCGAAGAAGCTCTCGCGGCTGCCGATGGGATGGTTCAGGTAGTTGTAGTCGCAGGCGACGTAAACGGCCTGGCACGCCCCGGCGCCGCTGTTGGCGATGCGGGACCAGTTGCCGTAGAGCAGTGCGGTGCGCGCGTCAGTCACCTTGGGGCTGGCGTTCGCCGCCTTGCGCCACTCGTTCAACCCGATGTTCGGGTACCGGTTGCTGTCCCATATCCCCAGGGCCGTCAGCAGCGCCTGTCCATCCGCGCCGGCATTGGAGGGGCAGAAGAATGCCTTCTCGTCGGGGATGACCTGTGTGTCAATCAGCAGTCCCATGCCGATCGGCGCCACCCGCAGCATTCCGGAGGTCAGGCTCTGGCCGTTGGGGAAGCGTCCGACGCCGATGGTGAACTGACGCGTGGCCATAGTGCCCCAGGTCACGAACGCGGAGACCTGGGCACTCGTGACTGGGTCCTGATAGACCATTCCCGTCGTTTCCGCGCCATCCCAGGTCAGCAGTCCGGGATAGTACTGGGCGTAATCGGAGGTATAGATCTCCAGTCCCTTGCCGATTTGGTTGAAGTTGTTGGCGCAGGCGGAGCGCCGCGCCTTCTCGCGCGCCGCCGCCAGCGCCGGCAGCAGCATGGCTGCCAGGATGGCGATGATGGCGATGACGACGAGCAACTCGATCAACGTGAAGGCGCGCAGCAATCTTCGCAGTCGCATGGCAATCCCTCCCGATGAAACACCCGTTTGCCGGCATCCATGGCCGTCCTTGTCGCCCGGACACCCAGCCCTGCTCTCCGAGCACTGAACACCGTGACTTGTTCCGGTTCGGGCGCCCGCGCCGGTGTGTGCCTGGCCGATCCGACGCAGAGTTACTGATCGTATCCCGGATAGTTCACCTTGACCGTGGACCCCAGCGGGGTTCCGGCATCCATTCCGCGAAGCTGATTGAAGAGGTTCTGGATGCGCGGCGTCAACCTTCCGCCGTCGTCCGCGTTGTTGTTCTCCTCGCGGTTGGCGCTGCTGGAGTCGCCGGTGACCGGGGCGCGTTCGCCGTAGAGGTTCCAGGCGTAGTGCCAGCTATCGCCCAGGTTGCAGCCATAGCCGTTGTTCCAATAGGTGAGCATGGCGATGTAGGGATCCACCGTGGCGTGGGTGTACCACATCACCAACTGGTCGGGGTCGCCATACCAGGCGGCGCTGCCGTCGCCGTAAAGGACGTTGTAGCCGTCGCGGTGCGCCAGTGCGCCGTACCCCGGATTCACCCCGGCCTGATAGGCCCGCCGGAATCCGTCGGAGGCCACGGCCCGCCCGGCCAGGAGTTTGGTGGTCTTGAAGGGAGGACAGCCGATATTCGAGCGCACGACCGGGCGCGTCCAGGCGATGGGGAAGGAGTACGTGTGGATGTAGCCGCTGTAGTTGCCGACGGCTTGGTTGAGATAGGAGTAGTTCGAGCAGACGGTGTAGCAGCGGCGGTTGGTGGCGCCCTGCGAGTTGTAGGCGAGCCAGTTCCCGTAGAGCAGCGCCGTGGCCGTGTCGCGGACATTCGAGCTGCCGGCGGCCGCAGCGCGCCAGACGTCGGCGCCGGTGTTCGTGTTCGGCAGGCCGATCGCCGTCAGGCGCGCGCCGGTCACGCCGGCGGCGGAGGGGCAGAAGAAGGACTTCTCGTCGGGGATGGTCCCGGTGGCGATCAGTTGCCCCAGTCCCACGGGCGCGATCTTGAGCGCGCTCGCCCCCGGCGCGGCGCTGGTGGGCTGCGTGGCCGCGCCGATGCAGTCCTGGTACCGCGCGTAGTAGCCGTACTGCCCTTCGATTGCGGTCACTTCCTGGCCGGTCACGGGATCGGAGTAGATGGACTTGAGATTGCTGACGGGATCCCAGGCCTGGAGGCCGGGCAGATACTCGCCGTATTCGCTCGTGTACATCGTCAGGCCCTTGCCCAACTGGTTGACGTTGTTCGTGCAGGCGGAGCGTCGCGCCTTTTCCCGCGCGCTGGCCAGCGCCGGCAGCAGCATGGCCGCCAGGATAGCGATAATGGCGATGACGACCAGCAGCTCGATCAACGTAAAGGCGCGCAGCAATCTCCGGAGCGACATCGAAATCCCTCCCTGCGGTGCAAGGTGACTCGGACTCAGCCGGCGTTTCCGGCACATCGAGAGATGCCGCCCGCACGCGCGGACGCGGGCGGTGCGGCGCTGTTGCGGATGACGAGATGGCAGTTGAGAATCCGGCGCTCGGCAGCCCTTGACGGCTGCTCAGAGACATCGAGGAGCGTCTCCAGGGCGGTGCGGGCCAGAGCGCGGCGGGGGGAGGCCATGGTCGTCAGCGGGGGACGCGCGCCGGCGGCCTCGGGCAGGTCGTTGAACCCGACAACGCTCAGGTCCTCGGGGACCCGCAACCCCAGCTCCGGCGCCACGGCCAGCATCGCCAGGGCCAGAGCGTCCGTGCGGGCAAAGACGGCGCTCGGGCGGTGGGGACGGGCCAGGAACTCGCGCACGGGTCCCAGGGCGGCGGCGATGTCGTCGGTCGAGAAGCCCAGGATGTCCTCCGGGGAGTGATCCGTTCCCGCCCACTGCAGGGCGGCGCGATAGCCGTCGTACAACCCCGGCGAGTCCTCCTGCGGGGCGAGCAGCCCGGCAAACCCGACGCGGCTATGGCCCAGGTCCAGCAGATAGCGCGTGGCATCGAAGCCGGCGCGGACCTTGTTGACGAAGACGCCGTGATGCGGGGGCAGGGTGTCGGACGCGTAGTAGCGGAAGTATTGGACGACAAAGGGCACGTTCTGCCCATCCAGCCACGCCATCAGGCCCGCCGGGGCCACGTTGACCAGCAGGCAGGCCTGGCGCGCGGGGGCGACGCCGGGGGAGAGAATCTCGTCATAGCCGCCATCGCGCTGCGGCCAGCGGACGAAGCGCATGTCCAGGCTTACGCGGTCAAGCGCGTCGGTGTATCCTTTGAGGTAGTCCGTTCGCAGGGGGGCGCGGCTGGCGGGCTGATCGGGTTCGATGACGTTGATGCAGGCCAGGCCGGTGGACGGGGCCAATGCCGGGCCGCGCACAGCGGCGGGCAGGACGTAAGTCCCGCTTCGCTGGCGGCGATAAAGGACGCCGCGGCTTTCGAGGAGGTCCAGGGCCTTTCGGACCGTCTTGAGGCTGACGCCATGACGCCGGCAGAGCTCCCGATGGGACGGAAGCGCGGCGTTGGGCGCGTACGCGCCTTCGCGCACGGCATGTTCGATTCCCTCGGCCACGCGCGCGGACAGCGCGCTTCCGCTGGCTTCGGTGAACATCCCTCCCTCCTGCTGCGCTGTTATCCCAGGGATACACACTGGCAGGCCCACATGAATAGTAGCACACCACAAAGGAAAGTCAAGGGGAAAGTGGGCGACCCAGTCGCGTCGAATCCGCGCCCTCGCGCGTCCGGACGACTCCCACCTCCCGTCGCTCACCCTGCAGCGCAAAGGGGCTGGGCGATGCCCGTCTCCTGCCAGGGCCGCGCCCTTTCCCGGCCATCTGGGACGCGCCGGCGCATCCCTGCCCGAAGATCGTGGCATTGCGCGACTCCGCGTCACTCCGAAAAGCCTCGCTCGTGTCAACGCCCGAAGCGAAGGGAGGCCCTTCACGACTGGGCCCGCCCCTGGCTCGGCGCGCCTCTTGCGCCAAGGGGACGGAGGCGTCCATCGTCTCACCTCACGGGCGGGCCGGGTGTTGACTGCCCTTGACCGCTCTGGTAACCTTGCCCGGCGACCCTGTATTACCAGGGATACAGCGTGGAAGGAGTCACAGGATGAAGACCGCTGCCATTGGGACGCTTTGCGGCTTTCTGGCCCTCTATGCCGCCCTTCCCGCGTCGGCGCAGCGGGCCGCATCGGCTCCAAAGAACCCCCAGAACCCCAATGTGCGCCGGCTGGAGTTCACCGCCGAGAACACGACGGGAGACAAGGGTGTCTGGACGTTGACC
The DNA here is from genome assembly GCA_022705425.1 of Planctomycetota bacterium. Classification (GTDB taxonomy): domain Bacteria; phylum Planctomycetota; class Brocadiia; order CAIUPP01; family CAIUPP01; genus JAKJEM01. Next base: position 22,078 of record JAKJEM010000012.1, read on the forward strand.
AACTACCAGGTCGAGCGATTCAAGAACGGCTCCTGCATCGGACTGAAGGGGTATCAGGCCTCGAAGCACACGGAGGCGGCCGTCAGCGGCAGCGCAACGACCGTCTTTGCCGGTCCGGAGGGTTACTATACCCTCACGGCGGAGTACGTGGACGAGCCGGACGGAGCCTCGCGCATGACGATGTCGGTGGACGGCAAGGAGGTCTCCGTCTGGACGGCGGACGGGATATTCGTCGAATACACGCGCCGCGAAGTTGTGCCGCACGTCCGCTTGACGGCGGGGGCGAAGATCACGCTGTCGGGAACCAGCAGCCACACGGAGTACGCGCGCTTCCGGGCGCTGGAGATTACGCCGGGCGCGCCCCCCGCGCCGGCCAAGACCTTGCCCGTTCAGAGCCCCAAGTATTCCTCCGACCTTGTGCGGCTGGGAGACTATGCGCGCTTCTCTGACCGGGAGGAGACCTTCCCGACGCTCTCGGAGCGCTGGCCGGCCGACGGCCGAACACCCTTGCAGCCGACACCGTACTACTTCCGGGCAGCGGCTGGGGAGGTCTTCCGCTGCGAGGTGACGGCCGGGGCGCGCGCGACGGAGGAGCAGCCCTATGCGTGGAGGATCGGACGCTGGCCGGGCGAGGCGACAGCGGAGAGCGGCAAGTTGATGATCGCCCCCGGCGACACGGCGGCACTGCAGTTCACCGTCCCGGAGGAGGGGGTGTATGAACTGAGCGTCGGCGGCAGCGTGCGCGGGGTAACGCACGGCCTGACGCGCCGCCAGGGCTTCCGGGGGACGGGGAGCTGGTTCTTCTTCGTGCCGCCGGGCACGCTGGCCTTTCGCGTCGAGGCCAGCGCGCTGGGACGCCGCCGGACGGCCGCCGCCGTCAAGGACGGCGACGGGCGGATCGTCTGGCGCGGGGAGATCGAGAACGCCGGACGGCAGGAGATCGCCGTGCCGCCGGAGCAAGCGGGCAAGGCGTGGTTCATCACCTACAGCACCATCGAGCCGACGGTGCGAATCGAAGGGGTTCCGCCCTGGTGCGCGCTGACGCCGGCGGACCTGCTGACGCCGCGCGAGTGTCTTGGGGCGGCGACGCCGCCGCCGGCATCGGGCGGGGGCGCGCGGCGGGAGACGCCCGCAACGGCGCGACCGCTGGCGGCAACGGCCGCGTCCGCCAAAGACCGCCCGCGCGTCGTCCTGACGCGCAACGGTCAGCCTGCCGGCACCATCGTCGTCGGCGCGACTCCGGCGGCGCCCGTGATTCAGGCGGCGGACACGTTGCGGCAATACCTTCAGGCCATTTCCGGGGCGTCGTTGCCGCTGGCGGAGAAGCCGCCGGCCCAGGGCGCGGCCATACGCCTGGGCGTGGCCGCCGACTTCCCGGAACTCAAGCTTCCCCGCGAGTTCGAGGCGCTCAATCCGCAGGGATTCCTGATCCGCACCGAGGGGAACGCTCTGTTCCTCGTCGGACGGACAGCGGAGGCGCTGCCGTTCGCGGCCTGGACCTTCCTGCGTCAGTTGGGCTGTCGCTGGTACTTCCCGGGGGCGAACTGGCAGGTGCTGCCGCGCACGCCGGAGGTTGTTGTGGCGCTGGACGTGATGACGGAGCCGGCCTTCCTGTCGCGCAGCATCGGCTACGGCAGCACCCCCGGCGGCGGGCTGACGGGTCAGTTCGAGTCGTGGCGGCGCGCGAACCGGATGGGGGGCATCCGGGGGAACATCCACCATTCCTACGGCGCGTTCGTTCCCGTGGCGCTGTTCAAGGACCACCCGGAATACTTTGCCATGCGCGACGCGGGCAAGGCGGGCTTGCAGCGGACGTCCGCCCAACCGTGCACCACCCATCCCGAAGTCGTCAAGCTCTTCATCGCGGGGGCGCTGGCGGCGTTCGAGAAGAACCCCTCTCTCGATCTTCTGTCGGTCAGTCCCAATGACGGGACGCCCAACATGTGCCGCTGCGAGCGTTGCGCGGCGACGGGAACCTACAGCGACTGCGCCTGGCTCATCGCGCACCAGGTGGCCGAGGAGGTCCGCAAGAAGTACCCCGGCAAGTGGATCGGCTTCTACGCCTACGGCAAGACCTCGCCGCCGCCCACGCTGAAGGTTCCGGCGGACCCGAGCCTGATCGTGCAGGTGGCCACGGCCTACAACGCCGTGCCGGTGGAGGAGATGCTCAAAGGCTGGCCGAAGTACGTGGGGGGAATCGGCGTCCGGGAGTACTTTGCCATTCCGCAATGGGGGGCGAACACGCCGGGGGGCGCGCTGACGGTGGCGAAGGCCCGGCGGGTGATCCCGTGGTACCAGGAAAGCCGCGCGGTGATGATCAACGGCGAGGCCTGCGCGGCCTGGGGATCGGCCGGCCTGGGGATGTATGTGGCGGCGCAGTTGATGTGGGATACCCGGTCGGACGTGAATGCGCTGCTCGAGGAGTTCTACGCCGACTGCTTCGGCGCGGCCGCCCCGGCCATGAAGAGCTACTACGAGCGGTGGGACCGCGAGAAGTTCAACCGCCGCACCCTCAAACTGGCTTTGGGCGATCTGAAACAGGCGCTGGCGGCGGCGGACAGCCTAGCGGCGAGGAAGCGCGTCGCCATGCTGGCGATGTACCTCCACGCCCTCAAGCTCTACGACGATTTCGCCGACGCGGGCAAAGACGATGAGGAACGCGTCGAGGCCATCGAGGCCGGGGACACCTTCCTCTGGCGCGTCAAGGACCTGGGGCTGATGCACTTCGCCGGACACGTCTGGGGGGTGCAGCGCTCGGCCTGGCCCTGGTTCACTCTGAGCGAGGCGGCGCAGATTATCGAGGAGGACCTGAAGGCCCTGGCGAACGTGGACGCGGTGGACGTCGAGACGGAGTTCTCCTGGGACCTCGTGCCCGCGCCGACGACGCCGGGTGTTGCGACGGGCCGGACGGCGGCGCCGACGGGTTTCGGGCAGGCGTACTGGATACTCTCCTTCGACCGCCCGGGGACGATCACCCTTGAAGGCTCGGGCAAGGAAGGCAAGCTGACGGCACAGCTCTTCCGCATCGGCGGCAGCTCGCCGCTCGACAGCCGCGAATTGGCCCTGGGGACGACGCCGGCGCGTCTTCAACTGGCCGCGCCGGAGAAGGGAGCCTACGGGCTGCGCGTGACTGTGCCCAAGGACGCCCTCTACCGCGTCGTCGAGCCGACGCGCGCCTCCCTCTATGTGCCGCGCGACCCGCGCCGCAGCCAGCAACTCCACCTGCCCGTCATCGTGGAGGGGCTGCACTTCTACGTGCCGGCGGAAACGCGGGCCTTTGTAGTGGGCGTTCGCACCCTGGCCGGGCGCGAGACGCGCGTGACGCTGTCCAACGCCCGCGGCGTTGCCGTGCTGAATTACACCACGACCGGCGGCGAGCAGACCGTACACGTTCCCCCCGGCGCCGATGGCCAGACCTGGAAGGTGAGTCTGCACGGGGCCGGGGCGGCCGTGCCGACCCTCTACCTGCTGGGCGTGCCGCCGCTGGCGTCGCTGGAACCGGGGGCCTTGCTGACGCCCCGCGAGTGCGTGCAGCGGCGAGAGGAGTGAGGAAGGACGGCGGGCGACAGGCGGACGGACGTACGGCGTCGGCTCGGCGGTTCTTTGCGGTATGGAGAGAGGATGATGGCGAACCCCCGGATGGACTGGCCGAAGGTGACGGTGCGCGTGCAGGCGGACGGGCGCGAGCGGGAGTTCCCGGACATTCACGCGGCCTCCGGGCGCCGGCAGGAGCGCGACGGGCTCCGGCTGCGCGCGCAGGGGGAAGAAACGCTGGCCTTCTCCATCGAACGCACCGACGGGGCGGAGATGGACGTGGACTGGGTCGAGGCGCGCTTCACCACGCCGATCCACAACTTCTCCAAGGTCATCCTGCCCGACGGCGGCCGCGAGTACGTCTTCCGCGACAAGGCACTCATCCTGCGCGCCACGGTAACGCAGGTCACCGCGCCGAATGACGGGCATCCCTTCGTGGCGCTGGCCGACCAGACGGGCGCGGTCGTTTACAGCTACGGCCTGGTCAGCCATCTGACGGAGAGCACCTGCCGGTGCGTGGACCCGCTGCTTTCGGCCCGGAAGGCGCTGCGCGGGGGCCACGACGTCCTGACCCTGGCCTTCCGGATGCCGAGCGAGGGCTGGCGCATGGGCCGGACGCGCCGAATTCGCCAGACCCTGTGGCGCTCGACCGCTGCGCCGACGTGGTTCCACGCCCTGCGGCGCTATGCCGAGGTCTGCCGGAGTCACTTCCGGGTGCGCTACCCGGTGGAGCCGGCGGCCTTCGAGCCGACGTGGTGCACCTGGACGGCCTGGTGCTCGGATCGCCTTTCCGATGAGACCGTGCTGGCGAATGCGCGCCTTGCGCGGGAGATGGGGGTGCGGACGGTGATCCTCGATGACGGCTGGTTCGGGCCGGGGCTGGACACGGACGACCGCCCGCTGAACATCGGCGACTACTACCCCGACCCGGCGAAGCACCCCGACTTGAAGGGCCTGGCGCGCCGCCTGCACGATCTGGAGATGGACCTGTTGCTGTGGTACGCGCCGACGTGCATCTCGCCGGACAGCCACGCCTTCCGGCAGTGGTCGGGGCATTGCGTCGAATCGCAGGGGCGCAAGGTCCTCGCGCCGAATGGCTTCTACAACCTCTGTCCGTGCAACCCGGAGGTCCGGGCCTATGCCGCCGCCGAGGTCGTCCGAATGCTCCGCGACTACGACGCCGACGGGTTCAAGGTGGACCTGTACAACACCCTGCCGACGACGCCGTGCGACGCCGCCCACCGGCACGACACGGACAGCGCCATCGAGGGGGTGCGCCGGATGATGCGCGACCTCTGGCGCGCGCTGCGCCGGGTCCGCCCCCACGGGCTGCTCGAACTGAAGCAGAACTACGGCAACGTCATCAGCGCGCAGTGGGGCACGATGGTGCGCGCGGGAGATACCGCCTACGACGTGGACACGAATCTGCACCGGTGCGCCTACATCCAGGCCTACGCGCCGGTGACGCACAACGACTACCTGGCGTGCAGCATCCACGACAGCCCGCGCGACGTGGCGATCATGATGATCAAGGAGATCACCGGCGGCGTGCCGACGCTTTCGATGGACCTGACGAAGCAGCCGGCGGCGACGCTGGCGACGTTGAAGGCATGGCTGGCGTTCTACCGGTCGCGAGCGGCGCTATGGCGGCGTCCGCGCGCGCCGCAGAACGGGCGGCTGGACGTCTGGGAGATCGGCGACCGGCGTTCGGCGGTCGTCAGCGCGCTCTTCGGCGCGACGGAGCTCCGGTTGCCGAAGGCGGCGGAGACGGTTATCCTCAATGGCACCGGCCGCGCGGAGCTCTTCGTCCGTATGGCGGGCGCGGGCCGCTTCCACGTGGAACGGTTCGACGCGCGGCATCGCCCGGCGGGTCGCGCAACGGTCCGCCTGAGCGACGGCGCGCGCCTGGCCGTCTCCTCCGGCGGCGGGGCGACGCTGCGCCCGATCTGACGGCAGCGGAAGGACGCGGCCCTCATCGCCCGCCGGGAGCGTTTCGGCGCGGCGGCTGCCGTATCTTTGGGACTATCGAGGAGTTCTCGTGAACGACAAGACCTGGCGCGGACGGCTGGCCGACGGACGGTGCGTGAGCGTGGCGGCGCGGGGAACGCAGATCGCTTCGGTGACGCCGCTGGCCGACGATCCCGCCCTGCCCTATCTGCTGCCGCCGCTGGTGGACTTGCAGCAGAACGGCGCGTGCGGGACGTACTTCAACGAAATCGAGCGGCAGGGGATCGAGCGGCTCGACGTCATCGCCCGTCACCTGCGCCAGCACGGCGTGGGGCGCTGCCAGATGACCTTCACGACCTACGACCCGGCGGGGCTGGAGCGCACCGCCGCGCTTGTCAATCGCCGCTTGAGCGACGACGCCGACCTGTCGTCGCTCTTCTTCGGGATATTCCATGAAGGCTACTACATCAGCCCGCAGGACGGCTGGCGCGGCGCGCACGCCCGGGAGTGGGTCGCCCCGCCGGACTACGAGCGTTTCCGCCGGCTGGACGACCTGACGGGCAACCGAATCCGCACGGTCAACGTGGCGCCCGAGGAGCCCGGCGCGCTCGATTTCATCCAACGTGCGGTGCGTCACGGAAAGGTTGTGGCCATCGGCCATTGCGGCCCCGATGCGGAGACCGTCCGCGAGGCCGCGCGACGCGGGGCCACCCTCGTCACGCACTTCGGCAACGGCGCCGCTCCCATGATCCATCGCTTCAAGAACCCCTTCTGGGCCTTCCTGGACGAGCCGAAGCTCACGCTGGGGCTGATCTGCGACGGATTCCATCTGCCCGGCGAAGTCGTGCGCGTGGCGATGAGGGTCAAAGGGCGCGAGGGATGCTTCCCCGTTTCCGACGCCAGCGGCTACGCCGGAATGCCGCCCGGCGAGTACCGGTGTTTCGGGCATCGCGATTTCGTGATCCGCGCCGACGGCTTCTGCCACGTCGCCGGGAGCGAGTTACTTTCCGGCGCGTGGTTCCAGCAGGACCGATGTGTCGAGTTCCTGGTGCGCGCGGGAAAGTTGCCCTTCCTGGACGCCTGGGAGCAGTGCAGTCTGCAGCCGGCCCGTGTCGCCCGAATCCGGCTTCCGGACATCGCCGCCGGGGAGGAAGCCACCTTCGTTATCGCGCGCTGGAGCGATGGCGTGGTGATCGAGCAGTCCGTCCACCGGGGTCGCGAGTACTGCGACAAGCCGGTGCGCCCCGCCGAGCCGGCCCTGGCGTCCAAGTGACGGCGCAAGACCCGTCTTCGCACCCTGCCGGCGGAGGATGTTGGCGAAGTTTATTTCAGAGAGGGAGCGTTCGAGCATGAGCAAGCCTATCCGCGCGCGGGAGACGCGATATCTCTATTCCGGCCGGGCGCTGGATTCCTGGTTCCACGCCGTGCCGCTGGAATACCCTGGGCATGATTCCATCTGGTCGCTGGCAACGGCGGACGACGGGACGATCTACATCGGCCTGGCGGGGGAGCACAACAAGGGGACGACGGCGCTGCTGGCGTACTCTCCTCGCACGGGGAGGACGCGGATCGCGGCCGACAGCGCGGAACTGATCGGCGACATGCGCTCGAAGGGACGGATGCCGCACTCCAAGATTCATTTCGCCATCTGCCCGGTGGGCAGGAAGATCTGGTTCGCCACGCACGTTTCCGGCGCGGTGAATGCCGGGGACATCGTGGGGCCGGTCGGACGCGGCCCGATCGCGCACCCGCTGACCGGCTATGAGGGCGGCCGGCTGATGTGCTACGACAGCGTCACCGGTCGGACGGAGGACTACGGCGTCCTCGTGGCGAACGAGGGGGTGCGCTGCCTGCAGATGAGCGCCGACGGCGGCATAGCCTACGGCATTACCTATCCCAAGCATCGCTTCTTCATGCACGACCTGTCCACGCGCGAGACGTACATCTCGGGGCGCGTGGGACGCTTCGGCGGGATAGACCTCTTCATGGACCCGCGCGGCACGGTGTGGGGAACGCACGACGGCTACGAGGGGACGGAGCCGGGGCAGTTCTACCGCTTCGACCCGGCGCGCCGGCGGCTGGTGGACGTGCCCGCCTTCCTGCCGCGGAGCACGTCGGCGCGGATGTCGTACCCCGAGGTCGGGGCGCACGTGCTGCACATGACCCCGACGCCGGACGGCCAGGCGATGGTCTCCTGCTACGGCGAGAGCCGCATCGCCCTTTTCGACCCGCGCCGCTTGTGCGTGTGGGACTGGGGGACGGTGTGGGAACAAGCGCCGAAGCGGCGGCTGCTGCCGGCGCGGCAGTTCCGGAAGAACGTCATCCCCTCGGCGCGCCTGGCCGTGAAGCCGCACTTCGCGTGGTGTCCGGCCTTTAACGTTTTCACGCCGCGCACCATCGCCGGCGACCGGTACGACCGCTTCGTGTGGTATGGCGAGGAGCAATGGGAGTACGAACGCCACGTGCGGCTCTGCGCCGTCGCGTATAACCGGCGCGACCCGGGGCGCATCGTGAAGATTCGCTTCGGCACCCCGAAGAATGACGGCTTTCCGTCGGGGCACTGGGCGGCCTCGACCGTCGGCGCGGACGGACGCATCTACTTCGCCGAGCGCGTCCGGGGCAAGGACACGCCCGATCATCGCATCCGCCTGCGCCTGTCCGTCTTCACCCCGCCGAAGGAAATCGCCGACCTGACCGAAACGCCCATGCCGTAGGCCCCCCCCCGGCGGCGCACACGGCCGCGCCCAAAAAAGAGCGGGCCGCCGACCGATCCGGCCGACGGCCCGCAGGGGACGTTCCCGGCGGAGCTACTTCACGAGCCCCATCGCAATCATCTTCTCGGCGATCTGGATGGCGTTCGTGGCGGCGCCCTTGCGGATATTGTCGGAGACGCACCAGAGGTCAAGGGTGTTCGGACGGGAGGAATCCTCGCGGATGCGTCCCACGAAGGTGTCATCCTGGCCTTCGCAGAAGAGCGGCATCGGATAGACGCTCTTGGCGGGGTCGTCGAGCACACGAACCCCTTCGGCCTTCGAGAGAATGTCGCGCGCTTCGGCGGCGGTGAGCTTGCGCTCGAGTTCGACGTTGACGGCCTCGGAGTGTCCGAAGCGGACGGGCACGCGGACGCAGGTGGCGCTGACGGCGAGATCGGGCGCGCCGAGAATCTTGCGCGTCTCGCGGATCATCTTGATCTCTTCGCCGTAGTAGCCGGGATAGCTGTCCTTGAGGGAGCTGATCTGGGGGATGACGTTCTGGAAAATCTGATGAGGATAGGCCTCCGGCTTCGGGGGAAGGCCGGCGGGGACTTCCCGGGTCTGCCGGTCGAGTTCGGCGACGGCGGCGCTGCCGGTGCCGGAGACGGACTGGAAGGTGGTGACGACGACGCGCTTGATCCGCGCAGCGCGATGGAGCGGGGCCAGCGCCACGACCATCTGGATCGTGCTGCAGTTCGGGTTGCTGATGAGGCCCTGGTGCGCACGGAGGGCCTCCGGGTTGACCTCGGGCACCACGAGGGGCACGCGGTCGTCCATGCGGAAGTCGTCGCCGTTGTCAATGACGATGCAGCCGCGCTTGGCCGCTTCCCAACCGTAGAGCTGCGAGGCGCCGCGCGCGCCCTCGGTGCCGGCGAAGAGCGCGAAATCGGCGCCATCGAAGGCCTCCGGACTCGCCGGGACGACCTCGTAGTCCACGCCGTCAATGCGCTCCGTCCGCGCGCTGCGCGCGAGAACCTTGATGCGGCTGACGGGGAAGTTGCGCTGTCGGAGCACTTGCAGGATGCGCGTGCCGACCAACCCGATCCCGACCAGGACGACCGAGTACTTCTTCATTGCTGAGTCCGTCTCCTCTGAACCTGAACCCGGGGCCGATCCGCCGGTGGAGCGCGGCATGATACCGGAAGCGGAGCGGCGATTCAACACGGAGTTGCCGCGCGAGTAATCGGTCACTCGGGGGTACTCGGCAACTGGACCGCGTGTGGCACACCGGCGGCGCTGTGGTGCAGCGCCTGTGGCGCCCTCGCCTGTGCTGGCCTGATGGAGCCGTTCCCACAGCCGCGGGCGGCTGTGCCACATCCCCGAAAGACGGACCGATTATCCGCGCGGGGCGGCGTAGTTCGCCGCGGGGAGACGTTGTGGCAGCGTTGCCTTGACAACCCGCCCCGGTCGGGCGAAGATAGAGCCCGCCCCGGACAGGGAGGCCGCGAAACCGGCAGAACAGGGAGACCATGAGCGAAGATATTTTCAGAACGATCTCCGCGATGGAGCAGCGCGCGGAAGAGGTGGTGGACCGCGCCCGGCAGCAAGCCCGCGAGTTGCGCGCCGAGGTCGAGCGGAAGCTCGAAGCGCTGGCCGGGGAACTGGAGCGCGAACACGGCTTGCAGCGCGCGGAGATCGAGCGCGAACTCGCGCGCCGGCGCGAGCAGATTGCGCGCGCCTTCGAGGTCAAACTCCGGGAGAGCCTGGGCAAACTCGACGCGGCCCGCCGGGAGAAGGTGGCCCCGGCCGTGGAGCAGGTCATCCGGGCCTTCATGGAACATACGCATGGCCATTGAGCGGATGAAGATCGTCTGGTTCTTCGATCCGCAGCAACGGTCCCGGGCGCTGCTCGACCGCGTGGCGGCGCTGGGGCTTTCGCACGTGACGGACGCGGGGCTGCCTTCCGAGGAGGCGCTGGCGGAGCTGGGGTTGTCGCGGGCCGCGGCGGAAGCGCCGGAGGTCGAGGCGCGGGTGCAGGCTCTGCGCGACATCCTCGACACGCTGACGCCCTTTGCCGCGCAGAAACGGGACTTCCTTCAGAACTTCATCCCGACGCCGAGGGAGGTCTGCGCGTCCGAGATGGAACGCGCCCTGGCGGCGCTGGACGTCGAGGCGTTGCACGCGGAGGTTCGCGAGACCGACCGGCGGCGCGCGGCGACCGTCGGCGCGCTTCAGCGGGCGCGCGAGCGCCTGAAGACGCTGGACCCGCTGAGCGGCCTGTCGTTCACCGTGCCCGGCGCGTCGGGGTGGCGGCGGACGGCGCTCGTTGCGGGCACGCTCGCGCTCAGCCGGCTTGATCGGGTGACGCGCGGCGCGGCGCTCCCGCCGGCGGCCCTTCTGTCCGAAGCCGGGCGCCTGGGCCGGACCGCCGTCGTGCAGGCCGCCTGCCGGGCCGAGGATCGAGAAGCCTTCCTGAACCTCCTGCGCGATGCGGGCTTCGAGGAGATCGAGCCGGAGGCGGAGGCGCTGCCCATCGGCGAATACGTGGCGCGGAAGCGCGCCGCGGTCCGCGCGCTCGAACGCGACCTGACGGCGGCGGAGGACCGGCTCCGCGTGCTGGCGGCGGAGAAGCGCGCGGACGTCGAAGCGGCGCTGGGGTACTGGGAGGAACGCCTCAAGGTCGCGCGCGCGGTCGGGCTGGCGGCCCGGTCGCGACGCTTGACGATCCTGAAGGGCTACGTGCGCGAGCGCGACCTGGCGGAGTTCGGGCGCCGCATGGCGGCGGACCTGCCGGAAGTCGTCCTGCTCGTGCGCGATCCGAAGCCCGGCGAGGCGGCGCCGGTGTCGCTCCGAAACCCGAAGCTCTTCGCGCCGGCCTCCTTCCTCGTCGAAATGTTCGGCCTTCCGGAGTACTTCACCTTCGACCCCACGCCCGTCATCTTCTTCAGCTTCCTGATCTTCTTCGGATTCTGCTTCGGCGACGTGGTGTACGGCGTGGCGCTGATTGCGCTGGGGGCGTCGCTGGCGCGGCGGTATCGCGCAATGCCGACGCTGCGCAATTTCTTCACCTTGATGGCCTACGCCGGCGTTCCGACAATCGTGGTCGGCGCGTTGACCGGTTCGTGGGCGGGGAACCTTCCCATACACCTGGGAGCGGGGAACCCCTTGCAGCGGCTGAGCGATGCGTTGAAGGTGGGGGACCCGGTGGACCGGGCGCTGGAGGTGTTGCTGCTCGCCCTGGCGCTGGGCGTCGTCAACCAGTTCCTGGGCATCATCATGCTCATGGTGCGCCACATCCGGCAGGGCGATGTCCGTTCGGCCATATATGACGGGCTCTTCTGGTTGATCCTGCTGCCCGGCGCGATGGCGTTGCTGGCGGGGTTGTTCGTCAGTGTGCCGGCGTGGCTGACGCGGGCGGGATGGGTCGCCTGCGCCATCGGCGGGGCGGGGTTGATCCTGACGCAGGGCCGGCATGAGAAGAGCCTGGTCGGCAAGGCGGCGGTGGGCGTGTTGAGCCTGTACGGCATTGTGGGAAGCTACGGCCTGACGGCCTTCATCGGCGATACGCTTTCGTACAGCCGCTTGCTGGCGCTGGGGTTGACGACGGGGATCGTGGCGATGTGCTTCAACATGGTCGCGGCCATGGTGCGGGACTGGCCGTGGGGGATCGGGCTGGTCGCGTTCACGGTCCTGGTCGTCGCGGGGCATACGCTGAACTTCTTCCTGAGCGTTCTCGGCGGGTTCGTGCACTC
>JAKJEM010000012.1:34045-42834 GCA_022705425.1 Planctomycetota bacterium
GGCCCGCCTTACCTTTGTGGAGTTCTTCGGGCGGTTCTATCAGGGCGGCGGGCTGCGGTTCCAGCCGCTGGGCGTGTGGCGCGGACGCATCCGCGTCACCGACCGCGAAACGGTGTGGGCCGACGGCAAGGCTGCGGAATAAAGGAGCGCGGCATGGAACAGGCGATGGCGGACTTCTTCGTGAAGAGCGGCGTGGGTTGGGCGGTGGCCGGCGCGATGCTCTGCGTGATGTTCGGCGGCTGGGGTTCGGCGCTGGGGTTGCGCATCTCCGGCGCACAAGCCGCCGGCGCCCTTTCAGAGAAGCCGGAACTCTTCGGCAAGCTCTTCATCCTGGTGGTGTTGCCCGGCACACAGGGGTTCTACGCCTTCATTACGGCCATCCTCATTGCGCTGCGCATCCGGCTGCTCGGCCCCGAGCCGCCCTTCTGCCCGGTAACGGAGGGCATCGCGCTGTTCTTCGTGGGGCTGTGCGTCGGCGTGGTGCAGTATCGCAGCGCCGTCTTCCAGGGCGAGGCGGCGGCGGCTTCGATCAACCTGACGGCGCGCAAGCCGGAGGAGCTCGGGCACGCGATCCTCTTCCCCGCGCTGGTCGAGACGTACGCCGTCGTGGCCCTGCTGGCGGGCATCCTGATGATGAACTGGCTGACGAGTGCCCGGATGATGGAGTGGCTCCAGAACCCGGCGCTGGCACGATGAACGGCGGCAGAGCGGAGACTGCCGGAGACTTGACGGAGACTGGCACGCGAGCGATCCATGAAAACGCTGGAACAGGCCGTTGAAGCAAAGGCCCGCGCCGAGGCGGAGGCGGCGCTGGCGGAGGCGCGCCGCGAGGCGCAGGCGCACTGGGAGCGCGAATCGGAGCGGCTGCGGCGCGAGTACGAGCGCCGCCGCGAAGCCGCCCGGACGGCCTTTCAGGCGGCCGTCGAGCAGGAGACCAACACCCTCGAAGGGCGTAACCGTCAGGCCGTTCTGGCGCGGAAGAATGAGATTCTGGACCAGGTCTTCCAGGCGGCGACGCAGGGCGTCCTGAACCTTCCCGCCGACGGCTACCGCGCCTGGCTGCGAACCCAGTTGACTCGCCTGCCGGACGAGCCGCTGGAGATACTGACGAACCCGCGCGACCGCGACGCGACGGCCGACCTGCTGCGCGAACTGCGCCGCCCGAACCTTCGGCTCTCCGGGCGCAGCGCCTTCGTCAAGGGGGGCTTCCTGGCCGTCGGCGCATCGCGCGACTTCGATTACTCCCTCGATGCGCTGATGAGCGTGCAGCGCGAAGCGCTCACCGAGCGCGTGGCGGCGCTGTTATTCGGCGAGGAGAAGACGTAGTGGACCGGGCGAAGTGGTGTTTCATCTGCGGACGCGTCACGGCCCAGCGCGTACGGCTGCTGGACCGGCGGGCGGTGCTGGCCATTGCCCAGGCGCCGACGGTCGAGGACCGGCGCGCGCGGTTGCGGAGCAGTCTGCTCTTCTCCGAGACCCCGCCGGGGGAGCGCCCCTTCGAGGAGGTGGAGGAGCGCTTCGCCGGCCTGGCGCGGGAGACGGGGGCGCTGTCGCCCGATGCGCGCGTGGCGGCTCTCCTGGAGCAGGGGAGCGCCTGGACAGCGGCGCGCGAGGCCATCCGCGCGGAAGCGGCGGCCCGGCTCGGCGTGTCCGCGCGATCGGGGAGCGCGCCCCCCAAAGGGGTTCGCGGCGACGCGGACGCGATCCGTGAAAGCCCGGAGTTTGCCGAGGCGCGTTATCGCGTTCTCGACGGCTCGAGCCCGTCCGACGAGGCGGAATCGCGGGGGGATCGGATCCTGGACGCCTACGAGGCCGCCGCGCTGCTGCGTGTCGCGCGGGACGCGGGCGGAGACCCTCTCGGCGGCTGGGTGGCTGCATGGGTTCGCCTGCGCGGGGCGCTGGCCTTCGTCCGCGCCCGAACGCTGGGCTGGAACCTGCCGGAGATGTGGCGCGAGTGGCGCGCGGCGGGGGTGGACTTTCCGGCGCTGGGCGACCTGGCGCTGGGCGACGAGGCGACGCGCGGCGCGGCGCTGAACAGCCTCGGGCTCTTCCCGCCGAGCGAGAATGCCAACATCGCCGCGCTCGAACGTCGCGTGGACGAGCGCATGACGGAGGTCGTCTCGGCGGCCCGCGGGGAGCCCTTCGGGCCGGAGGTCGTCTTTGCGTTCCTGTGGGCGCTGCGGATTGAGGCGCTGAATCTGCGGATTGCCCTGGCCGCGGCCGAGTCCGGGATGTCCGAGCGGCGCATGGCCGAGGAGCTTCGCACAGAGGCCGCCTGAGCTGCGGTGTCGCACCGTACACGGCCGTCGTCCGCCGTTCGGCGTCTGTCGTCCGTCGTCTGTCGTCTGTCGTCCGCCGTCTGTCGTCCGTTCCATCGAGGCCGACATGTCACGAATGATTGCTGTGGGCCAGCGCGCGTTTGTCACCGCCATGACCGGCGTGGGCGCAGAATCCGTCCGGTGCGAGAGCCCGGCGGAGTTCGACGAAGCCTTGCGCCGGCTGGCTGTGCAGGCCGCCGAGCCGCTGGCGGCATCGGCACCGGAGGCGGTGGCCGCCTTCCGGCGTCGTTCGCAGGCGGCCCTGCTGACGTTGCCGCTGTTGCCTTCCGAACAGCACCCGAGCCTCGAGGAGGTTCGGCGACTGGTGGAACAGGCCACGGGGGCGAATCTGATCTGACCGCCGTCCCTGCGCGGGCCGGCGCCGCACGGGCCAGTTATCAGGACATCGCACATGGCAGAAGGTAAGATCGAAAAGGTCTCCGGCCCCCTGGTGATCGCCACGGGGCTGACCGGCGCGCAGATGTACGAGGTGGTGCGCGTGGGGGTGGAGCATCTCTTCGGAGAGATCATCGAGGTGCGCGCCGGGCGCTACTCGATCCAGGTCTATGAAGACACGAGCGGCCTGGGGCCGGGGGCGCCGGTGCTGGCGACAGGGCAGCCGCTGAGCGTCGAACTCGGGCCCGGCCTGATGAAGGCGATCTACGACGGCATCCAGCGTCCGCTGGCGGTCATGCGCGCCGAAGGGGGCGATTTCATCAGCCGGGGGGCGAACGTCCCGGCCCTGGACCGTTCGGCGCGCTGGCGCTTCGTCTGCGCCGTGGCCGAAGGGGCCGAGGTGGCCGCCGGCGACGTGCTGGGGACCGTTCAGGAGACGCCGATCTTCGCGCACAAGATCATGGCACCGCCGGGTGTGAAGGGGCGCGCCACGGGGTTCCGCGACGTGGAAGCCACGGTGGACGAACCGATCGGCGCGATCCAGACCGATTCCGGGCGCGTCGAAATCCGGATGCTCCAGACCTGGCCGGTGCGGCAGGGGCGGGCCTTCGCGCGCCGATTGCCGCCGAACCGCCCTCTCGTTACCGGACAGCGCGTCATAGACATGTTCTTTCCCCTTACCAAGGGCGGCACGGCCTGTGTGCCGGGCCCCTTCGGCAGCGGCAAGACGGTCGTCCAGCACCAGTTGGCGAAATGGTCGGACGTGGATGTGGTCGTGTACGTCGGCTGCGGCGAGCGCGGCAATGAAATGACCGACGTTCTGATGGAGATGCCGGAGTTGAAGGACCCGCGCACCGGCCGCCCGCTGATCGAGCGTACCACGCTGGTGGCGAACACGAGCAACATGCCGGTGGCCGCGCGCGAGGCCAGCGTCTTCACGGGGATCACGCTGGCGGAGTACTTCCGCGACATGGGGTACGACGTGGCGCTGATGGCCGACTCGACCAGCCGCTGGGCGGAGGCCATGCGCGAGATTTCCGGCCGGCTCGAGGAAATGCCCGGCGAAGAAGGGTACCCGGCCTATCTGGCCAGCCGGATCGCGGGCTTCTACGAGCGCGCGGGGCGGGTGCGTTGCCTGGGCTCGGAAGAGCGCGAGGGCGCGCTCAGCATCATCGGCGCGGTCAGCCCCCCCGGCGGCGATCTGTCCGACCCCGTGGTGCAGGCGACGCTGCGCGTGGTCAAGGTCTTCTGGGGGCTTGACGACGGCCTGGCGGCGCAGCGGCACTTTCCGGCCATCAACTGGCTCAACAGCTACTCGCTCTATCTGGATGTCACGGAGCGGGTAGCCGCCGAACGCGTGAATGCCGCGTGGCCCGAACAGCGCCGCGAGGCCATGTCCCTGCTCCAGCGCGAGGCCGAACTCGAGGAACTCGTCCGCCTGATCGGCGTGGACGCCCTGCCGGCGTCCGACCGGCTCGTCATGCTCGCCGCCAAGATGATCCGCGAGGACTTCCTGCATCAGAACGCCTTCGACGCGGTGGACACCTTTACCTCCCACCCCAAGCAGTTCCTGATGCTGCGGAACATCCTGGAGTTCTATCACAAGGCGCGCAAGGTCTTCGACGGCGGCGCCGAGGTCGAGGAGATCGCCAAGCTGGCCGTGCTCGAGGACATCGCACGGGCCAAACTGACGCCGGAGACGGACCTGGGGCGCTTCGACGAAATCCTGAAGGAAATCGGCCGCCAACTCGACGCGCTGGTCGTGGCCGGGGAAGAGAACAGGAGCGAAACGTCGTCATGATCACCGAATACAAGGCCGTGCGGGACATCATCGGCCCGCTGATGCTCGTCGAGTCGGTGGACGGGGTGCGCTACAACGAACTGGCGCACGTCAAGCTGCCGGACGGGCGGATACGGATGGGTCAGGTGCTCGAAGTGGAGGGCCGGCGCGCGCTGGTGCAGATCTTCGAGGGCAGCCGCGGCATCGCGCCGGATGACGTGAAGGTGCGTTTCCTCGGGCACGGGCTGACGATGGCGCTCTCGGAGGACATCATCGCGCGGGCCTTCAACGGCGTGGGGGAGCCGATAGACCACGGCCCGGCCATCGTGCCGCGCAAGCGCGTGGACATCAACGGCAGCCCGATCAACCCGACGGCGCGCGACTATCCCAACGAGTTCATCCAGACCGGCATTTCCACGATTGACGGCCTGAACACCCTGGTGCGCGGGCAGAAGCTGCCGCTCTTCAGCGGCTCGGGGCTGCCGCACGCGCGGGTGGCCGCGCAGATCGCCCGCCAGGCCCGTGTGCTGGGGACGGGCGAGGGCTTTGCCGTCGTCTTCTGCGCCATGGGCATCACCTTCGAGGAATCGGAGTTCTTCCTGAACGACTTCCGCGAGACGGGCGCCCTGGCGCGCTCGGTGCTCTTCATCAACCTGGCGCACGATCCCGTCATCGAGCGCATCGCCGCACCCCGCACCGCCCTGGCCACCGCCGAGTACCTGGCCTTCGACCTGGGGATGCACGTCCTGGTCATCCTGATTGACATGACGAACTACTGCGACGCCCTGCGCGAGATCTCCGCCGCGCGCAAGGAGGTCCCCGGCCGGCGCGGCTATCCCGGCTACATGTACACGGACCTCTCCACCCTCTACGAGCGCGCCGGGCGCATCCGCGGCAAGTCCGGCTCGATCACGCAAATCCCCGTCCTGACCATGCCCGACGACGACAAGACCCACCCCATCCCCGACCTGACCGGCTACATCACCGAAGGGCAGATCTACATCAGTCGCGCCCTGCACGGCCAGGGCATCTACCCGCCGGTGGACGTCCTGCCCTCCCTGAGCCGCCTGAAGGACAAGGGCATCGGCCCCAAGAAGACGCGCGAGGACCACAGTAACGCGCTCAACCAGCTCTACGCGGCCTACTCCCGCGGCAAGAACGCGCGCGAGCTGGCGGTGGTGCTCGGCGAGTCCGCCCTGACCGACACCGACCGGCTCTTCATGAAGTTCGCCGACGGGTTCGAGCGCGGCTTCGTGGCGCAGGGCGAGCGCGAGAACCGCAGCATCCAGGAGACGCTGGACACCGGCTGGCGGCTGATGGGCGGGCTGCCGCGCGCCGAGCTCAAACGCGTGCGTCCCGAGATTCTCGACAAGTACTGGAAGGCGCCATGAAGCGCAAGGTCAACGCCACGCGCATGGAGTTGCAGCGGGTCCGCAAACGCCTGGACCTGGCGGTGCGCGGCCACAAGCTCCTCAAGGACAAGCTTGAAGGGCTCATCCGCGAGTTGACCGTCCGCCTGCAGGAGTATAAGAACCTGCGTCTTTCCGTGGACCAGCGCTGGCCGAGGATCTACCAGGGCTTCCTGCTGGCCGATGCGCTCTCGTCCTCCTCGGCCACGGAAGCGGCCGTGCGCCAGGCGCGCCCGCGCGCGCGCGTCACCGCGCGCGAGACGCGCGTCATGGGCGTGCGCATCACCGACACGCGCGCGGAGGTCGAGCCCTCCCCCGCCGGCTACAGCCTTATGCAGACTTCGCCCCATCTCGACCGGGCCGTCGGCGAGCTGCGCGAGTTCCTGCCGGAACTCGTGCGCCTGGCCGGGCTCGAGCAGGCCGTGCGCGCCCTGGCGTCCGAAGTGCAGAAGACCCGCCGCCGCGCCAACGCCCTGGAATATGTCCTCATCCCCGACCTCCGCGCCGCCCGCAAGTCCATCGCCGGACGCCTCGAAGAAATCTCCCGCTCCGACGTCAGCCGCCTGATGAAGGTCAAGGAGATGCTCGTGGCGAGGGAAGCGGCGGAGTCCTGAGCGGCGGCCTTGCCCCGCATGACCGGAAGGAGGTCGTCCCGGTGTCTTCTCTCGAACGCATCCTGGCCCGCATCGCCGCGCAGAAGGAGGCCGTCTGGGTCTTCTGCGGCGACAGCATCACCCACGGCGCCCTTCACACGCAGGGGTGGCGCGACTACACGCAGCATTTCAGCGAGCGGCTGCGCTATGAGAAGGGGTTGGGCCTGCACATCGTCGTGAATACGGCGATCTCCGGCCACACCACGCGCGACATCCTGGCCCAGTTCTCCGCGCGCGTCGGGCGGTTTCGCCCGGACTTCTTTGCGCTGATGATCGGCATGAACGACTGCGCCGGGAACCGGGGGATGGAACTTCCGGAGTTCCGCGCCAACCTGCGACGGATCGTCGAGCGCGTGCGGGCCGAAGCCGCCGCCGAGGTCCTGCTCCAGACCGGTTGCGCCATCCACCCCGAGCAAACGGCGCTGCGCGCGCGCTACCCGCAGTTCATGGACGCCGTGCGCGAGACCGCCGCCGAGACCGCGACGGCGCTGGTGGACCACCATGCCGACTGGGAGCGCGTCCGGCGGGAGAACCGCCCGCTCTTCGATTCGTGGATGGGCGATACCATCCATCCGGGCCCGCTGGGGCACTGGGTCTTCGCCGCCAGGCTCCTGCGCGAACTCGGCCTGGGGGAACTTGAAAAGACGCCGCCGCCAGCATGACGACCTCGTGAGGACGTCAGGCGCGGGTTCTCGCCGCCACCAGCATCGCCAGCGCCACCGACCCGCCCAGGATCATCCCCCCGCCGGCCAGTTGCGCCGGACCCGGCAGCGCGGCGCCCAGCAGCAGCCCGATCAGCAGCACCACCATCGGGCGCAGGGCGTCCAGCGGCGCCCCGCGCGACACGCCCACGGCGTGGTAGCCGTTGTACAGGAAGGTCATCCCCAACACACTGCCGACCAACCCCGCCGCCCCCGTGAACAGCAGCGCGCGCGGCGAGGGCGCGTGCAGCGTTCCCGTCGCCAGGCCGATCAGCGTCGTCCACAGGCCCATCAGCAGCAGCACGGCGGCCATCATGCTCGGCATGTTGCCCGCGGACGTGGCGCGCTTGACGACCATCTGCTTGCCGGCCGTGCCCAGACACGCGAGGGCCATCATGCCGACCGCGCCCCACAGGAAGGCCCCGCCGCGCCAGGAGAAGAGGAAGGCGCCGGCGAGAATGACGGCAATCATCAGCGCTTCGACCGCGCCGAGCCGCTCGCCGGAGAGGACGCCGAGAATGACGAGGAAGACCAAGGTCAGGTTGGAGAGAAAGGCCGTCATCTCCGCCCCGTAGGCGCGGTTCGCCCCGGAGTTGAGCCACCCGCCGACGCTGCCGAGAGCCGTCGCCAGCAGGATCAGCCGCCATTGCCCGCCGATGCTCCGCGCAATGCTCGCCGGCGTGACACCTTCGACCGCGCCGAGCCGCCAACCCATCGCTCGCCACAGCGCCCCCCCCGCCAGCAAGCAGCCCACCGACGCGAAGTTGCTGCTCAGGTTCGCCAGGGCGGGAGACAGGTCGCGCAGGGCGGCATGGACGAGATGGTACGTCGCGCCGTTGCAGAGCACGGACAGGAAGAGCAGCAGATAGCCGGTGCGCGCGGTCATGGCCATAGGGGCAGCGAGGATAGCCGCCGCGGGGCGTCCGGTCAAGCAGGCTTGACAAGAACCCGCCGGAGGAGGACGATACGCCTGCCACTTCGGACTGGGGCTGTACGCCGTGTTCCAGGACTCGGGAGGTTTGTCGGCATGGGAAGGAAGACAGCCGGAACCGCGCGCGCGGTATCGCGACCCAAGCCGTCCGACGCCCCGCTGCGCATCTGGCGTTCGCCCTACAGCAACTTCCAGAAGGATGAAACGCTTCACGCCGACCGCGCCTATCCCGCTTCCACGCTTCGCCGGATCGCCGGGGCGGGGTTCAACGCCATCTGGATTCACGCCCTCCTGCACGATGTTGCGCCGTCGCGGGTCTTTCCGGAGTTCGGGCGGCGAAGCGCGGCGCACCTGGCTTCTCTCCGCGCCGTCATCCGCCGCGCCGCCGCGTGCGGCGTCCGGGTCTTTCTGTACATGCAGCCGCCGCGCGGGTTCCTCGCCTCTCATCCCTTCTGGAAGAAGCACCCCGAAGCGCGCGGGGCGGAGTACCTCTACGTCGGGCAGAGATACTACGCCGTCTGCACCGGCGAGCCCCGAGTACGGGAGTGGCTGCGCGAGGCCTCGGAGAACCTCTCGCGCGCGCTGCCCGGTCTCGGCGGGG
>JAKJEM010000012.1:42869-49921 GCA_022705425.1 Planctomycetota bacterium
CCGCCTCGGAGTACGTCGGGCATTGTTACAGCAAGTACGGTTACCTGCGGAGCCTCAAGCGAACGCCGGGGACGCCGCCGATGGCGCCCCTCTCCTGCCCCCGCTGCGCCGCGCGCCACCCCGCCGAGATCGTCGGCGAGATCGTCCGCGCCGTTCACGCCGGTTTCCACGATGCGGGGCAGGGGGCCGAGGTCATCGCCTGGAACTGGTCCTGGTCCATGTACGAAGAGGACCCCTCGCCGCGGATTCTCGAGGCGCTCCCGGCGGACGTGCCGGTGTTGATTGACTTCGAGCGGGGCGCGCGCCGCGTCATTCTGGGACGGGAGCGCTTCCTGGACGAATACTCTCTCGGCTACGTCGGGCCCAGCGAACGCTTCCTGAAGACCTATCGCGCCGCGCGCGCGCAGAGGCGGCGCGTGGTGGCCAAGCTTCAGATCGGCACAACGCACGAACTGGCGACCGTGGCGAACCTGCCGCTGATCGGGAATCTCTACGCCAAGGCCCGCGCCCTGCGCCGACTGAGGGTTCCCGATGTTCTGGGCTGCTGGAATTTCGGGAACATGCTGACGGCGAACACGGCGGCCTTTGCGCGGTTCATGGACGCGCGCCCGCTGCCGCCGCGCCGCCGGGCGCTGCAGGCGTTCGCGGCGGAGTACTTCCCCAGCTGCCGGCCCGCGCGCGTGGCCGAGGCGTGGGAGGCGTTCGCGCGCGCGATGGAGTCCTTCCCCTTCAACATGCCCATGCTCTATCGCGGGCCGATGAACTTCGCCCTGGTGTTGCCGATCCGCCCGGCGCCGCTGACGGGCAAGCCGCTCGGGCGGTCCTGGCTGCCGGACAAACGCGGCGACGATCTGCCCGTTGTGGACTACAGCCTCGCCGAGATCACCGAGGGGTTCGGACGCCTGACCGAGCGATGGGAGGCGGCGACGGACCTTCTGGCGTGCGGGCTGGCCGGATGCCGGGGGCGCGCGGCGCGCGAGGAACTCGTCAATGCCCGCGTCGCCGGGCACTGCTTCCGCAGCACATGGAACCTCTATCGCGCCTGGCCCGTCCGCCGGGAGTGGCGTCCCGGCCGGGCCGCCGAACTCCTTCCGATCCTTCAGGACGAACGGGACCACCTCGCCCGGGCGCTGCCCCTCGTGGCCGGCGACGCGCGCATGGGCTTCCATTCCGAGTGCCAGTACCGCATGTTCACCGCTGAGGGAATCCGCCGCAAGCTCCGGCGGTTGGAGGCCGACGTGGCTTTGTGCAGGAAACGTCTCTGATGGATCCCGACGGGACATCCGGCTGGCAGAGAACCCTCTACGCCTCCGTTGCCGCGCAGTTCTTGTGCATGGTGGGATTTTCCTTCGGGCTGCCCTTCCTGCCCTTCTTCCTGCAGCAGGACCTCGGCGTCAGCGACCCCATTGCCGTCCGCAAATGGACGGGCATCGTCGCCTCGGCGGCGGGCTTCACGATGGCGGTCTTTTCCCCGATCTGGGGAGCGGTGGCCGACCGCTACGGACGCAAGCTTATGGTCATGCGCTCGATGTACGGCGCGGCCCTTATCCTGATCCTGATGGCCTTTGCGCGACGCCCGGAGCACCTGGTCCTGCTGCGGTTCATTCAAGGGATGCTCAGCGGCACCCTTACCGCGAACATGGTGCTGGTGTCGTCCATGACGCCGAAGGAGCGCAGCGGGCACGCGCTGGGCCTGGTGCTGGCGGCGGCGCACGCCGGCAATACCATCGGCCCGGCCATCGGCGGCGTGATCGCCGACCACATCGGGTTCCGCTGGTCCTTCGTCGTCGGTGCGTCCTTTCTCTGCGGCGCGGGCACGCTGATCCACTTCTTCACCGAAGAGAAGCGCCCCGAAGCCGGCCCGCGGCCGCCCTTCCGGTTCGGCGATTACGGCACGCTTCTGGCGATCAGCGCCTACGTCGTCATCCTGGCGGCCATGTTCCTCACCACCTTCTCGATGGCGCTGGCGACGCCGCTCTTTCCGCTGTTCGTGGCGGCCCTGCGGCAGACCGCCGAGGGGGCGGCCTCGATCACGGGGCTGCTGCTCTCGGTCGGGGCCGGGGCGGGGGTGATTGCCACCGGGGCGGCCGGCAAGCTGGCCGACCGGTGGGGCCGCCGGCGCACCCTGGTCCTGTGCGCCGCGTCGGCGGCCGTCGTGCTCTTCCTGATCGGCCTGGCGCAGAACATCTGGCACCTGGCGATCCTGAAGGTGTTGCTCGGGGTGGCCACAGCGGGAATCCAGCCGAGCGCGGGCGCGTTGCTGCGCAGCATCATCCCCGAGGGCCACATCGGCAAGGCCTTCGGCGTCATGCAGTCCGTGCGCGCCGCCGGCATGGCCCTGGGCCCCCTGGCGGGGGGCTACATCGCCGCCCAGTTCGCCGGCACGGACGGGCTTCGCGCCCCCTACATGGTCACAGGTGTCCTGCTCCTCAGCGTGCCGGCGTTGCTGCTCTACACCGCGCGACGCCGGAAGACGGCGTAGGGAGCGCCGCTAGAGGAGGCCCAACTCCGTTAGCGCCGTCTCCACGGCAGCCCGCGCGTCCTTCCCCATGACGCCGCTGCCCTTGAGCGCGCAGGCGAAGGCATAGGTCGCGCCCCCGCTTTCGACGTAGCCGACATACCATCCCAGGACGTATCGCCCCGACGCATCGGCGCCGGAGCCGGTCTTGCCGTAGAGCGCCCCGCGCGGTGTCGTCCGTGCGCGCATCATGTCCCCCAGTGCCGCGCGGGAACGCTCGGAGAAAGGGAGTTTCGCGGTCAGGAGTTCGCACATTCGTTGCGCCTGGTCACGCGGCGTGATCCGGAGCGTCTTGCGCCCCGGCGCCGGAAGCCAGAAGACGTCCGCCCCCGAAGACGTGTCGCCGTCGCCGTAGGAAATCGTGTCGAGCCAGAACTTCATCCGTTCGGGGCCGATGGCGCGGGCCAGATCTTGAAAGGCCGGAACGCAGGAGACCTGAAAGGCCTCCTTCAGCGAGAGGTCTCTGTTCCAGTCCGCGATATCCCGCACCTTCCCGTCCCAACGGTAGAAGACCTCTTCGTCGCCGGAGATCACGCCGCATTCGATCGCGATGAGCGTGTTCCATATCTTGAAGGTGGAGCAGGGGGGAAGGGGTTCGGCGGAGGCGCTCGGTCGCAGGTCGCGCATCGCGCCGGAGGAGCAGTCCACGATGACCAGCGCGCCTTCGTGCGGCGCGAGGACGTCGGGCAGCGCTCCGTCGAGCGGGCGATGCGCCCGGCATGAGGTCAGCGCGGCGATAGCGCCAAGCAACGCGACCACTGCCAGGGGCCGAGACCTCGTCATGGCATGTCCTTCAGGACAAAGACGGGGAGCAGACCGTGCGGAGCGCACGGAAGGATATACCCGAAAGCCGACGGCAAAGAAAGCCCGCCGCGCGGCTTACAGGTTCAGCAGCACCAGCGCCGCGCCGGCAAGGGCCAGCCCGACGAGGGTGATACCCCGATAGCGCTCGCCCCAGAGTAGCATGGCCGCCAGGGCGGCGAGAACGATGCTGCCGACGCTGGTCGCGGGGAAGACCACGGCGCCGGGGAGAATCCACAACGCGCGGAGAAGGGCGTAGTTGGCCAGGACGTTGACGGCGCCCAGCGTGAGGCCGGTGAAGACCTCCGGTTTCCGGGGGATCGGTTCCTCCGTCAGCGCCAGCAGGTTCGCGATGGCGGCCACGGTGAAGAGACAGACCAGGAAGGCGGCCTCGCCGCCGGCGGGGACGCGCTCCTTGTACGCCTTCATCGCCAGCCCGGCCACGCCCTGGGTCAGGAAGAAGAGGACGAGGATGAGTTTCCAGCGTTCGCCGCGCGGCGCGCCGGGGGCGGCGTTGTGCTGCGCCAGCAGCGGCAGCGCCGTCAGCGCCAGGACCAGCCCGCCCACCTGGGGCGCGGTGGGCGTCTCGCGCCAGAGATAGACGGAGGCGGCGACGGGCAGGACGACCGAGAGGCGTCCGACGGACTGGGTCACCCCGACGCCGGCGCTCCGAAGACAGGGGATCATGAGGAAGTAGGCGCTGACGAAGCACGCGCCGGTCAGCCCGCCGAAGAGCGCCGCCTCCCAGCGCAGGTTCGGAACGCCCTCGGCGAACCACCACATCCACAGGCACAGTGCGCCAAAGACATAGTTGCCCGCGCCGATCCACGGCATGTTCATCCCGCGCGATTGGCCGAAACGCATGACGTGGCCGAAGGCGGCCATGAAGACCATCGCGAGGATCATCCAGAGCATCGGCGGCGCTCCGGCACAGGCGGGGGCGGAATCATCGTCCGGCACAGAGCGCGGCGATGTGCTCGGCCAGGCGCTTCGCGTGGCCGCGTTCCTGCTCGGCGATCTCGTTGAACAGGTTGCGGATGAAGGGGATCACGGTGCGCCGGGCCAGGAGGGAGTAGAAAAGGGCCGAGGCCTCCTCGCGGGTGAGGACTTCGCGCAGGCGGTCGGGTTTCGCGCACAGCGGGGGGCGGGGGCGCGCCGGCCTCCACGCCCTCGCGCGCTTCGCTCAACCGCGCGGCGTGCCCCTCCTCCTCGGCCAGAATGTCTTCCAGCACGCGGCGGGTCTCGGCGTCGGCGCAGGAGTTCAGGATTTCGCGCAGCATGGCGGCCGTCTCGACCTCGAAGCGCCGGGCGTCGGCCAGAACGATGCGGGCAACGGCGTTGCGGAAGGGCATGGCGGCCTCACTTGCGCAGGAGTTCCACGAAGGTCCAGACGCCGAAGCCGATGAACATCAGCCCGGCGACCACCTTGATGCCGATGTTGATCTTCTCCGGCATCTTCGCCAACGCCCCGCCGATGAGGACGGCCAGGACGGTGCTGGCCACGAGGGCGGCGGCGGCGCCGAGGAAGACCGACCACGGCGCGCGGGCTTCAATCGTGCGCGCGAAGACGGCCAGTTGCGTCTTGTCGCCCAACTCTGCGATGAAGATGAGCGCGAACGTCGTGCCGATGATCTTCCAGTCCATGGTATCCTCGCCGAGTCCCTCCGGTAGTCGCTGCGGTCTCCGCGCGTGAAGGATAGTGGAGTGACGGGCCGGAGTCAATGCGCGGTGAGGCTTGCGGGGCATCCCGGCAGGGGGTATCCTCTGCGTCAATGCGTTCCATCGCGGCGGCCCCCCTCTTCCTGGAGAACGCCATGATCGTCAAGGTCGAACACGCCGGATCGTACGTTCACGAGTGCTCCCTGCCGGGAGAACGGCGCGCCGATCAGGTCTTTCCCGCCCACCCGAACGGGATTCCCGTGGCGTCGGACCGGTGGCTGATTCTCTATGCCACGCGGGGGTGGCGGTGCGTGGACGACGATCGGAGCATCGTGGCGCAACTTCGGCGCGGCGGCCCGGACGGGCCGGTGATCTGCGAGCGGATGCTCCGCAAGTCCGTGGATGACTGGATGCCGCTGGGCGACGGGCGGAAGCTCGTGCGGCAGCACGGCCACCCGGTGGCCTTCGGCGTGCCGCGCGGCGCGCGGATCGGCGGGCGGCCCGCGCCCTCGGCAGGGGTCTTTGTCGTCAAGTGGCGGTTGACCGCCCCCGGCGCCCTCCATCCGCAGACCGGCGTCATCGAGCGCGTGACCGAGGCGGCTGAGGCCGCGCAGAATGTTGAATGGACGCAGTTCCGACTCAACGCCGCCGGCGACGACCTCGAAATCCTCCAGCCCCCCCAGCCCTTGCGGCAGAAGGGTTTCGAGTCCGGCCCGGAGTTCTGCTCCGCCCCAGGGGTCCGGCGCATGAACCAGAGCTTCGCGCAGGCGGTTCCCTTCAACGCGGAAGCCACGGAGTGGGCAGATACGAACCACTTCGACCACCGCAGCGCGCACGGGTGCGTGGCGGCGCTGAAGTACCGCTTCAACCCCGCCGCCGGGCTGTACGAGTGGGTGGAGACCGGGCCGCTGATGGCCGCGCCGGGCTGGCGGCTGACGGAGGCGAGCCTGGCGCGGCTGGGCGACCGGTGGTTCGTGGCCGCGCGGTGCAGCGGGCCGGAGAAGGCGCAGCGCGTGGGATGGTCGTGGGCCGAGGACCCCTTCCGGCGTCTTTCCGCGCCGGAGTTCGTTCCCCAGCCGACCCTGGCGGCGCCGCTGACGATGTACGCCTGCCCCGACGGACGGCTGCGCCTCTTCACCGGCGACCCGAAGCTCTCGCCCACGGGCAACGCGCGCGATCCGCTCTACGGCTGGGAGGTCAACCCGGACGGCTTCTCCCTCTCGAACCGCATCGAGATTCTCGACAGCGTGCGGAGCGGGTTGCTCGAAGCGGCATGGGTGCCGCGTCTGGACATGGGAAAGCTCCTGCCCCACATGGGCGGGCGCACGCAGGTCTTTCTCCACCGCGTGCGCGTCAAGGGCGTTCTCCACGCGTACGGCAGCCTGCCGCCGATTACGGAAGAACAGAAATCGAAGTGCGGCATCTACGCGGCGCGGCTGACCTACGCCGAGGACTACCCGCCCGCGTGGACCTTCTGAGGCCGACGCGCTTTCGCGGCCTGGGGCGCGCCTTTCATCCAGGAGTATCGCCGATGATTCGCGGCGTGGTGTTCGACATGGACGGCGTCGTCGCCGACACGGAGCCGCTTCACGCCCGGTCCTGGGAGCGGCTCTTCGCCCGGCGCGGGTTGAGCGCGCCGAAGGGGTACTTCGACCGTTTCATCGGCGTGTGCGACACCGACACGGTGCCGGTCATCAACCGCGACCTGGGCTTGCGGCTGGAGGCGGAGGCGACGATCTCGGCGCGCTTGGACCTCTTCGAGGAGCTTCTCGCCGAGCGCGGCCTGCCCCCGAATCCCGGCTTCCCGGAGTTCCATGCCCTGTGCCGGCGCGCAGGGTTGCCGCTGGGTGTTGCCACCGGCTCCTGGCGACGGACGGTGTCGGCGGTGCTGAAGGCCGTTTCGCCGGCCCTGGGCGGCGCGCCGGCCTTCGACGTTGTGGTCACGCGCGACGACGTCACGCGCCCCAAGCCCGACCCGGAGAGCTACCGACTCGCCTGTGCGCGGCTGAAGGTCGCGCCGACCGAGTGTCTGGCCGTGGAGGATTCCCCTTCAGGCGTGGCGGCGGCGGTGGGA
>JAKJEM010000012.1:49931-73130 GCA_022705425.1 Planctomycetota bacterium
GCGGGGTTGCGTTGCGTTGCGCTGGCCGGTCCATGCTTCCCGCCGGCGGCGCTGGCGCGGGCGCACGTCGTCCTCTCGGGCCCGAAGGAACTTGACGCCGCGTTGCTGCGACCGGCGTGACGACGCCCGGCGCCTGCAGGCCGGCGTCAGCGGGCGCCGGCGCGGCCTTCGGCGGGGAGAGACGGCGACACGGGCGCGTCGGACCCGCCCGGCATCGGAAGAGCCGGGGCCTCGGATCCGTACACGCGGGTAACTTCCTCCAACAGCGCCGCGCGAACGTCCGCCAGCGTGTAGTCGCTGCCGAGGGGGCCTGTCAACCGGCACGCTCGTTCCTCTGCGCCGCGGACGTTCCAACGTCCGTTGATGAAGAGCGTCGCGCAGAAATCCTTGGACGCGCTCTTGAGCGCCGACTTTCCCTCCGCGCTGCGCAACTCCAGGAAGCGCGCGCGCACATGGCGCGGGCACTGCTCTGAAACTTTCCGAATATACTCGATCGTCGGGGCGTGGCAATCAACGTTGAGCGGCACGACGACAAGGACCTCCACGCGCGCCTCGGCGGCCCCCAGCGTCCTGTTGTGGAGCGCGCCGTAGTCGGCCGGCTGCGCGGCGCGACGCGGAGCATAGGGCTTGGGGCGCCGGCTCCCGCAGGCGGAAACCAGCAGCAACGCAATGCCTGCGACGACCAGGCCCGCCGCCAGCAGGATCGCCGCCCATGTCTGCCACGGCATTCCCCCCCGCGCTTCGCCGGCCGGCGGTGTCTTGCCGGCAAGGTCGTCGGGGCGTTCCCTGACGCGGTCTTCCATGCGATACACTCCTCTGCGCGTGACCCGGCGACTCGGCTACTCGACGGGGATGCCGACATCCAGGCCGCCGGTCTCATCCAGCACATGCCAGCCGAGGACGCCCTGGCGGCGATTGTCATACCAGGCATCGGCGTCCTCGCTCTGCGTTATGTTCGGATCGTACGCGGTGGATGAGGCGAAATTGGCGCTGAGCGCGGTCCCCTTGCGCGGCTTCTCCCAGAAGAGAAAACGTCCGTCAGGATCGCCGCGCCACACGGCGCGCCCGTCTCCATAGAGGACGTTGTAACCGTCGCGATGCACATCCTTCCCCCAACCCGGCTGGGCGGTGGCCAGAGCCGGGCCCTTGTCCCATCGGTCGGACATCAGCGCGCGTCCATTCAGCTGGCGCGGGGTCTTGAAGGGGGGGCAGGCGGCGTCGGCCAGCACAACAGGGGCCGTGTAGAAGAGCGGTTGCCGCGCCTTCCAGTACCCGTCGGGCGGCGCGCCGCTTCGGAAGGTGAACAGGGGCGCGTTGCGGTAGAGGTAGTGCATCCCGCGCACGCGGAAGTTGATGCCTGTCGGCGTGGTGGCCGTTCTCCAGTCGCCGAACAGGAGCTCTTCCGGCTGGGGGTTGGATGTCATGCCGAAATTGCGCATGTTGTCCACCCCTCGAGAGGGACAGCTCAAAGGCCCGCAACTGGGCATGTACCCGCCGATGAAGAGCAGCCCGATATTCAGGGGAGACGCGTTCAACTGACCGGCTTCCCAGTCCGAGTCGCGGTTGGCCGTTCCCGGCTTGTGCCCATAGAAATTGACGTAGGGCGACCAGATGTTGTTCGGAGGGGAACGCTGTGCGGCGATGGCCCCCCAGGAGGCGTCCATCACGCCTCCTCCCTTGATGCGGTGCTCGCGAAAGGCCCAGAACTGCGGTTCGTCTATGACGTGGGCGAGGGTGGACGCCCCCCCCCAGGACAGGCCCGATGGGTAGTACTCCGCGTGGTCCTGGACATAGCCTTCAAGGCCCGCACTCATCTGACGAAGGTTATTGATACAGACGGTCCGCCGCGACTTCTCGCGCGCGGCAGCGAGGGCGGGCAGGAGCATGGCGGCCAGGACGCCGATGACGGCGATGACCACCAGCAGTTCGACGAGGGTGAACCCCGCCGTCCCTCTCGAACGCACTCTGCGTCGTGCGGCAAGACCTTTCCCGGGCATCTGCACGATCCCCCGACCGGATGCGCAGCGGACACCGCCCATCCTGCGTCGTCCTGCGACAATTTTAGCGCCCTTCCGTCCGGCAGGCAAGATGATTCTCGGGGCGGACTTTGCGCGCGGTTTGATTCACCCGTCGCCGGGACCCTATAATCGCGCCCGCACCGCCCATCACGCCCGTTTCGGAGAGAGCCCATGGATCGCCGCGCGCGCGAAAGGCTGCTCGACATCTTCAACGCCGGCCTGGCCGCCGCCGACCCCGCCGCGGCCGTCCGCCGCCATCTCCGCCGCGAGGGCGACCGACTGGTCTGCGGCGAGTTGAGCCTTTCGCCGACCGAGCTGCGCCGCGTGTTTGTCCTGGGCGCCGGCAAGGCTTCCGCCGTCATGGCGGGGGCGGTCGAGGACCTCCTGGGCGATTGCATCACCGGCGGGTGGGTGAACGTCAAGACCGGCCATGGCCTGCCCCTCCGCCGCGTGCGCGTTCACGAGGCGGCCCACCCCACCCCGGACGAGTCCGGCGAGCGCGGCGCGAGAGAGATCGCCCGCCTCGCCCGCGAGGCCCGCGAAGGCGACCTCGTCATCTTCTGCATCAGCGGCGGCGGCTCCGCCCTGCTGCCTCTCCCGGTCGAGGGCGTAACGCTGGCCGACAAGCAGCGCCTGACCGGCGAACTCCTGGCCTGCGGGGCGGACATCGGCGAAATCAACTGCGTCCGCAAGCACATCTCGCAGCTCAAGGGGGGCCAGTTGGCGCGCCTGGCGCATCCTGCGCGCGTGCTGTCCCTCATCCTGTCGGACGTCATCGGCGATCCGCTCGGCGTCATCGCCTCGGGGCCCACCGCCCCCGATCCATCCACCTTCGCCGACGCGCTCGCCGTCCTCCGCAAGTACGGCCTCGAAGCGCGCGCCCCCGCCGGCGTCCTGGCGCACCTGCGCGCCGGGGCCGCCGGCCTGCGTCCGGAGACGCTCAAGCCCGAGGATCCCCTCTTCGCGCGCGTGGCAAACGTCATCATCGCCGGCAATGCGCTCTCCGTCGAGGCTTGCCGCCGCCGGGCGGGCCGGCTGGGCTATCGTCCCCTGGTCCTGACGACGCGCCTCGAGGGCGAGGCCCGCGAGGCCGCCCGCGTGCTGACCGCCATCGCCCGCAACGCGATCGAGCACGGCGATCCCGTGCCGCCGCCGGCCTGCCTGATCTGCGGCGGCGAAACCACCGTTACGCTGCGGGGACGGGGGCGCGGCGGACGCAATCAGGAATTCGCACTGGCCGCCGCCCTGGCGGCGCCGGGCGTGCCCGGCTGGGCCCTCCTCGCCGCCGGAACCGACGGAACCGACGGCCCGACCGACGCGGCCGGGGCCTTCGCCGACGGCGACACCGTCGCGCGCGCGCGCGCCCTTGGGATCGACCCCCTCGCCGCACTCGCCGACAACGACGCCTACCCCTTCTTCGACCGCCTCGGCGACCTCCTGCGCACCGGACCCACCGGCACGAACGTCATGGACCTGGGGCTGTTCCTGCTCGACCCCGCCCTCACGGCGCCGCCACCGGCTCCTCCCCCGGCGCTTCGAGTCCCCGGCGGGTGAGGAGCGTGCCGTCGAGCCGGTAGAGTTCCGTGACGGCCTTCAGGTAGTTCACCACGGCCTGGATTTCGGCCGCCTGCCCCGCGACGAGGTCGCGTTGCGCCCGCGCCACGAGGAAGGAAGTGGACTTCCCGACGCGGAACTTCTCCATCTCCGCGCGGAGGGCCTCCTCCTGCAAGGCGCGCGTGGCGGCCGTGGCGGCCACCTGCTCGCGCGAGCGCGTGACCTCGATGAGCGCGCCGCGCACGTCCATCTCCACCAGTTGCGTGAGGTTCTCAATCGCGTCGCGGGCCTGATTCCGCGCCAGGGCGCTGCGCTGGAGTTGCGCCTCCGCCGCCCGATTCAGCGGCGGATACTCGAACCTGACCCCCGCCGTAACGTCGTAGTTGTTGTCCCGGAAGTCCTGGAAGGTGTTCCCAAAGGACTCCGCGTAGCCGGTCTTGCCCAGCAGGATGAAGACGTCGAGCCGCGGCAGGGCGCCGTTGCGCGTCTTGACGACCTCGAGTTCATTCCGCCGCAGAGACAGGAGGGCCTGGTTGACCTCCGGGCGCAGGCGGACGGCCGTGCGGATGCGCGCGTCGGGGGTTCCGAAGCCGACGTCGCGGACGACGGGTCCTTCGAGGAGACGCACCTCGCGGTCCAGGCCGCCCGGCGAGTTGATGAGGCGCAACAGGCGCAGGCGGCTGGTGTCGCGCGCGCTCTTGGCGTTGATGAGATCTTCCTTGCGCAGCGCCACCTCCGCCTGCGCCGCCGCAAGCTCCGTCTCCGCCAGCGAGCCCACGTCAATCCGGTCGCGCGTCTCGCCAAGCTGCTGCTCGGCCAGCTTCAACGAGTCCTCGAAAATCGCGATGCGCCGCCGCCAGCTCGGTCCGCGCCAGGGTGCCGACGCGGATGCGCTCCTGCGTTTCACCCAGTTGCTGCTCGGCCAGCTTCATCGAGTCGGTGAAGATGGCGATCCGGCGTTCCGCCAGCACGTAGTCCCAGTAGGCCACCTCCGTCGCCGCGACCAGCTGGAGCACGAAGCCGCGCAGTTCGTATTCCGAGACCTGCGTGTCCAGCCGCGCCTGCCGGAGACTTGCCAGGTTCGGCTCGATGCCGTAGCCGCGCAGCAGTGACTGCGTCACGCTGAGCCCCAGCCGCGTGGCCGCCAGGGGGTCCTGCCCCGGCCAGTCGCGCTCGCTTCTGCCGGAGGCCGACAGCCCCAGCAACGTTCCCGTTGGCGCGTACTGCTGCACCCCGACGCTCCCGGAGACAACGTCCTCCGTCGCGCCCGTCGGACCGGCGGCGGAAGCCTGCTCGAACACCTGGCGTTGCTGCGAAAGCTGCGCGGCGAGGACGGGATCGAACGCCGCGCGCTCGACCGCTTCAAGCGCGCGCCGGAGCTCCGGGTTCACGCGCGCCACGCGCAGTTGGCGGTTGTTCTCCAGGCACTGCACCACGGCCTCGGAGAGGGTCAGGTCTATCGGCCCTTCCGGAGGCAGCGGACGCGCCGCCGGCGGGGGTGGAGCGACCTCTTCGGCGGGAATCTCGCGGGTCCGGGACTTCTCGGAGGCCGGCCCGATGTGCGGGGGCGAAGGAACGTCCAGCTCACGTACGCCCGAGCAGGCGGCCAGTCCCAGCCAGAGCGCCGGCAGCGCGGCGCGCGCCATCCATCGCAGGGTTGCCATCGCGTCTTCTCCTCATGCCGCCGTCTTCGCCGGGTCCTTCCCTTCGAAGATGGAATAGACCACCGGAATGACCACGAGGGTGATCAACGTCGAACTGATGAGCCCGCCGATGACCGTCCGCGCCAGAGGCGCCTGCGCCTCCGTCCCTTCGCCCAGCGCCAGCGCCATCGGGATCAGCCCCAGGATGGTGCACGCGGTCGTCATCAGGATGGGGCGCAACCGCCGGCGCCCGGCCTCGATCACCGCCTCGCGCAGCGGCAGGCCGTCGCGCCGGCGCAGCAGGTTGGCGTGGTCCACCAGAAGGATCGCGTTGCTGACCACGATTCCCCCCAGCATGATGCAGCCCAGGAAGGACTGGATGTTGAAGGTCGTGTCCGTGACGAAGAGCATCACCACCACCCCCAGCGTCGCCAACGGCACGGAGAACATGATGACGAAGGGGTCGCGCAGCGATTCGTACTGGCAGGCCATGACCATGTACACCAGCACCAGCGCCAGCGCCAGGCTCAAGAGCAGTTCGCGGAAGGCGCGGACCTGTTCCTCGTAATCGCCGCCGAACTGGATGGTGAAGTCCTTGGGGATGGGCAGCGTCCGCAGTTCCTGCCGGACGTCGGCCAGCACGCTCCCCAGGTCGCGTTCGGTGATGTTCGCGGAGACGTTGATGACCCGCTCCTGGTTCTTGCGTTCGATCCGCATGGGGCCGTGCTGCGAACGCACGCGCACCACGTTGCGCAGCACCACCGGTTCGCCGTCGGCGTTGGTCAGCGTCAGGTCCAGGATGTCGCGCAAATCGAGTTTCTCGCTCTCGCGCAGCTTGACGACGATGGCGTATTCGTTGCCGGCTTCGCGGTAGGTTCCCGTCTGCGTCCCCCCCAGACAGGTCTGGAGGGCGTTGGCGATCTGGCTGACGGTCACCTTCATGTCGGCCGCCTTCTGGCGGTCAATCAGGATGAGTTCCTCCGGTCCGCCGGCTTCGCGGCTGACGATCACGTCGGTGACGCCCTCAACCTTGGCGACAACGGCCTTCACTTGCCGCGCCAGGGCCTCGCCGGTGGCGAAGTCGTGCCCGCGCACTTCGAGCTGTACGCGATCCATTCCCCCGAAGCCGACGCGCAGGATGTAGAGGCCCTGACCGGCGCGGGTGCGCACGGTGGCGCCGGGGATGTCGCGCAACTTGCGGCGCAGGTCGTTGGCCGCCTGCTCGCTGGAACGCGTCCGCTCGCGCCGCGGCACGAGGGTGATCCGCATCCACCCCGTGTGCGGCCCGCCGCCGCCGCTCGAACTGACGATGTCCTTCCGCTCCCCGTCGGGGATTTCCCGCCGCACGATCTCCTCGATGCGTTCCATCGTGCGGTCGGTCAGTTCCAGGCGCGTCCCGATGTCCATCTCCAGGTTCACCCGCACCTCCGCTTCATCGGAGGCCGGCATGAGTTCCACGCCCAGCAGCGGCATCAAGGCCACGCCCCCTGCGAGCAACACCGCCGCCGTAATGATGACGGCGGCGCGGTGGTCGAGCGACCAGCCGATCGCCTGGCGGTAGGTCTCCTCCATCCAGGCAAAGGGCCGCCCCAGCCACCCCATGGCGCGCGCCCAGACGCCGGGCGCCCGCCCCGCCTCGCGGCGCGCCTCCGCCCGCAACAGCCGCGAGGTCAGCATCGGCACCAGCGTCGTCGCCACCAACAGCGAACAGAGCAGCGAGAAGGCGATCACCGCCGACATCTGCTTGAACATCACGCCCGCCATCCCCCGCACGAAGATCAGCGGCAGGAACACCGCCAGCGTCGTCAGCGTGCTTGCCACAATCGCCGCCGTCACTTCCCGACTCCCCTGCTCGGAGGCCGCCTCCGCGTCCAGGCCCTGGTCGCGCAGGCGGTAGATGTTCTCCAGCACCACGATCGAGTCGTCCACGATCCGCCCCACCCCCAGCGCCAGCCCCCCCAGCGTCATCAGGTTCAGCGTGTAGCCGCTGAAGTACATCAGTCCGAAGGTGGCGATGATCGAGATGGGGATGGAAGTGGCGATGATCGCCGTGCTGCGCACCTCGCGCAGGAAGAAGAAGATGACCAGAATCGCCAGCAGCCCGCCGTACACCGCCTCGTGCCCCACGTTGCTGATGGAACGCTTGATGTAGTCGGAGGTGTCAATCAGCGGCACCATGCGGATCTGGGGATACTCGTCGTTGATCCGCCCGATCTCCTTGTGAACGTTCTGCGCCACCTCGACGGTGTTCGTTCCAGACTGCTTGTAGATGGCGATCCGGAGCCCCGGCACGCCGTTGATCCGCACGATCTGGCGAACCCGCCGCCAGGAGTCCTCGACGCGCGCCACGTCGTCGAGGCGCACCGGCACGCCCCCCCGCATCGCCACCACCGTCGCCCCGAGGTCTGCCAGCTCGCCGTACTCGCCCGGCACGCGGATCGTCACCTCGAAGTTGCCCCGCTCGATGAAGCCCGCCGGCAGATTGAGATTGGCGGCCTTGACCTTGCTCATGATGTCGTCTATCGAGAGCCCCAGCCCCTTGATCTTGTCCGGCAGCAGGTTCACCTGGATTTGCCGCACCCGTCCGCCCCAGATGTCCATCGAGGCCACGCCGTCCACGCGCTCGATGCGGTACTTGACCTGGTCCTCGACAAACTGCCGGAACTGCACCGGCTCCATATGGCTGTGGACGCCGACGATGAGGATGGGTTGGGCGGCGACGTCGAACTTGCTGAGCACCGGACGGTCGGCGTCGTCGGGGAGCCGCCCGATCACGCGGTCCAGGCGGTCGCGCACGTCCGCCGCCGCCGCGTCCAGGTCGCGCCCCCAGGCAAAGGTCACCCGCACGCTGCTGTAGCCCGTCTGCGACGACGAAGTCACCTCCTGCACACCGGGGACGGCGCTCATCGCCTGTTCGATGGGACGGGTGATGACCGACTCGACGACCTCCGGGTTGGCGTTCGGGTAAGAGGTCCCCACCGTCAGCGTCGGGTAGGTGATGTCCGGCATCAGATCTATCGAAAGCCGCGAAAAGGACACCATCCCCAGGATCAGCACGACGAAGACGACCATCATCGTGAAGATCGGGCGTCGGATCGAGGCGCGTGAGAGGTTCATCGGTCTGCTTTCCCGCCCCCCGCCCGTTCCGTCTTCGGCGCGCTCTCGGGAAGGACGATCTCCGCCCCGCTCGTCAGCAGATGCTGCCCCAGCGTCACTACCAGCCCCGACAGCGTCGGCTCAACGATCTCTGCCTTTGCCCCCTGGACGATCCCCACCGTCACCGGCACGAACTGCGCCTTCTTCTCCGCCGCGTCGGCCAGAAAGACCCCCGGCCGACCCTGTCGCGTCATCAGTGCCGTCACCGGCACCAGGATGGCGTTCTCGTGCCGGGCGTAGTCCACCTCCGCCCGGATGAACATCCCCGGCTTCAACAGCGTCGCTTCGTTCTGCACCTCGATTTCGACGCGCGCCTGGCGCGACCCCTCGCGCAGCACCGGCGCCACCCGCGCCACGCGCCCCGCGAAGCTCCGCTCCGGGAAGGCGTCGGCCGAAATCCGGACCTCCTGCCCCGGACGCACCTTCGTGTAGTCGCGCTCGACGACATGCACCACCGCCGTCAGCCACTCGATGTCCACGATCGAGACGATGGGATCGTTCGCCCGCAACATCGCCCCCGCGTCGGCAAAGCGTTCCCCCACCAGCCATTCCTCCGCGCCCCCCTCCCACACCGCGCAGATCTGCGTATAGGACAGACGCACCTCGGCCGACTTGAGCGCCGCTTCCTTGTGCGCCACCTGCGCCAACGCGACCTGGTGGCGCGCCGTCTGCCCGTCGAAGAACGCCTTCGCCGCGTCCAGCTCCGCCTGCGAAGCGATCTCCTTGGCGAAGAGGGCCTTGGCGCGCTCGTAGTCGTTCCGGCCCCGCTCCAGCGCGCTGAGCGACTCTTCGACATTCGCCCGCGCCACGTCCAGCTCCGCCCGCGCCTGGCGCACCTGCTCCGAGATCTCCTCCGCGTCCAGCCGCGCCACCAACTGGCCTCGCTTCACACGGTCGCCCAGGCCCACCAGGAGCCGTTCGAGCCGCCCGGGGATCTTCGGCGCGATCACGAACTGCGCCCGCGCCGCCAGTGTCCCCGTGAACAATCCCGTGTCGTGGATCGTCCCCCGCTCCACCGGCGCCACTTCCACCGCCACCGCGTGCACCCGGCTCCGGCGACGGTCCTCCGGCGTCCGCTTGACCTTGTCGTAGATCTTCCAGCCCAGCAACCCCAACAACGCCAGCGCCACCACGACCGCCACGGCCTTCTTCACCATGAGTCTCAACCTCCCCGACGCCGGTCCGCCGCAGGGCGCATGCGGATCGAGCGTTCGCCGGTGATGATACCCAATGCCGCCCCGCATGACAACAGAACGTTCGGACGGGAGATCGTCCCCCGAAGGCCGCCGGTCCGCCGCTTTGCGCGGCGCGAGGCGAGATGCTATCGTCATCGCGCCTGGCGCGACGCGATCCTCGCCCTGACCCTGGAGAAGAACACCCCGTGAAACGCAAGGAAATGACGACCCGCGAGCGCTTCGCCCGCATGTTCGACCACCGCGAGGCCGACCGCGTTCCGATCATTGACCACCCCTGGGCGGCCACCATCGAACGCTGGCATCGCGAGGGGATGCCCTCCGACGTCTCCTTCACCGAGTTCTTCGGCCTGGACCGCGTGGCCGCCATCGGCGCGGACAACAGCCCGCGCTACGACGTGCGCGTGATCGAGGAAACCGGGGACTACGTCATCCGCACGAGCAAGTGGGGCGCGACGCTCAAGAACTGGAAGCACGCCGCCTCGACGCCGGAGTTCCTCGATTTTACCATCAAGGACCGCGCCGGCTGGGCGGCCGCCAAGGCGCGGATGACGCCGTCGCGCGACCGCGTGGACTGGGACCGACTGAAGCGCGAGTACCCCCTGTGGCGTCGTCAGGGTTGTTGGATCGAGGCCTCTCTCTGGTTCGGCTTCGACGTCACCCACGCCTGGGCTGTCGGCACCGAGCGCCTCCTCGCCGCCCTGGCCGAAGACCCCGAATGGTGCGTGGACATGTTCAACCACTACCTCGATGTTCACCTCGCCCTGTTCGACGCCGTGTGGGAGGCCGGCTATACCTTCGACGCCGTCCGCTGGCCGGACGACATGGGCTACAAGCACAACCAGTTCTTCTCTATCCCCATGTACCGCGCGCTGCTGAAGCCCGTTCACAAGCGCGCAATTGACTGGGCCCACGCCAAGGGCGTCCGGGCCCACCTGCACTCCTGCGGCGACATCAACCCCCTCCTCCCCGAACTCCTCGATATCGGCCTCGACGCGCTCAACCCCCTCGAGGTGAAGGCCGGCATGGACCCCATCGCCCTCAAGCGACGCTATGGCGACCGCCTGCTGCTCCACGGCGGCATCAACGCCGTTCTCTGGGACGACATGGAAGCTATCGAGGCCGAGATTCGGCGCGTCCTCCCCGTCGTCAAGGAGAAGGGCGGCTACATCTTCTCCTCCGACCACTCGGTGCCCTCGAGCGTGAGCCTGGAGGCCTTTCGCCGTATTGTGGAGCTGGCAAAGAAGGAAGGTGCGTACTGACCGGCCGGCGTCGAAGCCCGCGCCGCAGCGGACAACGGGGCGAGCCCTCGGCGATTACTGCCGGCGGCGGATGAGCCGCGCCGGGGCGCCGGCGGCGATGGCGCCTTCAGGCACGTCCTGGGTGACGACGGACCCCGACACGACGATGCTCCCGCGCGCGATCTTCCGCCCCGAGAGCACCACGACGCCATCCCCCAGGAAGGCGCACTCCTCGGTGCGCGATTCCGCGCCGAGATTTGTCCCGCAGCCGATGCTCGAATGCCGCCCCACCACACAATCGTGATCCAGCAGCGCTCCCATGCCGACGAGGCCGTTCTCCTGAACCTCCGCGCCGACGCCGATCAGCGCGCGCGCGCCGACGACCGACCCCGCCCCCAGGCGGGCGTCCTGCAGGACCGTGGCGGTCGGGTGGATCAGCGCCGAGGGGGTCAGCCCCGCCTTGACGCACGCCTCGAAGAGCCGCTTGCGCGAGGCCGTGGCCCCGGACACGATGACGAACTCCCGGATGCCCCGCCGCTTCAGCGCGGGGAGTTCATCCTGGCCTTCCAGCTTGACCACCGGCAACCCGGCCCAGGATTCACCCCGGAACTTCCCCACCGGGTCCACAAAGCAGTCCACTTCGCGTCCGTTGGCCCGGAAGTTCTCCAAAATCACGCGCCCCGACGCCGTCGGCCCGAGGATACAGATGCCGCTACGGCGACCGGTCAGTAGTCTGGGGATTCTCACATGCGGCTCCAAGGTGAACGGAGGGGGCGAAACCTGCTTTTTAATCATAGCACCCCCGGCTCCCGCGTTCAAGTTGACGCGCTCCATCCCCCCCCCTATAATCAGTCCGCTGTCATCCGGACAACCGGCGCGTTTCCTTCTTTCGCTCGCGTTGCGAGCGCGGGGAAGGTGTTTTCCTCCCCACCCGACATGGAGACGTCACATGCAGGAAGCCATCCGCAAAGCCGCCGCCCTGATCGAAGCCATGCCCTACATCATCAACTTCCAGGGGAAGGTCTTCGTCATCAAGTTCGGCGGCGCTGCCATGGAGGACCCTGCCACGCTGGACTGCGTCCTGGACGACATCGTCTTCCTGCGCGCCGTGGGCATCAAACCCGTCCTCGTTCATGGCGGAGGACCGGAGATCACCCGCGAAATGAAGGCGCGCAAGATTCAGCCCCGCTTTATCCGCGGCCATCGCGTCACGGATGAGGCAACGCTCGAGATTGTCCGCGACGTGCTGGCCAACCGCATCAACGCCGACATCTGCCGCCGCCTGGACAAGCTCGGCGG
The DNA here is from genome assembly GCA_022705425.1 of Planctomycetota bacterium. GTDB lineage: Bacteria > Planctomycetota > Brocadiia > CAIUPP01 > CAIUPP01 > JAKJEM01. The sequence continues at coordinate 62,036 of JAKJEM010000012.1, forward strand.
GTTCCCCGTGTCGCTGGCCGACCCAGGGCGCCCTGCGCGCCAGCCGCCGCCTCTCGCGCATTCCGTTGCCCGAGGGGGGATTCGAGGAGGTGGACCTGGGCTTCGTCGGCGACATGGAGGGCATTGACACGGCCCTCTTCCACCGGGTCCTGGAGGCCCGCCAGGTGCCCGTGGTCGCCTCCCTGGGACGCGGGGCTTCCGGCGAAACGCTGAACGTCAACGCCGACATGGCCGCCGCCTGCGTTGCCGCAACGCTCCAGGCGGAGAAGGCCGTCTTCCTCACCGACACTCCCGGCATCATGACCGATCCGCAGGACCCCGAGTCCTTTGCCGAGACGCTGTCCCAGCGCCACATCGAGGACCTGGTGCGCCGCGGCGTGATAGACGGCGGCATGCTCCCCAAGGTGGAAGCCTGCCGTGTGGCGCTGCAGGCGGGCGTGCGCAAGACCCACATCATTGACGGGCGCGTCAAACACGCCCTTCTCCTGGAGATCTTCACCGACAAGGGCGTCGGCACCCAGATCATCCATTGACGCCGATGACGCCGTCTGAAGCCGGTGAAAGGGATACTCGCCATGACGCACACGAGCGCGGCGCCTCGAAGGACCGGCGCGCGCGGACTTCGCTCCCTTGGCGCGGCCGGCCTTCTGATCCTCCTGGCGCTCCTGGCCGGCTGCGCCGGACCTCACTCCCAGTACACCCCCCAGGTGGACCTGTGGCCCCTGTTCCGCTACTGGTCTTCCGACGACGGCGCGACCTCCGGATGGGAAGCCCTCGGCCCCGTCCTCGAAGGCAATCGTTCGCCGGGCCACACCTCCTTCTACCTGCGCCCCTTCTATAACCGCCGCGATGACATCGCCTCGAAGGTCGCCGAGTCCGACTGCTTCTGGCCCTTCGGCTTCGGCACAAAGCGTCCGGACATGGACCGCACCGTGGTCTTTCCCCTCTACGACCGAACGCACGACACGCACTCCGACGGCACGGAACAGGTGCGCACCATCTTCCTGCCCTTCTACTATCACCGCACCGGACGCGACCGGCCAACCGATTTCGTCCTCTTCCCCTTCGGCGGCGTTTGGCATGACTTCATGGGGCGCGACAAGATCGTCCTGGTTTTGTGGCCGATCTACGTCTATCAGTCCAGCGCGGAAGCGGAGAGCTGGAGCATCATCCACCCGATCTTCTCCTGGGTGCGCTGGCGCGACGGGAACACCGGCTGGAAGGTGTGGCCTCTCTTCGGCATCAACCGGAAGCGCGACGGCACCTTCACCAAGGTCTTCGTCCTCTGGCCGATCTACAGCTACCAGTACCGCGAGAACGAACAAGGCGCCGTCCGCCGCTGGGGGCTCTGGCCCTTCTACGGACGCCTCGACGAACCGAAGGGCTACGAGTGGAACGTCCTCTGGCCCTTCTTCAGCCGCCACGTGGATAACGGCTTCGGACTCGACGACTGGTGGTATCCCTGGCCCTTCTTCGGCCATCGCAGCGGGCGCGCGGTCAAGGGCTGGACGGCCTGGCCCCTCTACAGCGTGGAACACTGGCCCGTGTACAGCCGCTGGCGCTTCCTCTGGCCCTTCGGCTGGGGACATCGCCGCCACTTCGGCGGAGGGGACATCGAGTACAACTCGCGCCTGCTCCCCCTCTACTTCCGCGAGGCCGAAAGGCACAAGGGTCTCGACACCGGCGCCTGGCAGGCCTGGCCCCTCGTCAAGTACCGCTACGAGCGCGAAGGCAGTTCCCTTGAGACGCTCTCCCTCTGGCCCATGCGCAACTACGGTCCCTGGGAGCGCAACTTCGCCCCCTTCTTCCGCCTCTTCGAGTACCGGCGCTCCGCCGACGACGAGACCTCCTCCTGGCGGCTCCTCTGGCGGCTGGCGCGGGTGGACTACGGCCCTCAAGTGCGGTATGTTGAAGTGCAGCCGCTCTTCCGCGTCATACGGCAGGGACCGGAGGACGCCCCGACGGACTGGGACATCCTCAAGGGCCTTGTCGGGCGTCGCACCGGCCCTGAAGGGCGGCAATGGCTCTTCCTGTACTTTCTGAAGTTCGGCGGCGCGGCCGCGCCGCAGGAGACCCCGGCCCCATGACGCATGTCTTCTTCGAAATGCTGGGCCGTCGCATCATCGCCGCCTGTGCCGGGGCGGGGATGATGGTCATCCTTTTCGTCCAGAGCCTGCGCGACTGCCGCTTCGCCCTGCAGAAGCCCCAGCGCCTCATCATTCAGATGAAACGCATCGGCAACGACACTCTCTTTATCGCCGCCGCCCTGTCGCTCTTCATCGGCATGGTCCTCGCCCTGCACAGCGGCTACACCTTGCGCAAGTTCGACTTCCAGCAGGCGCTGGCCACCATTGTCGCCCTGAGCATCGTCAAGGAGATGGCCCCCGTGATCAGCGGCCTGCTCCTGGCCGGGCGCATCGGCGCTTCGATCACCGCCGAGATCGGCTCGATGCAGGTGAACGAGGAGATTGACGCCTTGCACACCCTCGGCATCAGCCCCATCCGGTACCTGGCCATGCCGCGCTTCATCGGCTGCGTCACCATGCTGCCCGTCCTGGTCATCTACGCCAGCCTGGTCGGCATCGCCGGCGGAGCCATCGTCGCGAACGCCTACTTCGGCATGAGCTACCACAACTACTTTGACACCGCCTTCCGCACCATGCGCCTTGCCGACGTCGTCGAGGGCCAGGTCAAGGCCTTCACCTTCGGCGCGCTGGTGGCCGTCATCGCCTGCCACTACGGCTTCGCCACGCGCGGCGGCGCCGAGGGGCTCGGGCGATCCATCACCACCTCCGTAGTCACCAGTTTCATCGCCATCATCATCGGCGACTACTTCATCACACGGTTCATGATGTGAGCGATTCCACCCCCACCTGCGACGTCGAAGCGGTCAACGTCAACAAGACCTTCGGGACGAACCATGTCCTGCGCGACATGTGTCTCCAGGTCGCCCGCGGCGAAACCTTCGTCATCGTCGGCCCGTCCGGCTCCGGCAAGAGCGTCTTTCTCAAGCACATCGTCGGCCTCCTGACGCCGGACTCCGGCGTCGTCCGCGTCTTCGGCCAGGACATGCACACCCTCGCCCCCGACGACCTCCTTCGCCTCCGCCGGCAGATCGGTCTCGTCTTTCAATCCTCCGCCCTGCTCAACAGCCTCACCGTGGAGGAGAACGTCGCCCTCGGCCTGGTCGAGCAGAACCATCTGCCCTACGACGAAGTCCTCCGCATCGTCAACGAGAAGCTCGCTCTGGTCGAAATGGCCGGCACCAACCGCCTCCTGCCCGAGCAGCTCAGCGGCGGGATGAAGAAGCGCGTGGCCGTCGCCCGCACGCTCGCCCTCGGCCCGCGGATGATGCTCTTCGACGAGCCCACCGTCGGGCTCGACCCCCTCCTGTCCACCAACGTGGACAACCTGATCCTGGGCCTCAAACAGAACATTCACTGCACCAGCATCGTCGTCACGCACGACCTGATCACCGCCTTCCGCGTCGCCGACCGCATCGGCATGTTCCACGACGGCAAGATCATCGCCATCAACACCCCCGAGCTCTTTCTGAAGTCGCCCGAACCCGTTGTGCGCGAGTTCCTGGCCCGAAACGTGAACTGGAGGTTCTCCCCATGACCCTGAGCACCGAGGCGAAGGTCGGCGTCTTCTTCCTCGTCGGCATCGCCATTCTCGGCATCATCACCTTCAAGGTCGAAAACCTCGGCGAGATCTTCAAGCGCAAGTACGAGCTTCACACGCGCTTCCCCCACGCCTCCGGCATGAACGCCGGCGACGCCGTCGCCATCGCCGGCGTCAAGGTCGGCGAGATCAAGGAGGTCCGCCTCGAGCGCGACTCCGTCGTCATCACCCTGTACATCGAGTCGCGCCATCAGGTGCGGCGCGGCGCCACCGCCACCATCGCCTGGGGCGGACTCCTCGGGAATCGCTACATTGACATCACCCTCGGCGACCCCAAGGAGCCTTTCCTGCCCCCCGGCAGCGAGGTGCCCACCGTCCCCGGCATCGAGCTCACGCAGGTCATCAAGAAGGTGGACGCCGCCGCCACGCAGCTTCAGGAGATCCTGAAGGGCAGCGACGCCGGCCCCAAACTCTCCAAGCTCCTCGACAACCTCCTGCGCATCTCCGAGGACATCCGCGACCAGAAGGGCACCCTCGGCAAGCTGATCGGCTCCGACGAGATGTACAAGAAGGCCGTGGACATCGCCGACGACCTCAAAGGCACCGCCGCACGCCTCAACAAGCTCATTGCCGACAACGACAAGCGCGTGAGCAACATCATCGAGAACATCGAGGCGGCCGCCCCCGACGTCCGCGCCGCCGTCGCCACCATCCGCCGCATCGCCGAACAGGTGGACAAGGGCGACGGGCTCCTGCCCCAACTCCTGCGCGACGAACAGATGTACAAGGACTTCAAGTCCGCCCTCGCGCGCGTCAACACCACCGCCGAGCGCATCGAGGACGTCGCCAAGCGTCTCCAGGAGGGGCGCGGCCTGTTCCACAAGCTGACGCAGGACGAGCAGCTTTCCAAGGACGTGGACAAGATGTCCAAGGACTTGGGCGAAGCCATCGCCAGCTTCAAGAACATCGCCGTCCGCCTCGATACCGGCGACAGCACCCTGGCACGCCTCACGCGCGACAAGGACCTGTACCAGGACGTCAAGAAGCTGCTCGACGACTTCCGCGAGACGCTGCGCACGTCGCGCGAACAGGTGCCCGTCGGAACCTTCGCCGCCGTGCTCATCAGCGCCTTCTAGCCGCCGTTGTCGTCCGTCGTCCGTCGTCCGTCGTCCGTCATCCGCCGTCTATCGTCTGTCGTCCGCCCGGTTCCCGACAGGAGTCCGATCCATGACCTCGCAGGAAATCATCGCCCTCTTCGACAAGCATGTCATCGCCAACTACGCGCGCATCCCCATCGTCTTCATCCGCGGCGAAGGCAGCTTCCTCTGGGATGCCGACGGCAAGCGCTACATTGACCTCTTCCCCGGGTGGGGCGTGGACGGCCTGGGGCACTGCCCCCCGCGCGTTGTGGCGGCCATCCGCGAACAGGCCGGGCGTCTGCTCCACGTGGCCAACAACTACTACATGGAGCCCCAGGGCCTGCTCGCGAAGATGCTCTCCGAACGTTCCTTCGGCGGCAAGTGCTTCTTCTGCAACTCCGGCGCCGAAGCCAACGAGGCCGCCATCAAGCTCGCCCGTCTCGCGGCCCGCGCCGGACGGTACAAGATCATCACCTTTGCCAACAGCTTCCACGGCCGCACCCTGGGCGCCATTTCCGCCACCGCGCAGCCGAAATATCACAAGGGATTCGAGCCCATCGTTCCCGGCTTCCTCTACGCCGATTTCAACGACCTTGCCTCCGCCGAAGCCCTGGTGGACAGCGAAACATGCGCCGTCATGGTCGAGCCCGTCCAGGGCGAGGGCGGGGTCAACGTCCCCGACCCCGCCTTCCTCAAGGGCTTGCGCGATCTCTGCGACCGCCACGGAATGCTCCTTATCTTCGACGAGGTCCAGACCGGATGCGGCCGCCTCGGCCAGTGGTTCGGCTACCAGCACTTCAACGTGCAGCCCGACATCATCACCCTGGCCAAGGCCCTCGGAGGCGGCGCGGCCATCGGCGCCTTGATCGCCCGGCCCGAGGCCGCCGCCCGCCTCGTGCCCGGCACCCACGCCTCGACCTTCGGCGGCAACCCGCTCGCCTGCGCCGCCGCCATTGCCACCCTTGAAACCATCGAGCAGGAAGGCCTCCTGCCCCACGTGCGCCGCATCGGCGAACACACCCTCGGACGCCTTCGCGAACTCAAGGCCCGCTTCCCCTTCATCCGCGACGCGCGCGGACTCGGCGTCATGATCGGACTCGAACTCGACCGCCCCGGCAAAGGCGTTGTCGAGCGTTGTCTGCGCCGCGGCCTGCTCATCAACTGCACGCACGACACCGTCCTGCGCCTGCTCCCCGCCATGAACATCACCCGCGAGGTCATGGACCAGGGACTCGCCATACTCGAGCAAACCCTCGCCGAAGAATAGGAGCGTGTTGCGCCATGAAGAGTCGCCATTTCCTCAGCATCGCCGACGTCCCCCAGGACGATCTCCTCGAGATCTTCTCCACCACCGAGCAGCAGAAGCGCCGCCTTGCCGCTGAGGGCCGCCTCGAGCCCGTCCTGCGCGGGCGCTCCCTGGCCATGCTCTTCGAGAAGCCTTCACTCCGAACCCGCGTCTCCTTCGAGGTCGCCATGACCCAGCTCGGCGGGCATGTGACCACTCTGGGACAGAATGAGGTCAGCCTGGGCCAGCGCGAGTCGGTGGCCGACTTCGCCCGCGCCCTCTCGCGCTATGTGGACGTTATCGCCGCGCGCGTCTTCAAGCACGCCCACGTCGTCGAGATGGCCCGCGAGAGCCGCGTTCCCGTCATCAACGCCCTCAGCGACTACACCCATCCCTGCCAGGCTCTGGCCGACCTGTGGACGGTGCGCGAACACAAGGGCAAGTGGGAGGGGTTGAAGCTCGTCTTCGTCGGCGACGGCAACAACGTCGCCCGCTCCCTGGCCTTCCTGTGCTCACGCCTGGGGCTTCGCTTCGGCCTCGTCGGACCGGCTGACTACGCCTTCGACGACGCCTCCGTCCGCAAGATCCACGCGCGCGCCACCCACCCCAGGTTTGCCTTTGAGATGGGGCCGGACCCGAAGAAGGTCCTGCGCGGCGCCGACGTTGTCTATACCGACGTCTGGGCCAGCATGGGCCAGGAGTCCGAACGCGAACTCCGGCGCAAGGCCTTTGCCCCCTACCAGTTGAACGCCCGCCTGCTGAAGTCCGCCCGCCCGGGCGCCATTGTGATGCACTGCCTCCCCGCCCATCGGGGCGAGGAGATCACCGACGACGTCATTGACGGGCCGCGCTCCGTCGTCTTCGACCAGGCCGAAAACCGCCTCCACACCCAGCGCGCCCTGCTTTCGCTGCTTGTGAAGTGACGGCCCGCGCCAACCCAGGAAAGGCCCCCGCATGTTCCGCCGCCCCGACGGACGACGCCCCGGCGACTTGCGCCCCGTGACCATCGAGACCGGCTGCCTCAAGTTCGCCCCCGGCGCCGTCCTCATCAGCGCCGGCGACACCCGCCTCCTCTGCGCCGCCACGATCCAGGAGGGTGTGCCCGAGTTTCTCAAAGGCAAAGGCTGCGGCTGGATCACCGCCGAGTATGCCATGCTCCCCGCCAGCACCCCCGTCCGCAAGCCCCGCGAAACACTGAAGCCCGACGGACGCGGCATGGAGATCCGCCGCCTGATCGGGCGCGCCCTCCGCATTGCCGTGGACCTCAAGCGTCTTGGGGAACGAACGATCTGGATAGACTGCGATGTTCTGCAGGCCGACGGCGGCACGCGCACCCTCGCCGTCACCGGCGCCTGGGTGGCTCTCGCCCTTGCCGCGCGCACTCTGCGCCGAACGGGCCAGATCGAAGCCGACCCCGTGGTGCGCCAGGTCGCGGCCGTCAGCGTCGGCATCGTCGCCGGACGCCCCCTGCTCGACTTGGCCTATGCCGAGGACTCCGCCGCCGAAACGGACATGAACGTCGTCATGGACGCCGCCGGACGCTTCATCGAGGTTCAGGGCACCGCCGAGAAGACCCCCTTCGAGCAGGCGGACCTCGACCGGATGCTGGCCCTGGCGCGCGCCGGCTGCCGCCGCCTCTTCCGCGCCCAGGCCGCCGCCCTTGCCGGCCCCCGGAGACCCACCGCATGACCCCCGCCGAACCCTTCATCGTCGTCGGTTCCTTCAACGCCGCCAAGGCCGCCGAGATGGCCACGTTGCTCGGCGATTTCCACGTCGCGGTTCGCAGCCTGCGCGACTTTCCCGCCGTGCGTCCCGTCCCCGAGACGGGAACCACCTTCGGCGAGAATGCCCGGCTGAAGGCCCTGGGGATGGCCGCACAGATTCACGCCCCGGACTTCCTCGGCCTGGTCGCCGATGATTCCGGACTGGAGGTGGATGCCCTCGGCGGACGCCCCGGCGTTTACTCCGCCCGCTACGTCAGCGAGAGCGCCACCGATCCCCAGCGCGTACAGCGCATCCTCGAAGAGCTTGGCGATCTCCCGTACGAGAAACGCACCGCGCGCTTCCGCTGCCACGTCGCCTTCGCTGCCGGGGGCCGCATCCTCATCGAAACCGACGGCGCTGTCGAGGGGATCATTTCCTTTGCCCCGTCCGGGGATTTCGGTTTCGGGTACGACCCGATCTTCGTCCCGCTCGGTCACGACCGGTCCTTCGGGGAACTGGGGGCGAAGGTCAAGCACCGCATCAGCCATCGCGCCAAGGCGCTCCGCGCGTTCCATGACCGTTTCGGCGGTTTCCTGACCGCGCAGGCGCGACCGGCGACGTCGAGTTGACAGCGCCGCCCCGCACGCCTATCCTGAAAGGCCGTAGGTCCTTTCATCCGCCTCTTGGAGGTCGCCGTGCCCTACCGCCGTTTCAACGTCAAGGAGGTTGCCGCCTACCTCCACCTCGCTCCTGAGGATGTCGAGGGTCTCGTCCGCAGCGGTGAAATCCCCTTTGAACGCCAGGGACTCCGGGTTGTCTTCCTCAAGAAGGAGATTGACGCCTGGGCCTCCCAGCGCATCCTGGGTTTTTCAGAGAAGCGCCTCGAAGGCTTCCACCGCCGGACCTCCGCGCGCGCGCATGACCTTTCCCAGAACCACACGATCATCGCCGAACTGCTCAAGACCGACATCCTCGAACCCGCGCTGGCCTCGCGCACCAAGCCCGCCGTCATCCGCGACATGGCCGCCCTGGCCGAGCGAACGGGGCTGATCGTCTCCAGCGAGGAACTCACGCAAAGCCTTCGGGAACGCGAAGAACTCTGCGCCACCGCCCTCCCCGGCGGCCTGGCGCTCCTCCACCCGCGCCATCACGATCCCTACATGTTCTCGGATTCCTTCATCGTCGTCGCCCGCGCCCTCCAGCCCGTCCATTTCGGCTCCCCCGATGGAAAGCCCACCGACCTCTTCTTCCTGGTCTGCTGCCAGGACGACCGTATCCACCTCCACACCCTGGCACGCTTGTGCATGATGTGCGTCCAGACCCCCATGCTCACCGCCCTGCGCGTGGCCGTGGACCGTCCGGCGATGGCCAAGGCCATGACCAAGGCCGAAGAGGACGTGATCGCGCGTTTGTAGCTGCGCCGCCGCCGGCCGAGGAGGATGCCGTGGACAGAGCCCGAACGTTGGCGGCCGCCGCCCTCCTGGGGGCCTTGTTCCTCCCCGCCGCCGGGGCGCAGAACCGCTCCACCCCCGCAGCGACCGGTGTCGAAACGGTTGTGGTCATCCACCGCTCCGACCCGCGTCCGGACGCCCTGCGGATTACGCGCGCCGGGCCGGGCCTTTCGGAGATCGCGCCCGGCGCACAGGTTCAGGTCGCCGGCGTCGTCGGCGGGTCTCCGGTGATTATCGTCACACCGCCGCCCCCTGTCGTTGATCGCGTCGTCGTGCGCCGAACCGGCCCCGATCTGCCGCGCTACACCTTCACCCTTCGGCAGCCCCGGCATTCAACGCTGCCCCCCGAGCCCGTGGCGGCCACCCTCACCCGCACCATCTCATCGGGACCGATCACCCTCACGGAAACGCGCAACCTGCCCGCCCGCCCCCGCTGCCCCGCGCCCAGTCTCGCCTTCGGGCTCGATTGGGGGCCCTTCCATTATCGCTGGTGGTCCGACGACCGGAGCTACGCCCGCGGCTGGTCTGTCGCGGGAGGGACCGTGGACTACGCCACGGCCCGGTCGGGCTTCTGGGGACGATAGCCCCTTCACTCCTTCACGCCGGCGATGCGGACATTGCGGATCCCAAAGGCCTCCGGCTTTCGCGTCGGCACGATACGCAACCGCTCCGCGCCCTTCGAGCCCGTGATCTCAACCTCAAAGCGCTGCCAGCCCCCGCGTCCGTCGCTGTCCACCACGTACGTCGGCGTCTCGGCAGGTTGCTCCTCCGTGTCCAGGAATACCTGCCACTGATGGCGGCCCCGCGTCTGAAGCTCCGCCGAGAGCACAATGCGCCCGGGATGCGCCAGATTCAGCCGCTCAGTGAAGAGAACTCCGCACTTGTCCGAGAGCGCGCGCCCCAGCATCAGGGTCTCGTCGCACCGGCTCTTCTGGATCTCCTGCACCTGCGCCTTGGCCAGCGACAGCCCCGCTGCCGGTCCCAGTTCGCGCCAATAGGGCGTCGGACGCGCCTTCTCCACCACCTCGAACTCCACCGGCGCGCGCAACACCGTCGCCCAGTAGCCCCCGTCGGCGAAGGTGTGGAAGCTCTCCTCGGTCAGCACCAGCTCTGCCGAATACTTCCCCGCCGGCAGAAAGGCCTCGTTCACCGCCTTGCGGTTGTTCGGCGCCAGGGAGTGCTGCTCCGACTCGGCATAGATCCACTGCGGCGAGAGGTCGGGGTCGGGATGGGCGTAGAGCGCCCGGTTGGCGCGATCGCGGAAGACGGCCATCGGGCGCGAATCGGTCATCTTCGGCCCGCGCTGGAAGTTGGCGTTCCAGAGCACGTGAAGGGAGCTGTCGGCGTAGAAGCTCTTGTCCACGTTCCCCTCGGGATCGCTCACGAAAAAGTCGAAGAGCAGATACGCCTCGACGAGATGCTTGTCCTTGTACGCCGCATAGGTCTTGTCGAGATAGTTCGTACCGCGCCCCGGCAGCCGCCAGCGCCCCGTCAAGCCGATCCGCTCGAACCCCGCCCGGTCCGTTTCAAAAAGCCCTCGCAGCTTGATCTGGTAGGCGAAATTGGGCTTCAGCCCCTGCCCCACGATCCGCCCTGTCAGCGTTTCGGCCTGCTTAAGGTACTCGACGCGCACCTTCGGGGCCTTGTCCGGCTCCGTATAGCTGAACCCTTGCAGGAAATCGCGTCCATACGCCCGTCCGCCCACGTCGAGATAGCGCTCCAACTCCGCTTCATCCCCGATCCCCGTGAACCGGGCGACCGACACATTCGCCGCGACATACTGCTCCGGATGGTTCTTGCGGCTCCACTCGAGCCCGGCCGATGCGCGCCGCTCGGGGACCTGAATGACGAACGTCCCGCCCGCCCGCTCCGGCACCCGCGCGTCCCGGCGG
>JAKJEM010000012.1:73140-83539 GCA_022705425.1 Planctomycetota bacterium
AAGCACGTGCATCACCGCCAGCGTCACCGCCGCCGCCGCCGTGACCGCCAACGCGACATAGAGTCCGGTCATCTTCTGCATCCCTGGGCCTCACCATCGGAAGCATCGTACCCTGTGGGCCATCAGGATACCCCCCGGACGCAGGGTACGCAAGTGGGTGAGACTGCCGGGAGCCAGGTTTGGCAGGCGTGTCCCCCGCCTGTCACGCAGATCAGCGCGCGCTTTGCCCCTGCACTGCGCTTACGCCCCGCGGCGTCGCCGGCGGCGCGCTCACGATCCGTCCATCCTGCCACATCCGCCGGGACATCGGCGCCGACGGGTCATCCCCCTTCTCCTTCAGGAAGACCTTCGCCCCGTTCGAAACGCGGTCCAGCGTGAAGGCGCGTCGCGCCTCGAAGTCGGGATCGAACTCCACCGCCGTGCGTTTGTGCCGCGTAACGGACTTCGAAATACCCCCCCGGTCCGCCATCTCGCTGCGCTCTTCCGCCTCTATCGCAACCCAGAGGTCCTGAATCTTCTCGAAGCGCTTGATCTCCAGGACCGTCAGCACCCGCAGGTCCTTCGACATCGGCCTGTTGTCCGTATTGATCCAGTCCCCCGGCTTCTTGAGCACCTCGGCGCGCGCCACATTCCACCCGTGCGCCGGGTCTATCCACAAGACGTGCTTCCCGTAGGGCGTTTCCGCCTCCAGCACGTGGCACGGCAAACCGCCGACGACCTCCGTCCCCGTCCGACGACGCAAGGACGTGGCGCTCGTCAGAACCTCCTCGATGGGCGCACCGGAACCGGAGTAGTATCCCCGAAGCGTCGCCTCCGTTCCCGCCATCAGGATGGTCCGGTCCGGGGACCGGGGACTCTCCGTAACGCGCAGCGCCCCCGGAGCATCCCCCACCGCGCTATAGGAGGCGCACCGGCTGCCATCCCACACGCAGAAGAGACTCGCGGGTTTCCCCGCCGAGTAGATGGGCCTTCCGTCAAGGCCCCGCCCCCACCGCTGCGTCGCCACGGCGCAACGCTGTCCGTCGCAGCTCACCTCCGTGACGTACCGCATCTCCATCTGCCCGGTGGCGTTGCGTACCGTGGGGCTTCGGCTGTAGTCGTTGGCCCGCGTTGTGTGCGTTTCGCTCTTCGTGTAGCAGGGCCGCTTCTGCGCCTCCTGCGCGGCGGCAAGCCTCCGGACCAACTCCTCGGCGGAGAGAGCCTCGCCACCCCCCAACGCCACCAAAGCCGCCCCCATGCAGGACAACAGTGCAACCGCCAATCCTCGGACAACGCCCCCACGCGCAGACCTTGCGACACCCTTGAGGATCATGTCCCTGCCTCCGCGCCCGCGATCAGGCGGAAAGAGCGCGCCAACCTTGCGCGTCACGCCCGCCTCTTCCTGTTGTGCGCGTGCGACGCGTGGAGCAATTGCCGCCCACGGGGGCATAATGTACTATCCCGGCGGGAGGGCTGTCAATAGCGCATTAAAAAAATATTCGCGACTCATTCTAGTCCGTCGCCGTGCCCGTTCCGGGGCGCAGGCTTTGCTGAAATTGCCTCGGAGGGCCATTTGTGCCTGCATTCGCCCGGTGGCTGGCGCGCCTCACGCTCTTCGGGTATGATCCTTATGTGTTGCCGACGCCTTCCGACGGATGTCCACGTCCAGGGAGTTCACGATGAGCGATGCCTCGCGCCGCCCACGGGTGTTGTGCATGGCCGAGATGGAAAGTGCACCGGAGGCGCTGGAGATTCTCCGCCGATCGGCGGAGGTGGACTACCTGCCGGCCGACCGCGCCAGGCTCCTGGAGATTGTTCACAACTACGACGCGCTGTGGACGGAGTTCACGATGAAGCTTGATCGTGACATCCTGAGCCGCGGCGTCCGCCTGCGCTCGGTGAGCACGGCCTCCACCGGGACCGACCACATTGACAAGGACTATCTCGCGGAGAGGGGCATTCGGCTTCTCTGCATCAAGAACGACCTGGGGCTGCTCGACCAGTTCACGGCCACGGCCGAGTGCGGCTGGATGTTGCTGCTCTGCTGCGCACGGCACATGCGCCGATGCCAGGAGGTCGCCCTCTCCGACTCCTGGGCTGCGCGCGACGAACTGCGCGGACGCCAGCTTTCGAGTATGACGCTGGGCGTTCTCGGCGTCGGGCGGCTCGGCAAGATGACCGTCGGGTACGGCAAGGCATTTCGGATGCGCGTCCTGGCGTGCGACCTGAAGGACTTCTGCATTCCCGGCGTCGAGCGCGTTCCCTTCGACACGCTGATCCGCGAGGCCGATGCGCTTTGCCTTCACGTCCATCTCACGAAGGAGAACTACGGCCTCATCAACGCCGGGGTCTTCGCCCGCATGAAGCCCGGCGCGATCCTCATTAATACCAGCCGCGGCGACGTGGTGGACGAGGCTGCGCTGCTGGAGGCGCTGAGATCGGGGCGGCTGGCGGCTTACGGCGCGGACGTGGTGCATGACGAATGGCGCGCGCGCATGGGCGACTCGGCTCTGATCCAGTACGCCCGCGCCCATCCGAATGTCGTCATCACTCCGCACATCGGGGGCAACACCGACTTCAGCGTCCGCGCGGCGCGCGTCTTTTCCGCTCGGAAGCTGGCCCACTTCCTGGAGACGGGCGAGGAATTGACCCAGCCGTAACGGGCGCGCCTCCGGGTATCAGGGCGTTGCCTTTGCCGGCGCCGGCAAGCGCGACGGGAGGAGTTCCGCGCGGTTGTTGGGGCGCGCGATCTCGCGCAGGCGCCCGGCGGGATCCACGTCCACGACGACGGGCACGTCCTCCCGCCCCTTCAGCCCTTCGACCTGAAACGTCGCCGTCTTCGGGAACTGGTCTAACGGTGGATCGAGCGCCGGTACGCCTTTGAGATCGAGCAGCACCTTGCCCCCGGCCGCGACGCGCAGGTCGTAGGGGCCGCTCCCTTTCGCGCCGATGTTGTGGACGATGAAGGTCAGCCGGCCTGTTTCGGGGTCGTACGCGGCGTCCTCGGCGCACACGGCCAGGTCCGGGCGCGCGCGGATGTCGTCGAGCGCCTCCTCCTGCTCACAGACCACCAGCCACACCGTGCGCGGCGGGAGCTTCAACGCCAGCGTCTCGAAGCGCGCCAGCGTTGCCCGCGTCTCCGCTTCCGTGTCCGGGCGTCCGTCGAGATTGCGGTCCGGTCCCTGGCGGATGCGGTAGCGGCCGTGATCGAGACCCCACACCCGCATCGTGACCGATGCTTCGCGCTCGTCAAGGTTGCAGACCCATGCTTCGAGGCGGTCCCGCCGATTCACGCGCACAAAGGGCGCCAGGCGTCCGGTGGCGTGCTCCCAGCTCGCGCCGAGGCGGGGATAGAGTTCGTTCCGGAGCATGGCCGAGCCGCCGAGCGCCACGCGGTTCGCCAGGCGCTGCGGCGTCCAGACGCGGTCGGTGGACTGCTCCCCCTGCGTCAGCATGGGGAGTTCCCATGCAATATCGTTCAGGGTAAGTTTCATCCCTTCGTCAATGAAGGCGAGGTCGCCCGTGCACTGCCAGGCCAGGTAGAAGGCATCGAGTTCGTAGTAGTTGTCGTTGTGCAGCGAGGACCGCCACAGGGCGGGATCCTTTGCGGCCGCAACGTAGCGCGGGCCGAGGGCGGTATCGCCGGTAAGCGCGATGTACCGGTCGGCCACGATTCCGGTCTGGCGCGGATGGCGGTAGGAGGCGAACTCCGACTCGATGCCCAGACGGATGAAATCCAGGTACTTCTTCTCCCCCGTCCAGTCATAGCAGGCCCAGGGCGCGTCGAAGAAGCCGTATCCGAAGCTGCGCGCGGGCGTGGCCGCGTCGGTGTCGAAGCGCACGGAGAAGCCGGTCAGGCGCTTGGTTTGCGGCAGCTCCTTCAGCGAGTGTTCCATCATGGCATCGGTCCAGTCGCGCACGACCTTGCGGCAGTAGGGGTCGCCGTTGTACCAGCCGACAAGCATCCCCGGCTGGAGGGTAAGGGCGTTCCAGCCGGCGTCGTAAGCGCGCGCCCCGCCGCTGACCCGCGCCCGCCCATCCGGCCCGCGCCCGTAATCCGAGGCCCGGAAGTGGAGGTGCCCCGCGGCGTTCACCCCCATCAGGTCCTTGTAATGCCGCACGGAGGCCAGCAGCCGCTCAAAGTAGACGGGGTTGCCGTAGGCCATCAGCGCCATGTGGCACTGGGCGTTCATGCCGTCTTCGTACGTGTGCAGGGTGTCGGTCACGTGCCCCAGCCCCGTCTCGCGCATGGTGACCTTCCAGCTGTTGTCGGCCACGCGCTTGAGGGAGTCGTATAGCGCCGGGTCCGGTCCGCGCATCAGGTGCATGGCCCACCAGTCCTGCACCAGGTCGGTATCGTCGTTAATGCCGTCGTTCGCGCCGAATTCTCCCCGGTCGTTCTCGCGGTTCGCGATCCACCAGTACGGCACCTGCTTGAGCAGCGGCACGGCCGCGTCCCAGTAAACCGCCCAGGCGGGGACTCCCGGCGGCACGGGCGGGGGCGAAAGGATGGCCTTCTGCTCGCGGGGATGGATCCAGTGCCAGTAACTCGCCACCACCGAGTCTTCGGGCAGGAGCGCACGGAGTTCGTTGATCACGTTTGTCAGCGTCCCCAACGTGCGCAGCCGCTCCGGCGAGTGTCCCCAGGGGCGCGACTCGCTGATCTCCTGGAAGACGTCCTTTCCGCGCGCCAACTGGTCCGGGGCGAACTCGCGCAGCGCCTCGGCCACAGGGAGCCACTTCCAGGCGATGGAGGAACCGGCCAGGTCCAGCTCGGTGTCTGCGGCGAAGGTCAGCACGATCCGCGGGCGCGCCTTTGCCGGCATGACCAGGTCGCGGAAATCGAAGCTCAACCGCAGCCGGCCCGGCGCCGCGCCGGTCAGGCGCACGTCCGCCACAACGGCGTAACGCTCGGGATTCAGCGGGTCCACGACCTCCAGGCGCATCGGCCCCGTTTCGTTCGACAGGATGGCCAGGTTCAGCGCCACCGCCCCCACGCCCTGGCGCGCCTCGTGCGCCGGGCCGATGAGGTGAAGGGCGGCCATGGCCGGCGCGCGGATTCGCCCGACGCCCGGCGCGTTCGCCGAGATCAGCGCCCCCTGGTCCGGCGTGTAGAAGGTCTGGCGGATCATATCCATCTCCGGCAGCCCTTCGTCGTCGGGTCCGGCGGCGCGCAGCCCGTAGTGCTGCCAGCCCTCCCGCACCGCAAAGGCGCCGGCGTCGAAGGGCGTCCGTTGCAGAAGGGACAACTCATACACCACGCCCCCCTCGCGGATCACGGCCAGACGTTCAGCCGTCACCGGAGCCGGCAGCAGCGCGCGCGCGGTCGTCAACGCCTTGTCGTCCACAGCGAGAAGAGACGCCCCCTCGCCGGCGACGAGTTTGAGCGGCCCCGCGCCGAAGCACTGCACGGCGTCGAAGGGCTGGTTCGGGTGCATCCAGATATCCAGGCGACGTCCGGCGTCGGTATATCCGGCGCCGCCCGGCCAGCGACGTCCGCGTTCGCCGTCGAAGGCGCGCCATGAGGTGCGTTTGACGTCCTTCGCCGCGGACGGCCCCGCCTGACGCAGCCCCGTTTCGCCACCGAGGGCCGCCTCGGGGAGCGCAACCGCTGCGGCATCGAGTCCATAGGCCTTGCGCTTGACGCCGAACCACCCCCGGGCGTCCAGCGCGTTCAGTTCCGGGTCCCCGCCTTTCGCCAGCAGGGCCACCTCGGCCGGATCGAGCCATCGGTCGTAAATGCGCAGTTCGTCATACGACTGCGCAAACTCCGCGCCGCCCGGTCGAAAGTCCGGCCGCGTGGTGATCCCCAACCCGATCTGGCTGATATGGCCGTCGTAGAACCACTCCGTCTTCAACGTCCCCTCGACGACGCCGTCCACATAGATCGCCGCGCCGCGCGCCTGGTCCCAGGCCAGCGCAACGTGATGCCACGCCTGGGGCTTGAAGCGCCCCTTCTTCGCCGTCGCCCGGAGCCCGCGCTGCCCGGCATGGCCGAGGGTGCAGAAGAGATCGAAGGTCTCCCCCGAGAAGGACAGGCGCAGGAAGCGCGAGTAGTTGATGCGTTCGAGCGGGCTCAGGTCCAGCACCGTGAAGGTTCGTCCGGAGGGCTCCGCGTCGGGTCGCCAGAAGAAGGCGACCGTGCCCGCCTGGGCGAAGGCGTTTCCAGGCCCGTCATAGATCAACTGCGCGCCTGCGGGGACCACGGCGCACTGTCCCGTCCGCCCCGGCGCGAATTTTACCTGGGAAAGATAGGGCGGCCTGGCGCGGCCCACCGCCCGCTCCGGCGTCGCGTCCCGATCGAAGGACGCGCGAAAGATCAGCCCCTCCTGAGCCCAGAGGCCTGCCGCCGTCGCCAGGACAGCGGCGGACGCGCGCAAGAGATGCCGCATGCCGTTCTCTCCCTCAAAGGGTGAACCCGATCCCCCGCAGCTTTCGTTCGAGCGCCGGTGTGCCCCCCGCCACGCGCAGCCGCGTGTTCTGGAACTCGCGCCGGACGGGGTAGTCCTTGCGAAGCCGGTCGAAATAGACCCCGCGCTTGTCGGCGGGCTGGTCGGCCACCCGGCGCAGAGACGCGTCGTCGCGCTCGATGGGGTAGAGGCGCAGCGCCGCCTCGCGCAGGACCTCCTCCTCAGGGCGCCCGGCAGCCTCGAGCGGAAGCTCGGCGATCTCCGGCGCGGGCATGCAGGCCGCCCGGTCCCAGCGGGGTTCAACGCCCAGGTGCGCGCAGGCAGCGCGGTAGATCATCTCCGTGCCGTTCACCTTGCCGTCGTACGAATACCCGGCGATGTGCGGCGTGGCCAGGTCCACACGCGCCAGCAGCCGCAGGTCCGGCGTCGGCTCGCCCTCCCACACGTCGAGCACCGCCCCGCCGAGAGACCCCGACTCCAGCGCCGCCAGCAGCGCCCGGCCATCCGCCACCGCCCCGCGCGAAGCGTTCAGCAGCACCGCGCCGGGATTCATCCGCGCCAGGAGTGCGGCGTTCGCCAGATGCCAAGTCGGGTCCGGCCCCCCCTTCTCCAGCGGCGTGTGCAGCGTCAGGAAGTCGCAGGAAAGCAACTCCTCCAGCGGACGGTACTTCGGGTCGCCCGTCCGCCGGGCCAGGGGCGGATCATTGAGCCGTACCTCCATGCCCAGTGCGCGGCACTTGGCCTCGACACGCGTGCCGACGTTGCCCACCCCCACGATCCCGATCGAACGCCCCGCCAGCGGACGTCCCTGCCGCGCAGCCAGCGTCAACAGCGCGCACACGACGTACTCGCCGACGGAGTTCGCATTCGACCCCGGCGCGGCGGCGAAGGCGATGCCCGCCTGCTTCAACCACGCCTCGTCCACGTGGTCGGTGCCGATGGTGGCCGTGGCCGCGAAGCGCACGCGGCTGCCTTCGAGCAGGGCGCGGTCCACGCGCGTAATCGAGCGCACCAGCAACAGTTCCGCATCGCGGACCATCGCCGGCGTCAGAGCGCGCCCGGAGGCCAGGCGCACCTCGCCGAGAGTGGAAAAGGCCTCGCGGGCGAAGGGGATGTTCTCGTCGGCGACGATCAGCATGGCGGTCTCCTTCCGAAGACGGAAGCTCAACGACACGAGCAACGACGGCTTCAGGCGCGCGGCGCGGAGGAGTCCTTCTCCATCCACGGTCCCAGCAGCCAGCCGAGGACAAAGGTCTCCACTGCGCCCAGGACGATCAGCCAGGTCCATCCGAGCTGCACCACGCCGCCCTTCGACAGGATCAACAGCGACAGGCACGTCATGGCGCCGACGACCATCGCCAGGATGTTGGCGTAGTTCGAGCGACGACGGGTGAGGATGCCGAGCATGAAGACCCCCAGTGTGCTGCCGCCGGTCACGCTGACGACCTGGAAGGCCAGCCACAGTCCCTTGTCGGCAATCGGCGCAAAGCCCAGCGCCAGGGCCATCAGCATGATTCCGAAGACCCCCACCCCGGCGCGCGAGACCCACAGGTAGTGCCGCTCGCTCCGGTTCCGCGCCAGCAATGGACGGTAGATGTCCGTGACGAAGGAAGAACTCAGGGACATCAGCGGCGAGTCAATGCTCGCCAGGATCACCGCCGCCAGCACGAGCCCCCGCAGCCCGGCCGGCAGTATGTGGACGACCGTGTAGGACATGATCTCATCGGCCTTCGCGATGGCCGGCGGGCCGCCGTGCGTCTGGTAGAAGACGAACAGGATCGTCCCCACGCTCAGGTAGAGCAGCAGCAGCGGGAACCCCGCCAGAATCGTGGCCACGAGCGCATTCTGACTCGCCCGGCGCGTCCGGACCGTCAGCATCCGTTGCATGAACTCCTGGTCGGTCCCGAAGACCGACAGCCCGATGAAGAAAGCGTTCAGCGACGCGGCCCACACCGTCTTCGGATCCCAGAAGTTCAGGCTGGTGTTGATCCACTCCAGGCGGCGGCTCTCGCCCGCCATCTGCCACACCGCCGCGAGCCCTCCGTCTATCTGCGACAGCAGATAGCCCGCCACCGCCAGCCCCGCCGCATAGAACATCACGGCCTGATAGGCGCCGTTCCACATCACCGCCTTGATCCCCCCGAAGGCGATGAAGGCCACGCTGACGAGGGTGAAGAAGAGCACCGCCTGTTCCAGCGAACAGCCCAGGACCACCTTGATGGCCAGACAGGCGACGTACAGGCGCACCCCCGAGCCGACCAGGCGCGTGATGAAGAAGAAGAGGGAGCCGGCGTACTGCGTCTCCGGCCCGAAGCGGTGCTTCAGGAACTCGTAGATCGTCGTGCAACTGTGCTTGTAGAAGACGGGGATGAAGAGGAAGGCGATGAAGAGGCGCGCCGCCGCGGAACCGAAGAACATCTGCAAGTACATCCAGTTCTCCGAATAGGCCACCGCCGGCACGGAGATGACCGTCACGGCGCTGATCTCCGTGGCGACGAAGGAAAGGCACGCCACCGTCGAGGGCACGCGTCGTCCGCCCAGGAGGAAGTCGTCGGTGCTTTCCTCGCGCCGTCCGGCGAACCACGCGATGACGAAGAGCAGCGCCACGGCCACTCCCAGCACGGCAAAGTCCGCCGCGCTCAACGCGTGCGTCAAGTTCACGGGGGTGAAGACATCATCCACGGGTCAGGCGCTCCAAGGTCTTCCGAAGGGAATGACCGTGCTCGGCGAGCAGCGCGGCGGCGCGCGCCGCGCGCGTCCGCCCGGCGTGCATGACCACGGCCGTCTTGACATGCCCGCGCGCCCGGCCCAGCAACCGCCGCGCGCGGAGGCCATCCAGGCCCGTCAGTTCGCGCACCATGCGCTCGGCCCGGTCGCGCAGCTTGGCGTTCGAGGCGCGCACATCCACCATCAGGTTGCCGTGTACCTTTCCGAGCCGCACCATGACGGCGGTGGTCAGGGTGTTCAGGACGAGTTTCGTCGCCGTTCCCGCCTTCATCCGGGTCGAGCCGGCGACGGCCTCGGGGCCCACCACAGGCGCGATCACGATATCGGCCGGGGCGCGACGTCGTGCCTCGGGCGCGCAGGTCACCAGCAACGTGGCCGCCCCGCGCGCCCGCGCGCGCGCCAACGCCCCGAGCACAAAGGGCGTCCCGCCGGAGGCCGCGATCCCGCAGACGACATCGCGCGGGCCGACCCTGCGGCGGTCCATGGCCGCCGCGCCGTCTCCGGCCCGGTCCTCCGCCCCTTCGGCGGCCCGCCACAGCGCGCGCCGCCCGCCGGCCATGATGCCCTGCACCATCGCGGGGGGTGTGCCGTAGGTCGGGGGGCACTCCGAGGCGTCCAGCACCCCCAGCCGTCCGCTCGTTCCCGCCCCGACGTAGAAGAGCCGTCCGCCGCGCGCCAGACGCTCCGCCGTCAGGTCCACCGCCGCCGCGATGCGGCGCCGCTCGCGCCCCACGGCGGGCGCCACGCGCCGGTCTTCGGCGTTCAGGGCGTCCACGATCTCGATCGTCGCGCGCCGGTCCAGGTCGCGCGTGCGCGGGTTGCGCCGCTCGGTCGTCCGCGGGGTTTGGCCGGGGGCGTTCATGGCGGAATGATCTTGCCGAGGATCACGGGGTGTCGGGCGCCGGTCGCTCCGGGCACATTCGCGGGTCGTCCCTGCGCCGTCGCCCAGGCCAACAGCGCAAAGGAGACCGCCTCCTTTGCGTCGGCGTCGAGGCCGAGCTCGTCCGTCACCCGGACGCGCGCCGGCCGCAGCAAGGCCGTCAGCCGCCGGACCAGCGTAGCATTCCGCGCCCCGCCCCCGCAAAGGATGACTTCGTCCGGCGCGCCGGGCAGGTACCGGGCGTACGCCTGCGCGATGCTCGCCGCGGTGAACTCCGTCAGCGTGGCTGCGATGTCCTCCGGCTTCAACCCTCGCCGACGCGCGCGGCGGATGACGGCATCGGCAAAGGCGACTCCGAAGGCCTCGCGACCGGTGGATTTCGGCGGCCTCCGCCGCAGGAAGG
>JAKJEM010000130.1 GCA_022705425.1 Planctomycetota bacterium
GGGGGTGGTCGGTTGCGGAGGGGCTTGTGTTCCGCGCCGGGGTGCGGCTAAGAAAAAGCGGGACTGCGACTTGCGCGGGGGGGCGAGATGTGATAACATGTCGGGCCGCGCAAGAGGATGAGCGCCCCCATAGCTCAGTTGAATAGAGCGTCGGCCTCCGAAGCCGAAGGTCGCAGGTTTAAGCCCTGCTGGGGGTGCCAGATCGCCGGGAACCCACCGCGAGGCGTGGGAGGCGCGCCGAGCGGGCGCCGATCATGACGGCGGCGGGGCGGCGCCCCGACTGTCTCTATCGGGCGGGGTTGAAAATCCATTGGATTCTGGTATAATCCGCGATTCTGGGAATTGCCCGGGACGTATGGCCGCTAGAGTAGCTCAATGGTAGAGCAGCGGTTTTGTAAACCGCAGGTTGTGGGTCCGATTCCCACCTCTAGCTCCAGGAGAACAAGAAGAGTTGGGCAGATGCCCGAGTGGCCAAAGGGAGCAGACTGTAAATCTGCCGGCACAGCCTACGCAGGTTCGAATCCTGCTCTGCCCACCATCTTCGGAGACTCGGCGGGCGTAGCTCAAAGGCAGAGCCCCGGCCTTCCAAGCCGGCCATGTGGGTTCGATTCCCATCGCCCGCTCCAGTATGGGAAGGCGTCGCGCGGCGGCGAAGGCGACGACGGCGCTGCCTTAGCTCAGTGGTAGAGCGCGTCCTTGGTAAGGACGAGGTCCTGGGTTCAATCCCCAGAGGCAGCTCCAGGTTGCAAGGCGGAGTGACGGTTGACAACGGCAGAGAGCGTGGTTCGGCAGAGATCCAGATAGGAGACAGGCAATGGCGAAGGAAGTATTTGTCCGGTCGAAGCCCCATATGAACGTCGGGACGATCGGGCACATTGACCACGGCAAGACGACGCTGACGGCGGCCATCGTGAAGACGCTGTCGAAGCAGGGGATGGCGAAGTTCCGCGATTACAAGGACATTGCGAAGGGCGGGACGGTTCGTGACGAGACGAAGACGGTGACGATCCAAGTGGCGCACGTGGAGTACGAGTCGCCGAAGCGTCATTACGCGCACGTGGACTGTCCGGGCCACCGCGACTATATCAAGAACATGATTACGGGCGCGGCGCAGATGGACGGGGCGATTCTGGTGGTGGCGGCGGACGACGGCGCGATGCCGCAGACGCGCGAGCACCTTCTGCTGGCGCGGCAGGTGGGTGTGCCGGCGATCGTGGTGTTCTTGAACAAGATTGACCTGGTGGACGACCCCGAGCTGCTCGACCTGGTGGAGCTGGAGCTGCGGGAACTCATCAGCTCGTACGGTTTCCCGGGGGACGAGATTCCGATCGTGCGCGGCTCGTCGAGCAAGGCGTACAATTCGGAAGACCCGACGAGCGCGGAGTGCAAGCCGATTCACGACCTGATGAACGCGTTGGACAGCTACTTCAAGGAGCCGATGCGCGCGACGGACCAGCCGTTCCTGATGCCGATCGAGGACGTTTTCAGCATCAAGGGGCGCGGCACGGTGGGCACGGGCCGTTGCGAACGCGGGATCGTCAAGGTCGGCGACGAAGTGGAGATCGTCGGTCTGCGCGAGACGAAGAAGACGGTGGTGACGGGCGTGGAGATGTTCAACAAGACGCTGGACCAGGGTCAGGCCGGCGACAACGTGGGCGTGCTGCTGCGCGGGGTGGAGAAGGAAGATCTGGAGCGCGGCCAGGTGCTGGCGAAGCCCGGTTCGATCACGCCGCACACGAAGTTCGAGGCGGAGGTGTACATTCTGGGGAAGGATGAAGGCGGGCGGCACACGCCGTTCTTCAACGGGTATCGTCCGCAGTTCTATTTCCGGACGACGGACGTGACCGGTTCGGTGACGCTGCCGCAGGGCGTGGAGATGGTCATGCCGGGCGACAACGTGAAGATGTCGGCGGAGCTGATTACGCCGATCGCGATGGAGGAGAAGCTGCGCTTCGCGATCCGCGAGGGCGGCAAGACGGTGGGCGCCGGGACGGTGACGAAGATTCTGGCTTGAGGCATCACGGAAGAGAGCGGCCATGCGCGAGTTTTTCAGCTTGGAATGCACGGTGTGCGGGAATCGGAACTACCGCACGAGCCGTGAGATGCGCGGCGGGAAGAAGCTCGAGATCAAGAAGTACTGCAAGCATGATCGGAAGCGGACGCCGCACGTGGAGAAGAAGAAGTAGCGTCCTTGGGCGGGGGCCGGGGTCCGGCGTTTCGGGCTCCGGCGCGACGCCTTGGGCGGGAGCCTGCGCCGGAGCGGTGTTCGCGTCCGGCGGCAGCGGATCGGACAGGCCAGTAGCTCAATTGGCAGAGCATCCGTCTCCAAAGCGGAGGGTTGGGGGTTCGACTCCCTCCTGGCCTGCCATGATGGACGCGGCGCGGAGGTGACATGTTCGAGGTTTACAAGAAGGGCCAGGGCGTCACGGCGCGATGGATTGCGGCGGGGGCGCTGGGCGGGCTGGCGGCGTTCGGGTGCTACGAGCTCGAAGAGGCCATCAGCGCGCACTGGCCGACGGCGGCGCTTCTGGGTATCCCGGCGGGCGTTCTGGTTGCCGCCGTCGTTTTCATCGGCGCGGCGGTGCTGGTCGGGATGGTGGTGAATCTGCCGCGTTTCGTGGACTATCTGATCCACAGTGAGACGGAGTTGCGCAAGGTGTCGTGGCCGACGAAGGAGGAGTTGAAGCGCCAGACGATCGTGGTGATTTTTACCATAGTCCTCTTCGCGGTGATCTTGCTGGTGGCGGACTTCATTTTCGCCACGGGCAGCCGGTGGGTGTACAAGTTCTGAGTCTTTTCGGAGCCGAA
This sequence comes from Planctomycetota bacterium, assembly GCA_022705425.1. Taxonomy (GTDB): domain Bacteria; phylum Planctomycetota; class Brocadiia; order CAIUPP01; family CAIUPP01; genus JAKJEM01. Next base: position 2,809 of record JAKJEM010000130.1, read on the forward strand.
CGAAGCTCATGCCCAAGAACTGGTACGTTGTGCGCGTGCAGAGCGGTCGCGAGGATCAGGTCCGCGAGTCGCTGGACCGTCGGGTCCGCGCGGACGGGCAGGAGACGGTGATCACGCGGGTGCTCGTGCCGAGCGAACGGGTTTCGGAGATTCGCGGCGGGCAGAAGCGCGTGCGGGAGCGGAAGATTTACCCCGGCTACATCATGGTGGAGGTGGACGTTCCGGAGGGGGCGGGGATTCCGGAGCGGGCGTGGTTCACGATTCGGGAGACTCCGGGGATCGGGGACTTTCTGGGGGACGGCGACAGGCCGATTCCGATGTCGAAGCGCGACGTGGAGAAGATTCTCGGCGACTTCGAGCACAAGGAGGAGGCGCCGAAGCTGAAGATCGGGTTCTCGGGCGGCGAGGCGGTCCGGATCAAGGAAGGTCCTTTCGAGAACTTCGAAGGTTCGGTGGAAGAGGTCTCTGCGGCGAAGGGGACGGTGAAGGTGATTGTGACGATCTTCGGTCGTCCGACGCCGGTGGAACTGGAGTACTGGCAGGTCGAGCGCGTCTAACCACAAGGAGTTGAAGCATCCCATGCCCAGCAAACCCGTGATGGCGAAGATCAAGTTGCAGTGTCCGGGCGGCCAGGCGACGCCGGCGCCGCCGGTGGGGCCGGCGCTGGGGCAGCACGGCGTGAACATCGGGGATTTCGTGAAGAAGTTCAACGACCGTACGCGCGACGCGGCGGGGATGATTATTCCCGTGGAGATTACGGTTTATCGCGACCGCAGCTACGAGTTCATTACGAAGACGCCGCCGGCGTCGGTGCTGCTGAAGAAGGCGGCCGGGATCGCGAAGGGTTCGGGTGTGCCGAACAAGGAGAAGGTGGCGAAGGTGTCGCGCAAGCAGGTGCGCGAGATTGCGCAGTTGAAGCTGAAGGATCTGAATGCCGCGGACGTGGACGCGGCCGAGCGCGTCGTGGCCGGCACCGCCCGCAGCATGGGCATAGACATAGTGGAGTAGGACCGATGGCCGAACGGAGCAAGCGCTACAGGGCTGCTGCGGAGAAGGTGGACCGGACAAAGCGTTACACCGTCGCCGAAGCGGTCGCGATACTGAAGACCTTCCCGAAGTCGAAGTTCAACGAGACGGTGGAGATCGCCATGCGTCTGGGGGTGGACCCGAAGCAGGCGGATCAGCTGGTGCGCGGGTCGGCGAGCCTGCCGAAGGGGATCGGCAAGGAGGTGCGCGTCATCGCGTTCTGTTCGGGAGCGGCGGCGGAGGCGGCAAAGGCGGCGGGCGCGGCCGAGGCGGGGGCGGAGGATCTGGTGGCGAAGGTGATGGGGGGGTGGACGGATTTTGACATTGCCGTGGCGTCGCCGGACATGATGCGGCACGTGGGGAAGCTGGGTCGTGTGCTGGGGCCGCAGGGGAAGATGCCGTCGCCGAAGAGCGGTACGGTGACGGAGGATGTTCCGACGGCGGTGAAGGAGTTCAAGGCGGGCCGGATCGAGTACCGGACCGATGCGACGGGGAATCTGCACGCTCCGGTGGGCCGCGCGGACTTTTCGGACGAGGATCTGCGGAGCAACGTGGAGGCGTTCCTGGCGCACATTCAGGGCGCGCGCCCGGCCAGCGTGAAGGGGACGTTCGTTTTGTCGGCGTTCATTTCGACGACGATGAGCCCGTCGGTGCGGCTGGCGGTTTGAGGCCCGGAGAGATCAAGGGAGAAGGCGTATGCCGAACAAATTGAATCTGAAGATCGCCCAGGAGCTTGGGGAGCGATACCCGAAGGGGACGGACTACCTGGTGGTGGGCTGGAACAAGCTGACGGGGATCGAGACGACGGAGTTGCGCAAGGTCCTTCGCGCCGGGAAGGCTCGGATGGAGGTCGTCAAGAATACGCTGGCGGCGCGGACGTTGAAGGATGGGGGGATGGGCGGGGGTACGCAGTTCCTGCAGGGTCCTTCGGCGCT
>JAKJEM010000131.1 GCA_022705425.1 Planctomycetota bacterium
GGGCATGTTCGAGGTGTTCGCGATCATGATCGTGCGTTCGAGCAGGGGACGGTCGGTGCGCGGGTCCACCAGTTCGGGGAAGATGTCGAGCACGTCGGCCATTTCGTTGCCGCGTTCGCCGCAGCCGATGTACACGATGATGTCGGCGTCGCACCACTTGGCCAGGGCCTGCTGGGTCATGGTCTTCCCGGTGCCGAAGCCGCCGGGGATCATGGCCGCGCCGCCCTTGGCGATGGGGAAGAAGGTGTCAATCACGCGGAGCCCCGTGATCAGCGGCGTGACGGCGGGCTTGCGGCGCCGATAGGGCCGGCCGCGACGGCTCGGCCACTGATGGACCAGGCGCAACGTCCGCTCGCCGGCGGCGGTCCGCACCACGGCGATCTCGTCGGTGATGGTGTATTCGCCGGCTGGAACGACACGGAGGAGTTCGCCTTCCACGTCGGGGGGCGTCAGGACGCGGTGCTCGATCAACTGCGTCTCGGGGACGACGCCGAGAACGGTTCCCCCGCGGACTTTGTCGCCGGGCTTGACGCGGGGGGTGAAGGTCCAGCGCCGCGCCGTGTCGAGGGCGGCCACCTTTTCGCCGCGGGGAATGTACGGTCCGCAACGTTCGGCGATGCGCGCCAACGGACGCTGGATGCCGTCGTAGATCGAGCTCAGCAGCCCCGGCCCCAGGGTGACTGAGAGCAACGCGCCGGTCCCGTAAACAGGATCTCCCGGCTTGAGGCCGGAGGTGTCTTCGTAGACCTGGATGGTGGCGCCGTCGCGGTCGAGGCGGATGACTTCGCCGATGAGGCGGCTGGGGCCGACCTCGACGACCTCGAACATCATGGCGCCGCTCATGCGCGTGGCTTCGATAATGGGTCCGCTGACGCGCGACACGCGCCCCTGGACAGGCTGGTTGGCTCCGATATTCACGATATCACCTGAATTGAACGCTGAAGACTCCCGACGCCGCGGGCGAACGACCGCCGCGGACGTTTACGACGCGCTCGACGACTCCTGGAAGAGGACCTCCGCCGCGCGCAGGCGCAACTCCTCCTTCATGCGTTCCAGCCGTGCCGGATAGGTGTTGTCCCACTGCACGCGCCCATCGGCGGAGGCCACGACGACGCCGCGCGCCTGGGCGGAAGCCGGCTGGAAGCGGACGCGTGCGGAACGCCCCGCGCCGCGCAGGGCGGCGGCGACTTCGTCGGCAACGGACGCGCCTTCGGCCTCGCTCAGCCCCGAGGCCGCGAGAAGGAACTCGTCGCCGGGCATGTTGCGCAGCCCATCGAGGGCCAGCCGGACGACGGAGCGGCGATAGGCCTCCCCCTCGACGCGCCGCATCTGCTCGACGGCCAGGGCAAAGGCCTCGCCAAGGACCTCCTCGCGGGCGCGCAGGCGGCGGCGGGCGGCGTCCTGTTCCACGGCGCGGAGGATCATCTGCGTCTGCTTGCGGGCGCGTTCGGCGCCGTCGCGCAGAATCTGTTCGGACTCGGCGGCGGCGGCAGCGGCGGCGGCGGCGCGCAAGCGCTCGGCCTCCTCCCGCGCCGCGTTCAGGGCGCTTTCGGCGCGCTTCTGCGCCTCGGAGAGGATCGCGTCGGAGAGTTTCTGCTGGGCGTCTTCGCTGGGCATGTCACACCTTGATTCCAACGGCCTCGCGGATAATAGCGGCCAAGTCGCGGCGGCCGGCGATCGGCCCCTGGGGGCCGGGGATTTCGACGACCATCGGCAACTCGCCGTCGAAGCGGATCGCCTCGATCTGCTCGCGCGCAAGGTCCGCCGCGCCTTCGGTAATCAGAATGATCCCCGTCGCTCGCTCGCGCGCCTCGCGCACGCCGGCGAGAACGTCGTCGGTGGCGCCGACCACGCGGCCCGGCACGCCCGCGCAGCGGAAGCCGAGGACGGTGTCCTCGTCGCCGATGACGTAGTATCCGTGGTTCACTACAGCAACCTGAGGAGCATGACGCCAACGATCAGGCCGTAGATCGCGATCCCTTCGGCCAGGCCGACGAGGATCAGCGACTTGCCGAGCAGTTCCGGACGTTCGCTGGCCGCGCCGAGGGCGGCCGAACCGACGCGCCCGACGGCGATGCCCGCGCCGATGCACGACGCGCCGACGACGAGGGCGATGGAGAGCGCGAACATGCCCTTGGCTTCGTCGCTGAGGGCCTTCTTTTCCGAGGCCGCCACGCCCGACTCCGCCGACTGCGCCAGCGCGGGCGTCAGGCCCGCCAGGAGCATCGCCAGCACGGCCGCCAGCACCAGCACGCCCGTCAACTTCACTCTTCCCGACATGTCCGTCCTCCTTCGATGGCATTCGGACGACCCACAGCCCGGGCCACGCTACCCGACGCGGAAGGGACTGTACCGCTTGCCGCCGCCTTCAAAGAACTTGCTGAAGAACTCATAGTACTCCAGCCGCATGCACTGCACGAAGACGATCAGGCCCTCGAGGGCCAGGATGAGCAGGTTGCCGAGCGCCACGGCCGCCGCGCCCCAGAGGACGCCGCCCGGCGCGCCGCGGACGATCTCCGCCAGCGTGTAAACCGCCAGGCTCAACCCCCCGTGCGCCAGCGCAAAGGCCCCCACGCGGGAGAAGGAGACGGTGTTCGTGAGGAAACTCATCAACGTTTCCATGACCTCGAAGGCCCCGTTCACCGCCGCCATCGCCAGGCCCTCGTCCTTGGAGGGGTGCAGGACGCGATGAACGATCTCCTTGAGGAAGAGGACGAGCAGCGGCCCGGCGAGAAAGACCGCGGCGGCGATCCAGACCCATCGCCCGCCGCCGAAGCGCCATGCCGCCGCCGTGATGAGCAGGGCTGCCGCGTAGAAGACCAGGCCCATGCCGCCGAAGCGGTCGAGCAGTCCGCCGGAGGCATCGCCGTTGCGGACGCGGTTGGCCAGGTTCGCCGTCATCCCGGCGGCCACCATGAAGACGCCGATGAGGATCGGCGCCGTCAGGAGGTACATCGGCTGGCTGAGGGGGCCCTCCCAGTGGAGGGACCCGACGTGCGCGAGAACGGAGAGCGCCTCGACGTCAATGCCGAAGAGGCTGCCGTAGAGAAACCCGCAGAGGACGGAGGCTGCGCCGGCCCAGAGGACGATGACGCCGAGGTCGCGCAGCGCGCGGTCCTTCATGAAGCGCCAGAGCCCCGCGCCCGCCAGGGCCAGCAAGGCGCCGTGGCCGACGTCGCCGAACATCAGCCCGTACATCAGCAGGAAGCTGAGGCCCACGATCAGCGTGGGGTCCACGTCGCGGTAGCGCGGCAGGCCGTAGGTCGTCACGAGCAGTTCGAAGGGCCGGAAGAAACGGTTGTTGCGGAGCAGGACGGGCACCTCCGCCGAGGGCGCGCCGGCCTCTTCGGGCGTGTGGGCAAGGATCACCGCGCGCCCGCCGGTCGCTTCGAGCGTTTTGCGGATGACGGCGGGCACGGCAGCGGACGGCGCCCAGCCGTCCATCAGGCAGGCCGAGTCGGTGTGTGCGAAGTTCGCGGAGGCCTCCAGCACGGCCAGTTCCAGGCGAAGACGCCCGTGCCACTCGACAAGCGTCGGGCGGAGTTCTTCGGCCAGGGCCTGCATTTCACGTCCGGCTTCCTCCTGCTGCGCGCGGATTTCGGCCAGGCGCTTTTCGATCTCCGGGAGCAGTTGGGCGGGCACACCCATCGGCAGGCCCGCCAGGTCCTCGGGGGTGAAGTTGTTGCGGCGCAGGAGCGTGTCGAGGGCGAAGCGCCCGCGGCGGGGCGTCAGGGCGGCCAGTTGCCGCCGGCGCGCGTCAAGGGGCATCTCGATCAGCACCACGTCGGCGCGCGCCTCGGCGCGAACGGCCGCCACGTCCGCCTCCGGGATGGAACCGACGAAGAGGTACAGGAAGGGGGAATCCACCACGCGCGTCAACGGCGCGTCGAGAAAGGTCAGCGAGGAGAGCCTGGCGTGCTCATCCTGCAGGCGTTCGGACTCGGAGGCGAGGGCCTCGCGCCGGGCCAGGACGGGTTTGAGCCGCGCTTCCATCTCCGTCACGCGCGCTTCGGCCCGGTCGAGCGGCTCCTCGCCGTCGGGGCCGGGGGCGGGCAGGGCGGCCAGCCCGAGCCGGTCGCGCAGGTTTTCGATGCGGCCCAGCAGGGCGCGGCAGCGCTCCAGGTCCTCGTTGCGGTTCACGCGGCGCAGCGATTCCGGCACGTCTTCGACGCGCGCTTCGAGCAGGTGCATCACCCCCAGCCGTCCCAGCACGGCCGTCACCCGCCGGGCGTCCCTGTCGAGGACGACCATGCGCAGGCGGCGCATTGGCGCGGGGGAAAAGGACATGTCTGATCAGCGCTCCAGAAGCAGCAGATGCGACACGATCTCGTCGCGTGTCAGGCTGTGGCGCACGCCCTCCGACAGGCGCGCGAGGTTGAGCAGCTCGGTTTGCCGGACATAGGCGTAGGCGAGGGCCACGCCCTCGTCGAGGACCAACGCGGCAAAGGCCGACCGCGCCCGCGCGTAGAGCAGGCGCAGCAAAGCGTCCTCCAACTGGGTGGCCGTCGTGGCCGTGAGCCGCGCCGCCTTGGGGATGAAGGAGAGGGGCAGCCGGTTCACCGCGTCGGTGACGTCCACGGCGGCGAACAGGGCGCGGAGATGCTCGCGTCCGAGGAAGATTCCGCTGGGCACGAGGAAGTCCTCCGCGTTGTCGTATTCCCAGTGGAAATTGAACTTCGCCCGCAGGGCCAGGAGAACGTTGCGCGCGTCCGCGTCGAAGGCCACGAGCCGGCGGACGGGGTCATCGAGCCGGCGCGCGGTTTCAAGG
>JAKJEM010000132.1 GCA_022705425.1 Planctomycetota bacterium
GGAGACGGCGCGTCCGGGGGGCGTGGTGAGGCTGATGGGCGCCCAGGGCACAAAGAGAAGGGAGGTGGTCAGGGGCTCGCGCGAGATTTCGAGCTCGACGGTGCGGGCGTCGGGCGCGTCGAAATCGGGGAAGGTGCGGGGATAGAGACGGGTGACGTCGGCCGTGCCGCCGTAGCTGAGGCGGAGATAGTTCTGCATGTGGGCGGGTCCGCGCTCCCAGACCCAGCCCTTGGCGGGGTCTTTGCGATAGACCTCCATGCTCGCGCCGCGAAGGAGGACGCTGAAGGGCAGGGGACGCCCGGCGTCCTTGCCGCGGCAGGCGACGCGCATGACGCGCTGGGGGTTGGGCTGAAGGGTGCCCGCGTGGCCGAGTTCCACGGTGGGCGAGAAGCCGGCCACAGGTTGAAGGTGAAGGCTGACCAGTTGGGGTCCGATCGGGGAGGGTGTGGCCCGGCGCGGCAGAATGACGAAGACGCCGGCCAGCACGAGCACCAGCGCCAGGGTGACGGGCGCGGCGGCGAGCAGGGCCGGCAGGGGAACGCGGACTTCCGCCGGGTTCAGGCGGGCGCGCTCGACCTGATGCCAGACGTGATAGAGGGCGACGGCCACGACGGCGGCGGTCGCATATGCCAGGAAGAAGAAGGCGTACCCGAAGCCGGGCATGAGGAGGCCGGCGGTGCCCATGTGGACGACGGTGACGAGATACATCCAGAAGTAGTCGCGGGTGACGCGACGGCGCAGGAGGTAAACGGCCTGGAAGACGATGAGGAACTCCCCCACGCGCGGGACGCGCACGTCGAGGAGGTGCATCCCGGCGGATTGTGCGGGCGAAAGGCCGCGGGCCAGCATGACGACGAAGGCGAGGGCGCACAGGACCGTGGCCCAGCGGTCGCCGATGGCCGGGGCGCGACCGGCCAGGCTGAGTCCATAGACGACGAGGCAGAAGGGGAGCATTCCGGCGAGGAAGAGATGCTCCTCGGCGGCGATTTCGTGCGCGGCGACGCTGATGAGGATGAGCAGGATGTTCGCGCCCAGGAAGAGGCGGTCGAGTTTCATGCGGGGGCCTCCCCTTCCGGCGCGGAGAGGCGAAAGACGGCGCTGAAGCCCGGTTCGGCGGCGATGAGCAAGCGGGCGGAGAGTTCGTCGGCCAGGGCGCGCAGGCCGAGGGCGGTGCGGCGGGTGGGGGTGACGGCCAGGACGCGCCGAAGCTGGGCGGTCTCGACGGCGTTCAGGATGTCCGTAAGTTCTCCGGCGCGCTCCCCCGACGAGGGCTGGAGGCGCGCGAGGGCGGTGAGGACGTGGTTCGGGCCGTAGGGCAGGCGCGCGCCGGGGGAGGTGGCGACGGGCGGAAGGGCGGGGAGCGGCGGCGGTTCGCCCACGGCGGACTCGATTTCGCCGGTGGGTCCGACGCGGAGCAGGCGAGGGGCGGGAAAGAAGGCCAGGAGGGCGACGCCGCTTCGCTCGCGCTGGGCGGTGCGACAGACCTCGGCCGCAAAGCTGACGGCGAGTTCGAGGGCGTCCTGGGCGCGCCGGCGCTCGTCGGGGGGCAGGGCGGCGGGGATGCGCGAGTCGAGGATGAGGAGCATCGGCGCGAAGCGTTCCCGCTCCATCTCACGGACGTGGAGCGTGCCGTGATGGGCTGTGGCGCGCCAGTGGATGCGGCGGGGGTTGTCGCCGGGGCGGTATTCGCGCACGGCGCGGAATTCCTCGCTGGGGATGCCGACGCGGTTCGGCGCGCCGACGCGGGTACCCTGGGCCTTGAGGGCCAGGGACATCTCCAGGCTGAGCGCGCCCTGGGCGGGGTAGACGAGGAGTTCCTCTTCGCCCTCGGCTCGAACGAGGCTCTCGGCGACGCCGAAGGGGAATCCGCAGGCGACGGACACGCCGGGAAGGCAATGCGCCCCGCGCCGGAGGGGGCCGCCCTGGACGGGAAGGGTGATGCGCTCAGCCGGTCTGAGGCGCAGCAGCAGGCGCTGGGCGGTCTCGCCCGAGGGAAGACGGCACAGGGGGTCGCGCAGGGCCAGGAAGCGCGCAGTGGTGCGCCGGCGGCTTTCCACGCGGAGTTCAACCTTGAAGGTCTGGCCGGCGCGGGGCAGTTCGGCCAGTGTGCGTCGGCAGTCCACGCGCCCGGTGCTCCACAGCGGGGCCACCAGGGCGATGAGAAAGATGCCGATGAGGAGGCTGGCGAGGAGGTACGTCATGTTCAGCGAGGCGTTGAAGGCGCCGAGGGCGAGCAGTGTGCCGACGGCCAGGAGCGCCCAGCCGCCTTTGGTGACGTGAAATGAACGGCGTACGGACATGGTGGTTTCCTGGGGGCGACGGACGACGACAACGGCGGACGACGGACGGCGGACGACAAGAACAACGACAACGACGGACGACGGACGACGGACGACAACAACAACGACAACGACGGACGACGGACGACAAGAACAACGACGACGGAGGGCAGGGGCAATGCCTCAGGCGGGAACGGGGGTCTGGGTGAGGATGTCGGCGATGGTCTTGGCGGCGACGCCATCACGTCCGCGGTCGCGGCTGCCTCGACAGACGAGCCGGTGCAGGAAGACAGCGGGACAGACGGACTTGACGTCGTCGGGCATGACGTAGTCGCGACCCTGAACGACCGCATGGGCCTGGGCGCTCCGGAAAAGGGCGAGCCCGCCACGGGGGCTGATGCCGACGTCCACGCCGGGCGCGCGCCGCGTGGCTTCGACCAGGGCGAGAACGTACTCGGCCACGGGGCCTGCCACACGCACGCGTCCGACGAACTCCTGCAACTGAAGGAGTTCGGTCACGTTCATCACGGGCTGAAGGGCGTCTATCGAGCGCATGGTGACGTAGTCGCGAAGGATCCGGAGTTCGTCGGCGCGCGGCGGATAGCCGATGGAAACGCGGAGGAGGAAGCGGTCGAGTTCCGACTCGGGCAGCGGATAGGTGCCCTCGAACTCGAAGGGGTTCTGCGTGGCGAGAACGATGAAGGGTTTGGGGAGGGGGTGCGTCACGCCGTCGCAGGAGACCTGGAAGTCGTTCATGCCTTCGAGGAGGCTGCTCTGCGTGCGGGGGCTGGTGCGGTTGATTTCGTCGGCGAGGACGACGTTGGCGAAGATGGGTCCCGGTTTGAAGACGAACTCGCGGCGCTGGGGATCGAAGACGCTGACGCCGGTGACGTCGCTGGGCATCATGTCGGCAGTGAACTGGATGCGTTGAAAGGCGACGTCGAGCGACTTGGCGAGCGCGCGCGCAAGGAGGGTCTTTCCGACGCCGGGGACATCTTCGATGAGGACATGACCGCCGGAAAGGAGGGCCACGAGGAGGGCGTTGACGGCATCGGGTTTGCCGTAAAAGACCTTCTCGACGTTGAGGCGCAGGGCGGCAAGGCGTGTGGCGAGTTCTGGCGTCACGGCGGTTCCCTTCGTGCTTTGTCCGTTGGGCGCCCTTGAGGCATTCTACCAAGGGAAAAGGCCGGGGCCAAGTCAGAAGCGCGAAGCGGCGCGTTGTGGTGCGCGGGCGGATACGGTAACCTGCCGCCGGGAAGGATGTGCGCCGAATGTCCTATCGGAGGTCCGCCGATGCGCGTGATGGAGCCGCCGCTGAAGGAGGGTTTGATCGCGAATCCCGGGCGCGGATGGATGTTGATGAGTCCGGGGGCGGGTCCGGAGCGTTTCCGCGACTGGCCGTGGATTTCGGCCGTGTACTACCGGAGCGACTGGGCCATGCTCGAACCGGAGGAGGGCCGTTTCGCCTGGGAGGGTCCGGCGTGGGAGGGAGATTTCCGGCGCTGGACGGCGCAGGGATATTCGGTGGGGCTCGACGTGATGTGCTGCAATCCGCACGGGCCGATTTACAGCACGCCGGAGTGGGTGGCGCGGGCGGGGTGCGGGGGGCATTTCTACCGGCGCGACGGCGGCGACCCGATGCATCACGGCACGGTGATGGACCGATGGGAGCCGGACTACAATGATCCCGTATTCCAGCAGAAGTTGGAGAACTTCCTGGGAGCGATGGCGGCGCGGTACGACGACGACCCGGCGGTGGAGTTCGTGACGTTGCGCTCGTACGCGGCCTGGGGGGAATGGTGGACGCCGCCGGGGGTGTCGCCGGCGACGATCGAAACGCTGCAATGGATGGTCGAACTCCACTGCCGGCTCTTCCGCAAGACGCGGCTGCTGATTCCGGTGGCCAGCCCGGCGATCTGGGAGGCGGTCGTCAAGCCGGCGCTCAACCGCGGGCTCGGGCTGCGCAAGGACGGCCTCGGGGGGCCGATTCACCCCGGCGAGCCGGAGTTGTTCGACCGGGCGTCGCACCGGGCGCCGGTGATGCTGGAGTTCTGGGGTCCGCGGGACTACCTGATGGGCCGGGGCTGGGACCGGCTGTTCGACAAGGAGGAGTGCATCGTGCGTTGGCGGGCGTCGCGCGTGAACATGGGGTTTGTGCCGCAGGCGGAGCAGTGGGTTCGCCACGAGCCGGAGTTCCTGGACCGGGTGGCGGAGCGGTGCGGCTATCGTCTTTCGTTGCGGCGGTGCGCGTGCGAGGAGCGCGTCGCGCCGGGGGGACGTTTGCGCTGCGCGCTGTGGTTCCGCAACGACGGCGTCGCCCCGTACGTGGGGACGGGGGAACTGGTCGTGTCGCTGCGCGACAGCACGGGGCGGGAGACGGTGCTCGCGCGCGACGAGGCTTTCCTCAACGACATCAAGCCGGTGGGGCATTTTGCCTTCGAGCGGGAGCTGGAGGTTCCCGGCGGTCTGGCGGAGGGGGATTA
>JAKJEM010000133.1:0-234 GCA_022705425.1 Planctomycetota bacterium
GCCCGGTCGCGCGCGGCGTACTGCGGATCCGGTTCCACCGTGCCGCTCTTGGGATAGGGGTAACCCACCTTGCTCGGCTGCGCCCCCGCCGCCGCGCACCAGATGGACGCCACCGCCGTCAGAACCCAGAATCCCGCCGTCCGCACACTCCAACCGCGCTGGCGCATGATGCTTCCTCTTTGTTGGGTCACGTCGAACCGAACAACGGATGCGTTCCTTCCCGGCATCGCGGAG
>JAKJEM010000133.1:308-4629 GCA_022705425.1 Planctomycetota bacterium
CCCGACGCGGTTCCCGCCTCCCGCGCGCCAAACATGCCCTTTCTCCCCCTCCGTCCCCTCTGCTATAATCTCTCCATGCGCGTCCCCTTTGCAGAAAGGAATCCGCCATGCCGTCGCCCGACCTCTTCCGCTCGCAGCTCTTCCTCGACGACACCTGGATCGCCGAATCCTGGCGTCTCAGCCGCGTCTGGCACAAGGCCCGCAAGCGTCCCGAGCCGGTCCTCCGGCCCGAAAACCCCTCCGAAGGAACGCCGGTGATGTACGGCAGCGTCCTCTTCCACGACGGACGCTTCCGCGCCTGGTACGTCAACTGGCACGGCGCCTTCCGCGGCGCCATCGCTTACGCCGAAAGCCCCGACGGCATCCACTGGACCAAGCCCTCCCTCGGCCTCGTCGAGGTCGCCGGGGCCAAAGACAACAACCTCATCCTCGCCCGCCCCACCCTCTACGTGGACAACCTCGGCGTCATTGACGACCCCGCCGACCGCAAGTGGCCCCTCAAGATGATCTACTGGAGCGGCCCCGAGGGCAAGAACCCCGCCGGCCTCTCCGCCGCCCGCTCCGCCGACGGCATCCACTGGGACTTCTCCCCCGGCCAGGTCCTGCCGCACTGGGGAGACCGCACCAACATCATGCCCGAACGCGACGGCGGCAAGTTCGTCGTTTACGGGCGCGCCCCCGGCATGATGGGCGCCCCCCGAAGCTGCCGCACCGTCAGCCGCGTCGAAAGCCGCGACCTCCTGCGCTGGTCCAAGCCCGAACTCGTCATCAAGCCCGACGCCGAAGACCCCCCGCGCCTCCAGATCTACTCCGCGACCGTCTTCCGCTACGAAAGCCTCTACCTCGGCTTCATCGAGCGCATGCACATGGCCCCGGACGTGCTCGACCCCGAGCTGTGCTTCAGCCACGACGGCCGCCGATGGTTCCGCACGCGCACACGCGAGGCCTTCATTGACCGCGGTCCCGCGTGCAGTTGGGACGGCTACTGGGTCAACCTCCCCAGCAGCGCCCCGGTCCGCCGCGACGGGCAACTCCTCTTCCACTACTCCGGACGCTCCACCGGCCACACCCACCACACCGCGTATCGCGTCGCCGCCCTCGGCCTGGCCGCCCTGCGCGCGGACGGTTTCTGCTCCCTCCAGGCCGTCGAGAAGGAAGGCTGGCTCGTCACCCCCCCGATGCGCTGGGTCAAGGGCGAACTGCGCGTGAACCTCGACCCGCGCCGCGACATCACCACCCACCCCGGCTACGGCGGCGGCCAGCTCCTGGCCGAAGTCCGCGACAGCGCCGACCGCCCCCTCAAGGGTTACACCTTCGACGACTGCGCCCCCCTCCTCCACAACACCGCCCACGCCAACCGCGAGGACGGGATGCTCCCCGTCCAGTGGCGCTCCGGGAAGACGATGTCCGCCCTCGCCGGCCGCCGCGTGCGCCTGGCCTTCCGGCTCCGCGACGCCCACCTCTACGCCTTCAAGGCCGGATGAAAGGACCCGCGCGTCGCGCTATCTCGTGCGCTGCAATAACTCGATAATATGGCTGTACACGCGCGTGATGTGGAAGGGGTCCTTCACCGGCAGCGCCACCACCTTGTCCACCGGCGCCCCCCGGCGGTCGCGGATCTGAACCCATTCGCCGACCGCCCGGTCCGGGTTCGGGAAGGTGCGGTACGTGTACTCATGCGCCCGCCAGTACCACTCCAGCAACGCCTCGTCCCCCGTCCGCGCGTGCCCCAGCAACAGCGCGTACAGCGCCTCCGAGTGCGGCCACCAGAGCTTGTTGTCCCAGTTTTCGCGCAGCTTGCGCACCATCTCCGCCTCCGCCAGCTCCGGCGGCACGCGTCCTCGCGGCGCGCCCCCCTCCAGGTGAACGAACTGGAACAGCCCCCCGCACTCCTCGTCCCACCCCGCGCGCATCGCCGCTGCCATCACCGCTGCCGACTGCGCCAAGCGCTCCGGTTCCCCCAGCCGCTCAGCCAGGTGGATGTTGAACCACATGCTCTCCAGCATGTGCCCCGGATTTGCATACGTCCCCAGCAGCGTGTCGCGCTTCGCCGCCTCTGCGCTCCAGAACTCGATAATCAGATTCCCCGGCGTCCGGAACTTGCCCAGCACCTCGCCCAGACTCCGCGCCCCCAAGGCCAGGAACTCGTCGCGCCGCGCATCGCCGAAGACCTCCGCCGCCTGCGCCATCTGATGCGTCAACTCCACCATCATCATCGGGCGACCGTGGATCTCATATCCCGGCGGCACGGGGTAAGGCTCGGACTTGAACTCCGGGGCGTAGAAGCGCCGGACGGCGGAATCGTACAGGTCGCGCGCGAAGGCATAGGCCCGCCCGTCGCGCGTCGCCCGCGCGTATTCCGCCAGCCCGTACACCACGAACAGGTCCGCATACACGCTCGTGTGATACGACTCCCCCGCCTGTGCCGCGCGCGCCGTTCCGTCCGCGTTCAGCAGGATCGGACGCCCCTCGCGCGAGAGGATGAACGCGCACGTTCCGTCTTCCAGCCGCGCGTGCGCCATCAGGAACTCCGCCCCCGCCCGCGCCGCCGCCATCCACCCGTCCACCTCCGCCGCCGGACGCCGCCCGCCGAACACCTGCGCCAGGTGCGACAGCATCCACACGAAACGCCCCTGCGACCACGTGAACTTGTGCGGATGCAGCAGCCGGTCCCCCCGGTTGTTGAAGCACGTAAAGAACCCGCCCTGCTCCCGGTCCACCCCGCGCGCCATCCAGAAGCGCAGAATGTCGTTGAACAACTGGTCCTCATAGAACGCTCGCAGTTCGTCGAAGGACATCCGCCGCATCGCGCCTCTCCTTGACTCCATTCCTCGCCCCACCGTCGCAGCGCAGGCCTCCCGCCCGCCGTCCTTGTCGTCGTCCGCCGTCCGTCATCCGTCGTCTGTCGTCGGTCGTCCACCGCCTGTCGTCCGCCGTCACAGCACCTTCGTCTTCTTGCTTCCCATCAGCTTCTTCACATCCCTCTCGAACGCCGCCGTCTCCTCCGCGCACGTCAGCACCCCCAGTTCCAGATCGTACGACGCCGTCTCCCCCGGCTTCAGGAAGCGCAGCCGCCCCGCCGCCCGCTCCTTGTCGCGCCCCGTCACCAGGTTCGTCCCCGGCTCGACCCCCACCACGTAGTTCCCCTTCCCCATCTGCTTCCACTCGATCAGGCACGGCAACTGCCGCTTGTCGTAGCCCACGTACGCGCCGAAACCGATCTTCGGATTCACCACCCCCGCCATCGTCCGCCCCCGCGCCGAGGCCACGTCGTGGAAGTACACCTTCTCGCGGAACCCGTCCCTGGGGGCCGTGAAGCGCCCGTAGTCCTCCTTGCCCGCCGCCGCCTCGCCGTCGCGCGGCGTCACGGTCAGACTCGGCGCCAGCAGACGCGAACCCTCGTCCACCACCGGGAACCCCAGGTTGCAGTGGTAGAGCATCATGTGCGGCGCCGGGTCGTGTCCGATGTTGGTCACCTCGTCGTGAATGAACAATCGGCTCTGCCCCAGGAAGGCCAGGATCGTCCGTTTCAACGACAGGCACGCCCCGAAGACCGACGCCTCCACCACCGTGCCGCGAAGGCCGACGTAGTACTCATCCCCCTCCCAGCCCGAATCCACCCCAACCTCCTGCGCCGGGATATTGGAGACGCGCCCGTGCAGCCCCAGCGCCTTTCCCTCGTCCACGCACGGCGCGCCGAAATGCGTCAGGCCGCAGGTGCATACCAGCCCGCCGTAGAACCCGTAGAGCCATTCCAACCCCTCCGGCTGATAGAAGGCCGGCGACACCTCCCCCGTCGCCGAGCGCCAGCACAGCGAACGCCCCGCGTATTCCGCCGCGCTGATGTCCATCCCGCGGTCCGGCAGCACCGTGAAGCGGAAGCCCGATCCTGTGCTTACTTCGATCGCCGAAACCCCCTTCGCGCGTCCATCCGAAAGCACGTGCGGACGCACCGTCGCCAACTGCGAAATGTCCCCGATCCGCTCCGAAAGCTCCCGCCGCGTCCACTTCCGCCCGAAGAGCGTTGCCATGGTCGTCTCTCCCAAATGTTGCCGGCCCAAGCGTTCCCGCAGATTATCCGCCGCGCCGGACAGTGTCAAGGAAAGGCCCGGCACCCCTTGCGCGCGCCCTTGCGTCGCATTACGATACCCCTTGGCAGCGCAGGCCGCCCGCTCTCAGCGGCCCGCGTCACTTCAGTTACGCTTGCCCCTTCGAACAACGGGGCGCTGAAGAAGCATTATCCGTCGTCCGTCGTCCGTCGTCCGTTGTCCGTTGTCCGTCGTCCGTTGTCCGTTGTCCGTCGTCCGTCGTCCGTTGTCCG
>JAKJEM010000134.1:0-4352 GCA_022705425.1 Planctomycetota bacterium
CACATCCAGCTCGATCCCCATCGCCCCCGCCCGCTCCGCCTGCCACAGCACCTCCTCCAGATTCCGCCCCGCGCTGCCGCTGCGCACGATCAGCTTGAAGGTCTCCTCCCGCGCCAGCCGCGCCGCCCGCAACTTCCCCCGCTGCATGATCCCGTCGTAGTACCCCTCATTCCGCGTCAGGAACAGCGCCGGGTCATTCTTCAACTCCCGCGCCAGCAGGTCCAGCATCTCCTGCCCCTTCATCAGCCGCACAACGCACCGTCCGATCTTCCCCACCCGCACAATCCCCGCCCGCCGAAGCAGCGCGTCCACCCCGATAAAATCCCGGTGCGGACCCGCCCCCAGCTCGTACCGGTAACGCTGCGTCCGGCCCCCCTCATCCACATACGGCGCCTCGCCTCCCGTCAGATACGCCGCCCCCGCCAGCGCCTCCGCGCAATGCAGCGTCGTATTCCGATCCTGGTCCACCCCCAGCAGCAGCACATAACCCCCCGCGCCCGCCACACGGTCATACGGCGAACCGATATACGGACACCTCGCCTTGTGGTGATCCTTCAGGAACTCCTCCGCACGGGGCCCGTACGCGCACGCCGGCACACACGGATTCAAACTCCGCCGCACCCCCGGACGCCGCCGGAACTCCTCCGTAATCGCCCCCATCGCGCTCGGCGTCGAGCGGAAATCATACGGACGCACCGACACCAGACTCGGCATCACCAGCGTCCCCTCCGGCCCCACCGTCTCCAGCAGCGCGTCCACCACCGCCCTGGCCCCGCCCGCCACCCGCCCGAAGGAAGAAAGCGCCGAGTGCGCCACCACCGAATCCCCCGCACGCAGCCCCAGTCGGCGCAACTCGCGGACTATCATCGCGCGCGTCACCGTCGCCATCACTCGCCTCCTTCCAGAGTTCCCGTCGCACCCTCGCATACTATATCGCCCCGCCCCCACCCGCTCAACCGCCGGTAGGGGGGAGAGGCGAACGGAACCCCGCCCTCGGCAAGGTGCGTCGTCCGGCCCCCCCGTCCCCGGTCTCCGGTCGGCCGTCGCCGTCCGCCGTCCGTCGCCCGTCGCCCGTCGCCCGTCGTCTGTCGTCCGTCGTCTGTCGTCCGTCGTCCGTCGTCCGCCGTCCGTCGTCTGCCGTCCGTCGTCCGTCGTCCGCCGTCCGTCGTCCGTCGTCCCCGGTCGGCCGTCGCCGTCCGCCGCCCTCCATGTTGACATCCGCCCGCCCAGAAGCAAGAATAGACCCCGGACTCGACCCCATAACCCGGTCACAGAAGGAGGAACGGCGCATGGCGCTCTGGGACAAGGACTTCATGCCTCGCGAGGACCTGCGCGCGCTGCAACTCGAACGCCTTCGCCAGGTCGTCGCCCGCGCCCGAGCCGCCATCCCCCTCTACCGCCTGCGCTTCGCCGAAAAGGCCGTCACCGAAGACGACCTCAAGTCCCTCGACGACATCCGTCGCCTCCCCTTCACCGTCAAAACCGACCTCCGCGACGCCTATCCCTTCGGCCTCTTCGCCGCACCCATGGAAGACATCGTCCGAATCCACTGCTCCAGCGGCACCACCGGAAAACCCATCGTCGTCGGCTACACCCGGAACGACATTGACCTCTGGGCCGAGGTCATGGCCCGAACCTTCAACGCCGCCGGCATCACCCCCCGCGACATCTGCCAGGTCGCCTGGGGCTACGGCCTCTTCACCGGCGGACTCGGCGCCCACTACGGCCTCGAACGCCTCGGCGCCGCCGTCATCCCCATGTCCGGCGGCAACAGCGAAAAGCAGGCCATGCTCATCCAGGACTTCGGCGTCACCGTCTGGCTCGGGACCCCCAGCTACTGCCTCCACCTCATCGAATGCGCCGCCCAGATGGGCGTGGACCTCCGAAAAACCAGACTGCGCACCGCCGTCTTCGGCGCCGAACCCTGGACCGAGGAGATGCGCCGCGAAATCGAAGAGCGCATGGGCGTCACCGCCTACGACATCTACGGCCTCACCGAAATCATCGGCCCCGGCGTCTCCGCCGAATGCGACCGCCACTGCGGACTCCACGTCTTCGAGGACCATTTCTACCCCGAAATCATTGACCCCCGCACCCTCGAACCCATCCCCGGCGACGGCGAAGGCGAACTCGTCCTCACCACCCTCACCAAGACCGGCGCCCCCGTCATACGCTTCCGCACACGCGATATCACGCGCCTCTACCGCGAAACCTGCTCCTGCGGGCGCACCCTCTGCCGAATGGAGCGCGTCGGCGGTCGCACCGACGACATGCTCATCATCCGCGGCGTCAACGTCTTCCCCTCCCAGATCGAAGCCATCCTCCTCAGCATCGAAGGCGCCCAGCCCCACTATCAGATCGTCGTGGACCGCGAAGGCTCCCTCGACGACCTCGAAGTCCGCGTCGAGGTCGAGGAATCCTTCTTCTCCGACAAAATGCGCGAAATGGAGAACTTCGCCCGCCGCGTCGTCCAGAAGATCGAAAGCGTCCTCGGCCTCCGCGTGAAGGTCCGCCTTATGGAGCCCGGCTCCATCGAACGCAGCATGGGCAAGGCCCGCCGCGTCATTGACCAGCGCAAGAAATAGGAGACACCCCATGTTCGTCAAACAACTCGCCATCTTCATCGAAAACCGCTCCGGACGCCTCGCCGCCGCCTGCCGCGCCCTCGCCTCCGAGCAGATCAACATCCTTGCCCTCAGCCTCGCCGACACCGCCGACTACGGCATCCTGCGCCTTATCGTCTCCGACCCCGACCGGGGCCACGCCGCCCTCAAAAAGTCCGGCTTCACCGTCATGACCCACGACGTCCTCGCCGTCGAGGTCGCCGACAAGCCCGGCGGACTCGCCCGGATCCTCGAAGTCCTCCAGACCGGACGCATCAACGTCGAATATATGTACGCCTTCTCCTCCATCCGCACCCGCCGCGCCGCACTCATCTTCCGCTTCGAAAACAGCGACGCCGCCGTCCAGGTGCTCAACGCCGCAGGCATCGGCGTCATGAGCAAGCTCGACGTCCTGGGCGAGTGAGGAGCGCTCCACGGCATGAGGATGTGGCAACCGACCCTCGAGTGCATGCCCCTCCCCCAGCGGCGCGCCCTCCAGACCCAACGACTCCGCGACATCGTCCGCCGCGTCTATGAATGCGTCCCCTTCTACCGCGCCCGCCTCGACGCCGCCGGACTCCGCCCCGACGACATCCGCTCCCTCGACGACCTCCCCCGAATCCCCTTCACCGTCAAGGACGACTTCCGCCAGAACTACCCCTTCGGCCTCCTCGCCGTCCCCCGCCGCGACGTCGTCCGCCTCCACGCCTCCTCCGGCACCACCGGACGCGCCACCGTCGTCGGTTACACCCGCGCCGACCTCGAAATCTGGGCCGACGTCGTCGCCCGCTTCCTCGTCATGGCCGGCGTCTCCGAAGACTCCGTCTGCCAGGTCGCCTTCGGCTACGGACTCTTCACCGGCGGCTTCGGACTCCACTACGGCATCGAGCGCATCGGCGCACTCGTCGTCCCCGCCGCCTCCGGACACACCCGCCGCCACATCCAGCTCATGAAGGACTTCGGCTCCACACACCTCATCTGCACCCCCTCCTACGCCGTCCACATCGCCGAAACCGCCCGAGACATGGGCGTGGACCTCCAGCGCGACACGCGCCTCCGCGTCGCCTGCGTCGGCGGCGAACCCTGGTCCGAGCAGATGCGCCTCCAACTGCGCGCACTCCACGGACTCGAAGGCTTCGACAACTACGGCCTCAGCGAACTCATCGGACCCGGCGTCAGCGGCGAATCCCCCCAATGCCGCGGTATGCACATCGCCGAAGACCACTTCTATCCCGAAATCATAGACCCCGTCACCGGCGAACCCCTGCCCTATGGCGCGCGCGGCGAACTCGTCCTGACCAGCCTCACCCGACAGGCCCAGCCCGTCCTCCGCTACCGCACCCGCGACATCACCGCCCTCGACCCCGAACCCTGTCCCTGCGGGCGCACCCACGTCCGAATGGCCCGCGTCACCGGCCGAAGCGACGACATGCTCATCATTCGCGGCGTCAACATCTTCCCCACACAGATCGAGCACGCCTTTCTCGAAATGCAGGGCACCAGCCCCAACTACCAGATCATCGTGGACCGCCAGGGCGCTCTCGACACCCTCGAAGTCAAAATCGAAGTCACCGAGACCATGCTCTCAGACGAAATGAAGAACCTGCACCGCATGGAACTTGAACTTCAGAAGCGCCTCTCCGAGGCCCTCAGCATCCACCCCAAGATCACCCTCGTCGAACCCGGCGCCCTTCCCCGCTCCGAAGGCAAAGCCCTCCGCGTCATTGACCGCCGCCCCAAGTAGCGCAG
>JAKJEM010000134.1:4373-4615 GCA_022705425.1 Planctomycetota bacterium
CTTCCCTGCCGATCCAGCCCCCGCCCCGATGGTCAGTCCGCCGTTGCCGTTCCGTCCCCCGTCCCCGGTCTTCGGTCCGCCGTTGTCGTCCGTCGTCCGCCGTCCGTCGTCCGCCGTCCGCCGTCCGTCGTCCGTCGTCCGTCGTCCGCCGTCTGTCGTCCGTCGTCCGTCGTCTATCGTTCGCCGTTCCCCTCAATCTGCGCAACCGGCGGAATTCCGTTGCCGTCCCCCGTCCCCGGCCT
>JAKJEM010000135.1:0-237 GCA_022705425.1 Planctomycetota bacterium
GCCGAAGCCCGCGCCCTCGCCGACAGCCTCCCCCGCACCCCGCGCGGGCGATTCCTCCTCCTCCGTCACCCCCGGCCTCCCGCCGCCCCGCCCCTTCGCCTCGCCGCCGCCTTGCGCGACCACGCCGGCGAAGCGGAAATCCTCTCCGGCCCCCTCCGCCACGCCTGGCGCTTCGACACCGCCCCCCGATACCCCGCCGCCCCGCCCGCCGTTCCCCCGCGTTCGCGACGGCTGGCG
>JAKJEM010000135.1:273-4542 GCA_022705425.1 Planctomycetota bacterium
AAAGGTCGTCCGGCGCTACCCCGCTTGCAGGCGCACCGTAAGAGTTCGGCGCGTGAACCGCCGTGCCATCTACGTAAGTGCCGGGCCGCATCGCTACGTTATACGCACTAGTATATCAGCAGAACGCGAACTGCAAGATATATCGTGTCCAGTGGACTTGACACAATGCAGGGCACGTTGGATAATGCCTTTGTGGCAGTGAGTAGTGTCCTTGTAGTCAGCTGGGGGCATTCGGCGACGACGCACAAGCGCTCCATTGGGCGGAAAAGGGCTTCCGCGCCGGTCCGACGTCCGAAAGGCGCTGCCGGTTGGCCGCGCTCCTGCTGGTCGCGGGTCGAACCAGGGAGACGGTTACCTTGCTGGAGGGCCTCGCGGCGGAAGACGCAAAGACCCTTCCCGTCGAATACTTGACCGGCTTGGCTTTCTATCGGATGGGCGACCTCGAACGTAGCCGCGGATGGTTAGAACGGGCCGGCGCAGGGCCGGCCCGCCATGCTGCGGCAGCACGAGATCTGTGCGCGCAAATTGATCTCAGAAAGGGGAGGTGGTAGATCGGGATCCGAGAGATGGGCTTGTTGCCGGCGCCGGGAACAGGAGTGTCGGGCCTCCTCCGGAGGAATGTGTGATGATCGGGCATACGCTATTCGTCGTAACCTTATTCAGCGTTCTTGCATCGTCCGCTCTGACAGCCGACAACTGCTATTGGGCGCACGGGACAAGGCTATCGCCGTTCTATGGGTCCTGCCTGTGCAATACCGCCAAGACCACCTGTATTGTCACCGGCGAACAGACGACCGTGACCGTTGACAACATTCAACATGGCTGCGTCGGCGGTGCCTGTGACAAGCCCAAGGAAGTCTGCGCGCCCACGGGCGGCACCGCCATGAACCCGAAGAAGCAGGTGTTCACCTGCGCAACCAAGGTCGCCAATACTTGCAACACGCCCACGACAGACTGCAATACGATTTCGATTCGTACCCTGGAAACGCAGCAGGTGCAGACGAATTGCGCCTGCCAGTGACGCCCGCATCTCCGGCAGGAACCCTTGCAGAGAACGAAACTCGACTGCCGGACGACGCGCGGCCAACAGCTGGCCGCACGCGGAAAGGCAAACGCAAGTCCGAAGACCATGTTCCACAACGCATCGGGCGACCCGCAAAGGAGAAACCATGTTGCGATACGCCATCGCCGTGATGGCTTGTGGCGCGGCCTGTGACGGCTGGGCGCAGGACGGAAGAACGCCCGCGCCCGTCCGCGAAATATGCGCCATCCATCGCTCCGAGCAGGAGGCGATTCGGCGTGGGCGGATCGAGTTCGCCGTCAAGATGTCGGTGCCGGAAGGCCGGCTCCTGGAGCTGTATCAGAAGCGAACACAGGCCGCTGCCCAGCGCGAGAAGGACCGCCCGGCGGAGGCCGGCCCCCAACCCCGCGAAGACGCCGATCGGCAGGCCCGCGAGGAGGCGTTCAAGGACCTTCTGGATGAGAGCCGCGAGGTGTCCGTCATCTACTGGTTCGACAAGGACCGGAACGCCAAGAAGGCGCACACAAGAGACCTCCGCGACCTGCCTGCCCTGGCGCGTCGCCAAGGCCTGCCCGAGACCTGCGTGCAAAACATCGTCACCCAGTGGGTCGAACTCCTCAACCAGGGCAAGTGGATCAGCTACATGCCCGACTCCGCCTATTTTGACCTGATGGCCAACCCAAATCTGGGACTTCCGTGTGAGGAATGGGTGGACGACGGGCTGTGGTCCGTCGCCTTTCAGGAGAACCGCACGGCGGAGACCCTTCCTGCCCCGGAGGGGGACGGATGCGTCCGCGCGGAGATCGTCCACGGTAATGCGCGGACCTCCCTTCTTCTCGATCCCAAGGTGGGCTATCGGATCAAGCGCCGGACCCTGCTCGTCGGCGGGACGAAGCGCACGGAAGACGAGTTCGAGTATGCCGTCTGGGGCGAGCATCTCTTCCCCAAGTCGCACACCCGCACGACCTACGGCGAATCAGGCAAAGAGACACAGCGGCGAACCTGCACCTACACGAACGTCACGCTCAATCAGAACCTTCCCCCCGATACCTTTACCCTGCGAATGGCCCCCGGCGCTCGCGGCTATGACTACAACAACAATCGGCAGGTCCGTGTGCCGGAAATCGCCGCGCTGGCCCGGGAGGCCGTGTCCCTGACTGTGGACGACGTCCTCAACGAAGCGTTGGAGCAGGCCGTCTCTCCGAAACTGGACGCGTTGGCGGAGCGGTCGGCGCCCCCCAGGCCCGACACGGCGCCTGCTCCCGCGCCCCGGGTCGCTCAGGAGCCTCGGGCATTCCCGTATGGGCTTGTCGGCGCGCTGCTCGCGGTCGTCGTCATCCTCGCCCTGGCGGTCATGGGGTGGCGGACCTTCCGGCATGGAAGACGTCAGCCATGAGAGCCCGCTCCCTCCTGCTCCTGTGTCTACTCCCCCTTGCCCTCGTCGGGCGCATGGGACACGGCAAGCCGCAGCTTTCACACGACCTCGGCGGCATTCTCGGCAAGCAGTTGGCCACGCGCTACTTCGATCTCCAGATACCGCTCGCAAGTGCACTCCCCGATCCCCCGCGCCCCCAGCGGATGCAGTAGGGGGGCTTCATCCGCGCTGCCCTGGTCCGTCAACCGGTCTTCCACCCCGCCGTAATCGGTCAGTCTCTCGGGGACGTGGCACAGCCGCCCGCGGCTGTGGGAGCGGCTCCATCAGGCCGGCACAGGCGCTGCGCCGCAGCACAGCCGGTGTGCCACACGCCGTCCAGTTGCCGAGTCCCCCCCAGGAGTGACCGATGACATCCCCCCCCCAGGATCGCTTGTTTTTCCCCGCCGCCTGTGCTGCAATGCACGACACGTCGCCCCCCGACGCGCGCGGCGAAGACGCGCCATGAAGAGAAAGGATCGAGAAGATGAAACGGTACCGCATCGGCATCATCGGCCTGGGCGCAATGGGCAGCGGATACGCCCGCGTCCTCGCCGCAAACCCACGCTGGGAACTCGCCGCCGCCTGCGACCTCCGCCCCGAACGACTCCAGTGGGCCGCCACCCTCAACCCCGCCCTGCGCCTCACCCAGGACGCCGACGACCTCCTCCGCGACCCCACCCTCGACGCCCTCGGCCTCTTCACCCTCGCCGACATCCGCCCCCGCCTCCTCAGCGCCGCCCTCCGCCACGGCAAGCACGTCATCGCCGAAAAGCCCATCGCCGCCACCCTCCCCGAAGAGCAGGCCCTGCTCGCGGAAATCGAAGCCAGCCCCTGCCTCGTCGCCGTCAACCTCTTCAATCGCAACGCCTGGTACCACCACGAAATGCAGGCCTTTATCCGCCGCGGCGAAATCGGACACCTCGCCGCACTCATCATCTCCCACCAGGCCGCCGGCGGCCTCATGCCCACCGAGGGCCACCAGCCCGAAGGTCCCCCGTTCCACGACTGCGGCATGCACTACGTGGACGTCGCCCGCTGGTACGCCGAAAGCGAATACGACCGATGGGACGCTCAGGGCGTGCGCCTCTGGGCCTGGAAGGACCCCTGGTGGGTCACCGCCCACGGCGCCTTCCGCAACGGCGTCGCCTTCAACATCACCCAGAGCTTCGCCTACGGCCAGCTCGCCAAGGACAAGGTCGTCCGCTGCGGCATGGACGTCATCGGCGCCCTCGGCGTCATACGCATGTCCCATGACTTCTCCCAGGTGACCATCGAATACCACGGCGTCAACACCACCGAACGCAAGGTCGGCCCCTACGGCGGAAAGAAACTCGACGTCCTCTGCGAAAAGTTCGCCGCCTCCCTCGACGCCGGCCGAAGCCTCGACCTGCCCCTCGCGCGCGACAGCGTCGTCGCCTCCGCCGTCTCCCAGGCCATGCTCGACCAGGCCACCCGGCACGCCCCCGTCGTCGGCGCGCCCGAGGAACTCGAACGCATCCTCGCCCACCGCCGCGAACTCCGCCGCGCCCGCTCGTAACGGCCCCGCCGCGCCGTAATATTAGTAACAGGAGCCCGCCGCATGAACGTCAGCCCCGCCCGCCTTCGCGCCGACGTCCAGTCCCTCGTCCGAATCCCCAGCGCCGCCGAAGTGGACACCATCGCCGCCCACGCCCTCGAACTCCTCCGCCGCGCCGGCGTCCCCGACGCCCACCGCGACAAGGACGGCAACGTCATCGGCGCCCTCGGACGCGGCCCAGGTCTCCTCCTCAACGCCCACCTCGACACCGTCGGCGTGCAGGGTTTCGACGGCGACCCCTACGCCGCCCGCGCCAAA
>JAKJEM010000136.1:0-4093 GCA_022705425.1 Planctomycetota bacterium
TGAACGGATGGATCACATCGTTCCGTTTTCTCGGGAAGGAGGCGTGATCGCATGACGAACAGGAACGGAACTGGCGTCGGCCCGCGCTGGGCGCGGGAGGATTGGCCGGTGGAACTGACCGACGGCACGCGCTGCATGGCCTCGGGGCTGCGCGCTTCGTTCGCGGCGCAGTTCGGGGCACAGGTGCGCCTGGTCTGTGCGGCGCGGCGGATGACGCCGGCGGTCTGGGACGAGCTGCAACGCGGGGCGTGGATGGACACGTTCGGGCTGGCGCGTCGGCGTCTGACGAGACAGGTGGGAGAGGGCGACGGCGGAGGCCGATTCGTTGCGCCACGAGGTGGAGGTCGTCCGGGAGGACGGACAATACCATGCACGCCTGGCGGCGGACTACAGGCGCGGGCTCGAAGATGAGGCGGCGCGTCGGCTGGATGACCGCCGCCAATACGAGCGGCAGATCGAGGTCGAGCGACAGCGCGTGCGCCACGCCGAGGCGGAGGCTGATCGCGCGCGCGCCCAGGCGCGGACGACGGGGGGGGCGTCATGATCGTCCGTCAAGTCGGAAAGTGGCTCGAGGTCCGCCAGGCGGCTACGCAGATGGACAAGATGCGCACCGTACCGGGGCTTCGGTGGGACGCGATGACGGGCGCCTGGAAGTGCCCGGCGACGCCTGGGTACCTCGCACGCATCCTCGAGATCGCGGACGACGGCGACACCGTGGATTGCGCCGAGATGCGACGACTTGCGGAAACCCGCATGCACGCCCGGCTCGGCCAGGGGATGGGGTACGCACTGCCGGAGGGACTTATGCGCACGAAGGCGCGGCGTCACCAGGTCGGGGCCGTCGGTTACGGCTACCTGAGCGACGCCGCACTATTCCATATGCACATGAGCGCCGGCAAGACGTTCACCGCCCTGGCCACGTGCGCGGCGCGCGGGCACCAGCGCGTCCTGGTCCTGTGCCCGAAGGCTGTGATCCGCGTCTGGAGCAACGAGGTCCGGAAGCACGGGCCAGTTGGCATGCAGGTGGCCGCCCTCGATGACGGAAGCGTAGCGGAACGCAGCCAGATGATGCATCGCATGCTGACCCGCGTCCACGGCTGTCCGGTGCTGATCGTGGCGAACTATGACGCCGCCTGGCGTGAGCCGCTGTCGAAGACGATCCTTCAGACGTCGTGGGACTGCGTGATCTTTGACGAGAGCAGTCGGATCAAAGCGCCCGGCGGCAAGGCGAGCCGCTTCTGCGCGCTGATCCCGGCGAAGCAGCGCCTGGCGCTGACGGGTACGCCGATGCCGCACTCGCCCCTCGATATCTACGCGCAGTATCGCGCGCTCGATCCGGGAATCTTCGGGACCTCCTTCCAGCAATTCAAGGCGAAGTACGCCGTCATGGGCGGCTATCAGAACTATCAGGTCGTCGGCTGGCGCAACCAGGAGGACCTCAAGCGTCGGATGGACGCCATCCGTTACGAGGTCAAGGCCGAGGACCTGGACCTGCCGGCGATGGAGGTGATCGACGTGCCGGTCAGCCTGGGGGACCAGGCCAGGCAGCACTACCGCGAGTTGGAGAACCTCTTCGTCACCAACGTGAGGAGCGGCGCGGTGACGGCGAGCAACGCGCTCTCGAAGCTGCTCCGGCTGCAGCAAGTGACGTGCGGGTTCCTGCCGGTGCAGGGGATCAACGGCGAGACGCTGCGGCTGGAGGAGATCGGCAACGAGAAGCGGGAGGCGCTGACGGAACTCCTCGAGGAATCCGCCGGCGAGCCGGTCGTCGTGTTCTGCCGGTTCAAGCACGACCTGGCGGCGGCGCGGCAGGCGGCCGAGGCGCTCGGGCTGCGTTCCGGCGAACTCTCCGGCTCCTGCAACGACATGTCGCGGTGGGACGCCGGCGAGGTGGACGTCATAGCCGTGCAGGTGCAGGCCGGCGGGATGGGGATTGACCTGACGCGGGCGCGCTATGGCATCTACTTCTCGATGGTCTTCAGCCTGGGCGAGTACGACCAGTCGCTGGCGCGGCTGCGGCGAACGAACCAGACGCGGCCGGTGACGATCTACCGCCTGACGGCCGAGAGGACCGTGGACGTGAAGATCTGCAAGGCGCTGGACCAGAAGCGCGAGGTGATCGAGGCGATCTTGACGGAGGCGCGAACGCCTGCCGAGGGCGAGTGACCTTCGGAGCCGCGAGCGCACGATTGGAGGACACGGCGATGGCGATGCAAGTGGAGACGTTCGAGGCGACGGAGTTGGACGAGCGGATGCAGCCGGAGGACGCCGCACAGTGCGCGGCGCTGGCGGAAAAGCTCGGGTTGAAGGGGCAGGAGCGGTTCGCGGGAGCGCCCGACGATGGCGGGGCGGCGCGCCGCATCCCCTACCGGGAAATGACGAAGGAAGAGCGCGTCGTGTACGGGCTGCTCCTGCCGGCGCGCGACACCGTCGAGAACTACGCGCGCGGGCCGATCCCGCTCCGGGTGCTGCAGGTGTTGGAACACGCGCGCTCGCTGGGCATCTACACCGCCTTCAAGGTCTGGCACGACCAGGCGGGGCCGGACCCGGTGCTCGTCGGCGAGATCAGCTACAGCGCCCAGCACCTCCTGGCGCGGTGGGGCGAGAGTCTGGAGCCGTTCGGCCAGATGCGCCGGCGCGCGGTGGAGAAGTTCAAGACGGCGGCGCGCCTGAAGCTGCACAAGATCGCCCGGCAGGTCCAGGCGGACCTCGAAGGGATCGATCAGATCACCGATGACCTGGCGGCGGACCTGGAGGACCCGACCTACTACGGCGTTATCCGTTCATAAATTCACACACAAGTTTGGAGAAGGGAGGCGACGATGGACGCGACGAAGTTGAGGAAGCTGGCGGAACTGTACGACCAGCGCAAGGCGCTGGAGGACGCGATCAAGCAGGTCAAGGAGCAGGAGGACCAGCTGAACGCTGAGCTGGTGGAGGACTTCACCCAGGACGGCATGTCCAGCACGAAGGTGGACGGGCGGACGTTCTACCTGCACCAGCAGACGTGGGCGACAACGCGGGGCGACCCGCAGGCGGCGGTGAAGGCCCTGGCGGCGCTCGGCATGCCGGAGTGCCTGATGATGGGCACGATGCGCGTGAGCGGGATGATCCGCGAGCAGGGCGAGGAGCAGTTCTTCGCGCAATACCCGGAGCTGCGCGAGGTGATCGGGACGGAGGTCCGGACGAACGTGCGCGTGAGGAAGGGTTAGTTCAAGAGCGCACGGGATAGCGTGCGCGACATGGAATCGAGCGGGCGCGGCCTTGCCGATGCGGCGAGGAAACAAGCCTGGCGGACAATGCGATCCGCCTCAGTTGGGTACGCCGGGGTCAATCCGGGCGCCCGCTCACAGACAACGGAGGAGACGACGATGGCGAAGAAGACGGAGAATGGCGCCGCGACGACGGCGCTGGCGACGCGCGAGGCGGCGTACCCGATCCTGGCGGCGGACGCATCGGTCGGGCAGTTGATGAAGGAGAACCTGGGCGGGAGCGACTTTACGGCGTTCGACCTGGAACGCATGACGATCCCGACGGGCGGCGGCACGGCGTGGAAGGCCACGACGCTGACGGGCGAAGAGAGCCTGCCGACGCTGGCCGGGATCATCGTCCAATACCAGGACTGCCGGGCGTACTGGAAGGAGGAATTCAGCGGGGAGACGCCGCCGGACTGCGCGAGCGAGGACGGGCGCACGGGCGTCGGCCACCCGGGCGGCAAGTGCGCTGTCTGCCCCTACGCCCAGTTCGGCAGCGACCCGAAGGGCGGCAAGGGCCAGGCGTGCAAGCAGGTCCGCCGGATTTTCCTCCTGCGGCCCAAGACGTTCCTGCCGGTGATGCTCACGCTCCCGCCGACGAGCATCAAGAACTGCAAGCAGTACTTCACGCGCGTCACCAACGCGGGCCT
Organism: Planctomycetota bacterium; assembly: GCA_022705425.1. Taxonomy (GTDB): domain Bacteria; phylum Planctomycetota; class Brocadiia; order CAIUPP01; family CAIUPP01; genus JAKJEM01. The sequence goes on from JAKJEM010000136.1 coordinate 3,905, forward strand.
GCCGTACTGGGGCGTGGTGACGGAGATCGGCCTGGAGAAGACCAAGAACGCCGGCGGCATCGCCTACAGCAAGGCGACCTTCCGGTGCGGCACGGTGGAGGGGCGGCTCGCCACGCTGACGGCCGAGGAAGCGGCCAAGGTGCGCGAGTACGCCACGGCGCTCAAGCAGGTCCTCAAGGCGCGCGGCCT
>JAKJEM010000136.1:4208-4473 GCA_022705425.1 Planctomycetota bacterium
GCCCCCTCCCGCCGCGCTGGCGCGGCTGATTTGAGCGAGCATCATGACGATTCACGACGCGGCATTGCGATACGCTGACCTCGGATACTCGGTGATCCCGTTGACTCCGAGGGCCAAGCTTCCGTTGCTCTCCTCCTGGGCCCCGCACCAGGAACGGCGCGCGACTCCGGAGGAGATTGACGGCTGGTTCGAACAGTGGCCCAACGCGAACATCGGCATCGTGTGCGGCAAAGTGAGCGGGGGGCTGTTCGTGATTGACGTGGAC
>JAKJEM010000137.1 GCA_022705425.1 Planctomycetota bacterium
CGGGGCAGAAGGTTCTGGCCGGCGAGTGGACGAGCAATCACCGCGCCGCGCCGGGGGATAACGGGTGGTGGAACTGGTCGGGGGCGCGGAATATGCTGTTCGTGGACGGGCACGCGGTCTTCTGCGATGCCGAGGGGATTCTGCCGGCCAATGACGGGTTCCCGGACCCGAATCTGACGCGGGATGGGGTGCGGGGGTTTGATGTGATGCCGTGAGGGGACGGGGGACGGCGGACGACAAACGGCGGACGACGGACGGCGGACGACAGACGACGGACGACGGACGACAGACGGCGGACGACGGACGACAGACGGCGGACGACGGACGACGGACGACGGACGGGGGACGACAAACGACGGACGACAGATGACGGCGGGGGCGCCTTCGGAGGCTGAGGGCGTGTCATTGCGATGCGCCGTTGTGGCATTCTGGGACACTTCCCCCCTCTTGAGCGCCAGACGCGTCGGCGGGTCCGAGGACGCAAGTGGTTCTGGCGGCAGCGATTACGGTGTGTCGCCTCTTGAGAGCAACGGAGGGGAACGTTTCTTGCTGGCGGAATGGACAGGTGAGGATTGTTTGCAGGGTACGGTGGGAGCGCTATGTCGGCGACGGGGAAGGGACGCAGTGGCAGGCCGGGCTTTACGATGGTGGAGATGCTGATCACGATTGCGCTGATCGGCATACTGGCCACGTTCGTGGCGTCGCTGTATGCCTACGCACGGGCGAAGGCGCGGGCGTTGCGGTGCTTCCACAATCAGCAACAGATTGCGCGGGCGCTGGTGGGGTTCTACTCGGATAAGGGGCGCTTCCCGGAGGACGCGCCGGAGACGGACCTGGCGCTGCAGTTGGCGAACTACATTCCGTGGCCTGATGCGGAGCACGGTACGGCGCTGCCGGGTGTGTACCTTTGCCCGAATGACCGCCGGGGCCGGGGGTTCAATAGCTACCAGGAGTTCTACATTCAGCGCCGCGAACCGGCGGAGGCGGGTTCGTTTGTCCTGGGCTGTCCGCGTCACGACGACGCGCGGGAGAGCTGGGTCAACCTGTTCGGCGCGTGCGAGGGGATGCGGTTGAGGCCGGGTCGGGTAGTGATCAACGGCGCGCCGGTGACGGCGGAGTCGTCGGCGGCGGGGCGCGCGACGAATGGGGGCGTGCTGAGTTTCGAGGACGGGTCCACCGTGACGGCGACGGCGGGCGCGGCGAACTATGCGGTGACGGCGGTGGCGTCCTTCCGGCGACAGGACGGGCGGCTCTATACGATCGTGCGGATATCGGGGAGCGGTTCGGCGCAGTTCAGCGTGACGCCGGGATCGAGCTTCGAGGTGATTTCGCCGATGGCGTTGATCGGTGTGGAGGGGACGAAGTTCGTTGTAACGACGGCGGGGACGGGCGAGCGGGTGGAGTTGACGGAGGGGAGTGCGCGGGTGTGGAACCGGCTGACGCGGCAGGAGACGCTCTTACGGGGCAGCGGAAGCGTTCAGACGGATGCGCCGGCGGCGGTGTCGTGCCTGGGCTGTTCGGCGCACTGCCGCGCGGGGGCGCACTGCCGGCGGTGTCCGCTGCACGTGGGGCGTCCGGAGAACATCGGTTCGACGTCGTGCGTGGTGTGCCCGCAGCATTGTCCACCGGCGCGTCCGGGGCGGGCGCATGAGTGCCATTTCTGCCCGCTGAGCCGTGGCGGGCACAACTGAGGCGGCCCCCCCCTACCCTCTCAGGCGCAGGCTTTCGGCGTCATAGGCGACGCCGAGGGGTTCGATGAGGACGCGCCGGGGACCGGTCTCGACGCGTCCGGCGAGGCAGGCGGCGATTCCGTGGCGTCGGGCGACGGCAACGGCGCGCCCGGCCTGGTCTTCGGGGAGGAAGAGGGCGAAGCCGGCGCCCATGTTCAGGCTGCCGTAGGCTTCGGCGAGGCTGAGGTCGGCGCGTTCCTGCATGAAGCGCAGGACGGGGGGCACGGGGGGCAGGCGGGTGATGCGGTAGGTGAGTTCGGCGGGGTGCCGCATGATCTTGCGCCAGCCGTGGCCGGTGATGTTGCTGATGTAGTGAAGGTCGAGTCCCTCCTCGAAGAGGGTTTCGGTGACGCGGGAGTAGATGATGGTGGGGTCGAGGAGGGCTTCGCCCCACGCGCGGCCGTCGGGGAGGCGGGCGGCGTAACCTTCGGGGAGACGGTCGGCAAGTTTACGGGCGAGTGTGATGCCGTTGGCGTGGATGCCGCTGCTCTGGAGAAGGACGACGGCGTCGCCGGGGGCGAGACGCCGGCCGAGGCAGAGGCGGCTTTTGGGGCGGATGACGCCGACGCATGAGGCGGCCAGGTCAATGGCGTCGGGTGCGACGACGCCGGAGAGGCTGGGGGTTTCGCCGCCGCCCCAGGCGACGCCGGCGTAGTCGCAGGTCTTCTTCCAGCCGGCGGCGAGGTCGTTCATGCGCGCGTCGTCGGCGAACCAATCGCTCCCCCCTACCGCCCAGTAGGCGTGTACGCTGACGGGGCGGGCGCCGACGGTGATGAGGTCGTTGATCGCCATGGCGAGGGTGTCCTGGGCGATGCTGTCGTAGTGGGTGCGTCCGGTGAGCGCGCGCACGCGGTCGGCGACGAGGGCCTTGGTGCCGAGGCATTCGGTGATGGAGGCGAGGTAGAAATCGCCGGCGTCCACGACGTAGGCGGATTCGCCGCGGCTGGCTTCGACTTCGGGAAAGCCTGCGGCGGCGGCGTGCGGGGCGGTCTGGCGGGCCATCTGCTGGGCGAGGATTTTGAGGGGGTCAATCTTCGAGTAGTCCACACCCGCCTGGGTGTAGGTGAGTTTTGCGCCGGACATGGGATGCCTCCGATGGACGACGGACGGTGAACGGCGGACGACGGACGACAGACGACGGACGGCAACGGCGGGTGGGGTCAGTGCCAGATGACGAATCCGCCGTCCACGACGAGGTTGTGTCCGGTGACGTAGTCGGACGCGGCGGAGGCGAGGAAGAGAGCGGCGCCCTTGAGGTCCACGCCGTCGCGACCCATGCGTCCCAGGGCGGTGCGGTCGCTGTAGTCGCGCTCGAAGTTGCCGGGCTGGCTTCGGGCGAAGCCGCCGGGGCTGATGGCGTTGACGCAGACGCCGAAGGGCCCCATGAGAGCGGCGAGGTCGTACGTTGCGCCGATGATGCCGGCCTTGGCGGCGGCGTAGTCCACGGGCTGTCCGTTCATGTTGTTGCGCTGATACATGCGTCGGTCGCGTCCGACCATGCCGGCGATGGAGGCGATGTTGATGATCTTGCCGCGCTTCTGTTCGATCATGATGCGTCCGACCTCCTTGCAGCAGTAGAGCGTGCCGAGGAGGTTGACTTCGAGGAGTTCGGCGATGGCCTTGGGGTCGCGGTCGAAGAGGCAGGCCGGGCCGCGTTCGGGCGGGGTTCCGCCGGCGTTGTTGACGAGGATGTCTATGCGGCCCTTCCAGTCGCGGGCGCGGCGGGCCATGTCGGCGACTTCGGGATGGCGTACGACGTTGACGCCGAGGCCGAGGGTGTCCACGCCGCGCGCAGCGCGGAGCTTTTCGGCGGCGGCGACGGCGGAGGCGGCGTCGCGCGAGGTGAGGACGACGTCGGCCCCGGCCTCGGCGAGGGCGTCGGCCATGTCGTAGCCCAGGTGGCGCGCGCCGCCGGTGACGAGCGCGACCTTGCCCTTCAGCTTAAAATCATCCATCACGTTCATGGCGTTCTCCCTTTCCGGACCGCGTGTTGCGCATGATACGGCATCGGGGGCCGGGCGTCCAGTCTTGACCGGGGGGAGTCGGGGCGCTAACGTAGTCTCGGGAGCGGCGGACGTCCGCCGCGCACGGAAAACCGAAGCGCAAGGAGAGCGACGATGGCGCGCATCCCGGCCCCCCCCCTGCTGATGCTTTGGCTGGCGACGTCTCTCTGGGCGGCGCCGGCGGTCTTCCGAATCGGCGGCGCGGAGAACGACTACGGCAAGGACGTGACGGTGGACGGGCAGGGGAACATCATCGTTGCAGGCTACGTGGCAGGGCGGGCGGATCTGGACCCCGGCGCGGGGGAGCGCGCGGTGACGGCGCGGCCTCCGGCGGATGTCTGCCTGGTGAAGCTCGACGGGTCAGGGAAGTTCGTGTGGGGGTTCGCCGTGGGGGGCGTGGCGGCAGACATGCCGCATTCGGTGGTCTGCGACGGGGAGGGGAACATCTACGTGACGGGTTACTTCAGCGCGGAGACGTGGTTCGACCGGGCGCGCAAGGCGCCGCCGCTGCGGAGCGCGGGAAAGCGGGACGTGTTCGTGGCGAAGTACGGAGCGGACGGGTCGCACCGGTGGTCGCTGGGGTTCGGGTCGGCGGAGGATGACGAGGGGATGGACCTGGCGCTCGACGGGCGCGGGGGGCTGTATGTGACGGGGGTTCTGCGGGGGGCGGCGCAACTGGACCCCCGGCGCGGGCGGGGGG
>JAKJEM010000138.1 GCA_022705425.1 Planctomycetota bacterium
TGCAGCGTGGTCGAGTCCATGGCGAAGATGTCGCGCTTGAGTCGGAAGATGAACCCGGCGTGCTTGCCGTATTCGGCGAATCCCGGACAGATCCCTTGCAGGTGGGCGAGCATCTGCCAGTACAGCGCCTCGGCCATGGCCGGGTCGCGCGTGCGGTTGGCGTTCGAGAAGGTGTTGCGCTTCGGCGGTGCCGCGTCGCGCACGCGCAGGAACTCGGCCCCGTGGACCGAAAGCGCGTCGCAGATGTCGTTCAGGCTCAGCGCGTGCGCCGTATGCCCGTAGATCAGCGAGAAGACATGGCTGGCGCCGGAGAACCTGCGGGCGTCGATGCCGTGTTCGCGCGTCAGCACGGGTATCATGTGGCCCGGAATCAGGTTGCACAACTGCCGGAATACGGTATGCTTGCTTCTCGCTGGCCGGGATGGTCCGCCCTCACGGGCGATCGGCGCTTTCCGGCGCCGGGGTTGTTGTTTTTTCATGCGCCTGTAGGCTACAGGCAAACGGCCTCCCGGTCAGCACTTCTTCTGCTGTCCGTGGGGAATCCTATGGGATGTTAGTGAACTTGTTTTATTTCGCTGTTCTTGACCTTTAAGGCACTAACTCCTCCTTGAGTACGGGCACCGGAACCCTGTTTTGATCCATAGCAATGATCCTTATTGTTCTTGCTGCAATCGGTTGGTGACACTGGAATGCGAATGGAGCGCGTGGTTCGTGCGCAGCCACCGGGACCGCGGGCGTCCCCGCCCGCCATTTGAAAAGCCGCGCGCGAGTCAGGCGCGCAGCTTGGCGAAAAAAGTCCAAGCACGCCCATCGTGATCGGGACGTTGTTGCGGGCGAGGACGCCCGCGCTCCCGACTCGCTCACCCCCTTTTCACCAGAAACGCATGCCCTTCGCGGGCCCCTGTCACCAACCGATTACGTTCTTGCTATATGTCATCATAACGGCGTAACATTCTTAATACCAACATGAGGGTTGATCTATAGCAGGAAAAACTTTGCTATTTTCCCTGTTGTTTTTGATCCTCATTAAGCGTTATAAGGACACTGTAGTCCCATAGGAAGACAGAATCACCCCTTACCCCTTGAAAAGCAAGGGGTTTTCGTGCGGTATCGCAAAACCGGGTGCGATTTTTTTCTGTTGAAGGTTAGGCGGCCTTGTGGTGCGAGCGATAGCGGGCGTGGATGGCGGCCATCCGTACGGCGTTGGCGTGCCGCCAGTGCATGCCGGCCTGCTTGCATCGGCGCACGACCAGGACGCGCACGGCCGCCTCGACGTGGCCCGAGCCGATGTAGTAGCCCTGCTTCCTGAACCAGCCGTAGCGCATGTTGTCCTTGCGTTTCTCGAGGTACGACAGGTTCCTCAACGCGTCCGGGGACGCATCAAGCTTTTCCTGATGGAGCCGGCGGAGGCGCCGGGCGGCGCTTTCCGCCCCGCACCTGTAGAGCAGCCCGCGGCAGAAGCGGAACTCCCTGGCGGCGATCTCCTCCTTCAGGCCCAGCGCGAGGCAGCAGGCGTGGAGGTGGTCGGAGGCGTGGGCGAAGTCGTTGACGAACAGGGCGTGGGGGAAGGCGTCGCGGAGTGCGTCCTCCAGGGCGGGCTCCCCGTCGGCGAGGCAGAGCATGCGCGGCGCGGTGCCGCTGCCGCGCGCCAGGCCGTGCCTCTTGATCAGCGGCGTCACCAGGTCGATGGTCTCGCCGGAGACGAGGTAGGAGAACGACTCCGCCCACGGGACGGGCCGCCCGTCCTTGCCCAGCCAGGCGTATTCGCCGAAGACGGCGGCGCGGATCTGGCGCGTCCCGGCCTCGCCGTCCTTCCCCTCCACGCCCTCCGTGTCCGCCTTGCAGCAGTTGGCCGAGCCGCCGTCGGCCATGCAGAAGAGCGTCCGGGCGACCGGCGTCACGGCCGCCGCCGGCCTGCGCGGATACTGCCGCGCGTCGGGGGCCGGCGTCTCCTGCGCCGCGACGCAGGCTTCCCCGAAGGACAGAGTCATTTTCCTCAGCTTGGACACGCTCACGCATATGCCCGTGAGCCGCCGCAGCGCGTCCGCGCCCTCGCGGAACGAGCCGCACAGAGCCCCGCAGCGTTCCGCCGCCTCCCGCGCAGCCGCGGTGGCCTTGCCCTTGATCCCGAGTGCCGCGCGCAGGGCGGACGGGCGCTTCGGGACATAGCGCTCCGAGACCTCCGCCCAGCCCAGCGCGGTCAGGACCTGCACGGCGCGGACGCTGTGGCAGCCTTCCGCGGCCCGCGTGCCGAACTGCGAGAAGAGCAGGCCGAGGAACGAAAGCAGGTCCTTGCGTGCCGCGCCGAGCAGGCGCGCGTCGGACTCCGGCGCGCCCTCCGGGACGCCGTCCGGGCCGCGGGGCGCGGCCTCCAGCTCCCGCAGGACGGCCTCGACGTTCGCCCATTCGGGGCGGGGCAGACTCGTCGTCAGGCGTTTTTTTTACCGATCGACGCGACCGCCAGCCCGGTCGTCAGCCGGGCGTGCTCGCGGACGAGCCGCTTGTAGGCCTTGCCCGCCTTGATCATCCGGCAGACGGCGGGCAGGTGCTTGGCGCCGACCCGCTTCCACCTCTCCTTCCCGTCCTCGCCCCGGTACACGAACGTGTAGTGTTCCGGCGAGACGTAAACGCTGCCGTCCTTCCGCACTCGGCGGTTGCGGTTCTTCTTGACGGTGCCCTGCAGGGCGGGCCCGAGCCCCGCGATCTGCGTCCCGATCTCCTTGAGTCTTGCCTCGATTTCTTCCGGCGAGCGCGCCATAATAGGTGTCTCCTTTCATAAGAGACACCTATTTAACCACAAAAAAAACAAACCCGCAAGGGAAAAGACGAATTTCTCGCTCAAAACCGGCCATCAACCTTCAATTCGAAAAAACCGCACCCCAGAGAAGCGCTGGCCGCGCACACGGCGGCATTGCGGGACCGCGCGCCGATGCGGTATCATGACCGCCCATGACGAACCCTTTGGTCTGCTGGCTGATTTTCGGCATCACCTACTGCGGCATCGCGGTGGGCGGCGTGCCCGGCCTGACGCTCGACCGCACGGGCATCGCTCTGCTGGGCGCGATCGCGATGGTGAGCGCCGGCGTTCTGCCGCTCGCGTCGGCCCTGTCGGCGATCGACGCGCCCACGCTGCTCTTGCTGTTCGGGCTGATGCTGGTCTCCGCGCAGCTGCGCCTGAGCGGGTTCTACGCGCGCGCCGCGGAAGCGCTCAGCCGCCTGACCTCGCATCCCCGGAGCTTCCTGCTGCTGCTGATGGCGGTGAGCGGCGCCCTCTCGTCCGTGCTGGTCAACGACATCGTGTGCCTGGCGTTCACGCCGGTCCTGACGCTGGCCGTGCTGCGCGCCGGGCTGAATCCCATGCCGTATCTGATCGGCCTCGCCTGCGCCAGCAACATCGGCTCGGCGGCAACCCTCATCGGCAACCCGCAGAACATGCTGATCGGCCAGGTGGGAAAGCTTCCTTTCGGGCCGTTCGCGCTCTGGTGCTGCGCGCCGACGCTCCTGTCTCTGGCCGCCGCCTACGGCCTCCTGCTCCTCCGCTACCGGGGCCGGCTGACCTGCGCGCAGCCGGCCCCGCTCCGCGTCTCCGTCCAGGCCCCCCCGGCCCCGGCGCCCTGCGTTTGGCAGATGTGGAAAGGGCTGCTGGTCATGGCGGCGGTGGTCGCGCTTTTCTTCACGCGCGTGCCGCGCGAGATCACCGCGCTGACGGCCGGCGGAGTCCTGCTCTGCAGCCGCCGCATGGACGTGCGGAAGCTGCTGGGGCTGATCGACTGGAGCCTCATCATGCTCTTCTGCGGCCTTTTCGTGGTGATCGCCGGCGTCGAGACCACGGGCGGCCCCGAGCGTTTCCTGGCCTGGCTGGCGCACCGCGGCGTGGACGTGTCGGACCCCTTCGCTCTGACCGCCGTTGGCGCGCTGCTGAGCAACCTGGTCAGCAATGTGCCCGCCGTCATGCTGCTGGTGCGGTTCCTCGACGGCGCCGGCGCCGAGTCCTGGTACGTGCTGGCCTTGGCGAGCACCTTCGCCGGGAACCTCATCACGATCGGCAGCATCGCGAACCTGATCGTGATCGAGCAGGCGCGGGCGCAGGGCGTGTCGCTGAGTTTCCGTGAACACGCGCGTGCCGGCGTGCCGGTGACCCTCGCCTCGCTGGGCATCCTCGTCGCGTGGCTGCTGCTGCTGCGCTGAGGTGGCGTTACGCGCCCGCCATCTCGGCGGCGATCGCGCGGGCGGCGGCGCAGGGGTCGGCGGCCTCGAGGATGGGGCGCCCCACCACCAGATGCGTCGAGCCGTCCCTCACCGCCTGGCCGGGCGTGGCCACGCGTTTCTGGTCGCCCGCGGCGGCCCCGGCCGGACGCACGCCGGGCGTCACCAGCAGCGCCCGGGGGCCGAGCGCGGCGCGCATGTTGGCCACCTCTTT
>JAKJEM010000139.1 GCA_022705425.1 Planctomycetota bacterium
GCCGTGGACTTCCTGGACGATACGGTCTTCGGGGGGTTCATCAGCCCGGTGGTGCAGGAGTGGACGGGGCGCGTGGTGGCCTGGGCGCCGCTGCGCGACCTGATCGCGGGGGAGTACGGACTGATTACGCTGGGGCTTCGGTATGCGGTGGCGATCGTCCTTCCGATTGTCGGCTTCTTCTTCGTGGTCTTCGCGATCATGGAGGACACGGGCTATCTGCCGCGCCTGGCGTTGCTGATCGACCGCGTCTTCAAGAGGATCGGCCTGAGCGGGCGCGGGGTGATCCCGATCGTTCTGGGGCTGGGGTGCGACACGATGGCGACGATGGTCGCGCGCACGCTGCCGACGGTGCGGGAGCGGATCATTGCGACGTTGCTGCTGGCGCTGGCGGTGCCCTGTTCGGCGCAGTTGGGGCTGATTCTGGCGCTGCTGCATCACCGTCCGGGGGCGCTGGCGGTATGGACCGGGGTGCTGACGGCGGTCTTTCTGGGGGTGGGGTTCCTTGCGGCGCGGCTGATGCCGGGGGAATCGCCGCATTTCTACATGGAGCTTCCGCCGCTGCGCTGGCCGAGCGCCGGGAATGTGTTTGTGAAGACGTACACGCGGATCGTCTGGTACCTGAAGGAGGTCATTCCGCTCTTCCTGGCGGCGAGCGTGCTGATCTGGCTGGGGCAACTGACGGGGCTGTTCGCGTGGGCGACGCGCGCGCTGGCGACGCCGGTGCGCTGGATCGGGTTGCCGGCGGAGGCGGCGCAGGTGTTTCTGTTCGGCTTCTTCCGGCGCGATTACGGCGCGGCGGGGCTGTACGACCTGGAGAAGGCCGGCGCGCTGACGGGGGTGCAGTTGACGGTGGCGGCGGTGGCGCTGACGCTGTTCCTGCCGTGTGTGGCGCAGTTCCTGATGAACGTCAAGGAGCGCGGCTGGAAGCAGGGGGTGGCGATCTCCGTGTTCATTCTCTTCTTTTCCTTCGCGGTCGCCTTTGTGGTCAATGCGGCGCTGCGCGGGCTGGGGCTGTCGCTGTGAAGTGCGCGTTCTGCGGCGCGGAATACGATGAGAAGGAGGCGCGAAAATCCTGCGCGAGTTGTCCGCTGCGCGGGTGCGGACTGCTGCGTTGTCCGCGGTGCGGCTACGAGACGCCGCCGCCTCCGCGTTGGCTGAAGTGGTTCAAGCGGGAGAAGAAGGATGCTGAGTAACGCCGCGCAGGAGGCGCTGGAGACGTTGTGGCTTCAGAAGCAGGAGGGGGAAACGCCGGTGTCGGCGCGGACGCTGGAGCGCTCGCCGGCCTTCGACGAACTCGTCCAGATGGGGTGCGTGAGCGTTGTGGGGGACGATGCGCAACTGACGGCGCGCGGCCTGCGGGAGGCGGAAGGGGCCATTCGACGCCACCGGCTGGCGGAGCGGCTGATGGCCGACGTGCTGGACGTGCGCGAGGGGGCGCTGGACGAGGCGGGCTGCGAGTTCGAGCACATGTTGCACAGCGGACTCGAGGACAAGGTCTGCCGTCTGCTGGGCCACCCGCGATTCTGCCCGCATGGCCGGCCGATTCCTCCGGGCGACTGTTGCCGCGGGCGGGCGCGGTCCGGGGAGAAGCTGGTGGCCTGCCTGGCCGATCTGGAGGCCGGGGAGGGGGGTCGGGTGGCGTATCTGCTGACGGGGGAGGACTCGCGGATGCGCGAGTTGATGGCGATCGGGGCAGTGCCGGGGATGAACATCCGGCTGATCCGCAAGTTTCCCGCCTACGTCTTCGCGCTTGGGGAGAGCGAGTTTGCGGTGGATGAGGAGATGGCGCGGACGGTGTATGTGCGTGTGGAGCGCAAAGCGGAGGGTTAAGGGCGGCCTGGGGCGTTCCCGCTCAGGCCGGCGGGGGGCCGAGGGGCAGGTCCACGTGCAGGCGCGTGAAGCGTCCGGGTTCGCTCTCGGCGTGGATTTCGCCGCCGTGCTCGCGCACGATGCTGTGCGCGATGGAGAGGCCGAGTCCTGTGCCGACGGCGCGGGGCTTGGTCGTGAAGAAGGGGTCAAAGATGCTGCCGAGGGTCTCCGGGGGGATGCCGATGCCGTGGTCCTCGACGGTCAAGCGCACCCAGTCGGCGTTTCCGCGCGAGAGCGGGCGCGCGGAGATGGCGAGGACCTTGTCGTCGTGCGCGCCGGGGTAGCGTTCGTTGAGCGCGTCGCGCGCGTTCGTGACGAGGTTCATCACCACCTGGGTGATCTGCTGGCTTCGGCACGGGACAGGCGGAAGGGAGTCCGGGACGTCCACGGTGAGGGCGATGTTGTCGTGGAGCACGATCGTTCGGATCAGGGCGAGCGCGCCACCCACGACGTCCTTGAGGCGCTCGGGAGAGCGGCCCTGCTTCTGTGGGCGCGCGAAGGCGAGGAGGTTGCGCACGATGGCGGCGATCCGTTCGGTTTCCTTGACGATCTCCGCGGCGTAGCCGCGATTGGGGTTGTCGGGGGGGAGGCCGTCGAGGATGAGTTCGGCGTAGTTCAATACGGCGTGCAGGGGGTTGTTGATCTCGTGGGCGACGCCGCTGGAGAGGACGCCGAGCGATTCCAGTCGCTGGGAGTGGACAAGCCGCGCCTGGAGTCTGCGGCGTTCCTCCTCGGCGCGGCGGTGTTCGGTCAAGTCCACGAAGGACACCAGCACGCGGGCCAGCGTGGCGGCGTGGTCGGGGAGGACGGCCAGGCGCAGGAAAAGGTGGCGCTTGCCGCCGTCGGGCGCGCGGACGGTGATTTCGCTTTCGAATCGCAGGCTTCCGGCGGCGAGGACTGCCAGTTCCTCGCGGAAGACGCGCAGGAATTCCTCGGTGAAGTAATCGGGATGGTGACGGGTGAGGTCATTCTTGTCTCGGGCGCCGAAGAGGCGGACGCTGCTGAGGTTGACATCGAGCACGCGGACGAGGGCCGCGCAGCGCGCGACTTCCTCGGGGTGCGCGGCCAGGTGGGCGGCGACGTCCGTTACACCGGCGGCGCGCCAGGCCTCGAAGCGTTCGCGCACGGCGGAGAAATCTTTCTCCCAGATGCCGACGGGCGATTCCTCGAAGAGCGCGCGGAGGCGCGACTCGCTTCGACGGAGGGCTTCCTCGGCGCGCTTGCGGTCGGTGATGTCGCGGCAGATGCCGCCGGCGGCCTGGATGCGTCCGTTGCGGCGGATGGCATAGAGGGTGTCGAGGTGATGGCGCACGCCTTCGGGGGAGGAGACCTCGTGCTCGAAGACGACGGGCGCGCCGGTGGCGAAGACGCTCTCCAGATGGCGCAGGTAGAGGGCGGTTGTTTCGGGGGAGTGGATGTCGCCGACGTGGCGTCCGATGATGGAGGCGGAGGGCTCGACGCAATCGAGGCGGTTGTTGCTGAAGAGGAAGACGCCGCTGCGGTCGAGGGTGAAGATGTGCTCAGAGGCGGAGTCCACGAGCGCGCGGTAGCGTTCTTCGCTTTCGCGCGCCTGGGCGGCGCGTTCGGCGGCGCGGGCTTCGAGGTCGCGGTTGATCGTGCGGAGTTCGTCCTCGGCGCGCTTGACGCGCAGCATGACCTTGATGCGCGCGACGAGTTCGACGGCGGCGACGGGCTTGGTCAGGAAGTCGTCGGCGCCGGCTTCGAGCCCTTCGGCGCGGAGGCGGGGGCTGGCGCCCTGGGCGGTGATGAGGAGGACGGGCGTGAGGGCGGTGGCGGGCGCGGCCTTGAGGCGGCGGCACATCTCGATGCCGTCCATGCCGGGCATCTGGACGTCAATGAGGATGCCGTCGAAGGGGCGCGCGGCGGCCAGTTCGAGTCCGTCTCGCGCGCTGTGGGCGGCGACGGTGACGCAGCGCGGCAGGTGCTCGGCGATCAACTGGTTGAGGACGTAGAGGTTGTCGGGACGGTCGTCCACGAGGAGCAGAACCGGATCGGGATTCACGGCGCGATCTCCTGGGCAAGGGTTGGGGGCTAACGGCGCTTGCGGAGCCAGGCGCGAAGGGTTCCGGCCAGGGCGGCGGGCGAGAGGGGTTTGGTCAGGCATTCATCGCATCCGGCGGCGAGGATGACCTCGCGGTCGCCCTTGAGGGCGCGTGCGGTGAGGGCGATGACGGGGACGGCGCGGGTTTCGGGCTCGGCGCGGAGGCGGCGGGTGATTTCGAGGCCGTCCATACCGGGCAGGTGGATGTCCATGAGCACGAGGTCGAGGCGGGCCGCCGCCAGCGCCTGTTCGCCGTTGCGCGCCGAGACGTGCCGGCAGCCGATGTCGTCGAGGATGGCGACGACGGTGGCGAGGTTGTCGGGGTCGTCTTCGACGACGAGGATCAGGGGTCTTCCCTCGATGGGCGCGGGCGGGGCCGGCGGCGCGGGTTCGGGCGCAGGCGCGGCGGGTTCGGGGAGGGCCGTCCGCGGGCGGCACTTGCCGTCGGTCAGGACGCAGCCGATCAGTTCGCAGAGGCGGCGCA
>JAKJEM010000013.1:0-34142 GCA_022705425.1 Planctomycetota bacterium
CGTGGCGGACGTGCGCGAGGAAGTCAGCCCAAGCCGCAGAGACGAGTTGATGCTCTTAGCCGGCCTGTCAAGCCAATAGATAATCTTACCGTAGGGTGAATCGTCGAGCCATTTGGTTTCTTACCGTGAGACAAGGGTTATCTCCGAGAGAAGGACGTTGGAGGGACGGCCCCCTGGGGGGAGAGGGGGCCGTCGCGGCGCCCAAGTGCGGCGTGTGGGAAAGGAGGACGTGCGTCGGCGCGGAGGGTCTGGATGTGGAGGAGTTGTCGGTCAATGGACTCGGAGAGGACGAAGGGATCGGTGCGGTCTCGTGCGGCGATGAGGAGGCGGACTTCACCGGGGAGTCGGGTCGGGTCATAGGCGGTGCGGAGGCGATCCAAGGGCGTCTGGGGCGCGTCGTAGCGACGGCGCAGGCGGGAGCCGACGCGGGCGCGTTGGAGGAGTTTGACGCTGGGCTGGAAGAGGTTCATCATGGCGGCGAGATCGCGGGCATAGAGGCGGTTGATGGCTTCGACAGCGCGGGGGGAGTCGTAGCGGTCCCAGCCGAGGAGCTTTCGCACGTGGGTCCAGTTCTTCTGCTCGACGTGAGCGTTGTCGTCCTTCTGGTAGGGTCGGCTGCGGGTGAGGGCGATCTGGCGGTCGCGGCAGTAGCGCAGGAGATGGGCGTTGATGAACTCGGAGCCATTGTCGGAGTCGATGGCGTGGAGAGGAAAGGGCAGGGCGAGGCGGATGGACTCGAGGGCGTCGATGACGGCCTTCTGGCCGCGTCCGAGGAGGGCGCGGGACTCGCACCAGCCGGTGTGGATGTCGGTGAGGTTGAGCGTGTAGACGAACTCGCCGCTGGCGGCGGGGCCGGAGTGGGAGACGAGGTCGACTTCGGCGTATCCGGGCTCCGTCACGCGCCAGGGGCCGGCGTGGATGGGGATTTGGTGCTTCAGGAGCGTGCCGGGCTTGGTCTTGCCGTAGAGGCGGCGTTTCAAGCGTCGCTTCCGCAGGGCCAGGCGACGGTCGAGTTGGCGGGGGCTGATGGCCAGAATCTGGCGCTGGGTCTCCGGACGGATCGGCCCGACCCGACCCCGCGCCCACGGCAGCCACAGTGGCAGCAAGGCCTTGAGCCGCCGCGACCACGGATAGCCCGCCGCCGCCCAGACGGCTTCGATCACCTTCAACGCCGAATGCGAATAGCTCACCCCGCGCCGGCGTCTCCGCTCACCCGGCCTTGTTTCCACCGGTGCGTTCAACAGCGCGATCGCGTACTTGCGGTGATATCCGCTCATTCCACAGAACTCGTTCAACACCCTCGTCCGCTCCTCCCGATCCGCCTTGCCATACCGGCGACGGTACTTCTCCAGCACGTCTCGCAGCCGTTCTCCCGCCATCGCATCTCCCCTTCCTCGGTAAGATCGCAAATGGCGCGATGATACCTTCTTCGGTAAGATCTTAGATGGCGCGATACGGCCGGTTGATTTTCCGCCACAGGGAAGGTAAACTACTTGCGCTGGGCATGGGCTACGGCGTACAGCATGTGTCCACGAAGGGGTCGACAAGAAGCAGAGCGATGGACGGAAAGAGGAAGGGAGCCCAATCATGGCGAAGGCGCATTACCGGAAAGGCGGGTTAGTCCGCATCAGGGCAGGGAAGGTGGTGCATCGACGTGGTGGATGGGTTCGCAGGCGACGAAAATAGCTATCCGTCGCTTGACGGACTTGGACCGTCTCACCCGGCCCGTTGGTAAGCGGTAGGCGCGGCTTCCTGAGGACGAGGGCTCTTGAGGCACAGCGCATATGGTTCCTGTGTTTTCTGGAGCCGCCGGTCACGCGCGGCCACACCGGGAGCGCGGACGGAGTTTGCAGACCCTCCGAGCGCGAAGACATCAGAAGATCTGAAGCCTTGGATTGGCGCGGGGGTTTTGTCCTGTTCCCTGCAGTAAGACACCACACAATAGGGTTATTGTGAAAGAAAGGTGTACCAGATGGCCGGAGAAGAACCTACTGTCGCGCAACTCCCATTTGGATCCGACGATTTCGCATTGAACCCCGAACCACGGTGCCCATGCCTTCTCTTGCTTGATGTTTCCGGGTCAATGTCTGGTGAGCCTATTCGCGAACTGAATGCCGGCCTTGTGCAATTCACCGATGAACTCGCGGCCGACCCGCTTGCGACAAGGCGGGTCGAGATAGCGGTGATCACCTTCGGAGCAGCCGTTGATGTGGTCACCCCGTTCCAGAGCCCCGCCGGTTTTAAGCCGACCGCGCTGCAAGCTGGCGGTGCAACGCCGATGGGCGGGGCCATATTGAAAGGCCTCGACCTGATCCAAGAGCGGAAGCTGGTTTACAAGGCCAATGGCGTCGCGTATTACCGACCCTGGGTCTTCCTCATCACGGATGGCGGACCGACTGATGACTGGACAGAAGCTGCTCGACGTGTTCACGAAGGCGAGGACAAGAAGTCCTTTGCCCTTTTTGCCGCGGGCGTGGAAGGCGCGAACATGGAGGTGCTCCGGAAGATTGCCGTTCGGGAACCCCTCAAACTTCAGGGCCTGCGGTTTCGGTCGCTGTTCCAGTGGTTGTCCAGTTCTATGAAATCCGTGTCCAGTTCGGCGCCTGGCGAGGACGTGCCGTTGGCGAATCCGACAGCGCCCGGCGGTTGGGCGAAAGTTTGACGGCACCTAAGCGCGCGAGCCACGTGAAATGACTGGTTGGCGATACATCGCGGCATCAGTCGCTGGGTCCTCGCACATCGACCGGGGCGTTCCATGCCAAGACGCAAACGTGGTGGATGCAATTCCGGTGGCCGGAGAGGATGTTCTGATTGCGGCAGTGTCTGATGGTGCCGGAAGCGCGGCGCGCTCTGCCGAAGGCGCACAGCTTGTGTGCGAAGCGTTTCGTCGGATTATGACGACATCCCTCTATTCGGGCAACCTTCTGCCTATGACGGAAGACCGACTGCGCAACGTCTTCCAGCAGGTTACCGCTAGCCTCCGAGCACATGCTGACGCTCAGGGCATATCGGTTGCGGACTTCGCCTGCACATTACTCGGTGCGATCGTGTGGCGCGAGCAAATTGGATGCGTGCAGGTTGGCGATGGGGCGATTGTGGCCGGGTTGCGAGGCAAGTATGAACCTGTCTTTTGGCCGCAGGCGGGCGAGTATCTGAACACCACGAACTTCCTGACTGATCCGTCGGCTCTGAAACGAGTGGAAGTGGCGGTGCGGCAGGAGGCTATCGAGGACTTGGCCCTGTTTTCGGATGGCCTTGAGTTGTTGGCGCTTCACTACGGTACGCGAACAGCCCATGCGCCGTTCTTCCAGCCGATGTTCTCTCGGTTGCGGCAGGAGACAGCCGCCGGCTTTAGCACCGTCGTCAGCGGGCTTCTGAGTGATTACCTGCGGTCTGCACTGATCTCCGACCGTACGGACGACGACAAGACGCTTGTACTTGTTGCGCGGGAGGTATTGCCGGCCCATGATCCGCCGGAGGTCGTGCCAGCATGAAGCGCTGCGGAGGCGAGGGTGCTTCGCGTATTGCATGATGATCGCGGGAATGCTATCCACCTGGGGCCAGAGCTGGGCAAGGGCGGCGAGGGGGCGGTCTACGAGGTACAGGCGCGCAATGACATGGTCGCGAAGCTCTACCATGTCCCCGCGCCCCCCGATAAGGCGCAGAA
The DNA here is from genome assembly GCA_022705425.1 of Planctomycetota bacterium. Lineage (GTDB taxonomy): Bacteria > Planctomycetota > Brocadiia > CAIUPP01 > CAIUPP01 > JAKJEM01. Next base: position 3,668 of record JAKJEM010000013.1, read on the forward strand.
GATTCTTTCGATGGTCCGGGTTGCTGGGAGAGATCTGCTTGGCACATGCTGTTGGCCAACGACGCCGTTGTTTAGCGAGACTCGATCCCTTGTTGGTTTCCTCATGCCAAGCGCCAAGGGCTACAAGCCCATTCATCGCACCTATTCGCCCGCGCAACGTCGTCTAGAGCTGGCGTTCTTCCGAAACGCCGACTGGGCTTGGTTGGTACGCACTGCACGAAACCTTGCCGTCGCCTTTCACACTATCCATTCTCACGGGCATATCGTGGGTGATGTCAACCAAGGCAACGCCATGGTCTCTGCCCATGCCGTTGTCCGCCTGATTGACTGCGATTCCTTCCAAATACGACACAACGGCACCCTTCATTATTGCGAAGTGGGAGTGCCGCACTTCACCCCGCCGGAGCTTCAGGGCAAGACGTTCCGAGGGATCGAAAGAACCGCAAACCATGACAGCTTCGGGCTGGCACTTCTTTGCTTTCATCTCCTCTTTGGCGGCCGACACCCGTTCGCCGGGCGCTACCAAGGCAAGGGCGACATAACCATCGAAACCGCCATCTCACAGCATCTGTTCGCGTTTAGCCAGAGGCCCCCTAGACACGAACTGCTACCGCCCCCAAGCAGTCTGCAGATGCAGCACCTGCCCAACTATGTCGCTGAGTTGTTCGAGCGCGCCTTTGCTGCCCGATGCGGCCCTCGACCGACACCCGCTGAATGGATTCGGGCGTTGGATGCGCTCAGTTCCGAACTCCGGGACTGCCCTGCTGTGCGTGGACACAAGTACGCCGCATCTGCAGGCAGATGTCCTTGGTGTGACATACTGCACGATGGGGGGCCCGAGCTCTTCATTTCTGTTCAACTCATGGGCTGTTCCCGCGTGGCGTTCGATGCAGATGCCGTTTGGAATGCCATCCTTTCCATGTCGGCCCCACAGTGTACGGAATTGGCGCTCTCGCCCCCGCCGACGGACCCCTTCTTGTCGGCTATGGTACCCGCCCTTCCTGAGCGACCAGACCTGTCCGGGTTGTTTGCCAGTACACCCGGCACTGCGGATGCGCCTTCAATCGAGGTGCGGAGGGCCCTGATGGCCGAATCCGTTGGACTCCTAGGAGCGGGGGGCATGCTTTTCCTCGCCATCCTGAGCCTCCTGTGGCAGTTGCCCTGGATGGCATTTCTTGCATTTGCGGGTACACTTTCTTTGTTGGCTATGGGCGTCATCGCCACGGTCGAGTGTGGCCGCGAACGCCGCAAGAGACGAGGCCCATTGGCTGATGCCGAAGGACTGGCAGCCCACTGGCGATCGACCATGCGCACGGACTCTTCATCTCTGCTTCAGAAGTACGCTCTTCTCTCAAGAAGGCACGGGCATCTTGTAAAGGCTGCAAAGATGCTGCACTTAGCGATCGCCGAAAAGACCGAGTGGCTTATCGCAGCGCAGGGGAAGATTGGCTCACGTTTCTCCGAAGAGATGTTGCAGCACAGCGAGCGGTTTTGTGCGCTTCGGTCTGATGCGAATAAGGTTTGGGAGGCGTATCGGACTTTGCAGCAACGCGAGCGCGAAGAGCTTGATCGTCTCGACAGAAACGTTGAGCAGACGCAGCGTCAGCAGTTTCTGCGCCGCTTCATGATCGAAGATGCGCTGATCCCCGGTTTCGGGCGTGGACTGAAGGCGCAACTTGCCTCCTTCGGCATCGAAACAGCGGCAGACCTGACGCACTATCAACTCCGCAAACTTGGGGAGTGTCGCGGTTTTGGGGAAAAACGCATTAGTTCGTTGCAGGAATGGCGTGAAAGCGTGATCTTGCAGTTTCAGTTCGATCCCGCTCGCCAGTCGGATCCGGTGGCCAGTGCTCAGATACAGGCGCGCTACGGCGTCAGGCGTCATGAGATCACCACCCAACTCACTCGCATCAGGAAGGAACTTGAGGACTTGAGTCGCGCCGCGCGAGACACGGAGGCGGAGGCGCGAGCATTGCTAGTGGGTATCCAAGAGAAAACCCCTGAGAGTATTGTGGCCAGACACCGCGATGCGATTGCTCAGTTTCGGGACATGCAGCACGGTTTTTCCGTTGAACTCGATGCTTGGCGCGCCACGCTGGCAGATCATCTGAGACTGGCCACACAGTACCGTGACTTCAGGCAGCGCTATGATCACTTGGCTGCTAGCTGCGCCGCCGTGAAGCCTTTGGTTGTCCAGAAGATCTGTGCCTTGACATTGCCTCGCGGAACCAGATGTCGGGGCCGCACGTAGGCAGAGGAGGAGACACCTATGGGTTGGCTATATCGGAAATCAATTAACTTGGGGCCTCTTCGCATCAACCTGAGCAAGTCTGGTATCGGCTACTCGCTTGGAGGAAAGGGCGTGCGGACAGGGGTAAGTGCCAAAGGGCGCCCCTACAAGACCATCAGCATTCCCGGCACTGGATTACGCTACACGTCCACCGGCAAAGGCACAGGGTGCCTTGCCGTCTTTCTGCTCACAGGTGCGCTGCTCGCCACTTCATCCCTCTTCTGGTTCGCACGCCATCTCCACGCACAATGAGTTGCCCGGAAAGGCCTCCTCTGCCTTCAGGACGAAGTGGCGTCCGTGGTGACATTCAAGGGTGTCTTGTTTCACGGTCTTGACCCAGTCATCAACGAGGTTGCGTCCGCCAGCCGGGACCGAACCCCGGCTACTGAGGACAGCCTCGGGCACTGGAAGGGATCCCCATGCGACAGATTCGCGTCGGCGTCGTCGGCTGCGGCGTGATCGGCCGGGTGCACATGAAGGCGGTCACGGAGTGCCGTCAGGCGGCGCTGGCCGCCGTGGCGGACGTGCGCGAGGAGGCTGCAAGCGCGGCGGCGCGGGAGTTCGGAGCGGCGCGCAACTACGGCTCGGCAGAGGCGCTGCTGGCCGATGCCGACGTCGAAGCGGTGATCCTGGCGCTGCCGACGAATGTTCGCACCCCGCTGGCACTGGCCGCCCTGGCCGCCGGGAAGCACACGCTGATCGAAAAGCCCATCGCCATGAACGCCGGGGACGTCCGGCGTCTGCTGGCAGCCCGAAAGGACCGCGTGGTCGCGTGCTGCTCGGCGCGGTTGAGCCTGCTGCCCTCGACGCTGGCGGCGGCGCGCTTCATCGCCGGCGGCGCGCTGGGCGCCCTGCGCGTTGTGCGAATCCGCGCCCTCTCGCCCGTCGGACGCAAGCCGGAGAAGGCCCCCCCGCCCTGGCGTCTGAACCGCGCCCTGAACGGCGGCGGCATCCTGATGAACTGGGGGTGCTACGACCTCGATTTCGCCCTGAGCCTGACCGGCTGGCGGCTCCGGCCCCGCGTCGTCCTGGCGCAAGCCTGGCGCGTGGCGTCCGAACTCCGTGAGTACGTGGCGCCCGGCTCCGACGCGGAGACGCACTTCGCCGCGTTGATCCGGTGCGCGGAGGGCGAAGTCATCTCCTTCGAGCGCGGCGAGTACGTGACGGCCGCGGCCGATTCCGCCTGGCAGGTCCTGGGCGACTCCGGCTCGCTGCGGATGCCCCTGACTCCCTGCAAGGGCAAGGAGGTCTGGCACGATTCCCTGGGACCGGACGGCGTGCGGACGGAGACGATCTGGACCGGCGACGAAGAGGGCCGGATGCAGCACCAGGCGGTTGTGGATGATTTCGTGGCGGCGGTGGCGGAGGGACGCGCGCCGCATACCACGCTCGAGCGCGCCTTGCAGGTGCAGGAGATATCGGACGCCATCTACGCCTCCGCCGCCTCGGGGCGCGCGGTTGAGATGGCGTCGTCCTGACCCGCGTTCAGACCAGGAAGCGCCGACGTCCGGCCAGCAACTTGAGGCACATCCCGCGGAAGGCGTTCCGACGCGGCGGCGGGGCGCGGAAGGTCTCGACCACGGCGCCGTAGAGGCGGACCAGCCCCAGGTAGTCGCGAACGTCAATGTACTCGGGGCCGATGCGCCGTCCGTCGGGGGTGACGTTATGGTAGTTCCCCAAGGGCAGACAGAGCCCGCCCGTGGGGTATCCCCAGGCCGCGAAGACACTCGCCTCGCAGATACCCCCGTCCATCAGACGCCGCTGGAATCGGAAGGCGGGATCGCGGCGGCGCAGCCCCTCGGCGGCGTCCGTCAGCCGCGCGGCCACCTCCGGCGCAAAGACCATGGCGCGGTCGCCGACGCGGATGATCGGGCCGTCGCCCTGACGGGCGTTGGGCAGTTCCTTGCTCGTCTCGATGGAGATCACGATCGCGTCCTTCGGGAGCGTGCCCGTCCGACATGCCGCGACGGCCCCGAGGAAGCCCCACTCCTCGGCGCGCGTGAATAGAACGTCGAAGGACTGCGGCATCCGCCGGCGCACCGCCGCATCCAGGAAGGAGATCAGCGAAGCCGCGCCGCCGACGTCGTCACAGCCGCGCGCGATCAGGCGCGTGCCCGCCAGTCGCGCGTCGGGGAAGTCCCACATCCCCACGGCGCCGGGCGGCACCGGCCCGTTCGTCTCCACCGCAACGTCGGCCGTGGCGCGCTCACCCGGCAGGGTCGCCACGGACACGATGCGCCCCTTCACCCAGCCCCGCTCGCAAGAGAACCGCACGCGTCGGTCGTCGAGAAGATGCAGCGGAACGCCGCCCATCCAGCGCGCCCGGAGCCGCCCCTGGGCATCCACGCCCAGCGCCGTGAAGCCGGGATGGTCCATGTGCGCGCAGAAGACCAGCGCGCGCCCCCTCCTCCGCCCCCGGCCCGGATAGCGTACCAGCAGGTTCCCCCACCGGTCGCGCCGGAGCCGAAGCGCCGGACGCCGGGCGATGAACCCCTCGATCCAGGCGGACACGGCCCCCTCGTTGCAGGGCGCGGTCGGCAGGCTCATCATCTCCAGAGCATAGGCCAGGGGACGCGCAACCTTCATCCGGGACTCCTCCTCGACAGGACAGCAGCAGTCTAGCGCAAGACCGCCGCGGGAAAAAGGCACGTTTGAGTCGAATCGCGCAAAGACATAGAATGCCGTCGTCCTTTCGATGGAGAGACGGAATGGGAGCGCTGCTCAACCTGGCTTACGCGCTGGCGGCCCTGGTCGCTTCGCCGTACATCCTGGCGCGGATGCTCGTCTCGGCGCGCTGGCGGGCCGGGTTCTTCCAGCGCCTGGGCTTCGTGCCACGGCGCAAGGGCAACGCCCGTTGCGTCTGGATCCACGCCGTGTCCGTGGGCGAGGCGTCCGCGATCCGGACGATGGTGGAACTCCTGCGGCGCGAGCGCCCGGACTGGGAGGTGCGCATCTCGACCACCACGAACACGGGCCAGCAACTGGCAGCGGACCGCTATGGACGCGAAACGGTCTTCTACTTTCCCCTCGATCTGTCGCCCGCGGTAAGGAACGCCTTCAACCGCGTGCGTCCCGACGTCATTGTCCTGGTCGAGCTTGAGGTCTGGCCGAACTTCCTGCGTCTGGCGCGCCGGCGCGGGATACCGGTCATCATCGTCAACGGACGCATGAGGGAGGAGCGCGTCGCCCGCTACCGCCGCGCGCGTCGGCTCTTCGCGCCGGCCCTCGACGCCGACGCCCCGAACCTCTTCTGTGTGCAGAACGAATCTTACCGGGACCGGTTCATCCGGGCGGGCTTCCCGCCAGACAAGGTCCGCGTCACGGGAACGATGAAGTACGACGCCGTGCGCGCGGAGCCCGCCCCCGAGCGCGTCGCCGCCCTGCGGGCAGCGCTGGGGATCGCGCCGCAGGAGCGGGTGTGGGTGGCGGGCTGCACCTGGCCGGGGGAGGAGGCCCTGTGCCTGCGGGCGCACCGGGAACTCCTGCGCGACGCGCCCGGCCTGCGCCTCGTCATCGCGCCGCGCCACATCGAACGGGCGGACGAGGTGCGCCAGGAGATCGAACGCGCGGGCTTCGGCTGCCGACGGCGCACGCAGGTCGGCGGCCCCGCCGGCCCGCAGACGATCGCCCTTCTTGACTCGGTCGGGGAATTGAGCTATCTTTATGAAATGGCCGATCTTGCGTTCGTGGGCAAGAGCCTGACGTCGCAGGGCGGCCACAATGTCCTGGAACCGGCGGCGCTGGGCGTGGCGCCGGTGTTCGGCCCTCGTGTGGACAACTTCCGGGACGAAGCGCAACTGCTCCTCGACGCGGATGCAGCCGTGCAGGTCGGCGACGAGGCCGAACTGACGGCGGCGCTGCGACGCCTGCTGGCCGAGCCGGAGACCCGGCGGCGCATGGGCGAGCGAGGGCGCGCAGCGCTCCTCGAACGCCGCGGCGCAAGCCGGCGACACGTGGACGTCTTGACCGAGGCGATGGCCGGGACGTCTCTTTGAACTTCACTGGGAGATGAACGCGATGAGGAAGTACTTTTTCACGTCCGAATCGGTGGGCATGGGACACCCGGACAAGGTCGCCGACCAGGTCTCTGATGCCGTTCTCGACGCCATCCTGAAGGAGGACAAGGCCGCGCGCGTGGCCGTCGAAACGCTGGTGACCAACGGCTTCGTCCTGGTCGCCGGCGAGGTCACGACGAACTGCTACGTGGATGTGCCCGCCATCACGCGCGAGGTCATCCGCGAGGTGGGGTACGTGGACGCCAACTGGGGCTTCAACTACGAAACCTGCGGCGTCGTCAGCAGCATCCACGGCCAGTCGCCCGACATCTCGCAAGGCGTCACGGAGGGCGAAGGTCTCCACCCGGAGATGGGCGCCGGCGACCAGGGCCTGATGTTCGGCTATGCCTGCAACGAGACGGACGAACTCATGCCGATGCCGATCCTTCTCGCCCAGAAGCTGATGATGAACTTCGCCGAGATGCGCGGAACGAAGAAGATCCCCTGGCTGCGCCCGGACGGCAAGTGCCAGGTCACGGTCGAGTACCACGGGCGCAAGCCGGCGCGTATCCACACCGTCGTGTGCTCCGTACAGCACGAGCCGGACGTGGATCACGCCACGCTCCAGCGGGAGATCATCCAGAAGCTGGTCAAGCCCACCCTGCCGCGGCACATGCTCGACTCGAAGACGATCTACCACATCAACCCGACCGGGCGCTTCGTGGTCGGCGGACCGATGGCCGACACCGGCCTGACGGGCCGGAAGATCATTGTGGACACCTACGGCGGGCGCGGCCGTCACGGCGGCGGCGCCTTCAGCGGCAAGGATCCGACCAAGGTGGACCGCTCGGCCGCCACTGCGCCAAGAACATCGTGGCCGCCGGGCTGGCGGACGAGTGCGAAGTGCAGGTCAGCTACGCGATCGGCGTGGCGGAACCGCTGGCGGTCTACGTGGACACCAAGGACACGGCCAGGATCCCCGAGGAGCGCATCGAGAAGATCGTGGCGAAGCTCTTCGATTTCCGCCCCGCCGCCATGATCGAACGCCTCGATCTGCGCCGACCGATCTATCGCGAGACGGCGCGCTTCGGCCACTTCGGCCGGAACCACCCGAACTTCACCTGGGAGCGCACGGACATGGTGGACGCGCTCCGCAAGGCCGCGAAGCTGTAACCCCCTGCCGTAACGCCACAGGCCCGGCCGGTCGGCACAGTCCGACCCGCCGGGCCTGCTCTTCCTGGACGCGCGCGGCTCAGTAGCGGTAGTGATCCGGCTTGTAGGGGCCGTCCACCGGAACGCCCAGATAGGCCGCCTGCTTCTTCGTCATGCGGGTGAGTTTGACGCCGAGTCGGTCCAGATGCAGCCGCGCCACGCCTTCGTCGAGTTTCTTGGGCAGGACGTAAACCTTCTTCTCGTACTTCCCGCTCGCCCGCTCCTTCCAGAGCTCCATCTGCGCCAGGCACTGGTTCGTGAAGCTGTTGCTCATCACGAAGCTCGGGTGTCCCATCGCGCAGCCGAGGTTGACCAGGCGGCCCTTCGCCAGGATGGTGATCCGCCGCCCGCCCGGCCACTCGATCTGATCCACCTGGGGCTTGATCTCGTGGACCTTCAGGCGCGGGTCGTTGTAGAGCGAGCCCACGTCTATCTCCGAATCGAAATGGCCGATGTTGCAGACGATCGCCTCGTTCTTCATCCGGTCCATGTGGCGGCGGGTAATGACGTGGTAGTTGCCGGTGGCCGTCACAAAGATATCGCCCCATGCGCAGGCCTCATCCATCCGGACGACCTGAAACCCCTCCATAGCGGCCTGGAGGGCGTTGATGGGGTCAATCTCGGTGACGAAGACCGTGGCGCCGAGTCCGCGCAGCGCCTGACAGCAACCCTTGCCGACGTCGCCGTACCCGAGGACCACGCACTTCTTCCCCGCGAGCATGACGTCGGTGGCGCGCTTGAGGCCGTCCACGAGCGACTCGCGACAGCCGTAGAGGTTGTCGAACTTGCTCTTGGTGACAGAGTCGTTCACGTTGATCGCCGGGAAAAGCAGCCGGCCTTCCGCCTGCATCTGGTAGAGTCGGTGAACGCCCGTGGTGGTCTCCTCGCTCACCCCGATGACGCCGGCGGCCATCGTCCGCCAGAAGCGCGGGTCCTCGTCGAGGGTGCGGTTGAGCAGGCGGTCTATGACCTCGATCTCCTCGTTCTCCCGGCAGACCGCCGGCTTGCGCCGCGTCTTCTCGAACTCCTCCTCGCGCGCGCTGCCGCGATGAATCAGCAGGGTGGCGTCGCCGCCGTCGTCCACGAGAAGAGAGGGACCGCCCCGGTGCGACAGGGCCAGCTTCGTGAAGAGCCAGTAGTCCTCGAGCGATTCGCCCTTGTAGGCGAAGACCGGCACCCCGCGCGCGGCAATGGCCGCAGCGGCATGGTCCTGCGTTGAGAAGATGTTGCAGCTCGCCCAGCGCACCTCTGCGCCGAGTTCGAGCAGCGTCTCGATCAGCACGGCCGTCTCGATCGTCATGTGCAGCGAGCCGGTGATGCGCGCGCCGCGCAACGGCTTCGACGGACCGTACTCGCGGCGCACGGCCATCAGGCCGGGCATCTCGTGCTCGGCCATACGGATCACGTCGCGGCCCCACGGCGCGAGGCCGATGTCTTTGATGCGGTATTGCGCAGCTTTGCGGACCATGCCGGGGTTCCTCGAAAGAAAACGATCGCCGACGGGATCAGGCGCCGAACTTCTCCATCTTCAGGGCGTTGGCCAGCATCTGGGCCATGGCCTCGCGCGCAGGAAAGCGGCCCAGCGAGCCCCGGGCGCACTCCCGCTCGGTGAACCGAGCGACGCCGTCCGGGCGGCAGTATTTCGACCACAGCAGGAACGGGGCCGGGTGCCACGAATGCCCCTTCAGCACCGCCGGGGTCGAGTGGTCGCACGTGACCACGATAACGTCCGGCTCCAGCGCCAGCAGCGCCGGGAGATGCTTGTCCACCTCCTCGATGATGTGCACCTTGTGGTCGAAATCGCCGTCCTCGCCGTAGGAGTCGGTCTTCTTGATGTGTACGTAGAAGAAATCGTGATTGGCGAACTCGCGCCGCAGGGCGTTGAACTCATCCTCGATCGTCTCCCCGGCGTCGAGAATCTTCATCCCGACCAGCTTGGCCAGACCGCGGTACATCGGATAGGTGGCGATCGCGGCGGGGTGAAGTTTGAAGAGGTCGCTCATCGTGGGAATGGCCGGGTACTTCGCGAACCCGCGGACGAGGCAGGTGTTGGCGGGGTGGCTGTCCTTGAGGACCTCCGTGGCGCGCCGGATGAACTCGTTGATGATCCGGGCGGTGCGCTCCGCCTCGGGCACAGCGGCCTTGGCCGCAAGGGGCGCGCGGCCCTCCTTCTGCGGGTCGGCGTCCTCGACGCGCCCGTCGAGCCCGTCCCCGCGGAAGAGGATGGTGAAGCGGTGTTCCCTGCCGGGTTCGAGGAGAATCTCGACATCCTCCACTTTCGGGATCGCGCGGGCCATCATCGCACAGAGCTTCCGGTTCACCTCGCTGGGGATGCGCCCGGCGCGGCGGTCGGTGATGTGGCCCTTGTCCAGGCTGGCGAAGTTCGCCCGCGCCGCCACGTCGCGCGGCGTCATGGTCAGGCCCACGCCCAACGCCTCGAGCACGCCGCGCCCGATCTCATACTTCAGCGGATCGTACCCGAACAGCGCCAGGTGCGCCGGCCCGCTGCCGGGAGTGATCCCGCGCGCCACCGGATCGGCCAGCCCCACCTCGGAATCCGCCGCCAGGCTGTTCAGGCAGGGAATGTCCGCCGCTTCAAGTTCCGTGCGCCCGTTGTACGGCGCGCCGCCGAGACCGTCCATCACGAGGAGAACGATCTTCGAGGGCGTGGTCACCGAGAGCGAGCGAAGAATGTCTTCGGTCGGCATGGAACGCCTCCTGTGCCTGCGGAATGCCGGCGCCCCGGAGGCCGCGCAGCCGCCCGGGTCGCCTTTCTTCCATTCTACGGCCCGCCGCGCATGGGTGTCAATCGCGGCGCCCGTCGCCTTGACATCTCACGTTCCCTTGCGCTATAGAGGCCGTGACGCGGACACACAAGAAACCCGGCAGGAAAGGGAGAGCGCATGATCTTTCTGACGGCGCAGGAACGGCAGCTCTGGGAGACGCTGGGCCGCGAGGCGCAGACGAGCGCCGCGGAGCCGCAGAGCCTGCGCCGCGATATGCGCGGGAATCTGTGGCCCGCCTTCTGCTACTTTGCCGGGGCGCGCCTCGCCGCCGCCGGGGCGGAGGACCGCGCCCGGCGATGGCTCATGGCCGGCTCCCTCGTCGAGGAGGAGGGGCTCTTCTCCAACAGCTTCCTCAGCGCCTTCATCGAACGCCAGGGCGGCCGCCTGCGCATGCCCGTCGTCTGCTTTGCGGACCCCGCCCCCTACGTCCATTTCACCGGCGTCCCGGCGCTGGTCTCGGCGCGCCGGAACCTCGTCCGCAACTGCGGTCACTCCGTGCCGCAGTGGAAGAAACCCCTCCGCTTCATGGACATCGGCTGCGGCGACGGCGGGCTGACGGTGAAGCTGCTGCGCGGCCTGCAGGAGATGGGTAAAGCCGGCGACATCGGCGAAATCCTGCTCATTGACGGCTCGGCGGGAATGATCGAACTGGCCACGCGCACAGTCTCCGCCGCCTTCCCCAGGGCCGCCGTGCGCGCGCTGACGCACCGCATCGAGGCGGTGTCGGACCGCATCGAAGGACGCTACGACCTGACGCTGTGCTCCCTCTCCTACCATCACATGCCCTACGAGGCCAAGGTCCTGCACTTGCAGCGCCTGAAGAGCCGGACCGACCACCTGGTGCTCTTCGAACTCAACGCCGACCACGACTTCCCGGAGCAAGACTCGCCCGAGCTGCTCTTCAGCCTCTACCAATCCTACGGGCGGATCATTGACTTCGTCTTCGCGCACGACGCCCCCATCGCCACCGCGCAGGCCTGCGTGGACAACTTCCTGATGACGGAGGTGGCCTCGATGCTGACGCAGAAGCGCGGCGTCCGCACGGACTACCACATGCTGCGTTTGCAGTGGCACGATCTCTTCCGGAAGGTCCTGGCCCCGGAGTTCGGCTGCCTCGGCGATGCCACCTGCTACTCCGACGAGTACATGGACCTTTACATGCTCCACTACGGACGCCTCGGCGCCTGAGGGCCGGGACGTCGGATCGGCGGAAATGAAACGGCTCGACGCCACGATCGGCAACACGCCGGAGGAACTGGCGCCTCTTCTCGAACGGGCGGCCGCCTTCATCGGCGAGGCGGCCCTGTCCCCGGCGGCGGCCTTCGAGGCGCAACTGGTCATTGAGGAGGCCGTCGTCAACGTCATCCGCTACGCCTTTCCCGGAGGCGAACGCCACGATATCGTGGTGCGAATCGAAATCGGAGAACGGGAGATGCGGATTGAGGTGATTGACGACGGCGTGCCCTTCGACCCGACGCGCGTCCCACCCGCCGACGTCACCTCCCCGATCGAGTCGCGCCCGGTCGGCGGGCTGGGGATCCACCTGATCCGCTCGATGATGGACCAGGTCGGCTACCACCGCTACGACGGACACAACCACCTGACGATGGCCAAGACCATCCCGCCGGAATGGAGAAAGGACGCTTGATGGAGATCACGGAACGTCGGGAGGGCGCGGTCGCCGTGCTGGCGCTCGAGGGCCGCCTGGACGGCGAAGCGGAGCGGGCGCTCGTCGAGCGCGTGGCCGCGCTGCTGGACGGCGGCCTCCGGAAGATCGCGCTGGATTGCGGCAACCTGGACTACGTCAGCAGCGCGGGGCTGCGCGCGTTGCTGCTGGCGCTCCGGCGCGTCAAGTCCGCCGACGGCGCCTTGGCGATGGGGGCCGTGCGCGACCAGGTGCGCCAAGTGCTTGAGATGACCGGCTTTGCGCCCCACTTCGCCATTCATCCCCGCATCGAGGACGCAACGCGCGCGCTCGCCGGGCCGGGGTGACGCCGGCAAAGACCCCCACGACGATTGCGACTCGCCCGCCGCCGCCCCAATGAGAGGACTCCAATGAACATCCGCGCCGCGCTGTGCATCGGGACATGGACGCTCTTCTCTCTGGCTGCCTCGGCGGCGCAGGAGCTTGCGCTCCGCCCGCTCTCGAGTGCGCCCACCCCGGCGCGCGTGCAGCAGCCCCCCGCCGAAGGCCCGGCCGACCTGATGGCGGAGCTCCAGGCGGCGCGGGCCCTTCGCCTGCGCCTGGACGACCCCACCCCGTGCTTTGAGCTGACCGGGGAGGTCCTTCTCCCGGCGGGCAGCAGCCTCAGCCTTCAGTTCGCCACGCCGGCGGACCTGACGCGGTCGGTCCTCTCCTTCGACATGGTCAGCGACGCCGGCGGCATCCGCACGGGCCGCAACACGCGGGCGCGGGTGCTGGTGACGCCCGACTCCCCCACCCTCAAGGACTGGCAGCGCTTCACGCTGCGTCGCATGGGCGACGTGGTCGCCTTTACGCTGAACGAGGGCCCGGGGGACGTGGTAACGATGCCCGCCACGGCGCAGGCCCTCTTCGTCAGCCTCGCGCGCAGCGCCGCCGTGCGCAACGTTCTGCTCCGTACGGCCTCCCTGGATGCCGGTCGCTTCGTACCGGTGCTCTTCGACGACCTGCCCGCTGCGACGCTGACGGCGGAGCTTCTCGGCGCGGCGGCCCCGGCGGCGGGCGCGATCACGCCCGGCCTTGCCGACGCAGCCGGCGTGCCCTTTCAGTTCTCCGGGAAGGGCCTTGACCTCTCGACCTCGATGAAAGGGCTGCGCGAGCCCTTCCGGCTCAAGTCCGTCTACCTCATGGACGCGACCACCCGCCAGCACGGACGCCTCGTGGCCTCGGTCCCGGCGGACGAATACGCCGCACTGCACGTGGTGGCCTTCTCCCGAGAGTTACCCGCCGGCGTTCCCCGCATGACGGCGCGCATCGGCCTCTTCGGCGGCGGCTCCGCGCTGCTGGAGGACTGCCGCGCGAACGTGCCGTCGCTGAAGTCCCCCCCGACCGGCGACGGCGCGGCTCTGCCGGTAACCCTGGCCGACGGCGCGCGCGGCTATCTGCATCGCCTGACCCTTCCCCTCCACCGCACGGGCAACCTCTGGGAACTGCGCCGCCGTCCCGACGCGCCGCGCCTCTTCGACCTCGAATTCACGCGCGACGTCCGCACACGCGTCAACATCCCCGACCCCAACGAGTTCGGCCAGGTTCCCGCCGGACCGCCCAGCGCGGTGATCGTCCTCGCCGCCACACTCGAACGCTCCCCGGTGGAGGTCTCCTGCGTCACCGGCGAACCGGGCAACATCTTCAACGAGCCGCAGAAACCTCTCTTCCGCGTACAGGTGACGAACCGCTCCGGACGCGACGTCGCCGGACGCGCAACCGCCCAGTGCGCCGGGCCCGGCACGCCCGAGGAAACCGACCGGCGCGACGAATGGGCCGCCGCTCTCCCCTACCGCCTGAAACCGGGTGAAAGCGTCGAAGCGGCGCTGGACCTGACCCCGCCTTCGGGCCGGCGCGGGTGGTACTCCTGCCGCCTCGCCGTGGACGAGGGCGGCCTCGTCGTGCAGGAGCGCGACACGAGCTTCGCCCTCCTCGCGCCCGACACGCGCCAGGCCAAAGCCGACTCCCCCTTCGGCGTCTGGTGCTTCTTCCGGTCCCACACGCTGAACCTCCTCCCCCAGGAGGAACTGGTGGACCGGCTGGGCAACATCCTGCGAAAGGGCGGCTGGCGCTGGACCTACGGCGGCAGCCCCATCTCCTACGCGCTTGCCTACTCGAAGGACCCCGGCGCGGCGGCCCAGCGGGCCGAAATCTACCGCCGCACGCAGGAGAAGCACGGCTTCACCTGGACCCTCCACAGCCCTCCGCACGCCTACCAACGCGATACCGGCTGGTTCGACGAGAAGGTCTTCCAGGAGGAGGTGGTTCCCGACCTGCGCCGGACGCGCGAAAGCGGCCTGGACAACGTCGCCAAGGTCCTCCACGAGTCGCGCAGTTCCTCCGCGCTGATCGTCCGCTTCTCCGACCTCCTGGGCGGCAAACCCTACGACATGCCCGCCGAGGAGAAGGCGAAGCTCGACAAGCAGTTCGAGAACGTCACGGCCTACTGCCGCGCGCTGAAGAAGGTCGAGCCGGCGATCCGGGTCGTCCTTATCAACGACTACCCCGCCGTCGGCATCGAATACATGAAGCGCGGCATGCCCAAGGACGCCTTCGACATCTTCGGCAGCGAGGGGGCGATGTTCATGCGCGAGCCCGAACGCCAGCCGGACTGGCTGTGCCTGCTGGGCGTGATGCACACCTGGCGGCGCGCCATGGAGCGCTACGGCTACCAGGACAAAGCCCTGTGGACCACCGAGGCGCTCTATCACGGCACGAACCCCGGCAACCTCACCCTGCACGGCCAGGCCGTGCGCTATGTGCGCCACGCGCTGCTGGCCCTGGCCAACGGCGTCGAGCGCCTCGCCGCCCAGGGATGCCTCAGCGACTGCTCCGACGACTACCGCTGGAGCAACTGGGGCTGCGTCGGCTTCACCTTCCGCGACCCCGAGTTCAACCCCAAACCCTCCTACGCGATGTTCGCATGGCTGACGCAGGTCCTCGACCGGGCCTGGTACGCCGGGCGGGTGGAAACGGGCAGCACGTCGCTGCACGCGCTCGACTTCGTCCGGCCCGACGGCAGCCGCGTCTATCCGCTGTGGGTCGTGCGCGGACGACAGGAGGTGACGCTGACCGTCCAGGGCGCGCCGACTGTCTATGATCCCTTCGGCAACCGCATCGCCGCCGAGGCCCGCGACGGACGCCTCACGCTCTCCGTCACCGACACCCCCATCTACCTCACGGCAGCCAGGATGACGGGCGTCGCCGCGCGCCGTCCGGTCGAGATCCCCCGCCCCGCCGGAACGACCCTCCTCGACTTCGAGGACCCCGCCCTCCTCCGAACGGTCGAGACCCCCTCCCCCATCCTCGACGCGGCCTGGGACTACCCGCGCTTCAAGGGCCGCTTCAAGGCCGACCCCGTCACCGAAGACGGCGCGACGGCCCTGCGCGTCGAACTCCTGCCCGACGACGACCCGCGCCGCCTCTGCCAGCGCTATGTCGAGTTCGCCCTGGCCCGCCCCCGGGCGCTGCCCGGACGGCCGACGGCCCTGACCGCGCGCGTGAAGGGCAATGGCGGATGGGGACGGCTGATGTTCGAGCTGACCGACGCGCGCGGGCGCGTGTGGAACTCCTCCGGCAACCAGTATCCCGGCTCCACCAACTCGAGCGACAACAAGGGCGATTCCTACGTCAGCTTCGACGGCTGGCAGACGATGACTATCGCCCTGCCCGGCCAGTATGACGCGCCCGACCAATGGGTGGCGCGCCCCGGCCACTACAACTGGTGGCCGACGAACGCGCCCGAGTGGGACGAGGACCAGGCGCGGCACGCGCGGCTGGCGGCCGAATACCCCGCCCGCCTGGCCGAATACGAGCGCCGCAAGCAGGAGTACGACAAGGCCCACCAGGAGTACGAAGCGGCCCGACAGGAGAAGAAGCGCGTCGGCGCAGCCCCCAAGCCGCCCGAGAAGCCCCGCGAGCCGCCCGTCCTCCGCAACCGCGGCCTGTCGCCGGTGGACTACCCCCTGACGCTGACCAAGGTGATCGTCGCCATGCCCCCGAGCATCCTCTACGCCGACGCGGAACTTCCGGTGCGCCAGCCCGTCATCTTCATTGACCGCATCGGCTTCCTGACGGAAGAAGCGGATTGAGCGGTTGCGCCCGCGTCGCCGTGCCGCTATCATGCTGCTCACGAAACGCGCGCGAGCCCCATTTCAGACATCGAGGAGTCACCATGTCCGAGCATGTGTTCACCGTCGCCGTAATCGGCGGGCGCGGCCACCAGTCCCTGACGCCGGGCATCGGCCGCGGCGCGAAGCTTGTCGGCATCGCCTCCGACGGGATTGACGACGAGGCGAAAAAGTACGCCGCCGCCGCGTGGGCGGCCGGCGCCCCTTACTTCGACAGCTGGCAGGAGATGCTCCGCAAGACGAAGCCCGAGGTCATCTCCCTCGGCGCGCAGCCCTCCTGCAACGGGCCGATCATCATCGCCGCCCTCAAGCGCGGCATCCACGTCGTCAGCGACAAACCCATCGCGAACACCCCCGCCGAGCTGCGCCGCATTCGCGCCCTTCTCGCCGCCAACCCCAAGCTTCACCTCCTGACGGAGTTCACCATGCGCTCCGCCCCGGCCTACATGGCCGCCCGGAACGCCGTCCGCAGCGGCAAGGTCGGCGAGGTCGTCCTGGTGACGGGTCAGAAGTCCTACCGCTTCGGCGCCTCGCGCCCCGAGTTCTACAAGTCCCGCGCGGGCTACCCCGGAACGATCGCCTTCGTCGGCTGCCACATCATGGACCTGGGCTACTGGATCACCGGCCTGAAGTACGTGGCCGCCACCGCCGGAGCGCAGGGGAATATCGCCCGGAAGGACTACGGGGAGTTCGAGGATCACGCGGTGGTGCTGTTGAAGATGAAGAACGGCGCCGACGCGGTAATGCACATGGACTACCTGCGCCCCGCCGCCGCCCCCACCCACGGCGACGACCGCATCCGCGTCGCCGGGAGCAAGGGCGTCGTCGAAGTCCGCGACGAGAAGTGCATCCTCATCACCCAGGACCAGACCCCCGTCGAACTCGCCTCCGGCGGACATGACCGCGAGGCCTGCCTCGAACTCCTTGCCACGCTGCGCGGCGGCGGGCGCGGCATCTACAGCACCGCTGAATCCCTCTACATGGCCGAGGTGATCCTCAAGGCGCGCAAGTGCGTGGACGAGGGCCGCCCGCAGAAGATCGCCTGACAACGCCCCCCGAACGCAAGAGCGAACCGGACCCGGCCGGCGCAACGCCGCCGGGTCCTTCGCCTTTCATCGCTGCGCGCAGCGCCGCGCCCACGCTTCCCAGCGTGCGGAGAGGTCGGCCACCAGGTCGGGGCGGTGCATCGCGAGGTTGCGCAGTTCGCAGCGGTCCGTCTCCAGGTCGTAGAGCTCCCAGGCAGCCGTTCCCGCGGCGTCGCCCTCCGGCAGACCGTCGCGTTCGCGCGGCCCCGCCGTGACGAGCTTCCAGCGACCGTGACGAATGGCCCGCGCCCCCGAATGAGACCAGCACAGCGTCCTCGGCCTCTCCTCGCCGTGCCCCAGCAGCGCCGGCAGAAGACTGCACCCCTCGTGAGGAAGGACCTTCCGCCCGGCGAAGACGCCCGGATACTCGGCCCCGGCCAATTCCAGGAAGGTCGGCATGAAGTCCAGCACATGGCCCACCTGGCGCGAAATCCGCCCGCCGCACGGGACGGCCGCCGGCCAGCGCGCGATCAGAGGCGTGGAAATCCCCCCTTCGTGTCCGAAGCGCTTGAAGAGACGGAAGGGCGTGTTGCTGGCATTGGCCCAGGGCGCATCCACGGTGTGGTAGGAGTCCACCGGCCCGGGGGGAACCTCGGGGGTGTTGTGGATGCGCTCGGCGCTGCCCCCGTTGTCCGAAAGGAAGAGCACAAGCGTATTCTCCTCGCACCCCAGTTGCCGCAGGCGTTCGAGGACGCGCCCGATGCCCATGTCGAGCCGGTCTATCATCGCCGCATAGACGGACATCGCCAGGTCCATGGCGTCGCGGTCTTCCACCGCCGCCCACTCGGGCGCGCGCTCATCGGCAGGCGAAAGCCCCCACCGGGGATGCACAATGCCCATCTCCAACTGGCGCTGATAGCGACGCCGCCGAATCTCCTCCCACCCGACGGCGTAACGGCCCCGATAGCGGGCGATGTCCTCTGGCCAGGCCTGCATCGGGAAGTGGGGGGCGCAGTGCGCCAGGTAGAGGAAGAAGGGTTCCGGCCCGCGCCCGCATTCGTCCAGAAAAGCCAGCGCCTTCTCCGTAAAGGCGTCCGTGGTGTAGAACTTCGGGTCCTCGGGGGTGAAAGGATAAATGACGCGGTCCTGGTCCCCCCAGTGGCGCATGTTGCCGGCGGCCTTGTGCGCGGGGGCGGGCTCGCCGGGGCGCGGAAGGCCGGGGTTGAAGTAGTTGCTGCAGCCGCTGAGAAGACCCCAGTAACGCTCGAACCCGCGGTTCACGGGCAGGCGCGACGCTTCGTGGCCGTTGTGCCACTTGCCGCTCATCAGCGTCCGATACCCCGCCGCCCGCAGCGTCTCGGCCAGCGTGACGTTGTTGTCGTCGCGGAGCGTCGCAACATTATTGTCCCCCAGCCCCAGTTGCTGGGGGTAGAGCCCCGTCAACAGCGAGGCGCGCGTCGGCGCGCAGACGGCATTGTTGTAGAAGTGCGTGAAACGCACCCCCCCGCCCGCCAGCCGGTCCAGGTTCGGGGTGTGAATCTCCCCGCCGAAGCAGCCCAGGTCGGAGTACCCCATGTCGTCGGCCATGATGAGCACGATATTCGGACGGGCGTGCATGGGCGCTCTCTTGAACGGAACTGCGGCGCGACGCGCCGGGGGCCACGCCCCCGCGTGACGCGCCGCCCGGGCTCCAACGGAACGTTGCAGACCGCCGCCGCGTTTACGCCGGCAGTTCGAACGTCTTCAAGCCGGCCACGTCCACGGCCTTCGTGCGGACGGCCCACGGCGCGCCGACGTCGCTGAAGAGCTTGCGTTCGGCGGCGGCCCGGTGAACGAGGTCCTCGATTCCCTTGATGACGGTCCGCACGTGCGGTTTCGGCGTCGCCTGCTCGGACACCTCCAGCGCCGCAGCCGGGATCGCCGCCGTCCGACCCATCGAGAGGAAGGCCCCGTCCACGGCCAGAACGTGCGCGCGCGTGAGGCTGAGCGGGCAGTACAGCTCCTGCTCCTGCCCCCGAAAGACGCGGATGGCGTTGCGGAAAAGCTCGAATCGCCCGTCAATCACCGGCGTCGAGTGCTGCCAGACCTCCTTGTCCCCGACGAAAATCTTCGCAGCGGGCGTGCCGTCCCACCAGGCCCGGCCCTTCTCGCCGATGATCTCGACGCTGATCGTCGTCGAGGCCGACGCGGCCAGCGTACCGTAGAAGAAGACGCGCGCGCCGTTGTCGCAAACGGCTTCCAGGCAGGAGGTGTCCTCGCTCTCGATGTCGTGGGCGTGATACAGCTCGCCCCGCACCGTCACCGGCATGGCCGCCCGGTTCCACTCCGCCGAGGCGAAGTAGAGGCCGTTGAACAGGTAGTGGGCCATGGGGTTGTTGATGGTGCCGTCGAGGATGTAGGTGCTACCGTTGCGGAGCTTGCCGGCCCAGGCGTTGCGCGCGTAGTAGAGATTGTCGCGCATCCAGAAACCCTTGACGATCACCTCGCGCACGCGCCCGATGCGCCCGTCGCAGATCTGGCGTTTCAACTCGCGCACGGTCGAGTTCGACTGGCTCTGGAAACCGATCTGGCACCACTGGCCCGTGCGCTTCAGGGCCGCCTCCATCGCGTCAAGGTCCTGGACCGTGGCGGTGGAGGGTTTTTCGAGCACTACGTTGAAGCCGGCCTCCACGGCCTGGATCATCTGCGGACGATGGCACTCGATCCCGGTGGGAATGGCCGCGATGTCGAAGGCTCCGCGGTCCAGCGAGAGCATCTCCTCGAGGCTGGGCCGGATCGGAATCCCGCGCTTGACCATGTCGGCCTCGGCATCGGGGTACTTGCCGCGCGTGCGGATGACCGCGGCGCCGAAGGTGCCGAGCCCCTCCTGCTCGATGACCCGGATCGCCCGCACGTACGCATCGCCGTAGCCGCCGACGCCGACCAGTCCGAACCGAACCATTCTGTTTTCAGCCACGATGCTTCCTTTCCTTGAAGGGGGGCTACGGCGCGTAGATTTCGCCCGCCCGGAACCGGGCCCAGGCGCGCTCGAAGGCCTCCTGGCGTCTGGGAACGGGACGGGGCGCAACGTGCGCAATCCGGAACTCCGCGCGCTCCGGGTCGGTCAGCTCGATCTCGGCGATATCTTGCCGCAAACCTTCATTTTCCGCAACACTGCCGTAAGGCTCGTTCGTCCAGGGACAGACCAGATCCGGCATCACGGGAGTTGCGCCGGGCCCCATGACCATGTACGAGCCCCGGCTGCCGCCGCCGCGGTCGAGGTAGTCCCGAAGCGACTCGAGCAGGGCGATCTGCGTCAGGGCCAGATGCTCCGCGCGCAGCGACGCGGCAGGGTCCTCGCGGCGTCCCGGCCGCACTCCGTCGCGGCGCATGGCGTCGAACTGCCGGCGCGCCTCCTCCAGCGCGCGCGCCACCGTGCCGCGCTCGCGCAGGTGCGCCGCCGCCAGCGTGCTCCGGCGCTGGATCGCCGCAATCGCCTCCGAGGCCGTCATGGCCTCGCTCGCGCCCGGACGCGCCAGCGCCGCCAGAACCCCCGCCACCTGCTCGCGCTGCGCCGCGCCGAAGCTCTCTTCGGCGGCGACCTCGCCTCCGAGCGCGCAAGCGATGTACTCCGCCGCGCGCAACCCGCCCACCTGCCCCGCGTTCAACGCCGAGCCGCCGGGACGCTTGACGCCGTGCGTCCCCGCCATCTCGCCGATGACGAAGACCCCCGGCAGGCTCCCGCGCCACCACGTATCCACCACGAATCCGCCGTTGTGGTGCTGCGCGCAGACATCCACCTCGAGAGGCTCGCGCGCCAGGTCAATCCCGTGCTCGGCGTAGATCTCGATGGCCGGCGGGTTCATGTGGCGCAGGCGCTCGATCGGCGTCGGCTGGCGGGCGTCGTTGCGCTCCAGGTACTCGCGCGCTTCCGGCTCCAGGTCGCTCACGGCAAAGGGGCGCATCCCCGGTCCGGGCCGGGGGTTCTCGCGGAAGTCCAGGAAGACGCGCCGCCCGAGTCCGCGCGTTTCGTGCGTCACCAGAAGGTCTATCAACGAAGAGCCCCCCGTCGTCACGCGCTGGGCATCGAAGGGCCACTGGTACCCCTTCAGGAACGTAGCCGTCGCCAGGCGCGACATCGAGGAAAAGCGCGGCACGAGGAACTCGCGCGCATCGCCGCCGCGTCGGTCGGTCGAAAAGAGGCGCGGAACGACCTGCATGTAGGTCCCGGAAACATTCCAGCGGAAGCGGGTAGAGGCCAGGCCGAACTGCCACTCCGTCATGTTGGCGGCGCGCAGACCCGCCTTGAAGGCCAGCCCGTGAACGCCCGTCTGGCCGCGGGGATAGACGCTGACGTCGTACAACGCGCCGGGGCCGCCGGCGGCCAGAACGAGGTTGCGGCAGAGATAGACCGCCAGTCCGCCGCTCGGACTCGCGCGACGGCGACGGTCGAAGGCCACCAGCCCCACCACGCGCCGCCCCTCCGTGTCGTCGGTCAGGAGGTGCAGCGCCTCCTGCCGGTCGAAGATGCGGATGCCGTAACGCCGCACCTGCGCTTCGAGGCGCTCGCTCATGAAGCGGCTGGTCTTGGGACCGGCGCTCGTGGCGCGCTCGCTGGGGTCGTGGTCCGTCTTGTAGCCGATGTAGGCCCCTTCCGGGTCGTGGGGAAAGGGCACCCCGGCCTGAACGAGGTGGTAGAACTCGCGCAGCGAGTTCTCGGCCTCCGTCAGCGCAAGGTCGCCGTGCATGCAGCCGAAGCCGGTGAGCGCGCGGAGGAACTCCATCGGCGAGTCGGCCACGGCAGGACTGGTTCCGAGCTTGTAGTAGGTCTGCTTGTCGGAACCGCTCATGCGCGACGCCCCAAGCCCGATCCCGGCGGCGGCCACAGCGATGCGATCCTGCGGACGCGGCACGCCGCGCGCCGTCAGGAACTCGAAGAGGTGCGCGGCGCAGTTCATCCCCGCCGCGCCCGCGCCGAGGACGAGGGTGTTCAGGCGATAGACCGGCAGGCTCCGTCCGCCGACCTGCGCCACCTGTCGTGCGATCATGCCCGTCCTCTTACCTGAACCTGAGCCCGGAATAGAAGTCGTGCGCCGCCAGGTGTTTCGTCCCGTCGGGCAGGATGACGACGATGAATTCGTCGTACACCCGGACCTCGCCCGTCAGGTACGTGACCGATGAGTTGTTGGCGACATCCACAGGCTTCTCGTAGATCCGAACGCTCCCCAGCCTGCCGCTCATCAGCGGCGCCGATGCCAGCGCGCCGCTCCGGTGAGCGACCCCGTAGAGGATGACCGCCCCCGCCGCCAGAAGAAGCCCGATCACCAACCCGATCCAGAAGCCCTTCATTGCCGCGCCCTCCCCTGAGATCACAACCGCCGGATGTGGAACCCGCCGTCCACATTGATCACCTCGCCCGTCGAGTAGTCGAGCCGCCCCTCCGCCACGGCGCGGACGGCCAGCGCAACGTCCTCCGGCCGCCCCCACCGCCGAATGGGCAGCAACCCCCCGGCGATCAGCGTATCGTACTTGGCCTTGACCACGGAGGTCATGTCCGTCTCGATGATCCCCGGTCGCACCTCGTAAACGCCGATGCCGAACTCCGCCAGCCGGTCGGCGTAGAGCTGCGTCATCATGCCCAGCCCGGCCTTGCTGACGCAGTACTCGCCGCGGGCGGTCGAGCTGGTGTAGGCGGACAACGAACTGACGCTCACGATGCGGCAGCGCCGCGCAGGGTCCGCCTTCACCTGCTCGATCATCCACCGCGCCACCGCCTGCGTGAGGAAGTACGGCCCCTTCAGATTGATGCCGAGCACCCGGTCGAAGCTCTCCTCCGTCGCTTCGAGGAGGTCCATGCGCTGCAACGGCGCGACGCCGGCGTTGTTCACCAGCAGGTCGCAGCGCCCGAACCGCTCGCGGACGAAGGCCACCAGGCGCGCGCGGTCCTCGGACTTGCTCACGTCGGCGCGGCACGAGGCGGCGCGCGCGCCGAGACCCTCCGCATCGCGCACAGTCTGCGCCGCCGGACTCTCCACCGGACGTCCGTCGGGCCCCGTGTCGGGGTGGCTGACGTGGCTGATGACGAGATCGTAGCCGCCGCGGGCCAGTTCCAGGGCGATGCCCCGGCCGATGCCGCGGCTGCCCCCGGTCACGAGGGCGGTGGGACGCTGGGTCATGGGTTCCTTCTCCGTAATCACGCGACGCCCTGCGCCGGGGCCTCCCGAAGCGCGGCGGCGATTTCGGCGGCGGCCTTCATGCCGTCGGCCACGGCCGCCACGACGGTGGAGGCGCCGTGGACGATGTCGCCCCCGGCATAGACCTTCTCGCGGGTGGTGCGGCAGCTCCCCGGCAGGGTCCGCACAAGCCCCTTCTCGATCTCAACGCCGGGGAGAAGCGCGGCCAGGTCGGCATCGGCCTCCTGCCCGATGGCCTCGACGACCACGTCGGCTTGCAGGATGTACTCCCCGCCGGCGACAGGCTGAGGCGCGCGGCGTCCGGAGGCATCCGGCGCGCCCAGGCGGGTCGGACAGAGCTTCAGGCCCGCCACGCGCCCGTCCCTCTCGATGTAGTCCACCTGCTGCGTCAGGATCAGGAAGTGCACGCCGAGATTCAGCGCGCGGTCGCGCTCGGCGGGCCAGGCCGGCATCTGCTCGAAGGAACGGCGATAGACCAGGTACACGTCGCGCGCGCCGAGCTGCCGCGCCGCCACCGCCGCATCCATCGCCGTGTTGCCGCCACCGATGACCGCCACCACTTGCTCCGCCAGCGACCATTGCTTCTCGCGCTTGGCCGCATTCAGAAAGTCCAGCGCCCCCCACAGGCCGACCAGGCGGCGCGGCGTCGCCCCCGCGACGGACTTCGGCAGCCCCATGCCCAGGAAGACGGCGTCGAACCCCTTCGAGAGAACGGCGTCGAGGTTCAACTCCGGCGAGAGCGGCTTGTTGAAGAGGAAGGTCGCGCGCCCGGAGGGCACGTCCTTGAAGATCGCGCCCACCTCGTTCAGCAGCGCGCTGTTCTGCCGCTCCGGCGGAATCACCGACTCAACCATGCCGCCCGCGTCGTGGCTGCGATCATAGACCGTCACGTAGTATCCGGCCTCCAACAACTTCGCGGCGCAGGCCAGTCCGGCCGGCCCCGCCCCGACGATGGCGATGCGCTTGCTGACGGCCTTGGCCGGAAGGCGCAGGCGCGACCAGCCGTTGCGGTTGGCCTGTTCGGCCAGATAGCGCTGGATGTCCGCAATCGGCAGGGGACCGTCGCCGATGTACTTCATCAGGCAGTGCCCCTGGCACTGCTCCTCGACCGGACACAGCCAGGCGCAGACCTCCGGGAAGATGTTGGAGCGCCGCATCGTCTCATAGGCCCCGCGCTCGTCGCCGTCGAGAAAGAGCTTGATGAAGCGGGGGATGTCCATGCCGGCGGGGCAGCCGCGCCGGCAGGTGGCGTCGCGGCACTGGCGGCAGTTCTTGCCCAGCCGCATCAGGTTGTCGCGGTTGCTCATGCGCCCCAGACGGAAGATGGGGCCATAGACGGCGTTGTCGCGCACGACGCAACCGGCGCGGCCGCCGTCGCGCATGATCTGCGTGCAGGCGCTGCACGCCACGCAGACCTTGTCGGGGTCCATGCCGCGCCCGGAGACGATGTCGCGCGCGAAATCGGGATAGGCAAAGGCCATCCGCCCGGCGCCGATGAAGGTCGTCAAGCCCGCCAGGCGCGCGCCGGCGGCCACGTGCGGCATCCACGTCCGCAGCCAGCTGTAGCCCGAGCCCACAACGGCCACCGTCGGCGCGGATTTCTGAATCTCCCCCGCCAGTCGGATGATTCGTTCGACCCCGGCCAGGGGATGTTCCGGCGAAGGGTAGCCGCCCACGATCGGCTCGTTGTACGGACGGTTGAAGTGCGGGTTGTAGTACGGGTTCGCCACCGTCACATTCACCATCGGCACGCCGCGCTTGACCAGTTCCTCCACCAGCCGCTTCGGTTCGGACGGGTCGGGGCGCGCGGCCTCCGTCCGGTCCACCCCCCAGCCGTAGGGATAGGGCACGGCGTCGTAAACGCCCATGCGCGTCACCACCATCCGGTCGCGCCCCAGGCGTGAATGGATGCGGTCAATCACGTTCAGGAAGAAGCGCACGCGGTTCTCGAAGGACCCCCCGTACTTGCCCGGACGCTGATGGCACCCGAACAGCTCATTGATGAGGTACCCGTGGCACGCCTTGACGTCCACGGCGTCGAAGCCTGCGTCGAAGGCCATCTTCGCGGCCTCGACGTACCGGTCCTGCAGCGTGTCGAGATACTCGTCGTCCAGGACGGGCCAGTCCTTGGGCAGGTTGATCTTGGCGTCGCGGAAGGGGCAGCGCTGGGGGATGAGCGGGTGCGGCTTGGCCACCGGGCGCGAATACCGCCCCGAGTGCGTCAACTGCGCCACCACGATCGGGCGGTGGCCCGCGCCGTTGTGGCGCGCCGCCGTGGCGCGGATCATCTCGACCATCGCGGAAAAGGCGGGGCGGCTCTTGTCGTTGAGCCAGAGCTGGCGCGGGTTCGCCCGCCCTTCCGGAACGACGGCGATGGCCTCCGCCCAAAGCAGCCCCGCCCCCCCGGCGGCGAAGCGCTCATAGCGCCGGAGCGTCAACCGGGTGGGATTGCCCTCCGCATCTCCGTCACAGCCTTCCATCGGATGAACGGCCAGGGCGTTCGGCGCTGTCAGCCTCCCCACGGTCACCGGCTGCGCCAGCACGGAAAAGTCCTCGGAGAAGGGCAACTGAACGCCAAGGGACTTCATCAACTCGCGGAGGTCGGAAGGGTCGGCGGAAACCACGGATGGCATCTCCAGGAGTCCAGACGGGGAATGGGCTTGCACGCCCCCTATCTTATATCGGATTTGTGTGCGCCGCACAATCCAAGAACGCCCCGCCCATGCCGCTGCCGACCGCCCCGGACCGGTCGGAAAAGACCACATGTGCCCCGTTCGCTGTGGCAGGCCGCAACACAGTAAGCGCGCCCGCCCTCGCCCCACCGGCCCAACCGTTGACGGCACAGCCACTTGTGCTTATCATGGAGAAAAGGCGGTATCTCAGGCACGGCAGTTGCTGTGCGTTCGGCGGTGAAGTGTCGCGCGGTCAACGGCAGTCGGCGCAGTCAGGAGCGCGCAGAGGATGAGAGCACCAGACCGTTCCCCCGCAGGCGGCGGCAAGGACCGTCCCGGCATCCCCCGGCATCGGCCACGCCGGCTTCCCCTTGCCGGAATCGCCGCCTTGGCGTTGACGACGCTGGTCTTCGTCCGTCCGGCGGCGGCCTATATTGACCCCGGGACGGGCAGTTACATCCTGCAGACGGTGCTGGGCGTGCTCTTCGGGCTTCTGTACGCGCTCAAAATCTACTGGCAGCAGGTCAAGGCCTTCGTGCTCCGGGTGTTCGCCCGGAAGCCCGCCCCGCCCAAGACGGAGGGCTGACGTGCGATCGCCGGCCTCCTATCGCGACCCCGACGCATGGGTCTTCGTACGCCGCGGCGAGGTCTATCGCCAGATCAACCGCGCCTACCGTCCGCACTACGACCGGCTGATGAGCTCCGGCCTGTACGCGGCGCTGGTCGAGGAGGGTCTTCTCGTCCGTCACGAGGAGAGCGACATCCCCCCCGAATCCCCGGAGGAATCCTGGCGGATTCTGAAGCCGGAGCGGATTCCCTTCGTCAGCTACCCCTGGGAGTGGTGCTTCGGGGCTTTCAAGGCGTTGGCGCTGGCGCTGCTGCGGATTCAGCGCCTGGCGCTCGACCGCGGCATGACGCTGAAGGACGCCTCGGCCTTCAACATGCAGCTCCTGCGCGGCAAACCCGTCCTGATGGACACCTCCTCCTTTGAAATCTACGAGGAGGGCACGCCGTGGCTGGCCTATCGGCAGTTCTGCCAGCACTTCCTGGCGCCGCTGGCGCTGATGGCCCGACGCGACGTTCGCCTGAGCCAGCTGACGCGCGCCTTCCTCGATGGCGTGCCCCTCGATCTGGCCGCCGGACTGATGCCGTTGCGGACCTGGGCGAGTCCTCGCCTGATGACGCACTTGCGCTTGCACGCCTGGTTCCAGCGCCACTACGCGGGCGAAGGCCGCGGGGGACGTGTCCGCCCCATGAGCCGCTACGCGCTGCTCGGACTGCTCGACAGCCTCCGGGAAACGGTGGCCGGCCTGACGTGGCGACCGCCCAGGACGGTGTGGTCGGACTACTACGCCCACACGAACTACACGGAGAGCGCCTTCGCCCGCAAGCGGGAGATCGTCGGGAGCTACCTGGAACGCCTCGCGCCCGCCACGGTGTGGGACCTGGGCGCGAGTACGGGCGTCTTCAGCCGCCTGGCGGCCGCGCGCGGCTGCGACACCGTCGCCTTCGACCAGGACCCCGCTGCGGTGGAGGCGGCCTGGCGCGAAGCCTCGGCGCAGCACGAGGCCCGCTTGTTGCCGCTGGTGATGGACCTGACGAACCCCACGCCGTCGTGCGGTTGGGCGGGACGCGAGCGGATGTCGCTGGCCGAGCGCGGGCCGGCCGACACCGCGCTGGCCCTGGCCCTGATCCATCATCTGGCCATCGGCGCGAATGTGCCCCTGGACCACGCGGCCGAACATCTGGCGGCCCTTGGCCGCACGTTGATCGTCGAGTTCGTGCCGAAGGAGGACTCGCAGACGCGCCGCCTGCTCGCCTCGCGGCGCGACGTCTTCCCCGAGTACCGGCAGGACGCCTTCGAGCGGGCCTTCGCGAAGCACTTCGAGGTCCTCGACGCGCAACCGCTCCCGGACTCCGCGCGCCGCCTCTACCTGATGCGCCGGAGGACGCCATGAGGGGGCGATACGTCCTGCACCCGCTGTTCTTCGCGGCGTACCCCATTGTGCTGCTCTTCTCCTTGAACATGCGGAAGGTGGCGGGAATCGAGGTCGCCGGGGCGCTGGGCCTGGCAGCCCTGCTGGCGGCGATCCTGATGGGTCTTTCCTGGAGCTTCCTGCGCGACGCGCGCAAGGCCGCGATTCTGACGTCGCTGCTGATGTTCTACTTCTTCTTCTTCCGCTGGGCGAGCACCCCTGTGCGCGTGCCGGGCTTCTCCCTTTCACACCGTCAGACGCTGGCGCTTCTTCTCCCCCTCCACGGCCTGGTCTTCGCCATCGTCATCGTGTGGCTTATCCGCGCGAAGGAGGCTGTGCGCGACGTGACGCACATTCTCAACGTCGTCGGCGGCTTCTTCCTCGCAACGTCACTTCTGCCGTTGCTGACCGGACTCCGCCCGACCATCGTGGCGGAGGCCGCGCCCCCCCCGCCGGCTCCCGCCGAGGGAATGATCGTCGCCCGAAGCCCCCTCCCCTATCTCCCCGACATCTACTTCATCGTGCTCGATCAGTACCCCCGCGCCGACGGGCTGCAGCAGGTCTTCGGGCATGACAACAGCCCGTTCCTCGGCGAACTCCGCAAGCTCGGTTTCACGGTGCTCGACCGCTGCGCCTCGAACTACCCGCGCACGGCCATGTCCATCGCCTCCACGCTCAACCTGAACTATCTCGACGTGCTGCTGGGCAAGGTGCGGGAAGACGCGCAGGACCTCGGCCTTCCGGCCAAGTTCATCAGCCACAGTCTGGCCTTCGATTACGCCCGCGAACGCGGCTACAAGACGGTCTATCTGCCCCCTGACTTCGGCGTGGGAACGCCGGCGAATGCCGACATCGTCCTGGACTCCGGCAGCCGCCTTTCGGAGTTCCAGCGCGCGCTGATCGCCATGACGCCGGTGCAGGACTTCGTGGATGCGGCGGCCTCGGAGTACTCCCCGGCGGAGTTCCACCGCCGCCATGTCCGCTACATGATCGAGCAGCTGCGGCGTGTGCCGCGACTGGGCGCCTCCCCCATGCTGGTTTACGCCCACATCATCTGCCCGCACCCGCCCATCGTCTTCGGGGCCGACGGCGAGGCGGTGGACGCGCTGCTGGCGGACAACCCCCCGGCCAACTGGGCGCGCGACCCGGAGGTCCGCGCCGCCTACGTCAACCAGGTGGTCTTCATGTCGCGCGAAGCCCTTCGGATCGTGCGCGCGATTCTCGAACGCTCGCCGCGCCCGCCCGTGATCGTTCTGTGTTCGGACCACGGCACGGACTTCGAAGTGGACTGGCAACGCCCCGAGCACTCGAAGCTCCAGGAACGAATGGCAAACCTGCAAGCCTACTACCTCCCCGGCGGCGGCGAGAAGCTCCTCTATCCGACGATGACGAACGTGAACATCTTCCGCCTCATCTTCTCCTATTACCTCGGGGGGAACTTCCCGCTGCTGCCGGACCGGAGCTACTTCTCCCCCGATGGCGCCCCCTATCGCTTCGTCCACGTCCCTATGGACGGTCCCGTGCCCCCGCTGCCGGGCGCGAACCCCGGCGAAGTCAGCGGCGCGGCGAAATGACCAGCACCACCCGGAAGCCGACGTGCGTGTCCTTCGAGGCCGCGTCCAGCCCGTAGCGCGCGGCGGAACGGCAGTATTCCGGATAGCTCCGCCAGGAGCCGCCGCGCAGCACCCGCTCCCCCGGCGTCGCCAGGCCCTCGCGCCCGTCGTCAATGCGATAGGGATAAGGACGCTTGAGGGACTGACACCAGTCCCAGACATTCCCGATCATCCCGCGAAGGCCGAAGGCATTCGGTTCGTGCAGCCCAACAGGCGAGGTGGCCGGCGGCAGAACCAGGACCCCCTTCTGCGAAGAATCCCCGCTCGGGACCAGGCGCGGAACGTGCGCGTGATAGGGGGCGTCCTCCAGCGCGTCCCCCCACCAGAATCGCGTTGCGCTCCCCGCCCGGCAGGCGTATTCCCATTCCGCCTCCGTCGCCAGCCGGTAGCGCCGGTGCTCCTTCGCCGACAGGGTATCGCAGAACTGCACCGCCTGATGCCAGGACACACGCTCGACCGGTCGTTCGGGCGTGCGAAACATGGCGGGATTGTAGCCCATCACCTTGCGGTACTGATACTGCGTAACCGAGGTGACGCTCAGATAGAATGCCTTGGGAATCCGGACGCGGTGCGGCGGGTCTTCGTTGTCGCGGCGGCCCTCCTCCGTGGGGGAGCTGCCCATCGTGAACTCTCCCGGCGGGATCAACATGAAATCCATCCCCATGGCGTTCGTGAAGCGCACCGGCGCCCCCAACGCCGCCGCCGCGGCCTTCTGGGCCGCCTGGACCTGCTCCGCGTCTGCCGGGCAGACCAGGAAGACCGGCGCAGGAGGGGCCGGCGCGACGTTCAGACCGGACGGCGGGACCGCCGGCGCAGGAACCGGACCCTCAGCCGCCGCCGCGACGCCGCTCAGGAACACGCCCAGCGCCAGGATCCTTGCAAACTGCCGGCGCACCCCCGGCTCACGCATCGGCGG
>JAKJEM010000013.1:34214-49048 GCA_022705425.1 Planctomycetota bacterium
CCGCCGCTCTTGCCCGGAGTGCTCCGACATCGGCTGTCCTCCCCCCCCGAGCTTGCGTCCGTCGCCCCCTTTCCTACAATCACGCCCAGGATTATAGCGGCCTGCGCCCCTTTTCGGAAGACCTGCCATGACGGACTCCCGATCCCCCGCCCGCAGTTCCCGCCCGTTGGTCGTCTGCGTCGGGGAGATTCTGTGGGACTGTTTTCCCGATCGAAAGGTTCTCGGCGGCGCGCCGCTGAACTGCGCCTGCATGGCCCAATCGGTCGGCGCGCAGGCGCTGCCGGTCAGCCGCATCGGCGACGACGACGACGGTCGCGCCATCCTGGCCGTGATGAAGGAGAAGGGGCTGGACGCCTCGCGCATCCAGGTGGACCCCGACCACCCCACGGGAACGGTCCGCGTGGCCCTCTCGCCCCAAGGCGAACCGACCTTCACGATCGTGGAAGAAGTCGCCTATGACTACCTGGCCTGGGACGAAGGACTGCGCGAACCCCTCGCCCGCTGCGACGCCCTCTGCTTCGGCAGCCTCGCACAGCGCAACCCCGCCGCGCGCGCGACGATCCTCTCCCTGCTCGACCGCGCGCCCCAGGCGCTGAAGGTGTACGACATCAACCTGCGCCAGCATTTCTACAGCCGCGAGATCCTCGCGGAGGGATTCCGGCGCGCGCAGGTGGTCAAGCTGAATGACGGCGAGTTGGCGACGTTGCAGGGCCTCTTCCGCGCGGAGTTCGCCGAGGGCGTCGCGGGGTTCATGCGACGTTTCGACATCGAAATGCTGGCCGTAACCCAGGGCGCCGAAGGATGCACCCTTCACGCCAGGGGACAGACGGTAACGGCCCCCGGCATCCGCGTCCAAGTGCAGGACACCGTAGGCGCCGGCGACGCCTTCACCGCCTCACTCATCCTCTCGTGCCTGCGCGGTGCGCCGTTGGACGAGACGGCCTTCGAGGCCAACCTCCTGGGCGCTTATGTGGCCGGCCGCTCCGGCGGCACCCCCCCTGTGGATCCCGCGGCCCTGGCGGCGCTGCGCCGTCAAGCCGGGCGTTGACGCGCCCTATGCGGCTTCGCAGACGTAGATCTCGTACTTGAGGTGCGCGATGAACGCCTCGCGCGTGGGGTGGAAGACATCGCGCGCGTCGGCGTATTCCCGTCCGATCTCCTCGCGGATTCGACACAGAAGGGGCGCGTCGAGCCTGTAGCGCAACGCCATGTCGTGCGCCGTCAGACGCAGCGACGCCGCCGGGATCACCTCCTTCACCCGCCATCCGGCCTCCTGGGAGCAACGGCGCATATGTTCCACCGTGGGATACCACTTGTGTGTGCCCATCAGGCGGTAGAGCGCATTGAAGCACTCCGCCTCGCGCGGCGTCTCGAAGGAAGCCGTTTGATGGACGAACGCCTCTCCCGGGCGAGACTCGTGGCGGATGTGCCGAAGCGCCGGAAACAGGGCGGATTCGCCGAGATAGTGCAGCACCGAGCGCATCGCCAGCATCAACCGCCGATCGCCGGAGACGAGCTCCGCGCGACGGAAGTCCATGACGGAACGCTGAACGGTGCGCACCCCCCGGCGCGCCGCCTCCGCCAACTGGATCGGACAGGCGTCAAGGTTGATGACATCGAGGCCGGCCCGGCGGGCCTTGACCTGCAAGAGAAGGTACCCCGTGCCGCCGCCGAGGTCGGCCAGAACGTCCGGGCGGGCCTCGTCCGCCCGGCGGCAGATCTCATCCACCAGCGGACGCGCCACCTCCGCGTCGGAAAAGAACCCGCCGTGAAAGGCCAGCCACCGGCGTCCGTGGATGACTGTCTCGAAGTCCGTTGCGTCCGGCATTCCTGCAAACTCCGGCTGGCGGGAAGAGCAGCGCATGAACCGCCGGGCGCACCGGGCGACGAAGGCTCATGCGGCACAACTCATCCATGGGTCCATGGAGGGACTGCCTTGGCCGGTGCGCCTCGGCCGCAAAGCCCGCCGCGCTCCCCGCACGCACCGCCTTCAGGATGCCGGACGCCGCGCGTGCAACACGCGTCGGATCGTCTGCTTCAGCTCGTTGAGGTCCGAAGACTTCACGACATAGGCGTCCGCCGACCACGCGCGGAAGTCGTCCTTGTACGACGCGTACGCCGTGTTCAGGATGATCGGCAACTTGTTATTGCGCGCCAGCATTCGCCCCATCGCGTCAATCCCGTCCATCCCCGGCATACTCACGTCCATCACCACAACGTCCGGCGCCTGACTGGTGACCAGAGCGATCGCCTGGGGGCCGTCGCTGGCAACGACCACGTCGTAGCCGTCGCCGCGCAATTCCTCGGCGTAGAGAAGGCTCTCATTCGGGTCGTCTTCAACGAGCAAGACACGCGCCATCGAACCCTCTCTTCCATCCAGCATCGCCTTCCGGCGCTGAAAACGCCCACACGCCTGATAAACTATTATCCCAGATTCCCCCGCCTGTCAAGGCCAAAGGCAAGAGAAGCGCCGCAAGGGCAACGGCTCTTGCTTGCCCCCTGCACCCTGCCGCCAAGACCGCGCCGCGCTGTTGTCCTTCATTGTCCTTTCGTGACTTGCATTTGCCGCCGTTGGCCGGTAACATGCGCTTTTCGCAGGGAATCGGAGTCCGACGGATGCGTTTGACGATTCGCGACGTGTCGCGCGCGTTGCGTGTGAGCGAAAAGACGGTCCACCGCTGGATTGCCCAACGCGGCCTGCCGGCACACCATATAGAGGATCACTACCGCTTCAACGGCAGCGAGTTGCTGGAGTGGGCGACCGCCAACGGGGTGGCGGTGTCGCCCGACCTCCTGCATCCGGAAGGGACTGCGCCTGCGGCGACACTCTCTGCGGCCCTGCGGGCGGGCGGAGTCCACTATGCCGTGTCAGGCGGAGATAGGAAGTCCGTTCTGGCGCAGGTCGTGGAACTCCTGCGACTGCCGCCGGACGTTGACCGTCACGCCTTTCTCGATGTGCTCCTGGCCCGCGAGGCGGCCGGCTCAACGGCCGTGGGCGACGGGATCGCCATTCCCCATGTCCGGAACCCGATCGTAATGCACATCCCGACGCCGGCGGTGACGCTGTGCTTCCTGGACCGTCCGATCGAATTCGAGGCCGTTGACGGACGCCCGGTACACACCCTCTTCGCCCTGGTGACGCCCACGGTGCGCGATCATCTGCGGCTCTTGTCGCTGCTGGGGTATGTCCTGCGCGATGAAGGATTCCGCTCGGCCCTGAGACGCCAAGCCCCGCCGGAGGAGATCGTGGCGGAGGCGGCGCGCGCCGAAGCGGACGCCGCCCGCGGCGGCGCAAGCGGAGAGCCCGCGCCATGATCCTCCTGACGCTGGCCGGCGTAGTCGTGTTGGTGGCGGGCGCAGGCCTCGCCCTTCTGCTGGACCGACGCCCCAAGTGGGCCTCCTTCGCCGGAGCGGGGATGGCCATGCTCGGATGTGCAGCGGTCTTTGCCGCGTCCTTCCGAATGCTGATCGGCGGAGACGCCGAAGCGATCCGATGGCCCTGGAGCATGCCCCTCGGCGCCTTCAGCGTGGCGCTGGACCCCCTCTCGGCCTTCTTCCTGCTGCCGATCGCCGCGCTGACGGGACTGGCCGCTCTTTATGGGGCCGAGTACCTCCAGTCCTGGACCGGGCGCAAGTCCCTGGGGATGGCCTGGTTCTGGTATAACCTGCTCGCCGCCGCGATGATCCTGGCGGTCATCGCGCGCAACGGCCTGCTCTTCCTGGCGGCGTGGGAGATGATGGCGCTGGCCTCCTTCTTCCTGGTGGCCTTCGAGGACGAGCAGGAGCGTGTGCGCGAGGCCGCGTGGACGTACTTCATCGCCACACATCTGGGGACCGCGTTCGTCGTGGCGCTCTTCGCTCTCCTGGCCGCTCAGACGGGAACGCTCGATTTCGACGCGTTCGGCCCCATCTCGGCTCCGACCTCGGGGCTGCTGTTCATCCTGGCGGTGATCGGCTTCGGCGCCAAGGCGGGCTTCGTGCCCCTGCACGTCTGGCTGCCGGAGGCGCACCCGGCCGCCCCCAGCCATGTGTCGGCGGTGATGTCCGGCGTGATGATCAAGACGGGCATCTACGCCCTGCTCCGCATGATGACCCTCCTCGGCGAACCGCAGCCGTGGTGGGGTTGGACGCTGATAGCAATCGGCCTGGCCTCCGGGGTTCTCGGGGCGCTCTTTGCGCTGGCGCAGCACGACCTGAAGCGCCTGCTGGCCTATTGCAGCGTCGAGAACATCGGGATCATAGCCCTCGGCCTCGGCCTGGGCGTTCTGGGCTACACGGCCCGCTCTCCCCTGCTGGCGATCCTGGGTTTCGGCGGGGCGCTGCTGCACGTTCTGAATCACGCCATCTTCAAGGGATTGCTCTTCCTGGCAGCGGGGGCCGTGGCGCATGGCGCGGGCACGCGGGAGATGGACCGGCTTGGCGGACTGCTGAAGCGCATGCCCTGGACGGGGGCAGCCTTTGCCGTCGGCGCGGCGGCGATCTGCGGACTCCCGCCCCTGAACGGCTTCGTCAGCGAGTATCTCGTCTTCTTTGGCGGCTTCCTCGGGGGCGTCTCCATCAGCGGCCACTTCGCCACGGCCGGCTTCCTGGCGGTGGCCGCTCTGGCACTGATCGGCGGCCTGGCGCTGGCAGCCTTCACGAAGGCCTTCGGGATCATCTTCCTGGGCGAGGCGCGAACAGAGGCGGCCGGCCGCGCGCACGAACCGGGTATGGCCATGCGCTTCCCGATCTGCCTGCTGGCCGGGGCGTGCCTGCTGATCGGCTTCTTCGCGCCGGTGACGGTACTGCTCCTCGCGCGCCCGATTGCCGCCATCCTCCCGATGGGCGAGCACGCGGTTGACGGCTATCTGCTGGCAATGGCGGCGCAGTTGCGCTGGTTCGTGCTCCTCGCCGCCGTTCTGGCCGCCCTCCTCGCGGCGCTGGCGCTCCTTCGCTCGGGACTGCTGGCCGGACGCTCCGTGACGGAACGCGGCACCTGGGACTGCGGCTACGCGCGCCCGACGGCACGGATGCAGTACACCGCCTCCTCCTTTGCACAGCCGCTGGTGGACCTCTTCCGTGCCGTGCTGCGCACACGCCGAAGCCTCGATGCCCCGCAGGGAACTCTGCCGACCAAGAGCGCCTCGCTCAGCACCGCCACGGGCGATACTTTCACCCACAAGCTCTTCCGCCCGGCCTTCGGCGGTGTCACGCGCCTGATGGAGCGCATGAGGGGCGTTCAGCACGGGCGCGTGCAGTTGTACGTCCTCTACGTCGCCTTGACGCTGGTGGCGCTGCTGGTGTGGCGCTTGGGAGTGGCCCGGCCATGATCGAACCCCGCCATGCCGCCCCCCTTCTGGCGCTGGCGCTGGCGCCGCTGATGACCGGGATCATCAACCGGACCAAGGCCTTCTTTGCCGGACGACAGGGCCCCCCGCTGCTCCAGGCGTACTTCGACCTCTGGAAACTCCTGCGCAAGGGCGCCGTGTACAGCCGCGCGACGACGTGGGTCTTCCGCGCCGGGCCGATGGTCGGCGTGGCGACGGGCGCGGCCGCGCTGCTGATCGTGCCCCTCGGCGGCGAGCCGGCGCTCCTGGCCTTCCCCGGCGATATCCTCCTCCTGGCCGGGCTGCTGGCGCTGGCGCGATTCTTCATCATCGCGGCGGCCCTGGATACCGGTTCGGCCTTCGAGGGAATGGGCGCCAGCCGCGAGGCGCAGTTTTCCGCGCTGGCTGAGCCGGCGTTGCTGCTGAGCCTCGCCGCGCTCGCCCGCCTGACCGGCGGCCTGTCGCTGAGCGACCTCTTCCGCGACATTACCCCTGCCGCCTGGGTCGAAAACGGGCCGGCCCTGGCCTTGGCCGCCGCCGCGTTGGTCATCGTCTTCCTGGCGGAGAATGCGCGCATTCCCGTGGACGACCCCAATACGCATCTCGAACTGACGATGATCCACGAGGTGATGGTGCTGGACCACGGCGGACCGGACTTCGCCTATGTGCTGTACGGGGCGGCTCTGAAGCTCTGGGTACTCGGGGCGCTGGTGATCGGCGTCCTCGTGCCTTGGCGCGGGCCGAACCCCTGGGCGAACCTGGCCGCCGTCGTGGCCGGCCTCTTCGTGCTGTCGGTGGCGGTGGGGGTCGTGGAGTCCTGCATGGCGCGGCTGCGTCTGCTGCGTGTGCCTCAGTTGCTGACGGTAGCCGGGGTCTTCGCCGCCCTGGCGATCATCCTCTTGCGGAGATAGGCGGATGAGCGCGTGGATTGACGGGGTTCTGGTCACGCTGATCCTGACGAACCTGGCGGTTCTCGGGTCCAGCCGCCTGAACGCCTGCATCCGGATCATCGCCCTGCAGGGGGTCGTTCTGGGGCTCTTGCCGATCCTCGTCGGCGAGGGCGCGCCCACGATACGCATGACGCTGCTGACGGCGGCGACGATGGGCCTGAAGGGCGCGGTCTTCCCCTGGCTGCTGCTGCGCGCGCTGCGCGTGGCCGGCATCCGCCGCGAGGTGGAGCCCTTCATCGGCTACAACTGGTCGGTGCTGGCCGGGCTGCTGTCGCTGGCGGCCTCGGTGTGGCTGGGCGGACGCCTGCCGATGCCCGAGACCGCGCGCTCTTCCTTGGTCGGCCCGGTGGCGCTCTTCATGATCTTCTGCGGGCTCTTCGTCATCGTCAGCCGGCGCAAGGCCATTACACAGATTCTCGGCTACATCATCATGGAAAACGGCGCATACGCCTTCGGCGTGGTGCTCCTGGAGGAGATTCCCGTGCTGGTCGAACTGGGCATCCTGATGGACGCCTTCGTGGCGGTGTTCGTCATGGGCGTGGCCATCTACCACATCCAGCGCGAGTTCGATCACGTGGACGTTGACCAGTTGGATACGTTGAAGGGATAGCCGTGTCCGCCTCGTGGCTCTTCATCATTCTCTTGGCGATTCCGACGGCCGGGGCCGCAGCGTGCCTCGCGGCGCGCACGCCGGCGGCGGCGTTGTGGACGGTCTTCGCGGGAGTGGTCCTGCACGCGACGACCGCCCTGTCGGCCGCGCGGCGCGTGCTGGCGCTGGGGCCGATGGCCTCCAACGGCGAGTGGTTCCTCCTCGACGCCCTGTCGGCGTGGCACCTCATCGTGATGGCCCTCGTCTTCGTCCCGGCCTCCTTCTACGCCATCACCTACTTCCGCGACGAGACGGCTTCGGGCGCGCTCTCCCTGCGCCTCGCCCGGCGCTTCGGGGCGTTGTGGTTCGGCGCGCTCGGCGCCATGACGCTGGTCCTCATCTCCAACAACCTGGGAATCCTCTGGGTGGGGATCGAGGCCACCACCCTTCTGACGGCCTTTCTCATCTGCCTGCATCGTTCGCCCACCTCCCTCGAAGCGATGTGGAAGTACCTGATCATCTGCTCGGTGGGCGTGGCCTTTGCATTCATGGGAACGCTCTTCGTGGCCGCGTCGGCCTCGCGTACCCTGGAGCCGGGCGACGCGCTGCTGTGGACGAAGCTCCTCGACGTCGCAGGCTCGCTGGATCGCGTCATGCTGGAAGTGGGCTTCATCTTCCTGCTCGTCGGCTACGGCACCAAGGCCGGGCTGGCGCCCATGCACACCTGGCTGCCCGACGCGCACAGCCAGGCGCCCGCCCCCGTCTCCGCGCTCTTCTCCGGCTTCCTGCTCAACTCGGCGCTGTACTGCGTCCTGCGCTACCTGCCGATCCTCGAACGCGCCACGGACTACTCCGGCTGGGCGCCGCGACTCCTGGTGGTCTTCGGCCTCATCTCCATCCTCATCTCGGCGGCCTTCATCATCTTCCAGCATGACCTCAAGCGCCTCCTGGCCTACCACAGCGTGGAACACATCGGCATCATCACGCTGGGCTTCGGGCTGGGCGGGCTGGGGGTTTTCGCCGCGCTCTTCCATACGCTGAACCATTCCCTCTGCAAGACGCTGGCCTTCTTCTCCGCCGGCCGGCTGGGTCAGGTGTACGGCACGCACGACATGAGCCGCATCTCCGGCGCGCTGCGCGCGGCGCCGCTGTGGGGGCTCGGGCTCTTCGCCAGCTTGCTCGCCCTGATCGGAGTGGCCCCCTTCGCCATCTTCATGAGCGAGTTCCAGATCGCCAAGGCCGCCGTGGATGACGCCGCGTACGTTCCGCTGGCGCTGTTCCTGCTCGGCGGCGGCGTAGTCTTCATCGGCGCGCTGCGGCATGTCGTGCTGATGGCCTGGGGCGCCCCGCCGGACGGGACGCGCCCGGAACGCGCCTGCTCCTGCGAATGGCTCCTGGTGTGGCTGCCCCTGCTGGCTCTGCTCGGCCTGGGGCTATGGATGCCCCACAGCCTCTACGACGCCCTGTCGCAGGCGTCCGCCATCGTCGGAGGGCACCCATGAGCGACGCCCTGCGGCCCCTCCACAATGCCCGCGCGATCCCCGTTGCGGAACTCCCCCTTCTGTCCCTGGACCGCTTTCGGGAGGAGATCCTCATCGCGGTCGAATCCGGGGGCAGGATCGTTTCCCTCTTCGGGCAGCCCGCCGGCGACGCCCTTCGGCTCTACGGCGCGGTCGCGACGCCCGAGGGAGGCCTGGCCGTCGGCTGCGCCGACGTTACGGGCGACGGCTACCCCGCGCTGACGCCCGACTGCATCCAGGCGCACTTGTTCGAGCGCGAGATCGCCGAGCAGTGGGGTCTGCGACCCGAGGGCCATCCCTGGCTTAAGCCCGTCCGCTATCACCGTCCCCTTGCCGGACGCGACGTCTGGAACCGCGCGCCCGATGCCGAAATCCCCCCCGCCGTGACGGAGTTCTTCCGCGTCGAAGGAGATGAAGTCCACGAGGTCGCCGTCGGCCCCGTCCACGCCGGAGTGATCGAGCCGGGGCACTTCCGCTTCCAGTGCCACGGCGAACAGGTGATGCACCTGGAGATCGCCCTCGGCTATCAGCATCGTGGCGTGGAAGCGGCGCTGGCCGGCGGCCCGCACAAGCGCACGCTGCCGATCATCGAGACGCTGGCGGGCGATACGACCGTCGGGCACACGCTGGCGTATTGCCAGGCGGTCGAGGCGCTGGGCGACTGCGCGCCCGCTCCGCGCGGCGAGGCGCTGCGCGGCGTGGCCCTCGAACTGGAACGCCTGGCGAACCACGCGGGCGACCTCGGCGCGCTGGCCGGCGACGTGGGCTACCTGCCGACCTCGAGCTACTGCGGACGCCTGCGCGGCGACCTGCTCAACCTGACGGCGCTGCTGTGCGGCAACCGCTTCGGGCGCGGTCTCATCCGCCCCGGCGGCGCGGCCTTCGATGCCGACCCGACGCGCGCCGACGAACTGCTCACCCGTCTGGACGCCATCTTCCGCGACGTGCGCGGCGCGGTGGAACTCCTCTGGAGCACACCGTCGGTCCTGGCGCGCTTCGAGGATACCGGCGTCGTCACCCCCGAGCAGTGCGTCGAACTCGGCCTGGTCGGCCCGGCGGCGAGGGCCTGCGGCATAAGCCGCGACGTCCGCTTCGAGTTCCCCGCCGGCATCTACCGCTTCGCCCACATCCCCACCTCCGCCTGGCACGGCGGCGACGTCTTCGCGCGCGCCTTCGTGCGGTGGCTCGAAATCGAGCGCTCGACGGAGTTCATCCGCACGCAGATGCACAACCTCCCCGCCGGCGAGGCTCGCCTTCCCGCCGCCCCGCCCGGACCGGACCGCTTTGTTCTCTCGCTGACGGAGGGCTGGCGCGGCGAAATCTGCCACGCGGCGCTGACCGACTCGGCCGGACGCTTCGCGCGCTACAAGGTCACCGACCCCTCCTTCCACAACTGGACGGGCCTGGCCCTGGCGCTGCGCGGGCAGCAAATCTCCGACTTCCCGCTGTGCAACAAGAGCTTCAACCTTTCCTATTGCGGACACGATCTGTGAGACGCCGATGCTGAAGACACTCCTGGCGCGTTTGCGGCAGGGCCACCGCACGGTCCGCTGGCCCGAGGGGAGCCCGACGCTGCCCGACCGGCTGCGGGGGCGCCCGACGATTGACGCAGCGCGCTGCCCGAGCGGTTGCCGGCTCTGCGTCGAAAGCTGCCCCGCGGAGGCTCTCGCGCGGACCGATGACGGCCCGCCGACGTGCGACCTGGGGCGCTGCCTCTTCTGTACGGAGTGCGCCACGGCCTGCCCGCACGGAGCGATTCGCTTTGCGCCGGAGCACCGCCTCGCCACGCGCCGCCGGCAAGACCTCCTCCTGTCGCCGCAGGAGTACCCCCTTGCCCGGGCGCTTGAAGGCCGGATGCGAAGCCTCTTCGGACGTTCGCTCAAACTGCGCCAGGTCAGCGCCGGCGGCTGCAACGCCTGCGAAGCCGATGTCAACGTCCTGACGACCGTGGTCTTCGACCTGGGGCGCTTCGGGATTCAGTTCGTGGCCTCCCCCCGCCACGCCGACGGGCTGCTCGTCACCGGCCCCGTCCCGCAGAACATGCGCCTGGCGCTGATGAAGACGTGGGAGGCCGTCCCCCCGCCGCGCGTGGTCATTGCCGTCGGCGCCTGCGCCATCTCCGGCGGCCCCTACCGCGACCGCCCCGAATGCTCCAACGGCGTCGAGGGCCTGCTGCCGGTGGACCTCTACATCCCCGGCTGCCCCCCGCACCCCCTCACCACGCTCGATGGAATGCTGCGGCTGATGGGACGGCTCAAAGAAGGACGATAGCGCCTGCCCGGAATCCGAGCGCACCCGGCGCGCCCCCTACGCCGCCACGCCCTTCCGCCTCGCAGTCCGCGCACCGGCTCCGGAAACCATCGCGGTGACGGCTTACGGGTTTACGACCGTCGCCCCAATGTCTATCCCGCGCGCTTCATCAAGGACGTGCCAGGCCAGCGGCAGGCCGTCCGCGCGGCGCGCGCGGTTGTCAACGTAGGTGCCCCAGGGCGAGTACTGCGCCGAGGACCACAGCCCGTCCACGTAGTACACCTTCGTCGCGGCGGGGAGCGTCCAGTAGGTCAGGCGCTGCTCGTTGTCGCCGAACCAGGAGACGCTGTAGTCGCCATAGAGGACATTGTACCCAGCCACGTGGCAGTAGGCGCCGTAGCCGGCCTGCTCCGTCAGACCCTCGAAGGTGCCGTTCACCGCCCGATAGCCGAATCCCTTGGCGAAAGAATCGGAGATCAACGCCCGCCCGCCCTGAAGGCGCGGCGTCTTGAAGGGCGGGCAGTTGGCATCCGAATACAGACGCGGATTGGTGTAGGGAATCGAGAGCTTCTGCGTCCCCACAACATACCGGTAGTTCGGCGCGACGATCTGTTGGTTGCGATAGGCATACTGCCCGAGCACGGCGGCCGTCGGTCCGCGCGTGCTGGCGGAGCCGCTGTACCAGTACCATTTCTGCCAGTTCCCGTGCGTCAGAGTCCGCCCGTCATAGCCTCCGGCGTTCTGCCAGTCGCGCAGGCCGTCGTGCGGCAGGCCGACGTGCATGTAGTAGTAACGGCAGTTGCGCCCGGTGGCATCCTGCGACGTGCTGGAATCGCCGGAGGGGCAGTAGAAGGCGCGCGCGTCGGGCAGATGGCTGCCGGCCAACAGCAGCCCCAGTCCGACGGGGACGAGCTTGAACCGCCCGGCATAGGACGGGCCCACGGGGAAGGCCGGGTCCACGGAACCGAGGTTCCAGATGCCGTGAGCAAGCCCGCGGAAGTCCTGATAGTAGCCCTCGCGATCCTGGTTGCTCCACCAGTCCGACCGGAACATCACGCGCACGTCACCGGTGCGCGGGTCTTCCATCACCTGGTTGTAGTCATTCGGATTCCAGCTCAGGCCGCTGGGATAGTACTCGCCGTAGTCGCCCAGGTACATCTCGGTGGCCTTGCCCATCTGATTGAGGTTGTTTGCGCAGTTGCTTCGACGCGCCTTCTCTCGCGCGCTGGCCAGGGCGGGCAGCAACATCGCCGCCAGGATGGCAATGATGGCGATCACCACCAACAGCTCGATCAACGTGAACGCACGCATGAAGGAGCGAAACGCGTCAAGTCTCATCCTTCCTCCTCCCGTGGCCTTGAAGCCCGGCTGCCGGTGGCACACCCTCCGAAACATCACCCCGAAAGAACCCGCCCCTGCGCGGCCTTGCGGGCACTATCACACTGTGATGGTAGATAAGCGCGTCGCCCTCGTCAAGGTCTTTTTCGGCGGCGCGTCGCAACTCGTGGGTTCCATTTGAGATACGCCTCCCTCAATCCCGCCGCGTTCTGACGATGGGACAACACGTCCGTGCGGTGTGACGGCAACCCGAATTCCGCGTTGACACAACCCCCGACCACGCTACAATGTCTCGCACGGGGGGCCTGGATCGAGTGGCGCCGTTCGACATCGGAAGGGGCGGCATAGGAGACAGAAGGAGGGCCGCACATGGGTCTCTATTTCACAGCCGAAGAGGTCTTGACGATCGCCGAGCGGATCGAGGAGAACGGCGTGATCTTCTACCGCCGGGCGGCGGAGCGCGCGACGGCGGAGGATGTCCGGAAGCTCCTGTTACGACTGGCGCAGGATGAAGAAGGCCACAGACGCGCCTTCGCTCAGATGCGCGCCGGGCTTACCTCTGGCGAGAAACCCGCCTTCACGCTTAGCCCTGAGGACGATGCCGCCGGCTATCTGCACGCCCTGGCGGACCTTGTGCTCTTTCCTCGCGATGCGAACCCGTCGGACATTCTGGGCGCGACGCCCACGCGTCGCGACGTGCTTCTGACAGCCATCCAGAAGGAGAAGGATTCCGTGGCCTACTACGCAGGTATGCGGCAGATCGTGCCGAAAGCCTTCGGCAAGATGAAGGTGGACGCCATCCTCCGCGAGGAGATGCGCCACGTCGCCGAACTAGCCCGCCAAATCGAGCAGGTCGGCGCATAACGTCTGAGCAGGCCCTCAGCGTTGCTCCATGACGCCAGGATATCGCCGGACCGCCTCGCCACGAACGCGGCCACGCGCTCGCCGCGACTCAACCCATCCCCTCCGCCCTGGGAAGGCGTTCCAGAAGCTCATCGAGCCACCCCTCCTCGCCGATGTGAGAGGCAAAGACGCGCCCGGAGACATGTCCCCAGCCGCCGGGCGGGTCGCCCAAGTCGCCGCTCTCATGGCAATCCGACCCTCCGGTGGACACCATGCCCCGCTCCCGGCAGTATTGACGGTAGAACGCCGTCAACTCCGGCGGCGTCGAACGGTGCGCGCACTCGATGCCGTCCAGCGCGCACTCCCGGCGCAAGGCCTCCATCCGCGGCAGGTCGTTCCGCAGGAAGTAGTTGACCGGATGGGCGATGACGACCAGCGCGCCGGTCTCCTTGACCGCCGGAAGCACCTCCCCGGCGGCCGGATAGGGTGGGCGCGGCGTTCCCTGTTGCGCGCGGCGCGAGATTTCAGCGTAGTCCTCCTCGCGCGCCATGTAACCGCGCCGGAGGAAGTGCGCCCGCTGGATGCCGTTCTTGACGTGTGTGGCCCCCTGCCGCGCAATCGTCCGCTCGGGCCGATAGCTTCTCAGCAGCGCCAGCCGCTCGGCGTCGTCGTAAGGGTACCCGATCGCCTGCATCCCCCGCGACCACGCCGCCCCGCACGCCCGCTGCCAGGCGTTGTAAGACTCCAGAACCTCCCGGAGCCGTCCGCCGGGCCGCAGCGGCAGACCGTAGCACAGCAGGTCCACCGGCCCGATGGAGGTTGTCACCGTCAGTTCCGCCGCCGGGATCATCCGCACCCGGGGATGGCGCGCCGCCGCCGCCAGCGTTTCCGTGATCGAGTCGAGGTTGTGGTGCTCCGTGACGGCAATCGCCCGCACCCCCAGTTCCTCCGCCCGGCAGAAGTACGGCTCCACCTCGGCCAGGGCGTCGTAGCTCCAGACGGAGTGCAGGTGCAGATCGTAGGCGGCGGGACGGCTCATGGCGCATCGCGCTCCTTTCGGGCTGGGGGCAAAGCGGCGGC
Source organism: Planctomycetota bacterium (assembly GCA_022705425.1). Classification (GTDB taxonomy): domain Bacteria; phylum Planctomycetota; class Brocadiia; order CAIUPP01; family CAIUPP01; genus JAKJEM01. The sequence goes on from JAKJEM010000013.1 coordinate 48,091, forward strand.
AACGGCATCGGCAAGACGGCGTTATTCCCCGGAACAGAACACCGCCGAGGGCGGCGGTGCCACCCAAGACCGACGGCGTCGGCAACCTCAAACAGGACACGGGCCGCACAGGACGAGGGTCACACAGGACACGGACCACGCAGGACGCGGGCGGCAATGTCCGACGGTGTGGCACAGCCGCCCACGGCTGTGGCCGTTGTCGTCCGTCGTCTGTCGTCCGTCGTCCGTCGTCCGTCGTCTGTCGTTCGTCGTCCGTCGTCCGTCGTCCGTCGTCTGTCGTCCGCCGTCCCTTACCCCTTCACCGGTCCCAGCCCGATCCCGGCCAGGGTCTTGCGTATGAACGCGAGGCTCTTGGGGGAGGCGGCGCTCATCGGCGGACGGGGGGGGCCGAGGTCGAAGCCGCGCGCGATGCAGCCGGCCTTGGCGCGCTCGACGGGCGGCACGGCGGCGAAGGCGTTGAGGACGCGCGTCGTCGTCTCCTGCCGGCGCATGGCCTCCGCCACGTCCCCCGCCGTCAGGGCGCGGTACAGGGCCACGAAAGGCTCCGGCATGTAGTTGTAGTTCGTTCCGATGAGGCCGTCGCAGCCCATGACGAGGTAGGGCAGGGCCAGTTCGTCCCACCCGCCGAAGGTCCGCAGACGCCCGCCGGAGAGCTGCTGCATGGCCTGCATTTCATGCAGGGTCATGGCGGTGTACTTCAGGCCGTAGAGGTTGCGGACGGAGCTCATGGTCTCGATGAAGGACTCGGGGGTGAACTTGATGCTGGAGTTGGCGGAGTACACGTAGATGAGCACGGGCAGCCCGCTGGCGTCGGAGAGGGCCTGGTAGTAGTCGCGCGCTTCGGCGAGGGTATAGCCGTAGTAGAAGGGCATCACGGAGGAGATGCCGGCCGCCTTGATGCGCCCGGCGTGGCGGGCCAGGTCGGTCGCCGCGCGGATGTCCATGGCGCCGATGTGGA
>JAKJEM010000013.1:49121-61652 GCA_022705425.1 Planctomycetota bacterium
CTCGGCCAGCCGCTTGCGCTCGGGCGGGGTGAGAAAGAAGCCTTCGCCGCTGCTGCCCCCGACGAAAAGGCCGCCGCAGCCGGCGTCCTTGAGAAAGCGCAGGAGACGCGGCAACGGCTTGACCGTCAGGGCGCCGGCGGCGTCGCAGGGAGAGAGCAAGGCGGGGATGACGCCACGGAAACGGGTGATCACGGTGAGACCTCCTTATCAGGAAGAAACGGCGGATACGGGATGGCGCGGCGCTGAGGGGGTGCGGATGTCCACCATCTTGCCCCGCACCTGCCCGCGCGCGGCGAAGAGTTCAAGGGTCTCGGCGTCGTAGAAGACCCGCTTGCCGAAGCGGGGACGGTCGGAATTCAGTTGCATGAAGAGGCGTCCCCCCGGACGCAGCCGCGCGGCGGCGTCGTCGAGGAAGAACCGCCACTCGCGCGCCCCCCACGTGTCCGGCTGCTTGTGATTGTTGAAGCAGACGAGAAAGGCGACGATGACGTCGTACTCCCCGCGCAGGGGCATGGCCTTGAGGGCCTCGATGCGCGTCTCCTGGACGCGGTCGCCGAAGCCCAGGAAGTCCGTCAACTCGCGATACACGCGCGCAGAGACGTCGTCCATCATGCCGTATGGCAGGTCGAGTCCGTCCACCTCATGCCCGAAGTGCCGGCAGGCGGCCATGAACCACCCCGGCCCGCAACCGAGGTCCAGGATGCGAAGTCCGCGACGCCGATGCAGCCCCAGCCGCGCCGCGTTGCACAGGGCGATGCGAAGCCAGTGTTCAACATCGTAGTACTTGGCGGGGCAGCGCGGGTCGCGCTCGCGCGTCGCGCGCATCCCCTCGCGCAAGGCCCTCAGCCGGGCCAGGTCCAGCCCCGAGCAGATTTCGCCGTAGGCGCGTTCGAGGTCGCCGGGACCGAAGCCGGCGCAGTTCCAGAGCAGGCGCTGCCAGTGGAACCAGTCGCGGAGGGAGGCGGGAAGGACTGCGCGCGAAAGCTTCTTCAGCATCACGAATCGCCCACAATAGACCGGAGAATGCGGCGGACCGATCAGCGTCACAGGGGCATGATAGTCCTATCCCCGGCGCCGCGCAAGACGCCCGCCGGGACGGGACTTCAGCCGAGACCCAGTTCCCTCAGGCGCGCCGTGTCACCGAGCCAGACCCCCTGCTTCAGCAGGGCGCGCTGGATGTCGCGCACGGGAACCGCCGAGGGCGGAATCCCCTTCTGCGCCGCCAGGGCCGCGCCGACGCCTGCCGCCTGCCCGCAGGCCATGCAGCCGGACATCCCGCGGATCAGACCGGCCGGCTGGGTGGAAATGCTCTTGGCGCTGGCGACGAGGAGACCTTCGCACCCCTGCGGCACGAGTACGCCGAAGGGAATGTCGAAGGTGAAGTCCTCGACAAACGCCTTGCGACCGGGCGCCTCGACGCGCACGGGGGAGAGGGCGATGGCGGAATCGCAGCGGCTGGGCGCGCCGCCGCGCACGGCGCCGACCCCCAGCGTCTCGCGCCCGACGATGCTCCGGCTCACGCGCACGCCCAGGTCCACCCCGATGTGCGCCACGCGCGACCGCTCGAAGCCCGGCATGTGCCGCCGCAGCAGATCGGCCGCCCGATAGCACATCCGCTGCGCGTGAAGTTCCAGGCGCGAAAGGAGGCGCACGTCGAGGTCGCCCACGACGTACACGTTCGAGTTGATGGCGACGCTGCCCCCCTTGATGGCGTACATGCCCATGCGCGTCTCGCGGTACTCCGGGCATTCCTTCTCCGGCGCAAAGCCGCTCTCCGCCAACAGGCGGTTCAGCGCCGGCCAGTCCCCCCGCGCGCCGCTGACGTGCGGAAAGAAGAAGATCCCGCGCTCGCGCCAGTTGCGCTCGAAGACCTCGATGTCCCGGACGAAATCGTGCATCGCCGGGAATTCCTCCGGGCGCGACTTGAGGAAGGCGATAAAGGCCTCGACATCCACCCCCTCAAGGGCGAAGAGGGTGCTGGCCGTGCCGCGCGACCGCCGCGTCTGCGCCCCCGCCTGCCAGGCCAGGTCCGCCTCGCCCGTTGCGTCCACAACGGCGCGCGCCCGCAGGGCCTGCCGCCCGGACTTGCCCTCGAGAAAGACGCCGGCCACCGCGCCGTCCTCCAGGATCGGCCGCGCCGCCAGGGCGTGCGTCAGGATCGTGACGCCGGCCTCCTGGAGCATGTCAATCAGAACCACCTTGAAGCGTTCGGAATCGAGGGTGCAGCCGGGGACCCCGCGGTCCTTCCAGTGAGGTGAGGCGGCCCCGGCCGCGGCGGCGCGGTCGAGGACTTCGAGGGCGAAGCCGCGCGTGACGATCTCGCCGGAGGCGGCGAGCAGCAGGTTGCCGACGTTCGCCATCAGCGAGGCCGTGGCCACGCCGCCGAGACAGCCGTTGCGTTCGAGGAGGAAGGTCCGCGCCCCCGCGCGCGCCGCCGCGCACGCCGCCGCGCAGCCGGATACCCCCCCGCCGGCCACCAGCGCGTCGCACGCATCGAGCACCTCGATGAACCGGGCGGCTTCCAGGCAGACACGGGACATGGCAACCTCCTATTCGTGCCGCAGCGCCTCGATCGGGTCCATGCTCGCGGCGCGCTGCGCGGGGTAGATGCCGAAGATGACGCCCACCATGACCGAAATGGAAAAGGCGACCAGCGGCGACCAGAGCGTGACGATCGTGGTCATGCCGGCAAACCGTCCCACGAACCAGGGAATGGTGACGCCGATGAGTACGCCCACGACGCCGCCGAAGCCGCTCAGGAGCACCGTTTCCGTCAGGAACTGCGTGATGATGTGCCGCCGCTTGGCCCCGAGCGCGCGGCGGATGCCGATCTCGCGCGTCCGCTCGGTGACGCTGGCGAGCATGATGTTCATGATCCCCACCCCGCCGACGAGCAGCGAGATCGCCGCAATCGAGCCGAGAACGATGTTGTAGGTCCGCTTCACCTTCTCCGCCGCGCGAAGCTGCTCAAGAGGAACGATGACCTCGTAATCAAGCTTGCGGTGGAAGCGTTCCAGCGTGGCGCGCACCGCCGTGGCCGTGTCGAGCACCTGCTCGACGGCGGGCACCGCCACGATGGCGTCGTTGATCTCGATGCGCTCGCGGACGTAGCTGCCGGCAGAGCGCGTCGTCAGCACTTCGCCGAGATACGCCGTGAAGGTGCTGAGGGGCACGTACACCCCCGCGTCGCTGTCCAGCCGCGCCGAACTGGTCCCGCCCTTGCCCGTCGAGAGCGCCTCCATGACGCCGACCACCCGGTAGAAGTCCGACCCGATCTTGACGGCCTGGCCCAGGGCGTCCTTGAAGGGAAAGAGGGCCAGCGCCACGTGCGGTTCCAGGACGCAGACGTTCTCCTTGTACCGTACGTCCAGACCCGTCAGGAAACGCCCCTCGCCCACGCGCCGGTTCATCACGCGCGGGAACCACGGCACGGTGCCGACGATGAAGGTGTCCGTCGTCCGGCTCAGGTTCCGCACGTCCTTGCGCACGCGCCGCGCGGGAACCGTGACCGTCACGCTGGGGATCGTCTGCGTGATGCGCTCCACGTCGTCGTAGGTCAGCCCGTACTGCGCGACCTGGCTCGTCTCCTGCCGCGCGGTCTTGTCCTCCGGCGGTTTGACGGAGCGGATGATGATGTTCGTGCTGCCGAGTTGCCGCATCTGCTCCTGCGCGTCGTGGCTGGCGCCCTCGCCGATCGCCAGCATGGCGATCACCGAACAGACGCCGAGAATCATCCCCAGCACCGTCAGCGTCGAGCGCAGCCGGTGCAGCCACAGGCTCTTCACCCCCAGCAGAAAGGTCCGCTTGGCCTGGAATCCGATCATGGCCGCATCCGCCTTTCATCCACCGCCATGCCGTCGGCCAGCCGGATGATGCGCTGCGAGTGCTTCGCCACGTTCTCGTCGTGCGTGACGACGATGATCGTCTTCCCCTCGGTCTGCAGACGATCGAGCATACGGAGGATTTCCTGCCCGGTGGCTGAATCGAGGTTCCCCGTCGGTTCGTCGGCGAGCATGATGAGCGGGTCGTTCGAGAGGGCGCGCGCGATGGCCACGCGCTGCTGCTGGCCGCCGGAAAGTTCGTTCGGACGGTGGTCGAGCCGATGGCTCAGACCCACCAGTTGGGCCAGTTCCGTCGCCCGTTTCAGGCTGTCGCGCTCCGACCAACCCTGGTAGTAAAGGGGAATCTCGATGTTCTCGACGACGGTGAGCTGCTGGATGAGGTTGTAGGACTGGAAGATGAAGCCGATCTTCGAGCTGCGGATGAAGGAGAGCTCGTCGTCGGACAGATGCGCCACGTTCTGGCCGCCCAGGAAGTACTCCCCCTGCGTTGGACGGTCGAGGCAGCCGAGAATGTTAAGCATGGTGGACTTGCCGGAGCCGGAGGCGCCCATGATGGCGACGTATTCGCCCTCCTGAATCTCGATGGAGACCCCGCGCAGGGCGTGGACGTCCGTGTCGCCCATGCGATAGGTCTTCCAGATGTCGTTGAGTCGGACAATGGCGGCCATCAGGGGGTCGGGGCTCCGGCGGGCGGGGCGCCTTCGGCGGCGTTGCCGCGCGACCGGCGCGCCTTCTGGATGCGTTCGACCTGCGCGGCGCGCTCCTCGGGCGTCATGGCCTCGAAGCGGGCGCGCGCCTCGGCGCGCTTGTCCTCGGGAATGCGGCTCAGCATCCGCTCGAGGGCGGGGTCGAGTTCCGTCTTCGCCTCCGCCGGCTTCTCATCGTGGGTCTTCGCGTCGGTGTCCGGCGCGCCGTTCGTGTTGCCGTTCGCCGGCGCGGGCGGCGGTGCCTGGGGCTTCTCCAGCGCCGCTTCGCTGCGCGCCGCCTCGAGGTCCTTCGCCAACGTCGCCGGGGCGTGCAACAGCACCATCTCCCCCTCGCGCAGGCCGCTCTTGATCTCGACGAAGTTGTCGCTCGACTGCCCCGTCTCCACGCGCCGCAGCACCGGAACGCCGCGCTGCATGACGTAGCAGAAGCGCATGTTCGCCGAGGCCGTGACCGCCTGCACCGGCACGGCCAGCACACCGGGCACGGTGGCGACGATGATCTCGGCCTTGGCGCCCATCCCCGGCTTCAGGTCGTCCGGCGGGTTCTTGATGGCCGCCACGACGTTGTAAACCTTCACGTCCGGGCTGATCCACGGCATGATCGGGTCGGCCAGCACGGCGATCCGCTGCACCTCGCCCTGGATCTCGCGGTCGGGGAAGCCGTCGAGGGTGACCCGCACGTGCTGCCCGCGGCGAACCTTGTTGATGGACGCCTCGTGCACCTTGATGTTGACCGACATGCTGTTCGAGTCCGGGATCGTCAGGAGAACCTGGCGCTCGCGCACCGTGGAACCCTCCTCGATCTTGTCCGAACTGCCGCCGCGCCCGAAGGAAAAGCCCGCCGTGGGATAGACCACCATGCCGGCCCGCGGCGCGCGGATGGTGCTGTTGGCGATCTGCTGGTTCAGCTTCTCCAGCCGTTCCTTCTGGAGCTTGAAGGTGAGCTCCTGCGACTTGAGGGAGGCCTCCGCCTTGGCCAGTTCGGCGCGCGCGCGGGCGCGCTCGCGCTCCAGCTGCTTGACGGCCTCGCCGTAGTCCGAAGAGAGCTTCTCCGCCGTCTTCGGGAAGTCGTACTTGAGGAAGATGTCCAGGGCCAGGGTCGCCTGCTCCTGGTCGAGTTGCTTGCGCCGCAACGCCAGCGCATCGCCCTCCAGGTCGCTGCGCGTGATGTATCCCGCGCCGCCCTGGTCCGTGGGACCGAGCTTCTTGCTCCATTCGTAGGTGCTCGCCGCGCGGCTGACCTCCTCGCCGGCGAGGTCAATCGCCGCTTGCAGCTTGCGCCACTGCTGCAAGGCGTCGCCGCCGAGGTCCATCTGGCGCAGCGTCTCGATGATCTGCGGCGTGCCCATGCCCGAACCGTAGATCTTGTCCAGCCGGATATCGCCCTTGAGAAACTTGTCCGCCGGCGCCAGACCGAGGTACTTCTCCAGGTCCATGCGCGCGAATTTCACCTTCAACTCCGCCGCCTTGATGTTGCTTTCGTTCTGGTTGACCTGGATGTCGTACTGCTCGCGCGCCTGGGTATAGGAGGCCGAGGCGCTCTGGACGGTCACCTCCTGCGAGTTGGCCTTCTCGCGGGCCGAGGAGGCATCCAGTTCCATCAACACCTTGCCGTTCTTCACGTCCTCCGCCGTCACAAGGGTGCCGTCGGGAATGACGCTGATGATCGTGGTGCTGCCTTCGACCTGCGACTTGATCTCGAGCGCGCCGGGGGAAAAGAGGGAAGCGCTTTCGACGACGCTGACGACGAGGTCCATCCTCTCGACGCGGTAGAGGGCTGCGTCGGCGTGCGTGACGCGCGCGGGGCGCAGGGCGAAGTAGGCCAGCGCCGCCAGACCGGCCAACGCCACGACGACCGGGCCGATGTGCCAGGGGTTGCGGAAGAATGCGCCGAGAGCGCCGCGCGTCTGGCGGGCCGGGTCAGGGGGTGGGGCGTTCTGTTCCGTCACGGTCCGGTTCCTTGATGAGGCCCTGGGGAGTCACCGCAAGGGTGCCGATGTCGCGCCAGAGCTGGAGCCTGGCGATCGTATGGTCCACAAGCGCGCTGATGAGGGAGTTCTGCGAGGACAGGAGCGATGCCTGCGCGTCGAGCAGGTCGCGCGTGCTGGCGCGGCCCGCCTCGAGCAACAGCGTGGTGCTGTGCACACGACGCTGCGCCAGCGACAGGCTCATGCGCTGGATTTCGTACGAGTCGCGCATTTCCTGCAAGCGACTCCAGGACTGGCGCACCTGTTGCTTGACGTCGTCGGTCTTCGCCGTGGCGCTGCGCCGCGATCGCTCGAGCTGGATCAGCGCGCGACGGTAGGTGTTGCGCTCCTGCTTTCGATCGAATGGAGCGTCCGCCTCGATCCCGATCCCGTGCGTCCCCTGGTCGAAGCGGAAGGACAGCGGCTGGTTCGCATCGGTCGGGTTGCTCGTCGAGATCGTCAGCTTCACGTCCGGTCCCAGACCATTCTCGGCCACATCCACCTTTCGTTGGGCATCGTCAAGCTGGTCCTGCGCGTTCAGCAGGTCCAGCCGCAGCGCCAGCGCCTGCCGAACGGCATCGTCTGCGCCCAGGCCGGGGTGCAGGATCCCCGTCTCCTGAAGGCGGTAGAGCTCCGCCTCGTCCACGTCCACCGCCGCGTCCGCCGGCAGCGCCAGGTCAATCTTGAACTGGTCCAGCTTCTGCTTGTACTGCTGCACGGCCCGCACCCAGCGGTCCTTCGCGCTGTATTCGTCCTGGCGGCTTTGGTCGAGCTGATACTCCGGCATCCGCCCCGCCTGCGCCAGCATCTCCGACCGCGCCCGCGACTGCGACAGGCGCTGGAAGTTCTGCCACTCGTTCGTCACCACCGCTCGCGAAAGCAGCAGGCTGTAGTAGCTCGACGCGATCTGCACGATGAAGCTCCGGTTGTACTGCGCAAAGGTCCGCACCGCGTAGATCACGTCGCGCTCCGACTGCCGCAGGTTCTCCTGCGCAATGCGCTGCCCGGCCCCGCGCCAGAGCGGCTGCACGATCTTGGCCGCCAGGATCGAGGAGAGGGACTGGTTCGCGTCGCCCGTCATGTACCGCAGGAAGCTGCTGCTGATCGAGAAACTCGCCTGCGCGCCCGTGGCCAGAAGCTGCGACACGCCGAACTGCGCGTCGCCCACGTACTGCTGGTCGTCCCCCGACCGCCGCGCCGTGCCGGAGATCATCCCGGAGAAGGCCGGCGTCCAGCGATGCCGTTGCAGCGTCAGGTCGAGCGCCGACAGGTAAACGTCTTCCTTGCGGCTCTGGAAGTCGCGGCTGTTGTTCAGCGCGGTCTCCAGCGCCTTCTGAAGCGTCAGCACCTGCGGCTCGTCGGCCAGGCCCGGCGTGCCCTCCGCCCCCGCCAGCGGCTGTCGGCGGCGCGGCAGGTCCGCAACAGGGTCCGGCTTGGCGGCGTCAATATCCAGGTCCAGCGGCGTCCCCAGCGCGCTCTTCTGCTTGTTGTCGAGGATGCGGTACACCTCCTCGTCGGCCGACTTGCGGAACTTCGCCGAGTCGCACCCCGACAACCCGCCCCACGCGAACGCCGCGCAGAGCGCTATCCAAAGCCATCGTCTCTTCACGAACTCACCTCGATTCCGACACGGGAGAGGCCCCCGCGCCCCGAAGGAACAGGTCCGTCATCAAGTCCGCCGCCGTCTCGCCCTCCCCCAGAGCCTCGCCGTGCCAGACCAGGCCCCGCAGCATTCCCAGCAGCACGCCGGCCAGCGCCTTCGGCGGAATGTCGCGGCGAATCTCCCCGGAATCCACGCCCCGTTGCAGGAAGGCCGCCATCGCATCGGCAACAGCCTGGCGTCGCTGACGCCACTGCTCGCGCGTGTCCTGGCTGAAAGCAATCTTGCGCATCTCCTCCGAGTGCATCAGCCGAAAGAGGTCATGTTTGCGCAGCATCTCCTGACGCATATGCCGGACCACACGCCTGAGCTGCTCGGCAAAGGGCGCCGGCCCCGACTCCGCCGCAATGACGTCGCAGAGATCCTCCGCCCCGGAGGTCATCAGTCGCTGAAAGAGGTCGTCCTTGTCCTTGAAGTAGCGGTAGATCGTCCCCTTACCGACGCCGGCCTGATGGCAGACGTCATCCATCGTCACTTCGTGGAAACGGCGGGTGGTAAAGAGTACCTCCGCCGCCGAGAGAATCTGTCTTTCCTTGACCTGCGACACGCGTCGGCTTCCCATAGAACTGACTGGTCAGTTCTATTTACCAGAATCCGGCCATTCTGTCAAGCCAAGGAACTCATCTGCATGGACTTACGGTATAAAATACACCCACCGGGGCAGGGATACGACACCGTCTCCACCCCGTCACTGCCATTATGGCAGCCGCCGGATACCCAGACAAACACGGGCCGCCACATACTCGCGTGCTGCAAAGTATTGACAAATCACACTTTATGCCGCACCATTCCCTTGGAGCCCCGATGGGCGCGTTTGGCACGCTCGTTGCTAGGTTACGGGTGAAGACTGGCATCCTTTGGAGACCCGGAAAGGGGGTGATTGACCATGGCACGTTGGATGGACAGGTACTATCCCTTTGCAGAAGTTGACCGGCTGCACCGCATGATGAACAACCTCTTCACCGGTGTGACCGGCGCCCCGGAGTGGTTCGCCGCCGACGCCTATCCTCCCATCAACGTCCTGATCGCAGGAGGAGATGTTGTGGTGACGGCCGAACTGCCGGGCGTTGATCCCCAGAGCATTGAGGCCACCGTGACGGGGAATACCCTGACGCTGAAGGGAGAGCGCAAGCCCGAACCGGGCGCGGCGGAGGACAGCTACCAAAGGCAGGAACGACGCTTCGGCGCCTTTTCCCGCACGCTGGAACTCCCCGATAGCATTCTCGGCGACAAGGCGGAGGCACGCTACTCGGACGGTCTGCTGAGCGTCCGCATCCCCCGGCAGCCCGAAGCACAGCCTCGCCGCATCGCCGTACAGCCGAAATGACCCCGCAATCTCGCGAAAGGAGGTGACGTGTCGTGACCGATACCAGGAACATCATGAAGCGACCCGGCGGCGAGACCCCCGCCCCGCGCGAGGAGCGCTACCGCATTCCCCAGGTGGACATTTGCGAGACGGAGGACAGTCTCATCCTCCTGGCGGACATGCCCGGCGTGACCGAAAAGGGCGTGGACGTATCGGTGGACGAGGACGTCCTCTCGATCACCGGCCACGTCTCCCCGCCCCAGGAGGACTCGCGGCCTCTCTACACGGAGTACGAACCCCTGCCCTTCCGCAGGGTCTTCACGCTCTCGCAGGAGATTCGCCGCGACGGCATCGAAGGCAAGATCGCGAACGGCGTCCTTCGCCTGACCCTGCCCAAGGCCGAAGAGGCGCGCGTCCGAAAGGTGCCCATCAAGACGCAATGAGAGGAGGTGACGTCCCATGTCCCTTGTACCCTGGAAGAAGCGCGAAGAGAGTCGGCCTCTGGTCGGCCTCCAGCGCGAGATGAACCGGCTGTTCGACGACTTCTTCGGGCGGGACTTCGGAATCGAACCCTTCCGCGGTCCCGGCCAATGGCTTCCCGCTCTCGACGTTTCGGAGACGGACAAAGCCGTCCTGGTCAAGGCCGAACTCCCCGGCCTCGACGCCAAAGACGTCGAGGTGTCACTGGTCGGCGGCGTTTTGACCCTCCGCGGCGAGAAGAAGGAGGAGAAGGAGGAGAAGACCAAGAGCTTCCACCGAGTCGAGCGCAGCTACGGCGTCTTCGAGCGCGCGGTTCAACTCCCCTGCCCCGTCAAGACCGATCAGGTCGAGGCGACCTTCAAGAACGGCGTGCTCACCGTGGAACTCCCCAAGAGCGAGGAGGCCCGCAGCAAGACGGTCAAGGTCAAGGTCGGCTAGTCGCACAGACTCCGTCCGTACCCGAACCCACGCGCCGTTTTGCCGGCGTGTGGGTTCGTGCTTTCGAGACGCCCGAGGGGAACGCGTGTCTCCTTGACAGACGCCCGGTCTCACCCTACCATCGCCGGCGCCGGGAGAGCCCGTTTCTCGGCGCTTTGCCCGTCCACGCCAGAGGCCAGACCGACCATGACATCCTCTCCGCCCGTCCGACACACGAATATTCTCTTCATCCTGACCGACGATCAGGGCCCCTGGGCGCTCGGCTGCGCCGGAAATGACGAAATCCGCACCCCCAACCTCGACCGCCTTGCCGCCTCCGGCGTCCGCATGACCAACTTCTTCTGCGCGTCGCCCGTCTGCTCCCCGGCCCGCGCCAGCATCCTCACCGGCACGATGCCCTCCCAACACGGCGTCCACGACTGGCTCCGCGGCGGGCAGATGCCCCCCGACGCCGTGCCCTTCCTCGACGACGCCCTTGCCTACACCGACCTGCTCGCCCGGAACGGCTACACCTGCGGTCTCAGCGGCAAGTGGCACCTCGGCGATTGCCTGCGTCCCCAGCGCGGGTTCACCCACTGGTTCGCGCACCAGAAGGGCGGCGGCCCCTACCGCGACGCCCCCATGATCCGCGACGGCCGCCCCATCACCGCGCCCGGCTACGTCACGGATGTCATCACCGATGACGCCATCGCCTTCCTGCGCGCTCACCGCCAAAGCCCCTTCTACCTCAGCGTCCACTACACCGCCCCCCACAGCCCCTGGACCGGCCACCCGCCGGAGATCGTGGACTCCTACGAGAGCTGCCCCTTCAACTCCTGCCCGCAGGAGCCCGCACACCCCTGGGCCGGGGAACTGACCCACCAGTGCCTGGGCAAACGCGAGATGCTCAAGGGTTACTTCGCCGCCGTCACCGCGATGGACGAGAACGTGGGGCGGCTCCTTGCCGCGCTCGATGCGCTCGGCCTGCGCGAGAACACCCTCGTGCTCTTCACCAGCGACAACGGCTTCTCCTGCGGACATCGCGGCTTCTGGGGCAAGGGCAACGGCACCTGGCCGCTGAACCTCTACGAGAACTCCGTCAAGGTCCCCTTCATCGCCAGCCACCCCGGACGGCTGCCGTCGGGGCGCGTCCTTTCCGCCCTGGCCGGGCAGTACGACCTCTTCCCCACCCTGCTCGAATTCGTCGGACTGGCCGCCCCCGACGCCCCCGCGCGGCCCGGCGTCAGCCTTCTTCCCGTCCTCGCCGGCAACCGCGCCGAAGCCCGCGACGAAATCGTGGTCTGCGACGAGTACGGCCCGAACCGCATGATCCGCACCCCGGAGTGGAAGTACGTTCACCGCTATCCCTACGGCCCGCATGAACTCTATGATCTGCGCGCCGACCCCGACGAGCGGCGCAACCTCGCCAATGACCGCGCCACCGCCGCCGTAGCCGCCGAGATGCGCCGCCGTCTCTCCGAATGGTTCGCACGGTACGTCCTCCCCGAGCGCGACGGCATCCGCTTCCCCGTCTCCGGCGCCGGCCAGCGCGACCGGATCGGGCGCACCGGCCCCGGCGAGGACTGCTTCTACATGGACCGGCCCGGCATGAACCCCCCGTGGACCACGCCGTAGAGGGCGCCCCGCGCAACACCCGGCGCGCAGACGAAGCCCCGTCACGCCTTGACAGGACGCCGTGCGGCGGATAAACAGGGCGCAGGAGACCTTGTGTCAAGTTCCCTTGTCGGAGAAGCCGATGCCGCTGATGAACGACCGCCCGCGTATCGAGCCGATTCCGCCCCGTCCTCCGCAACGCGGCGCGCTGCAGATGCTGCCGGGCGACCCGAGAACGATCGCCCGCCGGGCGAAGGACCCGGCCTATGCGCCCTTCTGGACGATGGTGCAGCACCACGCCGCCCGAGCGCGCAAGGCGGACCTCACGGTCGCGGCGATGCACGAGGAAACGCGCTCGCGGGCGGCCAAGGCCCTTGCCCTGACGCACTGGGCCACGGGCTCGGCGCGCGACGCCGCGCGGGCGAAGGAGGCCCTCTTCCAGGCCGGGGCGGGGCACTGGACGTCCTGGTGCGGCGCGGGGGACGCGATCCTCGACTACCTTGTCGCGGCGGACCTGCTCCGGGCGGCGGGGCGCTTC
>JAKJEM010000013.1:61662-74785 GCA_022705425.1 Planctomycetota bacterium
TCGACGCCGGGGACATGGCCCGCCTGCGCGACCGCCTCGCACCGAAGTTGACGGAGGGCTTCGGCGTGGCCCACGACCTGCCGCAGAATAACTGGCGCATCGAGTGCGACTGCGGCGTGGCGGCGGCGGCCCTCTTCTTCTGGCATGACCCCGGTCCCCTGAACGTCGGGGAGATGCTGGCCTCGGGCCTCGACGGCCTCAGCCGGATGCTCTTCGCCATGCTCACCCCCGACGGCGCCAACGAGGAGGGCAACAACTACAGCCGGCGCGCCGCCATCCCCGTCGTGCGCCTGGCCTGGGCGATGCGCCGCATGACCGGAGCGGACCTGCTCAACCGCGAGGATGTCCTCCGCTGGCACCGCTGGCAGGCCGAGATCAAGCGCCCCGACGGCCGAATCTGGCCGCTCGACGACAGCGACGACATCTTCGAAGGCTACCCGCACGGGCTCCTGGCAAATCCCGCCTGCAAGGACGCCGCCCTCCACCGATGGGCGCACGACCGCGCCCCGTTCCCCTTCCCCGAATGGGCCGGGGAGGCCATGCTGGTCTTCGACGCGCGCGTCCGCCCCTGCGCGCCGAAGCGCAACCCCTCCTACGTGCTGGCCGAGAGCGGCATGGCCGTCTTCCGGACCGGATGGGACCGCGACGCGACGATGGGCCTCCTCGTGGCTCGGCCCTTGCCGGCCTTCGGCGCCGACCAGTTCAACACCGCCCACCGACACGACGACCCGACCAACTTCCTCCTCCACGCGCACGGACGCCTGATGGTCACGGAAGCGGGCTACGGCGGCTACTGCGCCGAGGGCCGCTACGCCTACAACCTCGCCGGAACCGGCCACAACATGGTCCTGGTGGACGGCCAGGGGCCCTTGCGCGTCACGTCGCACAACAACGACTCGCGCCGGGGCAACACCTCCCAGTCGGCCGGGCGCGTCCGGGAACTCTGCCGCACCCCGGAAATCTACGGCGCGCAGGCGGTGACGAGCTACCAGAATGTGGACTTCCGGCGCAGCGTCTTCATGGTGCGCGGGCGCTACTTCGTCATCATAGACGAGGTGGAGGGGGCCAAGACGCACGAGTACTCCTGGCTGCTGCACGGGAACAGCCTGGAGATGACCTACGCCGCGCCGGACGGCGCGCATTGGGCCATCGGCCCGACTCGGCTGGCGGCGCACGTGCTGCTCCCGACAAACGCGCCCTGGCGGCATCTCAAGGGCGGCGGCGCCGCCAAGAACGACGCCGGGGAGCGGATTCCCGCAGATCACATGTGCCTGCGCGCCTGGACCTCGGGCCGCACCGCGCGCTTCGTAAGCGTACTCGTTCCCGACAAGGCCGACACCCCCCCGCCGCAGTTGCGCGTGGTCGCCTCCGAACCGGTGGCGGTGAGCATCCACACCGGCGAAAGCCCGACGCCGGAGCTCTTCATCTGGAAGCCGCAAGGCGGGCGCGCGCGCGTCCGCGGACTGGGCGCCTTCGTTCTCAACGGGCCGGCAGGGGTCTTTCCCCTTCCCGCCCGCCGGAAGAAGAAGGGCGACTGACGCCGCGTGCGCCGAAGCGGCGATGCGGCGCGTGCAGACCGGCCCCAACGCGGGCCCATGGAAAAGGAGAGCGCGATGACGATCCTGCGATGCCTCGCAGCGGCGGCTCTGGCGGCGTGCGCCTGGACGGCCTCGGCCGCGCCGGCCTTCGAAGTCAAGGCGAATGACGTCTGGGTCATGGTGGGCGACAGCATTACCGCGCAACGGTTCCACTCGAACTACATCGAAGCGTACTATCGCACACGCTACCCCGAACTGAACCTGCGCTTCCGCAACTCCGGGGTCGGCGGCAACCGCACCAACCACGTCCTCCAGCGATTCGACTACGACATCGCGGCCTTCAAGCCCACGATCGTCAGCGTTGAGCTCGGCATGAACGACGTCGGCGGCGGAGACGACCCCGCCCTCTACATCAAGGAAATGAAGGAAATCCTGGGCAAGATCGGCGCCGTGCCCGCACGGGCGCTGCTGATTTCGAGCAGCCCCGTCAATGACGGCAGCCTGCTGGACGCCTGGAAGAGCGACCGCTGCCGCCGGATCCACCCCTACACCGAGGCCCTCAAGAAGCTCGGGCAGGAGGAGAATGTGCCCGTGGTGGACCAGTATCATCCGCTGCTGGCGCTGTGGGGCGCGAACAAGCCCGTCGAGGAAGCGGCGGCGATCCTGGCGCGCATCCCGGCCCTGACGCAGAACCCCGCCCTGCCCGGCACCGACGCGCTGCGCGCTTACGCCAAGGCATGGCAGGACGCCGGGCGCACCCCCGTCGCCCTCGGCGGCGACCCCGTCCATCCCGGTCCCGTCGGTCAGTACATGATGGCCGCCGAGATTCTGGCCGGTCTCGGGGCCGAGCGCAACGTCAGCGCGGCGGCGCTCAAGGCCGACGGCACGGTCACAGCCGCCGAGCGTTGCCGCATCACCGACGTGACGGCGAAGGACGGCTCGCTCAGCTTCACGCGGCACGACGAGCGCCTGCCCTGGCCCCTGCCGCAGGCCGCGCACGACGCGGCAAGGCTGATGCCCGCCCTCTACGACCTCTCCCGCTACATGCTCCAGATCACCGGCCTGCCGGAGGGCCAGTACACCGTGCAGATGAACGGCAAGCCCCTGGCGAAGGTCACGGCCAGGGAACTGGCCGAGGGATGGAACCTTTCGACGGCGACGAGCGGCGCCCTGGCCGAACGCGGGAACGCCATCCTGTCGGAGATCGCGCTGTTGCAGGGCTCGCTGAACAACGCCTTCCGCGCCGCGAGCCGGTCGGGCGATGCCGCGAAGATCGCGGAGGCCGCCAAGGCCCTCGATGCCCAGGACGCAAAGATTGCGGCGCTGTGCCGGCCCGCCCCCGCGCAGTTCGTGATCGCCCCGGCCCGATGAGGACGCTCCCGGTGGAACGTCCGTCCATCCCCGTCCTGCTCGTGACCGGCTACCTCGGGGCGGGGAAGACGACGCTGCTCAACCGCCTGCTGGCCCTGCCGGAGATCGCGCGCGCCGCCCCGGCCCTGATCGTCAACGAGTTCGGCCCGATCGGGATAGACGCGCGCCTTCTGCCACCCGGGCCGCACGCCCGCTACGAGATCAACAACGGCAGCCTCTTCTGCGCCTGCACCAAGCCGCAACTTCTCCTGGCGCTGCGGGAGATCGCCGCCGCCCGACGCGCCGGGATCGTCCTGATCGAGTCCACCGGCGTCGCCGAGACGCGCAACCTGCAAGGCCCCCTCGCCCTGCCGGAGCTGACGGCGGCCTTCTGCATCCGCGCCAACATCTGCCTCGTGGACGCGGTGAGCTTCATCAAGGTCGCTCCCTACCTTCGGGTCGCCATCGAGCAGGTGCGCCGCGCGGACGGTCTGGTGGTGAACAAGTGCGACCTCGCCGCCCCTGCCGAGGTCGAAACGCTGTGCGACGTGTTGCGCGAAATCAACCCCGGCGCCCCGCAGGTCCGGACGACGCACGGCGCGCTCCCGGACGGCTTCCTGGCGGGGCTGCGGCACACCCCGGGCGGCGACGCCCCGGACTCCGGGCCGCCGGGCGACATCGTGGCGGCGGCGCTGCGCAGCCCCCGCGCCGTGGACCGGGAGCGCTTCGAGGCCCTTCGGCGCGACCTGGGGACACGGCTGCTGCGCCTGAAGGGCAACATCGCCTGGCGCGACGGACCCACGCGCTACGTCGAGGTCGTCGGCGGCATCCTCACCGAAAGGGAAGAGTGCGAGGGACTCTACCCGCGCACGGCCTTCACCGTCATCGCCTGGAAGACGCCGCGCGAGGCGTTGCAGCGCGCCCTGGACGCCACGCTGGCCGCCGAATGAGGGGGGCGCTCAGGGCGAGAGCAGTTCCGGCCGCACCTGCGGCAGCGACGTGCCGGGGATCAGGCGCTTGCCGTCGGAAAGACCGTCCTGAACGCGCGGCGCCAGTTCCGCCGCCAGGCGCGCCCGCCAGAATTCCAGCAGGTCACGGCAGGCCGGGTCGCGCGAGCAGTCATGGCGCTCCTCGCGATCGCGGACAAGGTCGAAGAGCTCCTCGCGTCCGGAGAGGGTGTACCAGACGTACTTCACGCGGCCGTCGGTCACGTACTGGACGCCCATCCCCTCCTGGCCGTAGCAGTTGGCATGTTCGCCGTGAACGTACGGACGCCACGGGGTCTTCGACGGGCCGTCGAGCAGGGGCAGCACACTGCGCCCCTCGACCCCCGGCGGGATGGGAACGCCGGCGATGTCGAGCATCGTGGGCATCAGGTCCTCCTGAGTGACCGGCGCATCGCAGACATGCCGCGCGCTGGGCGTCGGCGGACAAACGATCAACGGCGTGCGCGCGGACCCCTCGTAGGCGTACGTCTTGCGGAAGAGGAAGTGGTCGCCGAGCATCTCGCCGTGGTCGGCCGTGAAGACGATCCAGGTCTCGCCGGCGCGCTGCTCGCGCAGGGCGATCCGCAAGCGTCCGATCTGGCTGTCAATGTGCGCGATCTGCGCATAGTAGGCCCGCCGCGCGGCGTCCAGCAGGCGCGGCGGCAGCCGTCCGTGCCAGTCGTTCGCGTCCTCCACGGGCCGGTCGAAACGGCCCGCCCAGTCGCCGACGGGAACGGGCGGCAACGGACGGTCGCGGTAAAGGTCCCAGAAGACCTGCGGCGGGTCGAGCGGGGCGTGAGGGCGGTGAAAGGAGAGGTTGAGGAAGAAGGGGCGCGTCGGGTCCCGCCGGCGGAGGAACTCGATGCCGCGCGTCACGACCCAGGAGTTGTTGTGCAACGCCTCGGGCAGGTGGCTCGGCCGCGCCACCCACGAGTTCCAGTCCGCGCCGTGCAGCGTCTCGTTGACGTGCCCCCCGGCGCGCTCGCGCAGCCACTCCCAGTAGTCGTTGACGAAGTGCCCGTCGAAGTTCTGCGCCCCTTCGTAGGACTCGATGGCGTCGAAACCCAGGTGCGTCCGCTGGGGAAAGAAGTGCGTCTTGCCGATGCAATGCGTCTGATAGCCCCCGCGCGAGAGCTCCCCCCCCAGGGTGCGCTCGTAGCGCCACGGCACCCGGTCCCGGTAGCCCAGCCGCCCGTGCGTGGTGGGGCGCAAACCGGTAAAGATCGAGGCGCGCGCCGCGATGCACGAGGGGCAGCAACTGTAGGAGGAGGTGAAGTTGACCCCGCGCGCGGCCAGCATATCCAGATGCGGCGTCTCGACGACGGGATGCCCGGACACGCTCAGGCAGTCGCCGCGGTGCTGATCGGTAAGGATGAAGACGATGTTCGGACGGGACATGGCGCCTCCTCAATCGAGACGACGAACGCCCGCGCGTCCGCCGCGCAACCTCCGGGCCGCCTACGGCCGGGCCGCGTCGGGGAGCCGCACGGGGCGCGTGAGCTTCAAGGTTCGTTCGTCGCGGTCATACCACCCGTGGGGCAGGAACTCCGCGCTGTGCATGTAGCACTGAACGCGGAGAAGATCGCTCCCCTGCGCAAAGGTCAGCCGGCGGCTCTGCGGCACGCTCGTGATGCCGTGGTAGCGCGTCAAACCGGCGGCGTTGATGAAGTGAACGCCCCATTTTGTCTCGACGTGCGACTTGCCGCCGAACCGGTCGTCGGGATGAGCGTGCGTGTGACCGCCGATCCAGACGTCCACCGCGCCGGGATGCTCCGCCAGGTACTTCTCGAAGGCCTGCGCATCGGGGACGCTGTCCACGAAATAGAGGTACGAAGCCCCCTTCGGCGCGCCCTCGGGTTTGTAGCCGTGGTAGTGGCTGCGCCAGTTCCCCTGCGCGTCCTTCTTGAGGCCCTCCCACTCCCCGGAGGCGACGGTCGTGTCCTTCAGGACGTAGTGGTGAACGCTGATCTTGACGCAGTCGGGGTTCGACTCGACCTGCTTCTTCCACCAGCGGAAGGTTTCGCCGGAGACGACCCCGGCGGGGTTGCCGCCGAGGGGGCCGCGCCCGACCTTCTGCGTCGGCTCGTTGATGTCGCTCATCATCAGGAAGAGGAGGTTCCCCACGCGGAAGGAATAGCGCTCCCAGGTCCCCTCGACGGGATAGGGCCGCCGGCGGGCCTCCACGCCGGAGAAGGCCGTGTTCTCGCCCAGGGGGTCAATCCACTTTCGCCACCAGAGGGCCGGGGGCTCCTGAAGGCCGTTCCGGTCGTGGTTGCCGCAGACGCTGTAGATCGCCTCGCGCCGATGCAGCCGCAGGGCGGCGAGCTGGCGGACGACCTCGCGTCCCTCGTCATCCTGCGGCAGCCCCTGCGCGCCGGTCATGTCGCCGACGTCTATCGCAATGTCCCAGGCGAAGGCCAGCCCGCCGCCGGCGCGTCCGGACTCCGAATCGCGGAGAGCCTCGGCCAGGCTCTCGCGCCCGCGCTTGAGGTCCGTGCCGACGTGCGCGTCGCCGAAGGCCCACACGTGGAAGGCCCTCTCCGGGGATGTCGGCGTCATGCGAACGTCCTTTCGGGAAGCGAATTCCACAGGGGCGGGGACCGCCTCCGGCGCCGCCGGCGCCCTCGCAGCGAAGATCAATCCCGTACCGAAAAACAGCGTCCACGCCACGCCATTCCGGACTCTCGGGAAGAAGCCGCTACGCGGTGGGGCGGATGGGAATACCATGACGACACGATACCGTCGAATGCCGGGGCTGTCAACGTGCAACCTGTCCGTCTTCCGGAGATGTGGCACAGCCGCCCTCGGCTGTGGGAACGTCCTGCTGCGACAACCACGGGCGAGGGCGCCCGTGCCACACACGACGCTCTCGGTGCGTACCCTGAAAACTGACCGGATACGTCGACGTCCGCGAAAAGCCTTGATTGGGCCGCCCTGCTCGTCTATGCTGTGCGGCGACGCGCGACGCGGCATCGTCGCGCCGGTTTTCAGCGGGGAGGAGATCTCATGGCGGACGCGGAAGGCAAGACCGGTATCGGACGGATGATCGTCGGGGTGATCGCCGTGGCGGCCATCGCCGTCGCCGGGTACGTCATCTACGGCAAGATGACGGCCCGCCAGGAACTCGCCCGTGCCATGGCGCTGGACGACAAGTACCTCGCCGCGCACAACGAGGCGGAGATGACGGCCTGCAAGGGCGAATATGAGACCCTGCTGGCGCAGGCGCGCAGCCCCGAGGGGCGCAAGCTGATCCAGGCGCGCATCGCCGGTTGCGAGGCGTGGATCGCCTACTACGACGCCACGGGCAAGACCGGCATCAAGAAGTACGAGGTCGCCCTGGCGAAGATGGAAGAGGCGCGCGAGCTCAACGGCGACCCGGAGGGCATCTGGGGCAAGAACATCGCCGAGTTCAAGGAGCGGCACGACAAGGCCCTCGGTCCGAAGACCGTCGAGGAACTGCGCGCGCGCTTCGAGACGCTGAAGAAGGCGGGCTTCGACCGTTCGGAGGGCGACCTCACCGCCTTGCACCGCTGGCGCGACATCTGGGCCGAGGCCGGACTGCACAAGGGCGACGCCGCGCGCGAGGCCGTCTTCGCCGAAGTCCGGGCCTTCATGGTCAAGGGCTACTCCGACCGCTTCGAGGCCGCCGCCCGCGAGGCGGCGAAGTCCCCCGTCTCCGTGGCCGTCAAGGCCGCCCCCCTTGGCCACCTGGCCGCGCTGAAAATCTGGGACGCCCCCAGGGCCGAAGCCTATGACCGCCAGAACGCGGCGCTCATGGTCAAGGTGCGCCAGGCCGCAGCGCAGGCGGCGGCGATCTCCGAGAAGATGGGCGACCCCTCGACGGTGACCTTCAAGGAATAGCATGGCCCGCTTCCGTCCTTGCATTGACCTGCTCCGCGGGCGCGTGGTTCAGATCGTCGGAGGCACCCTGGCCGCCGACGGCGTCGCCGGGCGCACGAACTTCGAGTCCGAGCGCCCCCCCGAGTTCTACGCCGACCTCTATCGCCGCGACGGCCTCCCCGGCGGGCACGTCATCGCCCTCGGCCCCGGCAACCGCGAAGCCGCCCTCGCCGCCCTGCGCGCCTACCCCGGCGGACTCCACGCCGGCGGCGGCGTCACCCCCGACAACGCCGGGGAGTTTCTCGACGCCGGCGCCAGCCACGTTATCGTGACCTCCTGGGTCTTCTCCGCCGGGCAGCTCGACGAGGCGCGGCTCCGCGCGCTGACGGAGGCCGTGGGACGGGAACGGCTCGTCCTGGACCTCAGCTGCCGCCGGCGCGGCGATGCCTTCTGGATCGTCACCGACCGCTGGCAGACCTTCACCCGCCTGCGGATTTCCCCTGAAGTCCTCGAACACCTTGCCGCCTCTTGCGACGAGTTCCTGGTACACGGGGTGGACGTGGAGGGCAGGATGGCCGGCATCCAGCCCGAACTCGTTGAGTTGCTCGGAAGGCATTCCCCCCTTCCCGCCACCTACGCCGGCGGAGTCCGCACCCTGGCCGACCTCGATCAGGTGGCCGCCCTAGGCGGCGGGCGGGTGGATGTCACCGTCGGCAGCGCCCTGGACATCTTCGGCGGGCCCCTGCCCTATGGCGACGTCCTGGCCTGGCATCACCGTCAACTCGGACGCCGCCCACCCCCCTAAGATGAATGTCGTCCGTCGTCCGTCGTCCGTCGTCCGTCGTCCGTCGTCAGTCGTCCGCCGTCCGTCGTCCGCCGTCCCCCCCTTCCGCCGCGCGCAGAGCCTGCACAAGCGCGGTCGGCTCGACGCCAACCTCCCGCAGACGCCGCACGTCCGCCCAGGCCCGACCGAACTCCCGCAGCGTCAGCCACGCGACCGCGCGGTTCTGCAACGCTTCGGCGTAGTCGGGCCGCGCGGCGAGCGCGCGCCCGTACTCGGCAACGGCCTCCGCCGGACGATCGAGATGAAAGAGCGCATTGCCCATGCCGTAATGCGCGGCGGCATAGCCCGGCTTCAGTTCGATCGCCCGGCGGTAGTCCCGCATCGCCTCGCCGTGCGCGCCCTTTGCCGCCAGGGCCGCCCCTCGATTGTGCCAGGCCTCGGGCGAACGGAGGTCCAACTGCAACGCGCGGTCGAGGTCAGGGATCGCGTCGTCGCAGCGCCCCAGTGCCGTCAGCGCCGCGCCCCGATTGACGAAGGCGCGCACGTATCGGGAATCCATGGCGATCGCCCGGCTGTAGTCGGCAATCGCCTCATGCAGGCGTCCCATCGCCGCCAGCGTTTCACCGCGGTTGTAATAGACGCGCGCCTCGTAATCCGGCCGGGCTTCGATCGAGCGGCTGTAGCAGTAGAGCGCCTCAGCCCGCCGGCCCGCCTTGCCGTGGATCACCCCCGCGTTGTACCACGCGCGCGGATTGCCCGGACGCTGCCGCAGCACGTCCTCCCACACCGAGAGCGCCGAGCGGTAGAGGGCGTTTCGCCGCGCCGTCAGCGCCCCCAGCCCCCCCGCCGCCGCCAGGAGCAGCAGAAGGGCGAGAATCGCGCCGGTCCGGCGGCGCGCCGGTCCGGTCGGGAGGACGCGGCGCAGGAGCGCCCCGCCGAGAAGGAAGGCGGCCAGGACCACGCCGGCCATCACGGCAGCCAGCG
This sequence comes from Planctomycetota bacterium, assembly GCA_022705425.1. Lineage (GTDB taxonomy): Bacteria > Planctomycetota > Brocadiia > CAIUPP01 > CAIUPP01 > JAKJEM01. The sequence goes on from JAKJEM010000013.1 coordinate 71,145, forward strand.
GAAGGTACATCCGGCGCTCGGCCGCAAGGTCATTGATCGGCATCACGCTCGATGTCGGCGCAAGAATCAGGAAGAACCATCCCCCCGCAAAGGCCCAGGGACGCCGCCGCCCGAGCCCCCACGCCGTGGCCGCCAGCAGCCCCCCAACCACAAGGGCCGCCGGGAAAATCTGCGCCACGCCCTGCGCCACCGGCCAGCCGTAGTCGAAGCAGAGCGGTTCCGGCCAGAAGGACAGCCGCAGGTAGTGAAGGATGACGCCCGGCTGCGTCAAAGCGTACTGCGCGGGGGTGATGGCGCTCCGTCCGAAACCGGCCGAGTCGCCTTGGTCGTCCGCACCGACACGCAACGCCGCGAGGATTCCCCAGGTCGCCGCCAGCGCCGCGTAGAAGAGCCCGCGCCGCCGCAGTGGGGCGCCCCAGGAATCGGACAGGAAGAGGGCGTCATAGACGAGGACGACGACCGGGGCAACGACCATGACCTCCTTGGCGGCCATCCCCGCCGCACAGGCGGCGACCGCCATCGCGCGCCAGAGCCGCGGCGCAACGCCCCCCGAGGCGTCCCCGCCTTGCGCCGCCGCCTCCTCGCACTCGGCGGCGCGGACGACGCCGTAGAGCGTCAACAGCATGAAGAGCCCCATGAGCGACTCGCACCGCTGCACGACATACGTGACGGACTCCGTCAGCAGCGGATGCACCGCCCAGAGCAGGGCCGCCGCAGCGGCCAGGCTCAGCGACGCGCCGCGAACCTCCTCCGGGAAGGCCGACCGCCGCAGAGTGCGGCGGAGGAGTCCGAAGAGCGTCAGCGTCGCCAGGAGGTGCGTCGCAACGTTGAAGAGATGGTAATGAAGGGGGTCTTCGCCCCCGGTTGCATACGAAAGAGCCAGCGAAAGACTCAACGCGGGCCGGGGGCTGTCCAGAAGGTGCGGCGTGAGCGGCCAGAGGCGGCGAATCGCGGCGTTCTCGACGATCCAGCCCTCGTCGTCGAAGACGAACTCCGCGCGCAGGCTGTTCGCATAGACGGCCAGCACGGCAACCGCAAGAATCAGCCCCCCGAGCAGCACGCCGCCGGATTCCCTGTCCAGCCCGCGCCGCAGAGGGCTCGAAGTGCCGCCACCGCTCACCGGCCTGCTCCTCCCGTTGTCGTTGAACCGCTGAGGCGCGGGCATTATACCCGAAATCCGAAGCGCGCAACGCTCCGGGCGCAGAAACCGCCGGCCGACACCCCGCCACGCCCTTTGCGGCGTGCCCGAACTCAGGCGATTGCATCTGCCGCCGAGCCCCTCTTGTGGCCGGGGCCGGCGGCACCCCCAATCCCTTGATAGCACCCACGCCGGGCATGAACGGGGACGACATCTAACTTCCCGCGAACACTTTTCTCGGCAAAATCTGAAAAACCCCTTGACACGAGGTATCCTTTCTGCAACTATTACCACAGCGTGCGGCATTGGCCGCACAGGCGCAGACGGGTTCAGCGGAAGGAGGGCCATCCCACCGGAATACTCCATGGGCGTACTTCGTTTGTGCGTACGGTCGCATGTGTTCTGGAATCGTAATCTTTCATAATGGTTGATGAGAGGAGAATCGCATGAAGATGCATCTGTCTTCTACGATTCGCCGCATTGCGTTTACTCTCATCGAGCTGCTGGTCGTCATCGCGATCATCGCGATCCTGGCCGGCATGCTCCTACCCGCCCTGGCGTCCGCGCGTGAGAAGTCGCGTCGTACCGCCTGCCTCAACAACCTCACGCAGTTCGCCCGCGGGCTCGAGAGTTACTGCGGCGATTACAACAGCTACTTCCCCTCGTACACCGGTTGGGGACGCGACCCGGCCGAAGCAAACGGTCGCAACGTCAGCAAGAACCCGGTCGTGAACGAAGGCCAGTCCACCTTCCAGCAGATGGTGGGCGCCACCATGCAGCGCTGCCAGGTGAGCAACCTTCAGGGCGCGAGCGGCAACTTCATCGCGGAAGGCGCGTCGCTCTACCGCACGGCGTTCTACGGCGGGAACGCGACGGACGCCGTCAAGACGGGTCCCGTCGGACTCGGTTACCTGTCCGTGCTGAACTACACCGGCGACACGAAGGCGCTGCTCTGCCCGAGCGCCAGCGAATCCATGCCGCCGGATTCCTTCACCCTGTCGAGCGGCCAGGTCTCCGTCGCCTGCACCGGCAATGACCTCAAGGCCCTCGGCGAGTACAACGGCAAGTCGGCCGTGCAGGGCTCGTGGAGCAACTTCAACCCCGCCGGTGGTCAGGGCTGGGGCGGCGTGTCCGGCGCCGTCGGTATCCAGAGCAACTACAACTATCGCGGCGTTCCGATCTCCGCCGGCATGAGCAGCCCGAGCAGCGCAACTGACGCGGCCGCCAAGGACGGCAAGATCACGATCACGTACACCAAGCCGACGCTCGAAGTCTATACCGGCTGCCCGGTGTACAAGACGCAGAAGGCCCTGAGTTCGCGAGCCATCGCCTCCGACAGCTTCTCCCGTCTGGCCTCGACGGCAATGTCCACCCCCTCGACCGACGCGGGCATGGGCTACTACGCTCACAAGGAAGGCTACAACGTCCTCGCGGGCGACTGGAGCGCCAAGTGGATTGCCGACACCGGCACCGGCCTCGGCTCGATCATGTACTGGTCGAAGCAGGCCGCCAACAACGGCTCGGCGATCACGCTGGCACCCTCGCTCAGCCCCTCGGTCAACTGCTATGTCTATGACATGGCAACCGTGGCGAACGCAAAGGGCACGATAAACAACGATGGGTGGCTGATCTGGAACAGCTTCGACCTCCAGCTCGGCATGGACAAGTAAGGAGAATCGAATGAAGAGGTATCTATCTTCAGCGATTCGACGCCTTGCGTTCACCCTGATCGAACTGCTCGTGGTGATCGCGATTATCGCCATCCTGGCCGGCATGCTTCTGCCGGCTCTGGCCTCTGCGCGAGAAAAGTCGCGTCGAACCGCCTGTCTTAACAACCTGACGCAGTTTGCGCGCGGGTTGGAGACGTACTGCGGCGATTACAACGGTTACTTCCCCTCCTACAACGGCTACGGTCTCGATCCCGCCTTGACGACGACCGGCGCAACGCAGGCCGGCGTCAGCGACAGCGGCGTCGTGCAGACGGCGACCTGCTCCGGCGTCGTGGCCCCCACGAAGGGCAACTACGCTGAAGGCGCGAACCTGTACCGCACGGTGTTCTACGGCGGCTCGCCCGCCGCGACCATCCGCACCGCCCCGATCGGCCTCGGGCTCATCTTCACCCGCGGCTACATCGGCGACACCAAGTCCCTGCTCTGCCCCACCGGCGGCGACAGCATGCCGGCCGATGCCTGCGCCACCAGCGGCACGAGCAAGGCGCTCACCATGGGCACCGAGCTGAAGTCGCTCGGCGATTTCAGCGCCAAGTCCCTGGTGCAGGGCGCCTGGGATAACCCGTCCGTGACGTCGTGGGCCGGCGTGGCCAACGTGGTCGGCTTCCAGAGCAACTACAACTATCGCGGCGTCCCGATCACGGCGGCCGGTTCGGCGGGGGACAACAGCACCCTCGTCGTCAACGGCGGCGTGGCCGGCGGCGTAACGATAGCGTACACGAAGCCGAACATCGTGGCCTATCCGGGCTGCCCCATGTTCAAGACGCAGAAGC
>JAKJEM010000140.1 GCA_022705425.1 Planctomycetota bacterium
GGGCCGCCCGCCCAAGAAGCCGAAAGCGAAGCCGCGGAGGGGAAGGCAGTGAAAACAGTCTTGTGTCCCCTGACTACTTGTGTCCCCTGACTACCCCAAACAGTCTTGTGTCCCCTGACTACCCCTGACTACCAAGGAAAGCCGCGCGCCACGGAAGGAAAGTCTTTGGACGCTGGAGGAAAGGCACCCCAAGAGAAGACGGCCTTGAAAACAATGGCAAGCGCGGTGGTCGGCTATTCTTCAGCCCAACAGTCACCGCCAGCTTTGCCGCCACCGATTTCGCGCCCAGCAGGCGAAACCAAGGACGTGCGCGCCACGCGGCTCCCCGAGCACCGCTCCCATCCGTCTTGCAGCGTGCGCGCCATCTGAAGCCTGAAGTCGCGCCCGGCAACGACGAAGGCCCCCGTCATGGTGACTTGCATCACGCATGACCCGTCAAGAAGCCGCGCGGACACCACCCAATCCCGCACCTGCTCCGCGCCCACGATGCGCTTGAAGCGCTCGGCCCCCTGTGCCCAGGCGGCATCTTCTGCGGCGACGCGCGCCTCGCGCTCGTTCTTCGATGTCCCGTCGCAGTTCTGCAGGACGGCCATGATGCCGCACATCAGCAGCAGAAGCCCTATGCCGACGATCTTCTCCGCCCGCGTCATAGCTCCATCCCCCACAGCTTCCACATGCTCTTGATGTCCTTTCTGTTCACGGTCTGCGGCGCAAGCCGCGGGTCCGCCGCGACCAGAAACACGGCCACATCTCCAGGAAAGACCTTCCGCACCAGCCGCTCACCGCTCCGAAGTTCCACCAGCGCTAGATCGCCGCTTTCAGCCGGCACACCAGCAAGGGCATACACCACTTTCGGGCGATAGTCAAGTAGGTTCATCGAACCGTCGGTCAACTCCATTCTCACCAAGCCGCGCGGAGCGTTCTCGGGAGTACCGCTGGGGCCAACAGGTTGCACCGCGTAGATGTCACCGGTTCCGGTCAGCAACCACTCCACACGACAGCCTGCAAGCGCGGCGATCTTTCCGATTGAGGTGGCGCTTGGCCGTTCCGAGCCTCGGGACATCATGGCATCAAGCGTCTGCGGAGGCATCCCAAGGTACTCGCGCGCGATCCGGCGCATGGACACGCCGCGCGTCTTGGAAAAATCTGACAACACCTTTTTGATGCGCGCCCCCACAGTGTCATTACCCATGGTAATCAGGTGACATACGACCTATAGACTTACAGCGCCTGACACCAGAGGTGGAGTGCAGGCGCACGCGGTCAGCCTCCCCCGGTTCCCTGACGTAGTGCCCCCCTCTTCACACGCCGGTCGAATGGCGGCTATCCGCGACTTGACAGTCCCCCTTGTGGCGGCTAGACTGCAAACGTTTGCCTGTCAATCATTTGCCTGTGGGGAAGGTTGGGATGGTGCGGAAGACGCGGGCGGTGGGATTGGCGGATGTGGCGCGCGAGGCTGAGGTCTCGATCTCGACGGCGTCGCGGGTGCTGAATGCGGTGCCGACGTGTATTGTGAGCCCGGAGAAGCGCCGGCGGATTCACGAGGCGGCGGCGCGGCTGCGCTACCGCCGGAACCGGAATGCGCGGCTCTTTTCGACGGGGCGGACGGAGTGCATCGGCCTGGTGATCGGGCCGGGGTTGTTCACGCGCTGGGCGCAGCACGCCACGGCTTCGCTGACCTTCGAGACGGTGCAGGGCATCACGGAGCGGCTGGCGGAGCTGAATCATACGGTGATGCTGGTGGTGACGCCGGAGCGCGACGCGGACGAGTTCCTGCGGCGTCAGTTCCTGGCGGAGCAGCGGGTGGACGGGGTGATTACGACGACGGCGCTTTCGGAGGGGCTGGCGGGACATTTCCGAAGCGCGCAGGCGGCGATCCTGTCGGTTCAGCACACGCGCCCGATCGGCGCGCTGCCGGCGGTGGGGGTGGATTCGGCGCCGGGGATCGCGGCGGCGGCGGAGCGTCTGGCGGCGCTGGGGCACCGGCGGGCGGGTTATGTCGGGTTCCGAGCGACGCCCCCCCCCACGGTACGGGCGACCGGCAGCGGGAGTGGGCGGCCTATTGCGGGCAATGGGGGATCGTCCTGGATGAGCGGTTCTGCCGTCCGGCGGCGGATGAGACGGAGGCCTATCTGCAGGTGCGGGAGATGGTGCAGGCCGGGGAGATGCCGGGGCTGTTGATTTGCTCGTGCGACCACTATGCGGTGATGGCGGTGCGGGCGTTGATCGAGGCGGGGTACGACGACGCGCAGTACGCGACGGCGAGCCCGGTGCCGCTGGCGACGATCCGGATTCCGCGGAAGGAGGCGGGCCGAATGGCGGCGCAGATGGCGGTGGAAATGAAGCGGGATCCGGAGCGCCCGCTGGGTTCGACGCTTCTGGCGGCGACATGGGTGGAGCGCGCGTCGGTGGGCCCCTGCCGGAGGGGTTGACCGGTTCGGCGCGGTCCGGGATTGGGTCGGTCCGTGTGTTCCCAGTGAAAGGACAGGACATGATGCGCCTTTGGCGAGGGTCTCTGGCGGCGTTGGCGGCGGGGATGCTGTGTCTGTGGGCGGGCCAAGCGTCGGCGGCGCTGCTGACGGAGCAGGACGTGGACCAGGACGGGGAGAAGGAGATCGTTCTGGAGAACGCGTGGGCGCGGTTGACGCTGAAGCCGTCGGTCGGGGCGGCGACGAGCCTGCAGGTGAAGCCGGGCGGGACGGAGCTGGTCTATTCCGGGGGCAAGGGCCGCCCGACGCTGCTGGGCGATGCCATCACGCAACAGGGGGCGGGGGACTACACGAACCAGCCCTATTCCTTCCAGGTGATGCAGAACACGGACGCCATTGCGTCGGTGAAGCTGTGGCGGCGGGGGCAGACGGAGAAGCTGCGGTGGATCACAATCACGAAGGTCATCACGATGCGCGCGGACCGTCCGGAGATCGAGGCGGCGTATGAGGTGCACAATGAAGAGGCCTCGAAGGAGACGTACACCCTGGGGTTGTGGGTTCACAATGAACTGAGCGCGGCGGAGCAGGAGGTGACGTACTACATCCCCCTGCCGACGGGGCTGACGCGGCGGAAGGTGGCGAGCGGGCCGACGGGGGGGACGGATTACTGGCATTACGACATGGCGCGCGGGTGGACGGCGGCGCTGGCGGAGAACGGGAGCGGGGTGGCCTTGCAGTTCGACTACACGCGGCTGATGGCGATCTACCAGTACATGAAGGGGGCGTCGCGGACGCTGGAGGTGCTCTACCGGTCGCAGGAGCTTCCGAATGACGGGCGCTTCGAAACGACGCTGCGTCTCATTCCGATTTCCGGGTTGCCGTACGTGGACGGGGTGGTGGACGGGCATGCGGGCTGCCTGATGCTGCCGAAGCCGCCTGCGGCGGGGCGGAGCGCTCCGGTGCGGGTGGTGCTGACGCCGGGACGCGCCGGGGTGCGGGCGGCGCTGAGCGCGCGACGCCTGCCGGACGGCCCGGAAAGGGCGCTGGGGGAGGTGGCGCTGGCGGCGACGGCGGAGGGACGCCTGGCGGGCGAGCGGGATTTTGCGCCGGAGGCGGAGGGGACGTGGGTGCTGCGCGCGGTGATCTCGCGCGGGGCGGAGCGACTGGGGGAGTTCGAGCAGGCGGTGACGGTGGGCCGGAGCAGCGGGACGTACGCGCTGGCGGCGCTGGAAAAGCGCCTGGGCGACGACCGGGAGACTTTCCGAAGAACGATTCCTCCGCCGGCCACGGCGGGCGTGAAGGGCGCGCCGAAGGAGATTCCCGTGCAGGAGGCGCCGCCGGACATCGAGTTGAAGGAAGAGGTGGTGACGCCGCACATTCCGTGGGCGAAGCCGTATTACCTGGGCAAGACGCGCGCGCTGGTGATGGTGAACACGGAATCGGAGCGGGAGGTTATCGAGCTGGCGCAGCGCGTCAGCCTGGACTTCCGGCGGGTGACGCACGGCGCGGCAAGCTGGAAGGTGCCTTGCGACCTGGTGAAGACGTGGAACGCGGCGGCGGCGACGGCGCACCAGCGGCGCATCCTGGAGCAGGAGCCGCTGGATGTGATCATCATGAACGTGCCGTGGGACGCGCTGGACGCGGAGGTGCGCGGGCTGATCGTCAAGCGCGTTCAGGGGGGGACGGGGCTGGTGGCGGTGTCGCCGCGTGTGCAGAAGGCGGACGCGGCGAAGGAGCTTCCGCCGGAGCTGGCGGCCGGATTCGTGCAGAGTCTGCCGACGGCGGGCGACCGCCCGATGGCGTGGGCGCGGACGGAGGCGCACGCGGTGACGACGGGCGTTCCGATCGAGACCTTCAAGGCGCGCGTTTCGCCGGTGAAGGCACAGGGCGGGCAAGTCCTGGCGGAGGGGCGCGCGGGTA
>JAKJEM010000141.1 GCA_022705425.1 Planctomycetota bacterium
GATCCGGGTTCCCCTCGATCTTCGTCGGGCGGCCGTCATGGCACTCGACGATCAGCCCCACCGCCGCGCCGGCCCGCTCCATCGTCGTCGCATAATACTTCGGAATCCCCGGCAGGACGTTCTCCGGCGCCTTCGCATACGGCAGAATCTTGTGCTCGGGACGCCGGCAGCCCGTCAACCCGCCCGCCAGCGCGATCGACGCTCCCATCAGATTCAGAAACGCCCGCCGCGTGAACGGGCTCAGCATCTCGGCCGCCCCTTCGGGAAACTCCCGATGCAGAAACTCCTGGAACTGCGGCGTGTTTTCCAGCTCGTCCAGGCTGCGCCAGTAGCGCCGGCCATGGGCGTCGGTCAACCGCTCGTTCAGGCCGCAGCCCAGCGTCTCGGGAGCTTTGTCCGGTGCGTGTGCCATGCTTGCAGCGCGTGCTCTTTCAAATTGCGGGTCGTTCCACCCGACGGTTTCATCCTCGTTCATCCGCGCGCGGGCCGCCGCCCGGCCGCGCCGCGCCCCGCCCGCCTAGTAATGGCAGGCCGAGCAATGCGTCGGCGGCTCGATCTGCCCCGCCGCCCGCAGCCGCGCCCCCTCATCCGGGGCCGTCGCCACGTAATCCATCACCGTCACCATCTCCGGCGGCCGCAGCGCCGCCTCCGGCGCCCGGTGGCAATCCAGGCACCAGCCCATGCTCAGCGGCTTGGTCTGGCGCACGACCTCCATCTGATCCACCCGGCCGTGGCACTCCACGCAGCCCACGCCCGCCTGCACATGCGCCTGGTGCGAAAAGCGAACATAATCGGGCAGCTTGTGCACCCGCAGCCATTCCACCGGCTCCCCGGTGGCGAAACTCTCCCGCACCGGCAGCAGCCGCGGGCTCTCCGGCCGGATCATCGTATGGCAGTTCATGCAGGTCTGCGTTGGCGGGATCGTTGCGTGCTGGCCCACTTCAACCCCCGTGTGGCAGTAACGGCAGTCGATGCCGAGCGTCCCGGCGTGCAGCTTGTGACTGTAGGGCACCGGCTGCCGCGGGGCATAGCCGACATCGGTGTACCAGGGCGAGAAGTAATACCAGACGAAGCCGACCACGCCGAACAACCCACCCCCGCCGATGAAGATCATCAGAAAGGGAAGCCGGTTGACCCACCTGGGAAAGACCGTGGACAAGATGGAAGTCCCTGCCCTCTAACGGAGTTCAAATGAATGCGAACGGTTTGGCGCCGCGATGACCGATCCGGTTGCTGGGAATTGATCGCCCGGAAGCTTGCCCGAGAATCGCGCCATATCGTAATGAGGCCATTTCGGAAAATCCACCACAAAATGCTGTCCTGCAGGTCATCAATATCGGACCCCAAGGCCCGAGTTCCCTCCCCGTTTTCCCCCAAAAAACCAGCAAATCCGCCCCCTCAGCCCCTTCCCTCCCGCTTCCCATTTCCCCTCTTCCACCCCCCTGTCTGTGAAAAAAGTCTCTGATCTCCCCCGCCCTCTTGTGATTCTTTTCACTGACTCTCCCCCGCGAGCATCGCTCCTCACTCCAATTGCGGCTCTCGGCCTCGTCCTGTCCTCGTGATCGTCCCCGAAGTCCTGTCCCAAGACTCGGCTCCTGTCCCTCGTCCTCGGCTTTCGAAATCCTTGTTCTTCTTCCCCACCCCCGGGCCTCCTTCTGGCATCTTCCCGCCCGGATGTGTTAGTTTGCTGTGGCGATTGCCCGGACCGTTCGCATCCACCCCGCATCGGCCCGATCCCCCAAGGTTCTCCTCGCATGCGCCGCCTCAATCCGTTGCTCCTCGTGCCGCTGCTGTTTGCCCTGCCGGCCTGCATCACGCTCCCGCCGCTCGGCATCGGCAACGACCGCGGTCGTCTTTCCATGGAAGTCGTCCGCCCCGCCGAGCATTGGATGACCCACGACCAGATCCTGATGATCCCGCTCGACGGCCTCGTGCGCGAGGGCGACACCTCGACCTATTTCGGCGAAGTCGGCATGCTCGTCGAACTGAAGGATCGCCTCCTCGCCGCCGAGCGCAACCGCCGCATCAAGGCGATCGTCCTCCGCATCGATTCCCCCGGCGGCACCGTCACCGCCGCCGACCTGATTCATCAGGAACTCGAACGATTCAAGGAGCGCACCGGCCTGCCCGTCATCGCCCACCTCAACGCCACCGCCGCTTCCGGCGGACTCTACATCGCCATGGCGGCCGACGAGATCTACGCCCTCCCCACCACCCTGACCGGCAGCATCGGCGTCATCGTCACCCTGCCCAAGGTCCACAAGCTCGCCGACAAGATCGGCTTCGAAATGACCGTCGTCAAATCGGGCGAGAACAAGGACCTCGGTTCCCCCTGGCAGCCGATGAGCCCCGCCGAGCGCGCCATCTTCCAGAACATCATCGATAACTACTACGCGCGCTTCCTCGACGTCATCCTCGCCAGCCGCGCGCCCAGGGGCATGACCGAGGAGGGCTTGCGCGCCCTCGCCGACGGCCGCGTCTTCGGCCCCGAGACCGCCCTCGAGGCCAAGCTCATCGACGGCATTCTCTACCCCGACGCCGTCTTCGACCGCGCAGAGGAGCTGGCCAGCATCGCCGACGCCGAAATTATCACCTACGAATACCCCTACACCTGGCGCGGCAACATCTACGCGCGCAGCGACAGCCCCAACGCCCGCCCCCCCGCCGCCGGCGGCGACCTCAACCTGATCAAGCTCGAGCTGGGCCAGATCGAGTCGCTGCTGGGCGCCTCGCGCTTCCATTACCTGTGGCTCCCCTGAACCCGGCGCATCCTCTCCGCAAAGGCGCACAGCATGAGCAAGCGTGACGGACAAACCGCCTCCACCGCCGACGAGATCCCGCCCCTGCGCGGCCCGAAGGGGTTCCGCGCCGGCGGCATCGCCATTGGCCTCAAGGCCTCGGGCCGCCTCGATCTGGCGGCGATCGTCAGCGACCGCCCCGCCACCGCCGCCGGCGTCATGACGCAGAACCTCTTCTGCGGCGCCCCGGTCACTGTCGCGCGCCAGCGCCTCGCCGCCTCCCCCCGCCTGCGCGGCCTCATCGTCAACTCCGGCATCGCCAACGCCTGCACCGGCGAGCAGGGCGTCCTCGACGCCGTCGCCATGGCCGGCGCCCTCGAGGGCGCCATCGGCGCCCCACCGGGCGAATGCCTCGCCGCCTCCACCGGCGTCATCGGCCATCGCCTCCCCATCGACAGAATCGCCGCCGAAACCCCGCGCCTCGTCGATTCCCTCGCCGACGACGGCTTCGGGGTCTTCGCCCACGCGATCATGACCACCGACCTCCAGCCCAAGTGGGCGCGCCGCACCGTCCGCATGGGCGCCTTCCCCCGTTCCGGACCGTCCGTCACCATCCTCGGCGTCGCCAAGGGCTCCGGCATGATCGAACCGAACATGGCGACCATGCTCGCCTTTATCACCACCGATTACCCGCTCGGACCCGGTCAGGCGCGCCAGATCGTCCGCCGCGTCGCCGACGCCACCTTCAACTGCGTCACCGTCGACGGCGACACCTCCACCAGCGACATGCTCCTGCTGCTCGCCAACGGCGCCGCCATGGAACGCCGGACGACCGACGCCGCGCGCGACGAACGCTTCGAAACCGCCCTCCGCGAAGTCTGCGAATCGCTCGCCCGTCAGATCGCCCGCGACGGCGAGGGGGCCAATCATCTGGTCACCATCGAGGTCAACGGCGCCCCCGACGACGACGGCGCCCGGCGCATCGCCAAGGCCATCGCCAACAGCAAACTGGTCAAAACCGCCCTCTTCGGCCACGACCCCAACTGGGGCCGCATCTGCTGCGCCGCCGGCTACGCCGGCGTCCCCTTCAAACCCGAGGAGTTCGATCTGAAGCTCCAGGGGCGCGCGGTCATGCGCGCCGGCCTCCCCGCGCGCTTCGACCGCGCCGCCCTCGCCCACGCGCTGCGCAAGGAACACATCCTGATCCAGGCCACCGTCGGCCCCGGCCGCGGCCGCGCCCGCGTCTGGACCTGCGACCTGAGCTACGACTACGTCCGCATCAACGCCGAGTACACCACCTGACTCTGGATCCGTCCCTCGTCCCTCGTCCTCGTGTTCGCCCCTCGCAGCGCCACTCTCTGAGTGGCGCTGCCCCCAACGGCCTCCCTGGAATTCGGCTCTCCGCTCTCGTCCCTCGTCCTCGGCTCTCGAATTCCCTGGCCTTCCTGTTCCCTCTCGCTCTTCTTCCCTCTCACTCCCTCTCCCTCTCCTTCCTCCACTTCCCCACCGCCTCCCGAATCGCTTACAATCATCCAATGACCCCCCGTCCC
>JAKJEM010000142.1 GCA_022705425.1 Planctomycetota bacterium
GTAGATGTCGACGATCTGCTGCACGGTGAAGGGCGAACAGCTCTGCTGGCCGTCGCGGAACGTGGTATCGGTGATCCAGATCGCCTCCGGGGCGTTCATCGGCACGGCCCGGTGGTTGAACGGCACCTTGGGAATGGTCGCGTAGTCGTAGAGATCGCGGTAGAGATTGGGACGCTCCACGTCCTGCAGACGATACTTGTACTCCGCTTGCTCCAAGAGGTTGGTGCGGCCGCTGAACTGCAACATGATGACTCCCTTCTGGCGACAGGCAGGCGGTTCCCGCGCTGACCGTTCGTATGATAATCCAGCGCGTGCGCGGCTGTCAATGACGTTCGCCCTGCAGCAGTAATCGGTTGGTGACAGGGGTGCGGCAAGGTTGAGCGAGGGGAAGCGGAAGGATGGCGGAGCCATACGCCTGCTTGTGGCATGCATTTCGGCGGGATCGCCGGTTGATATTCGACATCGGCGCGAGCTCACTGGGTCGGCACGTACAGAGGCAGGCCTCCAAAGACTCGGGCGAACATGTTTGCGTTGCGGTCTTGCGCGTAGTCGTCCAGGGCTTTCACCAAACGGACCGCCGGGTCGGTGCAGCAGGCGTTGAGCGTATGCAGCACGCTCATCAGCACGCTTCGCGTTTCCCGTCCTTTGACCGACTGGGAACCGTGGCTGACCTTGCGCGCGATGGCGAGCGGCCGGACGGCGCGTTCGGCGGTATTGTTCTCGGCGGGCACGCGCGGGTCTTCGGTCCAGTGCCAGAGTCGCCGCGTGTTCTCGCGGAAGATGTTCTGGATCGCCTGCACGGAAGGGTGCCGCGCCGGCGCGCGGGCGAGGGTCTCGATGTTCTGTCTGATGATCGCCGCCCGCACGAGGTAGGTCACCGGGTCGCCGGCGCAGGCGGACCGCAGCGACATGGCCGCGCACAACCACGGGACGAGGGCTTCCGCGAAGGTTTTGCACTCCTTTGACGCGGGGTTGTCGACCACGAGGGCGAGGGTGTCGCGCTTCAGGTGCTCGAAGCAGTAGCCGCGCTCGCCGGCGAAGCAGTTGTAGGCGGCATAGCGGTCGGTCACGAGCGTTCCGCCGCAGTCGGCGAGCACATCCGCCGGCACGGACATGGCCCGGGTGCCCTCGCAGACAAAGAGCGTGACGCGTCCGGCGACGAACACCCAGGCGTAGCCGTTGTCCCCGTCCGTGCGCCAGGGGGTCTCGTCCGCGTGCTTCACGGCAGCGTCCCGGAGCAGGGCGCGCAAGCCGTCGGAGGCCGGGCGGAACAGCGCGGCCAGGCGGTGCATCGCGTTCAGGAGCGTCCCCTTGGGCACGCCGAGCCTGCGGGCGAGCGTGCCCATCGGAACGCCGTCGAGGTAGTGCTCGCGGGCCGCGCGCGCCAGGACGCGGTTCGTCAGACGGGTCTTGGGCAGGACGCCGGGGACGCGGGGGCGCACGGGCTTGCGGCAGTGCGGGCAGTAGCGCGCCGGCACCCGCACACGCCTCGGGAAGGCCGGCAGGGGATGGCAGTCGATCAGGTCGCGGATGGTCTCTGCCCCTCCCGGAAAGTCGGTCAGGGCGCCGCCGCAGCAGGGACAGGCATCCGGGGCCGGCAGATCCTCGACGTCCGGCTTGGGGCCTTCGGGCGGCTTCCAGCCGTGCCCCGTGTGGCCGGCACGCGCGCCGCCCCTGCGCCGCCGCTTTTCGGCGGGCGTCCGTTCGGGCGCCGACGGCTTCACCAGCCGCTGCGACGAGGGGGTCGAGAGCCCGAACGGCTGCTCCTTCGCGGTGCGCTCCTGCCGGGACAGCCTCGCCTTGAGCCGGACGACCTCCCCCTGGAGGCGCGCGTTCTCGGCCAGCAGGTTCATATACTTCGGACAGAAGCAGTCCTGCGACGCTCTCTGGGTGACCGTCAAGCTTCCGCCTCCCCGCGCAGGGCCAGCACCAGGTCGCGCCCGGCCGCCGTGATTATCCGCTCCAGTTCCCGTCCGTTCGCGATGGCCCGGCGCAACCGTTCGGCGTGGGCCGGCCGGACGTACAGGCCCCGGAGCCTGCCTTCCTCCCGGAAGGTGAAAATCAGCTTCGGATGCTTGCGGCCGGAGGCGCAAGCCTTGCAGTTCTTCCGTGTGCAGGGGGAGCGCGTCTGCGTCAGGGATCCCTTGGCCACGGGCCACAGGGACGCCGCCTTCGCCAGAAACGCAGCCCTGGATCGGTCATCGGCCTGATGCGCTGTTGTTTTCATGATGGCAGTTTATCATATTACAAACGCTCATGCAAGCACAAAAAAATAAATTTCCGCCTTTCGCAGAAATCTTCCTCTTCCTCTCCCCCTCGCTCCTAAACTGCCGCTACCCCTGTCACCAACCGATTACCTGCAGCAAGAAAAAGGGGGTGACTTTCTCCCCCCCCCTGCACAATGTATGCCAACGATGCGTTTGGCCCGTCCCTCTTCACGCTCCACGGGTGTGGAGTGGGGAGCGGCGAACGGGGAGCGGATGCACGGAGTGCCCGAGAAGTCGGCACTCTCAAGACAATTAGAATTGCTGGCAAACCGATTGACGGGCATGACGAGATGTGTCTAATTGGGTCATGTCGTAATGCCGGGCCGTTTTTTTGAGAATGCCATGAACACACGAAAGATCGCCATTTTGATTGCCACGGCCGTTGCACTCGGATGGCCTGCCGGCCCATCGCTTGGCGCAGAGCCCGTCCGCACACTGGTGCTGCGGCAGGGCGAAGTGCCGAGCCTGGACGGTGCGCCCATCCCCTGCGCGGCCGTCTACACCAACACGGTCGACACCTACGTCGACCGGCTGACGCCGGACACCGCCTACGGCGATGCCGAGATTCTCCACTTTTTCCGGCATGACAGGATCCTCCTCAACACGCAGACCGCGTGGATCCGGTTTGACGGGTTTGACAGCCACCTTCCGCCCGGGGCCGAGATCGTCGCCGCGCGCCTCTTCCTGATGGGCGCGGGCGAGGAGCCCCCAAGCGTCAACCCCAAGAGCTACGGGAACGTCGGCGTGATGCTGGCCGCCTGGGGCAGCAACAGTACCTGGACGGCACCAACAACACGGGATTCGTCATCGGGCACAGCGGGAGTTATGCGTATTTCATGCAGATCGCGCTGATGGGCGAAGCCCGCAGCTCAACTGGAATATTGGAATGATGGGATGGTGGAATGATGGGTCTTGAAACCGAAGGTGCGGGATGATTTTCAAATGTTCCAGTATTCCATCATTCCAGCCCAACGTGTTTTTTTTGCTTGTCGGCCGGTAAGGCACTAAAAGGAGGATCGCATGCGACAGTACGAACTCGGATTCTCCTCCGCCAACGCCGCGGGAAGCCCCAAGGCGCTGACGGCGCTGGTGATGGAGCCGGAGGTGATCGGACCCGGCACGGGCGCCCTGCTCTGTTCCCACGGCTGGGGAAACAACCGCTTCTGGGACGCCGAGCGGATGCGCTGGGCGCTCGGCGAACACGACCTCGTCTGCGTGGCGGTCGAGTTCCGCCAGAGCGGCTACGACGCCAATCCCGTCACTGGCCATGGCTGGGACTGCCCCTACGACTTCAGCTTCTACCAGCTCTTCGACGTGCTCAACGGCCTGCGCGAGGTCCTGCGGCTGCGGCCCGGGATCAACCGCGAGCGGCTGTTCCACTACGGCGGAAGCCAGGGCGGACATCTGGCGCTGCTGAGCGCCGTCGCGGCGCCGCGCACCTTCACGGCCGTCTACGCCTCGTGCCCCGGCACGCGCGTCGACGAGGCGATCGAGACGTGGGCAGGGCGCGAGTTCCTCCCCTACGAGCGCGCCTTCCGCGACGCGGCCGGCCACGCCGAACGGATCGCCTGCCCCGTCTTCCTCGACCACGGCACGGCCGACGCCGAGGTGAGCCGCCTTCGCCACACCGTCCCCCTGGAGGCGCGGTTGCGCGAGCTGGGCAAACCGGTGACCGCCATCTACTATGAAGGAGGCGACCACCAGTTGCGCCCCGTCAGCACGCGCCTGGCGGCCTTCCAGGCGATGGCGCCGCGCTTCCTGCAATCCGGTGCGCGCAGCGGCCCGCCCGACTGGGAGACCGGCTCAACCGTGAAAGTACCGTGCGGGGAGAAGACGCTCGTGATCGACTGGAGCGAACCTGCGGCGAGCCCGCGGCTCTTCCGCTGGCGGGAAGGGTAGCACAA
>JAKJEM010000143.1 GCA_022705425.1 Planctomycetota bacterium
TCTGTTCGATGGCCGTCTCGCGCAGCAGGCGAATTTTCAGAAGCACGTTGGCGTCGTCGTCGAGCGCCATGTAGCCCGCCAGCCGCGCCAGGCTCTCCCCGTGAGCATCGATCTCGCGCTCCACTTGCGTCAGGCGCGCGCTCTCGGCCTGCGAGAGTCCCCCGCCCCTGCCCCGCAACTGGTTCCGTTCCCGGATCAGTTGCACGCGTCTCGAGTGGATCTCGAACAACTGCCCGGCCGTGGCGCGGTCGTCCGCCGTCACTGGCGGATTCGGCCCCGCACCCCTCCGGAACAGGCTGTTGTCCATCTGGGCGGCGATGTCCGCCGCCGTCGCGCCCGGCCTGGTATGCAGAATGTGGGCAATCTCGTCCAACTCATCGCCCAGAACGAACTCGGCATTGGAGACCGGGAGCCGGTTATCGACCGTGATGTCGGCCCTCCAGTTGCCTCCCGGGGCGTCGGGCGGAGTGAGGTTGTAACGCGCGGGACCGGCCTGGCTGGGCCCCCCGCCGGACGGCCGGTGCGCGGTGGAAGGAGGAAGGGTGGCGGCGGACGTTACATGGACGTCAACCGTCACGGCTCCGCCGGGGCCCGGAACCGACATGCGATAGTGTCTCTCGCCGACGCGCGTCAAGGTGGCGCCGCGCGCGCGGGGGGACCTGGCCAGCCGGGTCAGAATCTGGTCCACGCGGGTCGGCCCCAGTGCGCCCGCGGTTCCTCCGCCCGGAAGCGTTCTCACGTTGGTGAGCGGATGCACGTCAAGGCCGTGCGTCGCGCCCGTTGGGACCTCCGGCGCGATGCCGGCCAGCGTCGGCGCGGGCGGCGTTTCGATGGCCGCCCGGACCACCAGGCCGCTGCCGTCCGCGGCGTCGTCGATACTGATGCGCGGGTGCGCGTTGAAGTTGCCGCCGAAGGCGTCCCGCGCGCTCACCACCGTGAGCGTCCCCTGGACGATCAACTGCCCGATGAGCATGGAGGCGATCATGCCGGCGTTCTGGTTGCTGCTGCCGGAAAGGCGCGCGATCTGCGCCACCGCGTCGCCGGTCATCACCATCAGGGTCACGATGTCGGCCGCGGTGGCGGAGCGGTTCAGGAAGATGTAGCGCGCGTTCGTACCCAGGCGCGCCAGCGTTCCCACCCGCGCCGCCCGCGCCAGGACGGTCGCGGAGCCCGCCGTCGCCACCGAGGCGACGAGTTGGAGCGCGTTGAGCGCCAGGCGGGTGGCGGTCAGCCTGCCCCGCTCGTACGCCTGCACGGTATCGACGATGGCCGCCCCGGCGGTCACCGCGGAGCCGGCCGCGATGAAATATCCCCCCGCCGCGACAATCCCCGGCGTGGCCGTCCCCGCGGTCACCATGATGGCTCCGGCGACGATCAGGGCGAGGCCGATCACCACCAGCCAGTCGAGGAAGTCCATGCTGCTGACAACGTCGAAGGTCCTGCGCGGCTTGCCGGGAGGCTGGATGTAGAGCCGCCCTTCCGGAAAGCGCTCATCGTCGACGGCAAGCTGCCCGATGAGATTGTCGATGGCCGCGTCGCGGTCCGAGTTCGAGACGTCGTACTCGAAGGTGTCCTCGGGGTTCGTGATGTCGCGCAGGGTCCACTCGCGCTCGCCCTCGCGGAACAGCCACAGGTTGAGCTGCACCGCTACGATGCGCCCGGTGCTCATGGGCTCGGTGGGAAGAAGCCCCTGGTGAAGATAAGCCGCCTTGGGATGAAAGATGGCGGGGATCCTGACCGGCGGAACCGACGAACGCCCCTGGATGCGTTCCACTTCCCTCTCGCTCCGCAGCGCGTACTGCAGGCTCTTGTACAGTTCGTGCTCCTCGCTCTTCTCGCTTTCGATGCGGGTGAGGAGCCATTCGTCGAAGGCGCGCGAGAGCGCGTCGATGGCGCCGCGAATGGGCCCCACGGTGGTGCTTCCCGCTATGCCGCGCGCCCACCCCCAGGGGACCTGCATGGTGCCGAGGCTCCCTCCCGCGGCGCTTCGAACCGCTCTCGCGAAGCCGTCGAGCGCGGTGACAATCTCGCTTTGGGTCTGTTCGAGCGGCTCGCCCTGTTCGATCAGCGCAACGCGCTGCAGCACCGCGATGGAGACGTCGGTCCAGGAGTCCACCAGGTCCTGCGGAATGATGCCGGCTGTCGCCGCCTGCTGCCGCACCTCGGCGCGGTGCAGGTGCCATGCCAGGCGCTCCTGCTCGACGGTGCGCGCGCCCGAGGAAAGGTCAGCCGGCACGGCGCTTTCCGACTCTCTCTGGAACTCCGGCCTCCTGACCGTGATGGACCTCCGCACCAGCGCCCCGGTGCCGGGCCTCAGCAGGACGTGCGCCGTGATGTGATACGTTCCCGGCGACATGAAGTGCACGGTGAAGTTGCCGGTCCGGGGATGGGGCGACGAGGGCCGGACGTAACGGTCGCCCGATCCCGAGGGCGGCGGCATGTCCACGACTACGGATGTCAGGCGCGGCCACTCGAGCCCGTGCCGGATCAGTTCATCGCCTTCGCGAACCTGGTGGTCGTCCAGGGTGCCGGATTCGTTCGCAGCCACGGCCACGGATTTGCGCATTCCGGCCAGGAAATCGTGGGTCTCCTGGATCACCACGATGCGCAGGTGTTGGGTGGCGAGGAATTCCGCCGCCTCCTCGTCGGTCAGCGGTTCCGGCACCCCGCAGCGCGACAGCCTGAGACCGCTTCCCAGGGCCGGCCGGACCGTCTCGGCGCCGCCCCGCCAGAGCGCGATCACCGCCCGCGCCGCGGCCGTATCGGCGTCCTTCTCGAGGGATTCGTAGACCGGGCCTTCGCCGCGCTCCGCGCCACTGTCGAGCGCGCCGCGCTGCTGCACGACGTGCGCCAGTTCGTGCGCCAGGAGGGCGTCGCCGGCCGGCGAACCGGGGCGGTACTGGCCCGGGGCGAAGGCGATGTCTTCGCCGACCGTGAAGGCGCGGGACCCCAGCCGCCGCGCCGTCTCCCCGGCATTCGCGTCCGTATGCACGCGCACTCCGGAGAAGTCCGCGCCGAATACCGCGCCCATCCGCGAAGCGCCGGAGCTGTCCAGCGGCTGCCCGCGCGTCAGTTGCGCGCGGACCGCGGCGGGGTCGGCGGGCGTGGGCGGGGCTCCGGCCTGCTCCTTGAACTGGAGCGCGAGCAACCCGCTGAGATCGCCCGATCTCAGCGCCTCCGCCGATGGAACGCCGGAAGGCAGCCCGGTGATCTCTCCGGTACGGACCCATTCGGCGGCCGATTCCGCCACCCGCCGCACGACGTGGGGGATGTAGTCCCGGGCGGTAGCGGCGCCGGTCAGCTCCGGCGCGAACTGCCGGAGCGCCCTGTCGATGTATCCGGCCGCTCTCCGCCGCAGGAAGCGGAAGACGCCAGCCAGGTAAGGGCAGTTTTCCGACGTCTGCCCCGCCTCGGCCAGAATGGGTTCGATCCG
The DNA here is from genome assembly GCA_022705425.1 of Planctomycetota bacterium. Classification (GTDB taxonomy): domain Bacteria; phylum Planctomycetota; class Brocadiia; order CAIUPP01; family CAIUPP01; genus JAKJEM01. The sequence goes on from JAKJEM010000143.1 coordinate 3,434, forward strand.
CCGGCAGATGGCGTCCTGCACCTCGTCCAGGAACTCGCTCTTTCGCATCTGCCCGGACAGCAACCCGACGGCATCGTCGGAAGCGATCAGCACTCCACCGCGGTCGGTTTCCCCGGGCGCCTCCGGATCCGCCTGGCGCTGGATACTGCGGCCGCCCGCGCGCGCCGCGGCGTCCGCGCCGGGCACGGGAGGCGCGAGCGCAAGCGCCGTCCACAGCGGGTTTTCGCGGGGGGCGGGCTGCGGGCCCGGGCGGCGGGGCGGCGCGGCCTTGGACCCGCCGGCATCGTCCGCTCCGCGGGACAGCATTTCCGCTGCCAGGGCCTAAGTGGTTGAGGGCGGGGCGTCCGAACGGCCGGGTGTCACAGGGTCTGCGACAGTGGTGTTACACCGGAAGGTCCAGCCGGTACTGCGCCATCTTGCGGTAGACCGTCATGCGGGACCAGTTCAGCTTCTGCGCCGCGGCGGTCTTGTTCCAGTTGCTCTCCATCAATGCCGTGATCAGCAGGTCGCGCTCATTCGCAGCACGCGGTCCGCCGGACTGGAACTCGTCGCGCTCGGGAAAGTGACGCTTCTCGAGGATGCTTCCTTCCGCCTCCATGGCGGCGGCCTCGAGAAAGTTGCGCAGTTCCCTGACGTTTCCCGGCCAGTCGTAGCCGATCAGGTGCCGCAAGGCTTCGTCGGTTACTCTC
>JAKJEM010000144.1 GCA_022705425.1 Planctomycetota bacterium
GGGGGGCATCGGGTGGCCTTGGACTCGAAGGGGAATATCGTGGTGGCCGGATGGTTCCGCGACACGGCGGCGTTCGACCCTGCGGGGGCGCGGGGACGGTTGACGGCGCGCGGCAAGGGCGAGGGCAGCGATGCGTTTGTGGCGAAGTATGACGGGGAGGGACGGTTCCTGTGGGCCTTCCGGGCGGGGAGCGCGGAAGCGCCACCGCCGGGGCAGCCGCGGATGGTGATGGGGGCGATAGCGGCGGGGCTGGCGCTGGACGCTTCGGACCGGATTCTATGCACGGGTCGTTTCCACGGCACGGCGGACTTCTCCCCCGACGCCGGCGAGGAACGGCTCGTCAGCGCCGGGGGTACGGACCTCTTCCTTCTGCGGCTGACGCCCGAGGGACGGCTGGACGCGGAGGCGCCGACGAAGAAGTGAGGGGTCAGAGGGACTCGTGGGGGGAATCCTCCGCGGGCGATTCGACGGGCACGGCAGCCTGGGCGGCCTTTCGTTCGGCGCGGCGACGCCATGCGGCGCGGAGGGCGGCCAGCGCGGCCACGGCGACGCCGAGCATGGCGGCGGCGGCAAAGGTCCAGATCAGCAGTGTGAGGTAATCGCGGTAGGCGCCTTCGGCGAGGGTGCGGGCGCCGAGGACGGCGGCGGAGACGGCCAGGAGGCAGACGACGCGCGCGCCGCGCGAGAGGGGCAGCACACGCCAGAGTCCGAGGGCGAGGAGCAGCCCGAGCAGGACGAGCGCGGCCTGGACGGGGAGGCCGATGGAGCGCTTGACGTACTGCACGCTGAGCCAGGCGGGGTCCTTTCCGCCGACGATGAGGGCCTGGAAGAGGTAGCCTCGTCCGTGGGCGGGCTTCTGTCCGGTGTAGATGGAGGGTGCGAGGAAGGCGTTGGGGGCGTTGTATCCGCCGCCGCTGATGCGTTGCTGGGCGTCATAGTTGGCCTTCCACTGCATGTTGGTCTGCGCCTCGTTGGGCGCGGCGATGACCTTGACGACCTGGCCGGTCTGCGCGGCGGCGACGTCGGCATCGGGGTTGAGGGCGGCGAGGACGCCCTCCATCGCCTGTCCGCGTTCGATGCGGCGGATGGGTCCGCGGGAGCGGACGACGTCGTAGCGGTCGGGGAGGATGAGGGTCCAGCCGAGGCGCATGACGTCAATATCGCGGAGGGGGGAATCGAGGCGGAGGGCGCCGAAGCGTCCGAGGTCGGCGAGGCGGTCGCTGAAGCGGAGGCGGATTTCGAAGGCGCCGGGGCGTCCGGCGCGGGCGGCGACGGGGATTTTGGTGAGGCGTCCGTCGCGGAGGGGCGTGACGCTTTCGCCGGCGACGAAGGCGTGCCAGATGCGGGCATCGGCGGGGAGTTGGAGGTCGAGGTAGGCCTGGCGGCTGTTGCGCAACATGCAGACGAGGTCGGTGATGCGGTTGCCCTCCTCGGTGACGGTGGTGCTGAGGCGGGCGCTTTCGATGACGGCGAGGGTGACCTCGGCGGCGTCGTGGGGCATGGCGGCCATGCGCAGGGCGTAGGGATGGGAGAGGTAGCGGAAGGCGAGGAGCACGGGGAAGGTGACGCCCTGCATGTAGGCGGGGGGAATCTCGCGGCTGTCGAGGGGCGTGACGTTCTCGACGTCGCGGTCTCCGACGCGGACTTCGACGTCGGCGCGGGAGGTGACGGCGAGGTATCCGGTTTCGCGTTCGACGCCGAGGGCCTCGACGCCGGAGTACGGGATGACGGTCTGGTCCTTGGAGACCTTCTGCTGGAAGGTGACGTAGAGGGCGTAGGCCTCGGTGCGGCGGGACTGGAGGGTGACGGTCCAGACGCGGGAGGCTTTGTCCTCCTCGCGGAGCTTGATGCCCTCGCCTTCGATTTCGACGGCGGCGGCATCGGGGGGGACGCGGAGCTTGAAGGTGTCCACGCCGGCGTGGAGGATGGTGTATTTGAGGGTGGCGCCGACGGTCATCATCTTTTCGCCGATGGAGAGGAGGTTGAAGACTTCGGCGGTGACGCGGGGCTGGATGCGCTCGACGGCGAGGGCGAGGCTCCAGGGGCGCGTGAAGTACTTGAAGGCCATGGCGGCCTTGGGGGCGCGCTTGAGCATTTCGGGGGGGAGGTCGCCGCTGCCGACGTCGTCGAGTCCGCCGGCGCGGCCTTCGGCGGCCCTGACGCGGAGTCCGGGCTTGGCGACGACGGCGAGGAAGCCGCGCTCCTTTCGCGCGTCTGCGGCGGCGATGACGGGCATTTCGACGCCCTTGTCGAGTTCCTTGAGGGTTTTGTCGGCCACGATGCACAGGACGTATCGGTCCATGACCTTGGAGCGGAGGTTGACGGTGAGGATGCCCTTCTCCTCGTCCCAGGAGGTGTCGTCAATGTCGGCGCCCTCGACGGAACGGCGGCGGAGGTCCTTGGGGATGGCGAGTCGCATCTGGAAGACGCCGGCGCGGCGGATGGAGTAGATGACCTCGGTGTTGAGGAGGAGTTCCTGTTCGTCGAGGGTGGCGACGGTCTGGACTTCGGCCTGGATTTCGGGTTCGATTTCGCTGAGGCGGACGGCGACCTTGTAGTCGGGGCGGATGTAGCGGTAGGCGAGGGCGGGGGACTGGCGGAGGAGGTCGTCGGGGAGTTCCTTGACGTCCACCTGGCTGATGCCGGCGAGGGCGGCGGTTTCGACCTTCATGCCTGGGGCGGGGAGGACGGCAAGGTAGCCGGTTTCGCGGTCCACGTCCATGGCACGGAGGGCGGGGATGGGGCAGTTGTCGGCGGCGGGTTTTTCGAGTTCGGTTTCGAGGGTGAGGCGGTATTCGCCCTCGGCGCGCGCGCGCAGGGCGACGGTGAGGACGCGGGCGGTCTCGTCGAGCTGCCAGTTGTTGATGTTGGGGCCGGTGATGTCAATGAGCTTGAGGCGTTCGTCGAGGCGGATGCGGAACTGGAAGACGCCGGCGTCGCGAATGGCGTACTTGAGGCTTGTGGTGAGGCGCAGGGAATCGAGCCCGGCGCGGACGAGGGTGAGTCCCTCGGCGGAGGTTTTGGCGGTGACTTCGCCTGTGCGGAGTTTGAGGGCGAAGGGGCGCTTGAGGTAGCGGAAGCCGAGGCGGAGTTCCTCGGGGGGGAGGTCCTGGACGGCGGCACGCATTTCGCGGACGTCCACGTGGCTGATGTTTTCGACGCCGACGGCCTCGACGCTGAGGCCGCGGGCGGCGGCGACGGCGATCTGCCCGCGCTCGCGGACGACATCGAGGGGTTCGATGGCGGGGAGCGCGACGACGGGCTGTCCGTCGGGGAGGACCTTTTCGAGGCGGAGCTGGAGCTTGTATTCCTTTTCGACGTCGCCGAGGGCGGCGACCTTGAGGAGCTTGAAGCCCTGGCGGGGGGAATCCACGACGTCCCAGGTGCGGATGTCCTTTCCGACGATGCTCAGCAGGCTGCAATCGGCGGGGAACTGGACGTCGAAGGCGCGGACGGCGCCCTGGACGATGGAGTAGTCAATGGCGGCGTCCATGCGCAGGACACCCTGTCCGACGCGGAGGCGGAGCGTCTGGTCGGCGAAGAGGACGGGCTGGAGGACCTTGTCGGGGGCTTTGGGCTGCCAGGCGAGGGCGACCTGCCCGACGCCGCCGTAGAGGAGCAGGAGCGTGCCGTCGGGCTGGGGGCGGGTTTCGAGGTTAGCGGTCGGTTCGGTCTTGAATTCGAGGTCGGCGCCGGGGACGAAGAGTTCCATCCTGGAGACGACGGCGGGGACGACGGGCAGGACGACCTTGTGTCCGAGGCGCTCACGGGCGACGGGGAGGACGAGGTCGAGGGTGAGGCCGTACTTGCCCTTCCCGGCGAGGACGAGGTCCATGCCCTCGGGGTTTCGCTCGATGCGGCCTTCGGGACCGAGGAGGCTGCGCTTGAAGGACCAGTCGGTGACGGCGACGCCGGGCGGGAGGAGGCGGGCGCGGCTTTCGCCCGGGGCGAAGGACTCGCCTTCGAGGGCGAGACGCAGGTGGACGAGGTCGGCTTTGACGCGGCCTTCGGCGCGCGCGGAGGAGAGCGCGAGCGCGGGGCGGGGGATTTCCGGCGGCAGGATGATTGGCGGCGGCGGGACCGGGGCGGGAAG
>JAKJEM010000145.1 GCA_022705425.1 Planctomycetota bacterium
CACCAGGAACCACGCCAGCGGCCACTGGACCGGCCATAGCAGAATCGTCTTGCCCGCCACGTCCCGCGCAATTCGCCGGTAGGAGCGGAAGGTCGAATCAATCACGATCCCCCGCACCCCCGCCCCGTGCCCGCTCCCCAGCGCCGCAATCGCGTTCGCCCCGCCCAGACTCTGCCCCAGCACCAGCAGCCGCTCGGGGTCCACGTCCTTCCGCGCCCGCACGTACTCGATGGCCGCCACGCTGTCCTCATACACCCCGCGCCGCGAGGGACGCCCCTGCGACCTCCCGTAGCCGCGATAGTCGAAGGTGAAGACGTTGAACCCCGCCGCCGGAAGCCACGTCACGAAATCCTGGTGCGCGCTGATGTTCTGCGCGTTGCCGTGGAAGTGAATCACCGTCCCCCGCGCCGGGCCGCGCGCCGGCATGAACCACCCGTGAAGGCGTGTGCCGTCGCGGCTCGCGAAGTGGCAGTCCTCATAGGCCAGCCCGTGCCCGGCGGGCGTCCCGTAATCCTCCCGGTCCGGGTAGTAGAACAGCCCGTTCGCGCATCCGTGCAGCATGATCCACGCTCCAATCGCCGCCGCCGTCCACAGGATGGCGCGGCCCTGCCGCGTCCGACGCCAGGCCGCCCATCGGTCCCGGAGCGCGCCGGTCATGTCCCGGTCCCCGCCGCCGCTGCGGCATACTCCGCCACCGCCTCGCGCCAGGGGCGCACGGTATGCCCCGTATCGCGCCGCAGCTTCTCCGCGCTCAACGTCGAGTCCTCCGGCGTCGTCGCCCGGCGCGGGAAATCCACCCGTCGCGCCGGCAGGACCCGCGCCGCGATCCCCGCCGCCTCCACCGCCGTCCGCGCCACATCGTACCGCGAGCCGCCCCCCGCATTCACGACGTGATACAGCCCCATCGCCCGCGCCTTGATCAGCGCCGCCAGAGCCAGCGCCAGGTCCCGCGCCGAGGTCGGCGACCCGCGCTGATCCGTCGCCCCGCGCACCTCGCCCGTCTCGCGCGCCGCCGAAAGCATCCGGTCAACGTAATTCTGCCGCCCCGGTCCGAAAAGCCACGCCGTCCGCGCGATGATCCATCGCCCCCCCGCCGCCTCGACCAGCCGCTCCCCCTCCAGTTTCGAGCGCCCGTACACGGACAACGGCATCGTCTCATCCTCCTCGACGTACGGCGCGCCCTTGCGCCCGTCGAAGACGTAATCGCTGCTCAACTGGATGAAAACCGCCCCGTGCCGCACGGCGATGACCGCCGCCCGCCCGGCCCCCTCCGCATTCAAGGCAAAGGCCTCCGCCACCCGTCCCTCGCAGGCGTCCACGTCCGTCATGGCCGCACAGTTGATGACCACCGCCGGCTCCGCCTGCCGCAGAAAGGCCTCCACCGTGTCCGGCCTCGTCAGGTCCACCTCCGGACGCCCCCCCTCCGCCACCCAGCCGAAGGCCGGGTCTTCCCTGAGCGCGCGCACGACCTCCCTGCCCGCCAGCCCCCGCGCGCCCAGCACCGCCACATTTCCCACCGCCTCCCCGCCCGGCGCCCGCGCGTTGCCGCCGCATCCGTTCCTCACGCGCCCGTCCCTCCTTCCGCCGCCTACGCCTTCAAACCGTGTCGCTCGTGATAGTGTTGCCGGTAGTAATCCCTATACGCCCCGCTGCGCACCTGCCGCAGCCAGTCGCCGTGCTCGCGATACCAGCGCACCGTCATCGGAATCCCTTCGCGCAGCGTGACCGCCGGCGTCCAGCCCAGTTCCGCGCGCAGGCGCGCCGAATCGAGCGCATAGCGCCGGTCATGCCCCGGACGGTCCTTGACGAACTGAATCAATGACTCCGGCTTCCCCAGCTCGCGCAGGATCAGCCGCGCCAGTTCCACATTCGGCAGTTCATTTCCCCCCCCCACGTTGTACACCTCCCCCGCCCTTCCCCCGCGCCACACCGCCTCGATCGCCCGGCAGTGGTCCTCCACGTACAGCCAATCCCGCACGTGCAGCCCGTCGCCATAGACCGGGATCGGGCGATCCTCCAGCGCATTGCCGATGAAGAGCGGAATCGCCTTCTCCGGAAACTGGAAGGGCCCGTAGTTGTTCGTGCAGCGCGTGATCACCGCGTCGAGACCGTGTGTGCGATGAAAGGCCCGCACCAGGCCGTCGGCCGCCGCCTTGGTCGCCGCGTAGGGATTGTTCGGCAGCAGCGGCGACTCCTCCGTAAAGCGTCCGCTCGGACCCAGCGTGCCGTACACCTCGTCCGTGCCCACCTGCACAAAGCGCACCCCGCCCCGGCGCAGCGCCGCCCGGAGCAGCGTGTGGACCCCCAGAACATTCGCCTGAAGGAAGGGCGTCGCGTCCTGAATGCTCCGGTCCACGTGCGTCTCCGCCGCAAAGTTCACAATCGCCTCCACCCCCTCCGCCAGCAGCCCCTCCACCAGCCCCGCATCCGCGATGTCCCCCCGCACGAACCGGTACCGCGCGTGCCCCTCCGCCTCCGCCAGGTTCCCCAGGTTCCCCGCGTACGTCAGCTTGTCCAGGTTCACGACCTCCACGTCCTTCCGCGTCCGCAGCAGATGCAGAACAAAGTTCGCCCCGATGAATCCGCAGCCGCCCGTGACCAGTACGCGCGCCATGTCGTCCTCGAAGCAGGAAAGGAGGAATCCGCAACCGCCGCCGTCCGATTATAGCCGCGCGCCGGACGCCGGGCAACGCGCGCGGCGGCCCTGTCAGAGAGACCGCGGTAGTCGGTCACTCTCGATGATGTGGCACAGCCGCCCTCGGCTGTGGGAGCGACCCCATCAGGCCGGCACAGGCGCTGCGCCACAGCGCAACCGTTGCGCAGCCGCTGTGCCACTCACGGTCCAGTTGCCGAGTCCCCCCCAAGTGACCGATTACAGACCGCGCAACGTCCCCTTGCGCTTTTCGCCGCCCGCGCGCATAATACCGCCGTTTCACGCCGTCCCGCGCCCATCATCCCGTTCGCACCGTGCCGGTCAGGCGCTTGCACGCCAACTTTGGGCCCTGCACATGGTTGACCTCCTCAACGTCTTCCGCGCGTATCAGGTCCAGGTCTTCCGCGAACCGGAAAAACAGACCGTGGACCTCTACTCCGTCGTCTCGGTCGCCCAGGGCCACATCGTTCTCGAAGCCCCCGTGTCGCAGCTCCGCTACGGGCCGCCCCCCATCGGCAACGCGCTCTACATGGAAAGCGCCCAGCCGGAGGCCATCTACCGCACCCGCGCCCGCGTCACCGGCGTCAGCCACGGCGACTACCTCAGCATCACCGTCGTCCCCGAAGGCCAGATCGAGCGCATCCAGCGCCGAAAGGCCCTCCGCGTCCATGTCAACCTCCCCGTCCGCCTCATTGACCCCGCCCCCAATGCCTATGTGGACCGCATGGACGTCATGACGCGCGACCTCAGCGCCAATGGATTCCGCACCATCTGCCCCCAGCCCCTCCGCGTCGAGGCCCGAATCAACGTCATCCTCGCCCTCGGCGACGCGGCCAACTACCTCGGCTCGCGCGCCGTGGTCATCCGTTGCCGCCCCACACTCGACGCGCGCTTCGAAACCGCCCTCCAGTTCCACGCCCTCGCCGCGCAGGATCAGGAGCGCATCGTCGCCACCCTCCACCGCGTCATCAAGGAACGCGTCAACCTCTGATCCGCCCGGCCTCCGCGCGTCGCAAAGCTCGCTTCATGCTTGACAAAGCCCCCCGGACACGCTGAAATGGGGACAGTCAGGTTCCTCCACACGAGCGAGAGCCGCCCATGCCCATCGCCCCGGTCCTTCGTGCGCCCCTTCTCCTTCTCGCGATACTCCTCGCCCTCATCCTTCACGCCTCCCCCGTCCGCGCTCAGGACGGCTACGTCACCGCCCCTGAACTGGCCCGCACGATGGCCATGGACTACAAGGACCTCTCCGAAGGCGTCACCCGCGCCTGCAAGATCTACGGCAACGGACATGAAATCATGGTCTTCGCCGACGTCCGCAGCCTGATCGTGGACGGCGTGCCCATGACCCTCTCCCGTCCCACCCGATGGAACGGCCGCGTCCTCACCCTGCCCGACGACGCCGCCGACCTGCTCTTCGCCAAGTTCAACGTCG
>JAKJEM010000146.1 GCA_022705425.1 Planctomycetota bacterium
TCAAGTGGATAGTCCCCAACCTCCAACGCAAATAGGAGAACGACATGGAACACATCGCCATCGAATGGAAGACCGAGTCCAGCGAGAGCAGGACCGAGCAGGTCAGCCCGGACGGACGCTGGCATCTCGACACCAAGGTGGAGCGCGACGGCAAGCGCCAGATGCACCTCTCGAATTACGACCTCATCTGCAGCCCGATGGGCAACGGCGTCTGCGCCGAGGACTGCTGGCGGAACTTCATCCTCAATTGCGACAAGTATGCAGCCAAACTCGCGGAAATCAAGGAGGAGGCTCTGGCCGCTCTCACCGCGCTTCGCCAACAATAACGAATACAGGAGGCATGAAATGATTGAAATCACCAGAAACTACGGCGCGAAGACGCTGCGCATGTTCGTCGAGGACGGCTCCGTCCTCATCTCGGCAAGGGACATCGGGACCCTCATCAACGACAGGAACCCCAGCCGCCGCCTGGAGCGGGCTGGCGTCGTGTCTTCTCGCTACCGCCTGGCGGACACCAACGGCGGCGTCCAGCGCCTGCGCCTGGTCACGCCCAAGGAATGCGCCGCCGTCCTCGGAGGCATCCGCCCCACCGCCGCCCACCATGCGCTGCTTGGCTGGCTGAAGGGCGTGTTCGACGAACTCGGCGCGATGAAGTGCGACTTCTGCGGGGGCTGCTGAAACCATGAAGGAGCCGCGGCAGTACCTCGCGTCCGGCCTGTCCGTGCTCCCCGCAGACCGAACGCGCAAATGCCCGTCGGTGGCCTCCTGGAAGGAGTTCCAGGGGCGCCGCCCGACGGAGGCCGAGGTGGACTCGTGGTTCCGGGCAAGCGACGACGCCGTGTGCGTCGTGTGCGGCAAGGTGTCCGGCAACCTCGAGTGCATAGACTTCGACAACCACGGGGAGCTGTTCCCGAAATGGGCGGAGGCGCTCCCGCAGGAGCTCTACGACCGTCTCGTCATAGAGCGGACGCCGTCGGGCGGATTCCACGTCTCGTACCGATGCGAGGAGCCCGTCAGCGGCAACCTCAAGCTGGCGGTCGGGATGCGGGACGGCAAGCGGACGACCCTCATCGAGACCCGAGGCGAAGGAGGCCTCATCCTCTGCGCCCCGAGCCAGGGCTACGTCCTATGCCAGAACGACTACGGGCATCTCCCCGAATTGGCGGAGAAGGAGCGCGAGACGCTTCTCGACGCCGCGTGGAAGCTCAACGAGATTGCCGAGGAGGAAGAGCCGCAGACGCAGACCGAAACGCAACAGCCCGTCGGACACCCCATCGCCTCCGCCGCCCCGGCGACACGCCCCGGCGATGATTTCAACGCGAGGGGCGACTTCCGGGCATTGCTCCAGAGGCACGGCTGGAAGCCGCTCCGCACGACGCAGGACGGCAACGAGCACTGGCAGAGGCCAGGCAAGAAAGGCGACGGCACATCGGCGACGCTGAAGGACGGCTCGTTCTACGTGTTCTCGTCCAACGCATCTCCCTTCGAGCCGGATAAATCCTACTCGCCCTTCATGGCATACGCGCTGCTGGAGCACAACGGCGACTGCGCGGAGGCCGCCTCCGCCCTCTCGAGGGAGGGATTCGGAAGCGCTATTGCGCAGGACACGTCCGGCATAGACTGGAACGGGCTTCTGTCGAAGACACCGCCCGCTCCGCCGCCGCAGGCCAGGGAGCCGGAGACCAAAGACCCCGGCGAACTGCCTGAAAGGCTGCTGCGCGTGCCCGGATTCATCGACGAGTACGTGGACTGCGCGATGGCAAGCGCGCCGCGACCGAACCGCGTTATCTCTTTCTGCTCCGCGCTGGCGTTCCTGTCATACGCGGCGGGGCGGAAAATCGTCAGCGACCGAAACACGCTGCCGAACATCTACCTCATCGCCCTGGCCAACTCGGGCGTCGGAAAGGACCATCCCCGGAAGGTCGCCATGACGCTGGCGGTGGAGACGGGCCTCGCGGGAGGCCTGGCGGAGGACTTCAAGTCCGGGTCCGGCCTTGAGGACGCGCTGTTCCTCAGGCCGTCCATCCTCTTCCAGCGCGACGAGATAGACACGCTCTTCAAAATCCTCAAGATGGCGAAGGAGGAAAACGCGGAGACCCTGATGGGACGGCTCCTGAACATCTACGGCTCGTCCAACGGCAGCATCAAGCTGCGCAACCTCTCCATGGCGAGGCCGGAGCTGCTGAGGATGAAGAAGGACATGCAGGCGAACGGCAGGGAGGAGGACGCGGCCCCGCTGGTGCTGAACCCGTATCTGACGGTGTTCGGAACGGCGGTCCCGCAGTTTTTCTTCGAGGCGCTCGACAGGCGGATGCTGGCAAACGGCATGGTGGCGCGATGCCTCATACTCGACGCGGGGAGGCGCGGGCCGCGCCAGCGCTCCGCGTTCATCACGATACCCGAAAGCCTCAAGGAGGCCGTCAGGACAATCCGCGACTACCGCGGCAATGACACGGGCAACCTCTGCGGCGTGACCAGGCCAAGCATGAGGCTGTTGACCGCGACCGACGGCGCGAACAGGATGCTTGACGAAATCGACGAACGTCACGATGCCCTCTACAACGAGTGCGCGGAGCGCAGGGACCTCGTGCCGATGGCGTTCTGGGCGCGCGCGACCGAGAAGGTCATCAAGCTCGCCATGCTCTACGCCATAAGCTCCAACGTGAAGGACCCGGTCATAACCGAGGAGGGAGTGGCGTGGGCGGAGGAGTTCGTGCGCTTCCTGACCGAGCAGGCGCTCTTCATGGCGCAGCGGTACTCGTATGAAAACCCCTTCGACGAGAAGTGCCAGAAGGCCGTCCGCTACCTGACGGAGGCGGGCGGTGAATACGACCACGGCGCGCTCCTGAAGCGGATGCACGAATCGAAGGAGACGTTCCAGCAGATAATGGACACGCTCGTCGAGTCGGGAAGCGTCGTGGCGGAGTGGCATCCGACGGGCGGGAGGACCCGGAAGACCTACCGCCTCGCGGGGAATTAAGCCCTTTCTTCCCATGGGAATTATCGGGGGAAGTCCGGGATGGCGCGAAAAACGCGGGGAAGATTTGGGAAGTCTGGGAAGAAAGAAGGGAAGAAAGTTTTGGCCTGTTTCAAGCAGGAATACATGCGTACACCCCCCTTTCTTCCCTTTCTTCCCAATACCCCACGCATGTACTGCGCCGACGCGCGAATTCTTTGATATGCGCGACCCCATGGGAAAAAAGGGAAGAAAGCAAACCAAGGAGAAATCGACAATGAACAGAAACTGCAAGACCAGATGCTGCCGCGACTGCCGGCACTTCCATCAGGAGAAACAAGTCGAGCACGACCCCGAGTACCTCAAGGACTGGGGAATCGGCGAATGCCACGCACACGCGCCGTCACCGCTGACCATCCCCGATATGGACGAGCCGAAGGCGAGGACGTCATGGGCGGTGTTCCCGCAGGTGGAGGAAGGATTGCGCTGCGGCGAGTTCCAGCCGCGAGGCAAGGAGGATAAGGACTGATGAGCAGAGCCAACGCAATCACCGCAACCGTCGTGACAGACCGCGCCGATGCGCGGTGCGTCCTAATCGACACGCAATGCCGGCCATGCCGGCGCAGATGTGTCTGCCCGTGCAACTGCCCGCCATGCCGCCGGTGCCCGTGCCAGCCGCAGCCCCAGTGGCCGCAATGGCCCGACTGGCCGTGGCGTCAGCCGTGGCAGCCGACGCCGGTCTGGTGCTGACGCGCACAATCGCGCCACGTCGCGCCCGATTCGCGGCGGGTCATCCCGCCCGCAGGGCGCGGAAACGCGCAAAACACCGCGAAAGAAGCCCCTTTCCGCCCGAATCCGGGCGGGAGGGGGGCGATGGGGGGCGGGAGGCCCCCCGGGGGCGGGTTCTCCCTATAAATCCTCCCAGGGCGGGCGGCCGGAAGGAGTCCCCTTATAGGGCAGAGTTTCCGCGCACGTCCGCTTTTTCCAGAAACCAGTTTTTTCCGCAAAGGAGAGACATGCAAATCACCATGATGAACATCGCGGACATCCGCCCGTATGAGCGGAA
>JAKJEM010000147.1 GCA_022705425.1 Planctomycetota bacterium
GGGGGGGCGCGCGGAGGCGGCGCGAATGCTGGCGAGCCTGCGTGACCACGCGGAGGGGGGCTGGATGCCGTGGGCGCTCTTCGGGCTGCGGATGGCGACGCCGGAGCGCTTCGAGCTGGTGAACTACACGGTTCAGGCGGGCCGGGTGGACCTGACGCTGGAGGCGTCGGCGGCGCGGATGCGCGCGGTGCGGATGAGCCTGGCCGAGACGCTGCTGAAGCGCCGGACGTTGGCGCAATGGCACGCGGCGGACGATGCGGGCAAGTGGCCCACGTGTCGGGTGACGCGGAGCGAGACGCGCCGGGGCGAGCACGCGGCGGTTTCAGCGGAGGGGCCGGAGCGTTCGATTGTGCGGCGGCTGGTGCGCGGACGCCGGGCGGCGCGCGGGCTGGCGTGGCATTGCCCGGAAAGCAACGCCGTTTTCTCAGCGCAGTGGCTCGGGCGGGTGAAGGACCTGGCGGAATGGGAGCGCTTTGCGGGCTCCTTTGTGTGTCACGAGGGCGCGAAGCCGGAGGAGCGGCGTCCGTGAACTGGCGATTCTGGAAGAAGGCGCCGGAGGAAACGCTGACCCGCGAGGATTCGCTGGGGGCGGTGGTGCACGCAAATCAGCGGTTGCGAGCGGCGCATAAGGAGGACGGCACGGTGACGCTCTATGCGCCCTTCCGAGCTTCGCCGATGGTGGAGCGGTTGTCGCGCTGGCTGGGGGGGCCGGACGAACCTCCGGAGGCGAAGATCGAGCTGGACGAGGTGGGGAGTTTCGTGTGGACGATGTGCGACGGACGGACGACGGTGCGCGAGATGATCGCGCGGCTGGCGGAGAAGTACAAGCTCGGGCGCAAGGAGGCATCATCGTCGTTGACGGTCTTCCTGCGCAGCCTGGCGCAGCGGAACCTGGTGGCCGTGGTGATTCGGAAGCCGGAGAAGGCGCGCGGCGCGACGGAGGCGCCGGCGGAGGGCGACCGGACGAAGTGATCCCGAAGGGCCTTTCTTCCAAGGAGGCGTGCTCGTGGCGAACCCCATGCTGGAGAAGTTGAAGAAGGACGAAGTGGCGCTCGGTTTCGGGCTGATGTATGCGAACCCGTGCGCGATCGAGTGCATGGCCAAGGGGTGGGACTGGGTGTGGATTGACAGCCAGCATGGGCAGTTGAGCTATCCGACGATCCTGCACGCGGTGCAGCTGGCGCACCTGCACGGCGTGTCGAGTCTGGTGCGGTTGCCGGGGCACTGCCCGGACCCGATCGGGCCGGTGCTGGACATGGCGGCTCACGCGTTGATGATCCCGATGGTGAATACGGCGGAGGAGGCGAAGGCGCTGGTGCGCGCGGCGAACTTCCCGCCGTTGGGGACGCGCTCGTACGGTGGGCGTCGGGTGATTGACCTTTACGGGCGCGACTACTACCGGACGGCGAATGACGAGGTCTTCCTGGTCTGCCAGATCGAGACGCTGGAGGCGGTGGAGCAGGCGGAGGCGATTGCGTCGGTGAAGGGGGTGGGGGCGCTGTTCTTCGGGCCGGACGACATGAAGATGCGGATGGGGATTCCGATCAACACGGCGGTGAATGAATCGCCGGAGCTGGCGCAGGCGATGGCGAAGGTAAGCCGGGCGGCGCGCAACGCGGGGAAGGTCTCCGGGAGTGTGGCGGCGACGCCGGCCGCGCTGACGATGGCGGTGGAGCAGGGGTACCGGCTGATCGTGGGTTGCGGCGACGTGCTGCTGCTGCGGGGCGCCGCGCAGAAGTGCGAGGAACTCCGGAACGCCCTGGCGGGACTGACGCCGTCGTCGGGGCAGAAGGGCGCCGTGTCGCCGTACTGATCGAAGGCGTCGCCTCTGCGCCCCGGTGAGGAAGGATCAGGACCGGGCGGGGCGGCTCCGTTCCCATTCGGCATCACCTTGCGGGCCGCGAGGTGTCCTCGTTGGCGCGGATGGCCCATGCTTCCGCGCTCTGCGGGGTGAAGCGGCGGAGAGGGAAGGAGGCGCGGACGACGGCGCGGAGTTCGGCGAGAGAGGCCACGTCGCCGGCGGCCCTGGCCTGGATGAGGACGTTCCCGGCGGAGGTGGCCTCGACGGGTCCGGCCAGGACGGGGATGCCTGTGGCGTCGGCGGCGAACTGGCTGAGGAGTTCGTTCTGCGTGCCGCCGCCGACGATGTGCAGGACGGCGGCCTCGCGTCCGGAAATCTGCCGGAGGGCGTCGAGGGTGCTCCGGTAGGTGAAGGCGAGACCCTCCAGGATGGTGCGGATGATGCGGCCCTTCTCCGTCAATGGCGGCTGACCGGTGGCGCGGAGGTAGTCGTTGATTCGAGCGGGCATGTCGCCGGGGGCGAGGAAGGGGGCATGGTCGAGGGAAATGCGGGCGGAGAAGGGCGGCGCGGCGGCGGCAAGCTCGGTCAGGCGCGCGTAGGAGAGGTTCTCGCCTTCACGCTGCCACTGGCGGCGGCACTCCTGGACAAGCCAGAGCCCCATGATGTTCTTGAGGAGTCGGATGGAGCCCTCGACGCCGCCTTCGTTGGTGACGTTGTGGCTGAAGGAGGCGTCGTTGATGACGGGGCGGGGGAGTTCGAGCCCCATCAACGACCAGGTGCCGCTCGAGAGGTAGGCCCAGCGGGAGCCTTCGGCAGGGACGGCGGCGACGGCGCCGGCGGTGTCGTGGGAGGGGGCGGCGACGATGGGGATGGGGGAGCAGCCGAGGTCGCGGGCGAGCTCGGGCTTCAGCGCGCCGATGACGGCGCAGGGGGGGACGACCTCCGGGAGAATGGCGGCGGGCAGGTCCAGGCGTTCGAGGAGTTCGAGCGACCAGCCTCCGGTGCGCATGTCCATCATCTGGGAGGTGCTGGCGAGGGTGTATTCGGCCACAGGGCGCGCGCCGAGTTCATAGGCCACGAGATTGGCCATGAAGAGCAGCTTTCGCGCGCGAGAGAGGGCGGGGACGCGGGCGCGGCGCATGGCCAGGAGTTGGAAGAGAGTGTTGAGCTGCATGAACTGCAAGCCGGTTCGCTCGAAGATCTCGCGCTTGGACATGTGGCGGAAGGCTTCGTCCATCATGCCGTCGGTGCGGCTGTCGCGGTAGTGGCAGGGCCACTCGATCAGGCCTCCGTCGGCGTCGAGGAGGCCGAAGTCCACCCCCCAACTGTTGACGCCGATGCTGCGGACAGAGCCGCCGGCGGCGCGGAGGGCGAGGCCGATGCCGCAGCGCACCTCGGCCATGAGGAGGGGGAAGTTCCAGCGCAACGCGCCGTCACGGGTGACCGGTTCGTTGGAGAAGCGGTGGGCCTCGGAGAGGGTGAGGCGGCCATCGGCGAGGCGTCCGAGCATGACGCGTCCGCTTTCGGCGCCGAGGTCCACGGCGATGTAGGCGTGCGGTTCGGGCATGGGGGGCTCCTCGAGGGTTGCCGGGCCTCCGGGGGAAGGGTCAGGAGGGGTACAGCTCCCGCAGGTCCTTGACCTTGCCCGGCAGTCCGGGAAGGCGAATCTCGCGCGTGCGCATAACTTGGGCGAGGCCCTTGAGGGCCTTGGCCGGCAAGGCTCTGGGGCGGCCGAGAAGATGCGCCACGGCCACGGTCTGCGCCGTAACCTCCATCATTTCAAGAAGTTCGAAGCATCGGCCGAGCCCTTCGGCGCTGAGGAGAACGACGCCGTGGTTGCGCATGAGGAAGGCGTTGTAGCGTTCGATGAAGGGGTCGAAGCGGCTGGCGAGTTCCTCGGTAAGGGGTTCGGCGTACTCGGTGAGAGCGACGGGGCCGACTTCGATGACGGGCTCGGGGAGCCAGGCCTTGCGGAGGAGGCGGGGATTGGCCAGGGCAAAGGCGGTGAGCCAGGGGGGATGGGCGTGGATGACGGAGGCGATATCGGGGCGTTTGCGGAGGATGCGCAGGTGGATGTAGGACTCGCCGGTGGGTCTGCGGCTGGGGGCGGCGTGGCGGATGGCGCCGTCGAGACCGAGGATGACGATGTCGTCGAAGGTGAT
>JAKJEM010000148.1 GCA_022705425.1 Planctomycetota bacterium
CGTAGGACTCGACCTTCCTGTCCTCATAGGCGAGCTTGAGCGCAAAGAGCAAGGGGCCCCGCGTCACCGCCACCGCGTTCCGGTCCCAGCCGGCCGAGACGCACGCCTCCATCGGGAACCGCAACGATACCACGTCGCCCGGTTTCCAGGCGCGGTCGACTGTGCAGAACGACCCCGGCTTGACGCCCGACACCGCCTCGCCGTTCACCGTCACCTGCGGCGCACGGCACCACCCGGGAATGCGCAGCTTGAGCGGAAACTTCGCCGTCCCTGCGCGGAAGACCAGCTTCACATCCGGCCCGAACGGATAAGTCCCCGTCTCCTCGACCGTCACCCGCGCACCGCCGGCAGTCGCCGTCACCGTGCAGGGCCCGTACGCTGCCGCCGCGAGACCGTTGTCCGCCGTCTTCATCCAGAGGGACTGGACGAATTTCGGCCAGGCGAAATGGAAGTTGGAGCGGCAGCAGCCAAAGCCCGCATGCGGCCCCGGACAGAGCGCTCCGACCTTGTCGCCGTTGTTCACAAACCCGTAGGGCCCGTCCACGCAGTACGGCAGGTTGAGGAGATTGTAGTAGCGCATGCCGCGCCCGTCCGGGGCAAGTGTTGCGGGGAGCGTGTTGTACGCCACCGTTTCCAGATCGTCGCCGATGGCGGCATCGCCCCAAACACCCAGTGCGACCTGGTTGCTGAGGATGCGCTCGGCGATCGCGCAGAGTTCCGTGCCCTCCGACGCGCTGCGGCTTGAAAGCGGCTCGCTGCCGTTCACCATGCGGTCGGGCCGGCCGAAGGATTTCATAATCCAGCCCTCCGGCGCGAACGCCGCCGCACAGGCGTCGCGGTGCCGGGGATCGCCGTCGACACGCCATTGCAGCGGCGGCGCCTTGACGCCCTGCATGAAATTGACGATGTGACTGCGGCAGCCCGCCTTCGAGGGGTCGCCGCCGCGATGATAGTAGGTGCTCCAGTCGGCGATCTGGCCTGACAGCAGACGGGCGAAGGCCTCAAGGTCCTTCTTACCTGTGCGCGCGTGCAGCCAGAGAACCACGTCCAGCTCGTCCGCCCCGCGAGCTGTGGCCCACTTGGACTCGTCCGCCAGCGCATGACGTTGCAGTTCCTCCGCCTGAAACGCGAAGTATCGCTCCAGGAACGGCGGCACGCGCGGATCGTCTGTCGCCGCACACCAGTCGCGCACGAGCCAGAGCGCGATCATGTTCGCCCACCAGTTGCGCGCGCGCGGGCCGAAATCGCCGTTCGGCCGCCGGCTCGCGAGAATGGCGTCCACCCAGCGCTTCGCCTTCGCCTTCAGCGCGGCGTCGTCAAGCGCCAGCGCCAGCGCCACGAGCCCCTTCGCGTAATAGGGGCCGCGCTCCCAGGCATACTGGCCGCCCCGCCCCGTACCGGTCAGCCAGTCGCTGTTGCCGATGTCATCGTAGAGCGCCTCCGCGTGCCCTGTCAGGCCGTCCCGTTGCAGCTCGAGCTGATGCCGCAGCCACGCCTGAGCCTGGACCGCGCCGTCAGGCAGCACACTCATGGCAGCCGGCCTTTGCGCCAACACGGGAAACACAGCCGAACAGACGGCCGCCAGCATCATTCTCTTCTTCATTTGAGTTTCTTGTAAAGGCTGTCAATCTCTTCGATCTTGAAGCGCGTGAGCGCCACGGAACTCTGGCGGTCGTCGGCGAAATGGCGCGTGTAGGTGGTGCAGACCAGCGTGCCGTCTTTCAGCAGTTCCACCCCCGGATAACCGGTGTCGCAGTCGGCGCCCGGGAAGACATTGCCGAGGCCATGGTGACGCAGCAGGTGGATGCGGCATTGGCCGGGACGGACGTTCACGATATCGTCCCACGTGCCGACCCAGGCCATGAACTGGCCGTACGTGTCCGAGCCGATCGCCCGGTCGCGGAACGCGATCACGTAGCGCCCGTCCGGCAGCAGCACGCCCTCGTGGCGGTCTCCGGTCAGCGCCCACGGCGTGTCGGCCGGCGTCGTCCACGTCTGGCCTTCGTCCCGCGAGAAGCACATCATGCTGCGCCCGCGGTGGCGGTTCTCGCGCATGATCAAAACAAGCGAGCTGCCGTCCGGCGAGCGCAGGCAACACGGTTCGCAGAGATTGCGCTTGTCAGCCTCCGCGACGATACGTGGCTCGCCCCAGATGATGCCGCCGTCCTTCGACACGGACATCCACACCGCCTGATCGTCGGAAGGCCGGTCCTTGGCCTTGGCGCTCGACTTGAAGACCTGCCCGAACAAGGCGCAGGAACCGTCCTTGAGAGCCATGAAGCCCGTCGGCGGCATGCCCGCGGAAAGATGCGCCTGGAACGGCATCTCCCGCCACGTCTTTCCGAGATCCTCGCTCATCAGGATGCCAAGGCCGCGTCCCTCTTTGGCCTTGGCGCTGTAGACGAAATACCGCGTCTTGCCGTCCGGCCCCTTCATCTTCTGCAGCACGGGGCAGTTGCGGTGGGTGCGCCCGTAGACCTCGGGCAGCGTCGCGTCGAGCCGCGTCCACGTCAGGCCGCCGTCGTCCGAGCGCGCCATCTGTCCGCAGGGGCCGCCGTGCCCTGTCGTCCACACGCAGAACAGCGTCCGCCCGTCATCCGCAAGCAGCGTCGTCGGATGGCCCTCGTAACGGTCCTTCGCCCCTTCGGCCACGACCACCTGGCGCGGCGCATCGTCCGAGATGTCGACGACCGGGATCCGGTCGGCTTGAGTCGCCGCCGTGCTGGGCGGCACGTCAAGGGGCTTGCCGTCCGGATTGATCGTCGCGCACGCCGTAACCTCCGCCGCAGACAGCGCGCGCCCGAGGAACCGCGCACCCGCGATCTTGCCCTTGAATGCGCGCGGTGCGCCAAAGGAACTGTTGCCGAGACACGCGAGGCCGCCTTTGAGAGACATGGGCAGCGCGCGCGCGAGCGCCTGACCGCCGGAAATTTGGGCACCGTTCAGATAAACGCGGAACCCCTCGGACGCATACGTGACGGCGATATGCTGCCACTTGCCGAAATAGATGCCCTCCACGGCGCCGAGATTGCCGAAGCCCTGCACCTTCCCATCGGCGCCTGTGTAACCAAATGTCAGCGAGCTGACCTCGTCCGCGCTCGCGATCGTGTGAAGATACCAGTCCGGCGTCTGCACGATGCGGTCGTAAGGCTTGTCGCCCTGGCCCGCGCCAAGTGCCATGAACCAGCATTCGAAGGTCTGTTCATCGCCTTCGGGCGCTGCGATGAGCGCCCCTTCCCGCACGTCGCCCGTGAATACGAGCGGATCGGCCGGAACTGTCCCGGGCCGAACCGTCTTCTCGCAGACGGCGCAGCCACACACGACCGCCACCCCGGCAACCGCCGTTACGGATGCCAAGAGACCTGCACACTTTCCCATGATTCCTACTCCTCCCCCTTCCCCGTCCATCCCCGCGTTTCATCCCAGGCCTCCCCTCGGTTAACAATTCATGAAACACAATCAGAGTGTAACCCAGCCGCGCAAGGATATGTGTCAAAATTCATTATAATGTTTTTTTGTACGATGCGCATGTCAGGCGTGCTTCCCCCATTCTGAAGGGGTGCATCCGGTGACGGCCTTGAACTGGTTGGAGAAATGCTGAGAGGAGGAAAAGCCAAGATGATCCGCAATAAAGGTAATGGGTTTCGCGTCGGCCAGCATCTCTTTGGCGCGCGCAACGCGCTGAGCGACCAGGAAGGCATGGGGCGGCGAACCTGTGAGGCGTTTGAAACGGACAAGCAGGTTGCTGGTCGAGAGGGCGGTCTTTTCGGCAAGAACGTCAAGCGGATACGCGCATTCAGGATGTGCGCGCATGTCGGATATGATTCGTTCCAAACGGACTTCGGGATGCTCGCGCAGCGGGACAGACGCCGCATCCACAATCGCAAGCAGAAGCGTCAGCGCCGTTGACCGCAGACGTAAAGACCGATC
>JAKJEM010000149.1 GCA_022705425.1 Planctomycetota bacterium
GACCCGCCCGCCCAGCAGCGGCGCCGCCGGCCAGGCCGAATCGAGCTCCAGGCCGCGGTTGAGGTAATCGGCGCTCTTCACCCGCCCCGTCCGCTCGCGCGCCGCCGGCTTCAGCGACACCGCCGCCGTTTCCAGCAGCGTCCCACCCGTCACGCTCGCCAGCCGCAGGCCGATCTCATCCGTCGAGACGCAGGCGAACTCCGCCGCCGCCTTGAAGCCTTCGGCCTCGCGCACCCGCTCCGGACGCCCGTCGGCAAAGAGCCAGTCCGTGTGCCCGTTCTTCGTCTTCACCTCCAGCGCCACCGCCCGCAGCGCGTCCCGGTCGTTGTTCTTCACCGTCAGCGCGCGGCGCGCGGCGATGAACGGCTCCCCCACGTACGGCTCCACCACCGCCGGGAAGACGGCGTCCGTTTCCTCCGCCGACCGCTGCTGCACAAAGAGGTTCGTGAAACGATAGCCCCACTGCCGGCACAGCAGCGCGCCCGTCAGCACCCGGTTCCCCGCGTGCTCGAAGAGGTGCAGCCGCGTGTACTTCCGCATCGAGTTCGGGTTCCAGATGCCCTGCGCCATCATCTGCTCCGACCCGAACCCCCGCCCCCCCTCCACCGTCACCCCGCGGCACATGCGCCACGTCGCCTCCACGACCTCCGGCGCCGTCCCCGCGCTGTTGCACTCCGGCAGCTTGAAGGGCGTCAAGTACGCCGCATCCTCCGGCGGAAGCTGGTCCGACCCCGCCTTGTCCTGCACGTTCGTTACCAACTCATCCTCCACCGTGGCGTGGAAGCAGTAGGTGTGCGTCCGCCCGCCCGACACCCGCACCACGTCGAAGACGTACGCGTTCGGCGTGATGACGTTCGCGTCCAGCCGCGCCTGCGGACGCAGCATCGCCGGCGTGAAGGGCTTGCCGCCCCCCTGCCCCTCGTCCACGTCCACCAGCGCCACCTGGCGGCGGTGGAACTTCACATTCGGGTGGTTCACCGGCGGCGTCCGCCCGCAGATACCGCGCCCCCTCCGTATCCGAAAGGGCGTTCACCCACGAATGCCCGATCCAGCCCCGCCCGTCCACCTCCACCAGGTTGTGGACGCGCGTCGTCCCGTCCGGCGGCGCGCTGTAGCCCGTCCGCTGCCCGCCGTCCACCGTCATCGGGTAGCCGTGCGCGTAAAGCTGCAAGTCCAGGCTGTCCGAGTGCTGATGTCCCCAGCCCTGCCCGATGCGCACCATCGCCGCCCGCCGGAAGCGGAAGTCATCCTCCGGAATCCCCGTCTCCAGCAACCCGAACCACTGACTGACCACGCGC
The DNA here is from genome assembly GCA_022705425.1 of Planctomycetota bacterium. GTDB lineage: Bacteria > Planctomycetota > Brocadiia > CAIUPP01 > CAIUPP01 > JAKJEM01. The sequence goes on from JAKJEM010000149.1 coordinate 1,299, forward strand.
GAGCGCTGGTCCAGCCACGGCGCGCGCTTGACGGTGTCCGCCGCCTTCTCGATCTCCGCCCATTCCTCCGCCGTTTCATCCTTGCCCTTCGCCCCGAAGTGTTTGATCACGTACGCAAAGCGCGGGTCCTTCGTCCAGCGCCACCCCAGGCGGCACTGCGCCTCCGCCCGGTCCCACCACGCCCCGTAGGCCTTGTCCGGACCCGCCACGTCGCCGATGCGCGGGAAATGGAGCCCCGCCATCCGCGTGTCCAGGAACCAGTGGCACGCCGCGATCGGCTTGGGATACTGCTTCGGATCGCGCAGGTCGAACTTCGGGTTCCCCCCCGCCGCCAGATACTTCTCCAGCACCATCGCCTTCGGCGCCGCCTGCTCCCCCATCGCGTAGGAATAGGAGGCGATGTACCCGATCCCGTCGCGGTCGTTCCCCGTCACCAGCAGGTCCTGCAAGCCCGAAGGCGGCAGCGGATAGATGAACGTCGCGCTGAAAAGCCACTCCATCCACGGGTCCGTCACCGACCGGTCCCCCAGCACGATCGCCGGCTCCACAATCACCGCCGGCTCGTTCGAGGAATACTCGTGGTAGCGCAGGCTGCGCTTCGCCGCCGTCTGCACCAGGTGCGTGTCAATCAGCTTCACCACGTCCTGCGGCGTCTTCACCCAGGGGATGAACCGCCCCACCGACGTCGCCAGCCCCTCGTCACTCCGAAGGAGGGGAAAGAGCGCGTCGTAAGGCTCCAGCATCCCCCGGTCCGACTGCCGCGGATCGCGCCGGCGGCAGCCGAGGTCGCGCCCGTACGGGCCCGGTTGAACGATAACGCTGCTCATTGCGTTCGAGGCATCATCCTCCGCCGGGAAGGTCCACGCCACCCGGCAGAGCATCAGCGCCGCCTCGCGCCCGGCGGCGGCGTTCCCGCGCTCGGCGTACTGCTTCGCCAGCGTCGTAATCGCCCCCAGGTACGCCCGCTTCCGGTCGCGCACGCCATCCGGCACGATGTACAGGTTCTGCGGATTCTCCTTCGCCGCCTTCTCCGGCGTATAGACGCCCTGCCCGCGATCCTTCACCGGATAGGGGTCCGGCAGCGGACGCCCCGCCCGCAGATCGGACACCTTGTACTCCAGCTTCAACTTGTCGTTGACGAGCATCACGTCCGAGATCCCCCGGCGCGGCGGCGTCCACGTCCCCCACTCCGCCTTGATCTGCTCCTCCGTCAACCCGTTCGCCCCGAAGTTCGGCCAGTTGCCCTTGCTGTCGTCGCCCCCCATGCCGTAGATGCGTCCGACCTGGGCGTTGATCGGCGGGTAGGCGTCCCACAACTCCGCATCGCGCGCCAGGCGCGCCTCGTCCGTGGCCGGGGGCGTCGGCGTCGCGCCCGCCGCCGCCGTCAGCGTCCGGCGCGTCTTGATCGCCCGCCGCTCGTGCCCCGCCAGCGTGTCGTGCAGCTCCAGGTTATGCACCAGCGCCGAAACCAGGCTCCCCTCCTCCACAGCCACCGTCGCCCGGTAAGCCCGCTCCGCCGGCGCCGTGAAGTAGAGTTCCGCCAGGACGTAGAACTCATCCACGTACTTGCAGCGGAAGCGATAGACATTCTCCTCCCCGTTCACCCCGTCATTCACCGTCATCCGCACGATCAGCGGACGCCGATGCCGCACCAGGTCCTTCGTCTCCACCGCGCCGACCACGCGCACCACGTACACGCTCGGCGGCAGCGTCCCCATCTCCAGCGCAAAGGCCGGCCCCTTCGCCCCTGCCCGCACCACCTTCACCGGCGCATTGAACAGCCCCGTCGCGCGCGGCTCACGGTGCCGCGGCACCCAGTACACCGGCTCCGCGTAGTCCTCCACTGCCCCGCGCGTCCCCGGCAGGTCCTTCGCAAGCCAGTTCTTCACCAGCGTCTGCCGATCGAAGAAGTTCTTCACCGGCAGATACTTGAACCAGTACGCCCGGAAATGCTCCACCGACCCGTCGAAAAGTTGCCGCTCCGGCGGAAGCCCCTCCGGCGTGAAGGGCGTGAACTGCCGCGTCCCCTCCCCCTCCGGCTTCTGCAGCGCCGGAACGCAGCCGGGGTAGCCCGGCTTCTCGCCGTGCTGCGTCGGGAAGAGCTTCAGCGGCACCCCCTGCAACGGCCCTCCGACTTCATAGGTCTCCGTCTTCGCCTGTCCCCAGGCCATCCCCGCCGCCACCGCCATCGCCGCCACCGCCGTGGTCAATCGCATCATCCCGAAATCTCCATGCCGTTCCAATGTGTCACACGCCAATCCGCGCCGCGACATCTGTCCCATCCTCCCGCATACGGCTGTGCCGACAGACTCATCCCGACCGGCCAAGCCGCCCTTCTCAGGGCAGCGTCTTCTTCGCCAGCAGCAGCGCCCCGAAGGTGCATCCGATCATTGTAGTCCCGATCAGGGCATAAAAGAAATGGAAGTGCGTCACGTGCAGCGACCCTACCTGCCACGAAACCCCCTTCAGCGCCCCCAGCAGCGGCACGGCGATCATCGCTCCCACCCCGTACGTCCCGATGCCGATCAGGTTCGCAATCGCAAAATACGCCGGACGCGACGGCGTGTTCGGTACCGCCCCGTACAGCGCCGCCGTCACCGTTACCGAAAAGGCCGCGTCCGCCA